>NZ_JBILJW010000003.1:0-205904 GCF_044377035.1 Silanimonas sp.
CGGCTCATCACATCCTGGGGCTGTAGTCGGTCCCAAGGGTATGGCTGTTCGCCATTTAAAGTGGTACGCGAGCTGGGTTCAGAACGTCGTGAGACAGTTCGGTCCCTATCTGTCGTGGGCGTTGGAGATTTGAGAGGGGCTGCTCCTAGTACGAGAGGACCGGAGTGGACGAACCTCTGGTGTACCGGTTGTCACGCCAGTGGCACTGCCGGGTAGCTATGTTCGGAAGCGATAACCGCTGAAAGCATCTAAGCGGGAAGCGCGCCTCAAGATGAGATCTCCCGGGACACAAGTCCCCTAAAGGAACGATGAAGACTACGTCGTTGATAGGTCGGGTGTGTAAGTGCAGTAATGCATTGAGCTTACCGATACTAATGATCCGTGTGGCTTGATCATATAACCTCAAGTTGCCTTGCCCTTCGACACAGAAGACAAGTCAAACCAAACTGTTACGTCACAAGACCCTATGAGAGCGTGAGCGCTTGAGCCCTAAGGCAATAGCGACCCTCCACCCTCTCCCTGGTGAACATAGCTGCGTGGAACCACCCGATCCCATCCCGAACTCGGAAGTGAAACGCGCACGCGCCGATGGTAGTGTGCATCCGCATGCGAGAGTAGGTCATCGCCAGGGCCTTACACCAAAACCCCTCCGGGATCCCCGGAGGGGTTTTTCTTTGGGGCGGAGAAATCGCGCAAGAAAACACCGCAGCGATAAGGGATCAGCAGGTGACCCCTCATGATTCCCGGGATCGCGCATGGTGAGCGGGGGCCTTACATCTTTCGCGCGAAGTGCCAGAGGCACCTCGGGGTTGATGCTTGCCGATCAGACTCGCTGCGACAGCAGGGCGCGCAGCTCCGATTTCCCTTCGTCATCAAGCGACGGTTGCGCCTTCAACCATTCGACGCGCTGCTCGATCGCCTGTTGGCGCAGTTTCCTTACACAACCCCGGAAGTCCTCGAGTAGCCCTGCGTCGTCGCCGGCCAGCGGTTGGGCCGCTAGCTTCTGAAGCGCGTCGATTTGCGGGTTGGAGGCTGACGCTTCGAGCAGGGCGCCGGTGCTAAGGCCGGGGCGCTGCAACGCGAGGTGCACCAGTTCGACGAACAGAGGGACACCGGGCTGGTCGAGCGTCTCGATCCAGTCCAGATGTTCGACCTCGGCGGCCAGCGAAGGCCGGGTCAGCAGCAGGCTGATCGCCGTTCGCACGAGGCTGCGTCGATGATCGACGCCCGCTGGGCGCGGAGCGCTCAGCGTGGGCAGCTCCGCAAGGATGCGGTCGGCCGCCGTGCGAGGGCGTCGACCACCGGGGCCGCCTCGCTCGAACCGTGCCGCGCGTTCGCCCCCATTTCCTCGGCCGATTGCCCCGCCGTTCGCCCACTGCGGGACGCTGACGAGATACCCCTCCGGCATGCGCCCTTGGGACATGTCGAGCGCGTCGCGCTGGATCTGGCTGCCGAGTTCCACCAGCTCACGGGTGAAATCGGCGAGCTTCGCGCTCGAGTGGAAGCCCACTTCGGTGCGTTGAACCAAGAGGGCCTGCATGCGATCGCGGAACTCGCCGTCCGGAATACGCGCGATGAACGCTTTGGCGCGCTCGGCCAGTCGTGATTTGCCATCGGCGCTGGAGAGGTCGACGTCGCTGGAGAGCTGCGCGAAAAAGAACTCGCTGAGCGGTTGCGCTGCCGCGAGTGCGGCGTCGAGGGCAGCGGCGCCCTGCGAGCGGACGACGGTGTCGGGATCCTCGCCTTCGGGGAGGAAGAGGAAGAACGCCTGTCGGCCATCGGTCATGCGCGGCAACACCGACTCCAGCGCCTTCCACGCCGCGCGTCTGCCGGCAGCGTCACCATCGAAGCAGAAGTAGACGTCGGCGGCATTGCGGAACAGCAGTTCTGCGTGGTCCGGCGTGGTCGCGGTGCCGAGTGTGGCGACGGCCGTAGTGATGCCGAACTGCCACAGGGACACGACGTCCATGTAGCCCTCGACGACAATCAGCCGCGGCACCTTGCTGTGCGCCTGGCGCGCGTGCCACAGGCCGTAGAGCTCGCGACCCTTGTGGAACAGCACCGTCTCCGGGGAGTTCAGGTACTTCGGGCCGTCGTCTTTCTCGATGACACGACCGCCGAAGGCGATCACGCGCCCACGCCGATCGTGGATCGGGAACATCACACGGGCGCGGAATTTGTCGTAGGTGCGGCCGCTATCGTTCTTCGACAGCAGGCCCGCCTTGTCGAGCAGGTCGATGCGGCGGGCATCGCCCTTGCCGAGCGCATCGATGAGGCCGTTCCAGCCTTCGGGTGCCCAGCCGATGCCGAATTTCTCGATGGTCGCGGCATCGAGGCCGCGCTTGTCGAGGTAGCGCTTCGCGACCTCGCTGTTCGCGAGCTCGCGTTGGAAGTATTTCTGCGCGGCATCCAACGCGGCGTAGAGGTCCTGGCCTTCGCGCGGCGCTTCGCGTCCGCTGCCCGACTCCCGGGGTACTTCGAGGCCGAGCCGCTTCGCCAGTTCCTCCACCGCGTCGACGAACTCGAGGCGGTCGTACTCCATCAGGAACTTGATCGGCGTGCCGTGCGCGCCGCAGCCGAAGCAGTGGTAGAACTGCTTCGTCGGGCTGACGTAGAACGACGGCGTGCGCTCGTCGTGGAAGGGGCAGCAGGCGGTGTATTCCTTGCCCTTGCGCTTGAGCGGTACGCGCGAGCCGATCAGCTCGACGATATCGACGCGAGCGAGCAGTCCATCGATGAAGCTGTCGGGGATGCGGCCGGCCATGGGGGCAGCTTACGCGCCCTCAGCCGGCGAGCGCGGCCTTCAGACGCTGCGAGACGAGGCCCATATCGGCCTTGCCCGCGAGTTTCGGCTTCAGCACGCCCATGACCTTGCCCATCGCGGCCGGGCCGGTGCCGGCGTTGGCTTCGGCGATCGCAGCCTGGATGGCGGCGTCGATCTCGGCCTCGGAGAGCTGGGCCGGAAGGTAGGCCTGGATGATCGCCATCTCGGCCTTCTCGACGGCGGCGAGGTCGTCGCGACCGGCGCCTTCATACTGGGTGATCGAGTCCTTGCGCTGCTTGACCATCTTCTCGAGCACGGCGAGCACGGCGGCGTCATCGAGTTCGATGCGCTCGTCGACTTCCTTCTGCTTCAGGGCGGCGTTGATGAGGCGGATGGTGGCAAGGCGATCCTTCTCGCCCGCCTTCATCGCGGCCTTCATGTCGTCGGTGAGCTTCTGCTTGAGGGACATGGGATTCTCCGGGGCTGGAAAAACAAAAAGCCGGCGACGCCAAGGGCGGGCCGGCTTCTTGCGGCAGGCGCCGCGCTCAGTAGAGGCGCTGGCGCTTGGTGACGTCGCGTGACGAGCGGCGCAGCTGGCGCTTCACGGCGGCAGCGGCCTTGCGCTTGCGCTCCTGCGTCGGCTTTTCATAGAACTCGCGCTTGCGCGTCTCGGCGAGGACGCCGGCCTTTTCGCAGGTGCGCTTGAAACGACGGAGCGCGAACTCGAACGGCTCGTTCTCGCGGACTTTGACGTTGGGCATAGGGGTTCTCGGGTGGACAAAATACCCGGTGCTCCGGGTGAGCCGCGTATGATACGCGGGCTTTCCGGGGCGGTGCAAGTCGGCCCGGCCCCCTGTTCAGGACCGGCCGCCGCTGCCCTCCGGCACGCCACGCCGGCCGCCCATGCCTTGCGCAGCCCATGATCGTCCTCGGCCTCGAATCCTCCTGCGACGAAACCGGCGTGGCCGTCTACGACACGGTCCGCGGCCTGCGCGCGCATGCGCTCTACAGCCAAGTGACCCTGCATGCCGAATACGGCGGCGTGGTGCCGGAGCTCGCCAGTCGGGATCACGTCCGCAAGCTGCTGCCCCTGGTGCGCCAGACTCTGGCGGAGGCCGGCGTGGCGGTCTCCGACCTCGACGGTGTCGCCTACACGGCGGGGCCGGGCCTCATCGGGGCCTTGCTGGTCGGCGCCGCCACAGGGCGGGCCTTGGCCTGGGCCCTGGACGTGCCCAGCGTGGGCGTGCACCACATGGAAGGCCATCTGCTCTCGCCGCTGTTGGAGCCGGGTGCCGCGCCGCCGCCTTTCGTGTGCCTGCTGGTCTCGGGTGGCCACACGCAGCTCGTCGCGGTGGAGGGCATCGGTCGCTACACGCTGCTCGGCGAGACGCTCGATGACGCCGCCGGCGAGGCCTTCGACAAGACCGCGAAGATGCTTGGCTTGCCTTATCCCGGTGGCCCGCAGCTCGCCGCGCTTGCCCTGCAGGGGCGGGCCGCCGCCGAGGCCGAGGGGCGTCGCGAGAGTCGCTTTAAGTTCGCGCGGCCGATGACCGACCGGCCGGGCCTCGACTTCAGCTTCAGCGGCCTGAAGACCCAGGTGCTGCTGGCGTGGAAGGCGTCGGACCAGACCGACACCACCAAAGCGGATCTCGCCCTCGGGTTCGAAGACGCGGTGACGGAAACGCTGGCGATCAAGTGCGAACGCGCCTTGCGCGAAACCGGCATGAAGGCGCTGGTGGTGGCGGGCGGCGTCGGCGCGAACCGCCAGCTGCGGGCGCGCCTCGCGGCCTTGGCGGCGAAGCGCAAGGTGGCGGTGAGCTTCCCGCGGCTCGAGTTCTGCACCGACAACGGCGCGATGATCGCCTTCGCCGGCGCGACCCGTCTCGCCGCCGGACAGCGCGACCTCGAGTTCCGCGTGCAGCCGCGCTGGGACATGGCCACGCTCGATGCTGTCGCCGCCTTGCCATCGCCGGTGGCAGGCTGAGCGCCCTTTGCAAGGAATTCCGATGGACAAGGTCTTCATCGAGGCGCTCGAGATCGAGTGCACGATCGGCATCTACGACTGGGAACGGCGCATCAAGCAGCCGATCGTGCTGGACATCGAGATGGGCTTCGACAACCGCAAGCCCGCGGCCAGCGACGCCATCGAGGACACGCTCGACTACAAGGCGGTGAGCAAGCGACTGATCCAGTTCGTCGGCGAGTCCGATTTCGGGCTAGTGGAGACGCTGGCCGAACGATGCGCTGCCATCATCACCGGCGAGTTCGGCGTGCCGTGGGTGCGCTTGAAGCTGTCGAAGCCGGGCGCTGTTCGCGGCGCCAAGGCCGTCGGCATCCTGATCGAGCGGACGCGGGCGTGAGCGGTTTCGCGCTGCTGAGCCTCGGCAGCAACGAGCAACCGGAGCGGTTTCTCCGCGCCGCGGTGGACGAGCTGCGGGCGCGCTTCGGCGAGGTCGTCGTTTCGCCGGTCTACCGCACGCCGGCGGCGGGCTTCGACGGGCCGGATTTCCTGAATTGCGCCGCGGCCATTCGCAGCGATCTGGAGCCGCAGGCCCTGAACGACTGGCTGCACGCGCTGGAGGACCGCCACGGCCGCCGCCGCGACGTGCCGCGTTTCTCCTCGCGGACGCTGGACGTGGACATCGTCTATTTCGATGACCGGGTGATGCGCGGCGAGGGCAACCTCCAACTGCCGCGTCCGGAGCTCAAGCACGCCTTCGTGCTGAAGCCGCTCGCCGACATCGCCCCGGACTTCGTCGACCCGGTGCAGGGCCGGACCCTGGCCGCGCTCTGGGCGGCCCATCCTGAGTCGGCTTCGCCGCCGGCCGTCGAGGCGCTCGACCTCGGGTGACCTTCGTCAGTACCGCGACGTCGCGGATGGCGTGATACTGGTGTGAATCCAACCCCCGGAGCGCCCCATGTTCGAGAAGTTCGCCCGCAGCTGGTCCCTCGTGAAGGCCAGCGCCGCCGTCCTGCGCGCCGACAAGGAACTGCTGTGGTTCCCGGTGATCTCGTCGATCGCCGCGACCCTGGTGGCCGCCACCTTCCTGGTGCCGAGTTTTCTCACGGGGCTGTTCGACGGCGGTGCCGGCCCGATCTCGATCGTCGTCGGCTTCCTGTTCTACGTCACCCAGTTCACGGTGATTTTCTTCTTCAACAGCGCGCTGGTTGGCGCGGCCCTGATCCGGCTCGAGGGTGGTGACCCGACGGTGGCCGACGGCTTGCGCATCGCCCGCGAGCGCTTCGGCGCGATCGTCGGCTACGCGGTGATCGCGGCGGTCGTCGGCCTGCTCATCAAGGCGCTGGAACAGCGCAGCGAGTGGCTCGGCGCGATGGTGGCCCGTCTGCTCGGTGCGGCTTGGACGGTCTCGACCTTCCTCGTGGTGCCGGTGCTGGTGGCGCAGAACGTCGGCCCGATCGATGCGATCAAGGAGAGCTTCGGCCTGCTGAAGAAGAGCTGGGGCGAGAACCTGATCGGCAACGTCGGCCTCGGTTTCGCCTTCGGCCTGCTGACGCTGGCCGTGATCCTGCTCGGCGCGGGCCTGGTGGTGGCGGCCGCGCTGACGGCCGGCGCGACGGCGGCGATCATCATCGGCGCGCTGGTGGTGATCGCGGTGATCGCGCTGGCGGTGACGCAGGCAGCGCTTGCGGGCATCTACCAGGCGGCGGTGTACCGCTTCGCCGTGGACGGGCAGGCCCCGCTCGGCTTCGATGGTGCGACCCTGCAGGGCGCGTTCCGCCACAAGTGAGTCATGGCGCGGCCCGGCCTCGCGCCGGGTCGCGCATTCAGAGATTGAGCAGGCGCCCGCCGTCGACGGCGAGGATCTGGCCCGTGGTGTAGCGGGCGTCCTGCAGCAGCCAGCGCACGGCCTCGGCGATGTCCTCGGGCGCGCCAACGCGCTTCAGGGCGGTCTTGGCCAGCATCGCGGCCTTGGCCGCCTCGGACTTGCCCGCGTCGGGCCAGAGGATGGCGCCCGGCGACACGCCGTTGACGCGCACCTCGGGGCCCAGTTCGACCGCCAGCGACTTCACCAGCATCGCGTTGGCCGCCTTGGCCATCGAGTAGATCGTGTGGCTCGCCAGCGGGCGCTCGCCGTAGACGTCGACGAGATTGACGATGGCACCGCCGGCGGCGCGCAGGTGCGGAGCGGCGGCCTGGGCAAGGAAGAACGGGCCCTTGGCATTGCTGTCGAACAGCGCGTTCCAGTCGGCCTCGGAGGCCTGGCCGATCGGGGTCGGATGGAACGCCGAGGCGTTGTTGACCAGGGCGTCCAAACGGCCGAAGCGCGCGATCGCGGCGTCGATGAGGCCAGGCAGGGCGCCGGTGTCGCCCAGTTCCGCCTGCACGACGAGGGTGCTGCCGGCCCGCTGTGCTTCGAGTTCGGCCGCAAGGGACGTGGCTTCCGCGGATGACGCGCGGTGATGCAGCACGAGATCGAATCCCCGCGCATGCAGGTGCCGCGCGATGGCCGCGCCGACGCGCTTGGCGGCGCCGGTGATGAAGGCGACGGGGGCCGTCGCGGAGGACGGCGGAAGGCGGGTCTCGGGGGTCATCGGCATCGGGTTCTGGCGACCCTGACATCATGCCCCCTGCGCCCGTCGGCCGGACGTGCAGGCCGGGGCGGTATCCTTTGCGCCTGATCGACGACGAGCGGATTGATGAGCACTTTCGGCCTGCCTGAACCGGGCGGCGCAGCGCGCGAGCACAGCGCAAGACTGGTCGAGTTCCTGGCGGCGGCAATCCGCCACGAGCGCGGTGCGATTCCGTTCGCACGCTTCATGGAGCTCGCGCTGTATGCGCCGGGCCTCGGCTACTACAGCGCCGGGGCGAGCAAGTTCGGCGAAGCCGGCGACTTCATCACCTCGCCCGAGCTCGGCAACGTGTTCGCGGAGTGCGTCTGCGAGGCGGTGTCGCCGATCCTTCGTGGTCTGCCGCATCCGGGCTTCCTCGAGCTCGGCGGCGGCAGCGGGGCGTTCGCCGTGGCCTTCCTGCAGCATGCGGAGCGCCTCGGCGTGTTGCCCGAGCGCTACGCCATCCTCGAGCCCAGTGCCGACCTGCGGCAACGCCAGCAGCAGCGGCTGCGTGAGCAATTGCCGCCGGCCGTGTTCGCGCGCTGCGACTGGCTGGACGGCCCGCCGGAGGGCGAGTGGGCCGGCGTGCTGTTCGCCAACGAAGTGCTGGACGCGCTGCCGACCACGCGCTTCGCCATCCACGAGGGCGAGGTGTACGAGGAGTTCGTCAGCCTCGATGCGAACGGTGGTTTCATCCGCGTCGACCAGCCCGCCGACGCCCTGGTGCGTGCGGCGGTGCGCCACGTCGAGCGCACGCTCGGCGCGCCGCTGCCCGACGGCTACCGCTCGGAGGTGCTGCCGCAGTTGCCTTACTGGATCCAGGCGATCGGCGGCCTGCTGAAGCACGGCGCCATGCTGTTCGTCGACTACGGCTACCCGCGCCGCGAGTTCTACCTGCCGGAGCGCAACGATGGAACGCTGGTCTGCCATTACCGCCACCGTGCGCATGGCGATCCGTTCTTCCTGCCCGGCCTGCAGGACATCACCGCTTTCGTCGATTTCACCGCGCTGGCCGAAGCCGGCACGAATGCCGGTTTCGACTTCGCTGGCTACTGCAGCCAGTCGAGCTTCCTGATCGCCAATGGCCTGCCGCAGCGCATCGCCGAGGCCGAGGCCTTGATCGATGATCGCGAGCGCTACCGCCGCATCAACGAGATCCGCAAGCTGACGATGCCCGGCGAGATGGGTGAGCGCTTCCAGGTGATGGGCTTTACCCGCGACGTCGACCTTTCGGCCGCCTTCGCCTTCGGCGAGCTGTCGAGGCGGCTGTGAGCGGCGGGGCGGTGGCGCCTGTCGATGGGCTGCGTTGGCGCGGCGCGTGGCTGGCGCTCTGGGCGTTCGGGTGGGTGCTCTGCCTCGTGCTGTCGCTCGGTCCGCCGGTGCCCGGGGCCGCGCCGATGTTCCCGCATGCCGACAAACTCAACCATGCGTTGGCCTATGCCGCGCTGGCTTGGTGGGCGATGGGCTGCTTCGCCTCGACGGCAGGGCGGCGACGGGCCTTGCTCGCGCTGCTGGTGCTCGGCGCCGCGATGGAATGGGCGCAGGGTGCATTCACCGTGGACCGACAGCGCGACGGGCTCGACCTCGTGGCGAACGCCGTCGGCGTGGGCCTCGGGACGGCGCTCGGACTTGCGCTCAACCTGCCGGCGTGGCTGGAGGCGCGGTTCCGCCGCTGAGGCTGCGACGCGCGGCGCCGATCGCCGCGATGCGGGCCTTCTTCAAGGCCTCGCCGATGGCGGGCCCGGCGAGGCCTTCGCGCATCACGTCCTTCGCCTGCAGGGCGAGGGCGGCGTCACGGCAGGCGCGCAGCGCGCGGCCCTGCGGGTAGTCGGATTCAGCATGGCCGAGACGCCCGCGCTTGTCGGCTTCGCAGACGAGGGCGAGCGCGTCGATGCGCGAGCCCTGGCGCAGGCCGCCGCAGCGTTCGATCAGTTCGTGGACGGTGGCATCGCGCAGTTCGTCGAAGCGGTGCACGTTGAGGTGTTCGCGACAGGCGTCGGTGGCGAGCTGGGCTTCGGCGTTCGGCACCTTCAGCCGCGCGCAAAGCGCGGCCAGCGGTTTCAGGCCGGCGTGCTCGTGCATCGGATGGCGCGGCAGGACCTCAGCGGGCGTCAGCGCCTTGCCGAGGTCGTGCGTGAGCGCGGCGAAGCCGATCGCGGCGTCACCCGGCGCGAGCCGAGCGGCCATGTCGACGACCATCTCGACGTGCACGCCGGTGTCGACTTCCGGGTGGTACTCGGCGCGCTGCGGCACGCCGTAGAGCGCGTCGACCTCGGGCAGCACGACGGCCAGCGCGCCGCAGGCGCGCAGGGTTTGCAGGAAGGCGGACGGCCGCGCTTCCCCGAGCGCGCGCTTGAGCTCCTGCCAGACGCGTTCGGGCACGAGGTGGGCGAGCTCGCCGGCCTCCACCATGCCGCGCATCAGGGCGAGCGTGTCCTCGTGCACGCGGAAGCCGAGTGGGGCGAAGCGCGCCATGAAGCGCGCCGCGCGCAGTACGCGCAACGGGTCTTCCGCAAAGGCCGGGCTGCAGTGGCGCAGCACGCGCGCTTCGAGGTCGGCGCGGCCCCCCAGCGGATCGACCAACGTGCCGTCGTCCGCTTGCGCGATCGCATTGATGGTGAAGTCGCGGCGACGCAGGTCATCTTCGAGCGTCACCGTGCGATCGGCGTGGACGACGAAGCCGGTGTAGCCGCGCCCGGATTTGCGCTCGGTTCGGGCCAGGGCGTATTCCTCGCCCGTGGCCGGATGCAAGAAGACCGGGAAATCGGCGCCGACGGTCTTGAAGCCCGCCGCGCGCATGGCTTGGGCGTCGGTGCCGACCACCACCCAGTCGCGATCGCCGGGCGCACGGTCCAGCAGGGCGTCGCGTACCGCGCCGCCCACGAGGTAGACCGTGGCGTCAGCGGGCAACGCTGCGGTAGCGGTCATAGCGCGGCTGCTTTTCGGCCGGCGAGCCCAGGATCGTGGCGAGCTGCTGGCCGATGCGCGTCGGCTCGATACCGAGCTGGTGCAGGCCGTCGATGGCGCCGACGGAATCGAGCTTCAGCGAGCGGTAGTTGTCGGAGGAGAACGGCTTGCCGGGCACGAAGTCGAAGGCGAAGGCCTGCAGGCGCGCCAGCGCGTCGGGCAGCGGCACCACCACCCGCTTCAGCCCGAGCTGCCGCGCGGTCAGGCGCACGAGGTCGCCGAGCGTCATCACATCGGCGCCGTAGAGCTCGTAGACCTGCCCGATAGTGCTGCGCGAATGCAGGGCGCGGCGCATCGCCTCGACCACGTCGCCGACGTAGACCGGGGCGAAGCGCGTTCCGGCCTTGGCCAGTGGCAGCACGGGGCTCAGCTTCAGCAGTTCGGCGAAGCGGCAGAAGAAGCCGTCGCCGATGCCGAAGATCACCGACGGCTCGAAGATCGTCCAATCCAGCCCACTGGCCTTCACCGCGGCTTCCGCTTCACCGCGCGTCTTCAAATAGAAGCTGTCGCCGCGACCGGCGTTGAGCGAACTCATCTGCAGCAACCGCTTCGTGCCCGCGAGCTGGCAGGCGGCGACGACGAGCTTGGTCAGGGCCACGTGCGCGCGATGGAAGCCGCGGCCGTTGTCACCCGCTTCGTTGAGGATGCCGACGAGGTTGATGACGGCGTCGGCACCGATGAAGTTCGCTTTCAGCAGTTCGGGGTCGTAGACGTCACCGGTGACCACGCGCGTGCCGGGCGGCAGCAGTCGCACGAGGTGGGCGTGCGGATTGCGCGAAAGCACCGTGAGCTGGTGGCCTTCCTGCGCGAGGCGGGCGAGGAGGACGCGGCCGACGAAACCGGTGGCGCCGAGCAGGGTGATCTTCATGGTCGGACCTTCAGCGGGCGGTGGGAGTGGCCGTGGACGCGGCGGCGTCGGGCGAGGCGGTGCAGGCGAACTGCCGTGGCACGTGTTCGTCACGGCCTTCGAGGCGATCGGTGAGCGAGCGGGTGCGGCCGTCGAGGCGCCAGTCGTAGATCACGCTGAAGGCCAGCACGCGCGGCACGTACTCGCGGGTTTCCTTGAACGGGATGGTCTCGATCCAGTAGTCGGCGGGCAGCGCCGGACGCGCAGCCATCCAGCGCTGCACCGCGCCTTGGCCGGCGTTGTAGGCCGCGATGGCGCGGTAGGCGAGGCCGCCGTTGTCGCCGATGCGCTGGGCGAGGTAGGCGGTGCCCAAGGGCACGTTCAATTCGGGGCGGAACAGGCTGTCGGCGCCCTGCCACGGCAAGCCGAGGCGCCGCGACACGCCTTCCGCCGTCGACGGCAGGAGCTGCATCAGGCCGCGCGCGTTGGCGGGCGAGCGCGCCTCCGGCATGAAGGCGCTCTCGGCGCGGGTGAGTGCCGCCACCAGCGAGGGCTCGAGGCCATTCTTGCGGGACTCGCGCCGGATCAGCGTCTCGTGGTGCAGCGGGAAGCGCAGCGTGTAGTACTGCAGCGCCTGCGGATTCGCCGGCATGCCGAAGAGCGCGCGGTCGTACCAGCGCGCCTGCATGGCCTTCTGCACGGCGAGTACGCGACGCGTGTCGTCCATGCGCTCGACCGCCGCCTGCCACTCCAGCGCGGCCAGCGCGGGGCGCTTGATGCGGAACAGTTCGATGGCGCGGGCCAGCGCGGCGTTGCGCTCGACGTCGCGGCCAAGGCGCGCGTCATCCGAGGGGTCGCGCGGGCACAGCGCGTAGGGCGTGCCGGCGCGATCGGCGGCGAGGAAGCCGTGGAAGGTCGGGCTTTTGGCGGCAGCGGCGAACAGCGGCGCGGCGGCCGCGGCATCGCCGAGGTCCTCGCGCAGCCGCGCTTCGAAGTACTGCCACTGCGCGGTGCCGCGCAGCGCGGCGGGCATGCGTTCGATGGCCTTCAGTGCCCCGGCGCGGTCGCCACGCGCCAGCGCTTCGCGCACGGCCCAGCCGTGCAGGGCTTCGTCGAAGGCCGCGTCGGGCACGGCGGCGAGCCGGCGCGCCGACTCCGCGCCGTAGCTGGCGGCGGTCCACAGCGCGATGGCGGCGCGCACGGCGCCGTGCTCGCGGCTGCCGGCGGGCAGCAGCGAAGCGTTGGAGGCCAAGGCGCGCTCGGCAGCACCCGGATCGCGGCGCGCGAGGCGCGACAGGCCGATCTCGGCCATCGCGCGGCTGCGGTTGTCCTTCGGCCATTGCGCGGCGCGGGCGTGCGGGGCATCGATGAACGCGGCGTAGTCGCGGATCAGTGCCAGCTCGGTTTCGGGCAGGTTGCGCGCCGCGGCGCGCATCAGGCCGGTGTTGCCGGCGCGCGCGGCGAGCTCGATGCGTTGCCAGCGCAGCGCGGGCGTGAGTTCGCCGCGCTGGGCCAGCGCAGTGAATACCGGGTCGCAGGCGGCGGGCTGGGAATCGGCGCTGAGCCAGAGGCCGGTGGCGGCCTGCACCCAGGCGGCGTCGACTGCGTTGGTGGCGAGCTTCGCCTGCAGCGTGAAGCATTGCAGCGTGACGTCGCCGCCGGGCCGGTCGTGGGCAAGGAAGTCCGACCAGCGGCCTTCGGCGGCCGCCCGCCGCAGCCAGGCTTGGCGCAGCCGCGTGGCGGCGGGTTGGGGGCCGAGGTCTTCGAGCAGTTCGCCGAGCGTTTCGCGGTTGATGTGGTGGAGTTCGCGCTCGCGGACCAGCACTTCGAGCCAGCCGGACAAGGGGTGCGACTGCAGGCGGGCGACGTCGGCCAGCTTGAGTTGGCCGCGGTCGGCCGCTTCGAAGGCAGCCTGCACTTCGGAGCGCCGCACGGAGGGCGACTCGCCCTGAGCCGCGCTTGCCGCGACAATGCCGCCGATCAGGGCGACGGAAAAGAAGAGGTTTCGCATGCCGGCCAGTGTAACGGAGCCCCCGCGTGATGCCTGAGTTCACCTGGTTGTGGTTTCCGCTGCTCGGCATCGTCGCGGGCGTGCTCGCGGGGTTGCTCGGCATCGGCGGCGGCACCGTGCTGGTGGCGGCGCTGGTCGCCCTGCTGCCATGGTTCGACGTGCCCGCTTCCGATGTCATGCATGTCGCCCTCGCGACGTCCCTCGCATCGATCATCGTCACGGCCAGCGCCTCGGCGAACGCGCACCGCAAGCGCGGCAGCGTGCTGTGGCCGACGGTGGCGTGGTTGGCGCCCGGGCTGGTGTTCGGCGGCATCGTCGGCAGCATTTGGGCGATCGGCGTCGACGGTTCGACCCTCGCCACGCTGGTCGGGGTTTTCTGTTTGCTGATGGGGGTGCGCATGGCGTGGCCCGCACGTCCCGCCGCGACCGCCGCGTTGGGCGATTCGATCATCACCCCGGTGCCTCGTGGGCCATGGTTGGGCGCGGCCGGCACCATCATCGGTGCGGTGTCGGCGGTGGTGGGCGTCGGCGGCGGCAGCCTCACCGTGCCGCTGCTGGTGTCGCGCGGCGTCGCGACGGTGCGCGCCGTCGGCACGTCCTCCGCCTGCGGCGTGGTGATCGCGCTGGCCAGTGCCGCGACGTACGCACTGGTGCCGTCGATCGGCGCGGCGCCTCCGTCGGCTGCGGCCGTGGCGACGAAGGCCTTCGGGATGGTGGGCCACGTGCACGTGCCGGCCGCGGTCGGCATCGGCCTCGGGGCGTGGTTCGCGGCGCCTTACGGTGTGCGCCTCGCGCATCGGCTGAGCGGCGTGGCGCTGGCGCGGGTCTTCGCCGTCGCGCTGGCTTCGGTGGGCGTGGCGCTGCTTTGGCCCTGACGCGGCTTCAGGCTGCGGCGGGCGAGACGTTTCCGAGCGGTTCCAGCGTCACCGCCACCGCCATGTGATCCGAGCCTGCCGCCGGCAGTGCGCGGTACTCGCCGACCCGGAAGCCCGCGGTGAACACGTGGTCGAGCGAGCGCGTCGGGCCCCAGCTCGGGAAGGTCGCGATCGGCTCGGGCGGTGGCATCAGCGCGGTGCGCCGGTACAGGCCTTCGAACTCGCGCGACGTGGCCGGGCAGTTGAAGTCACCCATCAGCACGAGGCGCGTCTCGTCGGCGAGCAACTCGCCAAGGAAATCGAGCTGCTGCCGGCGCGAGGCGACGCCGAGCGACAGATGCGTGACCGCGAGCGTCCAGGCGGCCTCGCCTTCGCCAAATCGGGCGAGCATCACGCCGCGGCCGCCCAGTCGGCCGGGCAGCGCGTAATCCAGGACCGTCGTGGGCGAGACGCGCGAGAGCAGGCCGTTGGCGCTGCTGGCGATACGGCTGACGCGGCGGTTGGGTTGGTGGCTCCAGAACGGAAAGCCCCCGCGTTCGGCGAGGGCTTGGGTCTGGTTGGTGAACCCGGAGCGCAGGCTGCCGGGGTCGCTTTCCTGCAGGCCGACGATGTCGAAGGGTCGGGCCAGCTCCGCCAGGGCATCCAGGTTGCGCTGCTTGCCGTTCGGCAGCACGTGCCCCCAGCCCCGCACCACGTAATCGCGGTAGGCGCGGGTGCTGTGGCCGGCTTGGATGTTGGCGCTCAGCAGGCGCAGCGGCGTGGGCTCAGCGGGCCGGGGCGGGCTTCGGCGCTGCGGCGGGCGCCGCGGCCGGACGGGCCGGCGCCGAGGCGCGCTCGCGGGCGACGAGGTAGTCGATCGTCTGCAGCATGCCGTCGAAGCCGCGGTCGGAGGTGGCACTGACGCGGTACTTGCCGGCGACGATGACCGTCGGCGTGGCGTTCACGCCGGTGCGCTGCGCGAACTGCTTGGCGCGGTTCACCTTGGAAGTGACGCCGAAGCTGTTCATCGTGTCGAGCACCTGCTTGCGGTCGAGACCGAGGCTTGCGTAGACGTCCGCGACTTCGTCGGGGCTGCCGGTCGTGATCTTGCGGTCGACGTGGAAGGCGCGGAAGAAGCCGTCGTGCGTGCGCTCCGTGGCCCCGAGCGTCTCGGCGGCATAGAAGCCGCGGGCGAGGTTGTCGATGGCGCCACCGAAGGCGGCGTGCACGTAGGTGAGGCGCACGTCGGCCGGGAGCTTGACCTTCCAGCGGTTCACATAGGGCTGGAAGTCAGCGCAGTGGATGCAGTGGTAGCTGAAGACTTCGGCCACTTCGATCTTGCCCGGGGCGCCGAAGGTGGGCTGGGCGGGGGAGATCACTTCGTAGTCGGTGCCGAGGCGCGGGGCGCCGGCTGCGGCCTGGGCGATGCTGAGACCGGGAACGGCAAGGGCGGCAAGCAGGGCCAGCGAGCGGAGCATCGGGAATCCTCGGGTCGGAAATGAAAAGCCGGCGGTAGGCCGCCGGCTCGGGAGTTCAGAACGCGGGGCGGGCGGAAAGTTCCCGCCGCCGTTCAGCGGGCGGCCGTGGCGTCGGCCGGGGCCGCGTCGCGGACGTCGTGCAGGCCCTGCAGGTAGCTGGCCAGCGAGTCGATCTCTTCGTCGCTCAGGTTCCGGGCGACGGCCGACATGATGGCGTTGGCGTTGCCATCCTTGCCCCAGACCGCGCCGTCGCGGAAAGCGCGCAGCTGCAGCGCGGTGTACTGCGCGTGCTGGGCATGCAGGGCCGGCCAGCTGGGACCGGGCACGCCGGCGCCCGTCGGGCCGTGGCAGGCGGCGCAGGACGGAATGCCGCGCGCCGGGTCGCCGGAGCGGTAGAGCTTCTGGCCGACCTGATAGAACTTGCGACCGGCGTTCGGACCTTCGGCGATCACGGTCTCGTCGGCGACGCCCGGGCGCGGGGCCTGCTTGGCGAAGTAGGCGCCGATGTCGCGCATGTCCTGCGAGGACAGCGTGGCGGCGAAGCCGAGCATGATCGCGTTGTCACGCTCGCCGCTCTTGAAGAGCGCCAGCTGGCGGGCGATGTAGTGCTCGTGCTGGCCGGCGATGTTCGGGTATTGCGGGTCGGCGGCGTTGCCGTCGGCACCGTGGCAGGCGGCGCAGGCCGCGGCCTTGGCTTCGCCGGCGGTGGCATCGCCCGGGTTGGCTGGGCCATCGGCCGGCAGCTCGGCGGCAACCGCGACGGGCGCTTCTGCGGCGGGCGTCACGGCAGCGGCAGCCTCGGCGGCCGGCGCTTCCGCCGCGGCGGGTGCAGCGGCCGGGGCTTCGGTCGACTGGGCGATCGCGACGCCGGCCAGGGCGAGCGCCGTACCCACGGCGGCTCCAACGGCAAGGATGCGCTTCAGCGTCATGCGGAGACTCCGGTGTTCAATGCGGGTGAGACGGAACTGGGCCGGGGCGGCGAAGCACCGGCAGGACGGCGGATTATCCCAGCCGGCTCGGCGGCGGGTCAACGAATGCCGGGCGGGCCCGGGCCCGCCCGTCGGCGGCCGGGCTTCCGGGGTGGCCCGCCAACCCCCACACTCTGCGGCCGAACGCGCAAGGACCCCCGATGGCCACCAACCACCTGCAGACCGCCGAGTACCTGAAGGCGGCGCACCTGCCGCACCAGTTGCCGGACGACACCGGGCAGGAGGTGGCGTTCGCCGGCCGTTCGAATGCCGGCAAATCGAGCGCGCTGAACGCGATCTGCCAGCGCAACGGACTGGCGCGGACCTCCAAGACCCCGGGCCGCACCCAGCAGCTGGTGTACTTCCAGGTCCGTCCGGAGCACTACCTCGTCGACCTGCCGGGCTACGGCTATGCCGAGGTGCCGCTGCACCTGCGCGAGCATTGGAAGACCTTCATCGAGGGCTACTTCCAGAGCCGGAAGGCGTTGACGGGCCTGGTGGTGGTGGTGGACAGCCGCCACCCGCTCAAGGACTACGACCGCCAGATGGTGGACTTCGCCTTCCGTCGCAACCTCAACTGCCACGTGCTGCTGACCAAGGCCGACAAGCTCTCGCGCAGCGCGCAGGCCCAGACCCTGGCGAAAGTGCGCAAGGAGCTCGGTGGGGTGGCCTCGGCGCAGTTGTTCTCGTCGCCCGACAAGCTGGGCGTCGAGGAGGCCCGTGCGGTGGTCAGCGGCTGGCTGGGACTCGCGAAGGCGGAGTGACGGGCCGCCTTGCGGTCGTCACGCACCGCCCCCATCGTCGTCGGGTTCCCTCTCCAAGGTTTCACGAATGTCCGGACCGAGCGCCGAGAAGACCACGCCCATCGAGGGCCGTGAGCAGCTGATCGAGTACCTGGCGTCCGGCAACAAGCCGCCCGCCGATTGGCGCATCGGTACGGAGCACGAGAAGTTCGGCTTCCGCCACGAGGACCTGAAGCCGATTCCCTACGAGGGTGAGCGCGGCATCCGCGCGCTGCTCGAGGGCATCGCCAAGTTCGGCTGGGAGCGCGTCGAGGAAAACGGGCACCTGATCGCGCTGGTGCAGGACAAGGCTTCGGTGACGCTGGAGCCGGCGGGCCAGCTCGAACTCTCCGGCGCTCCGCTGGAGACCATCCACGACACCTGCCGCGAGACCGCGCAGCACCTCTATGAAGTGAAGGCCGCGGCCGATCCGCTGCGGCTTGGCTTCCTCGGCATGGGCTTCCAGCCGAAGTGGCGCCGCGACGAGATGCCGTGGATGCCCAAGGGCCGCTACAAGATCATGCGCGAGTACATGCCCAAGGTTGGTTCGCTCGGCCTCGACATGATGACGCGCACCTGCACCATCCAGACCAACCTCGATTTCTCGAGCGAGGCCGACATGGTGAAGAAGTTCCGTGTCTCGCTGGCGCTGCAGCCGGTGGCCACGGCGCTGTTCGCCGATTCGCCGTTCACCGAAGGGAAGCCGAACGGCTTCATGAGTTTCCGCAGCAACGTCTGGACCGACACCGACGCCGATCGCACCGGCCTGCTGGATTTCGTGTTCGAAGACGGCTTCTCGTTCGAGCGTTATGTTGATTACCTGCTCGACGTCCCGATGTACTTCGTCTACCGCGACGGCCAGTACATCGACGCCGCTGGCAAGAGCTTCCGCGCCTTTATGGACGGCAAGCTCGACGTGCTGCCGGGCGAGCGCCCGTCGATGCGCGACTTCAGCGACCACCTCACCACCGCCTTCCCCGAGGTTCGGCTGAAGAAGTACCTGGAGATGCGCGGCGCCGACGGCGGCCCGTGGAATCGCATCTGCGCGCTGTCCGCCTACTGGGTGGGCCTGCTGTATGACGATGCGGCGCTCGATGCCGCGTGGGACCTCGTCAAGGACTTCACGCTGGAAGAGCGCCATGCCTTGCGCGACGGCGTGCCGCGCCACGGCTTCAAGCTGCCCTTCCGCGGCGCGACGATGCGCGAGTTGGCGATGGAATCGCTCAAGATCAGCGAGGCCGGATTGAAGCGCCGTTCGCGCCTGAACCGCAGCGGCGCGAGCGAAGCGGTGTACCTCGAGCCGCTGATCGAAATGGCGCTGGCGAACCAGACCGCCGCGGAGCGCAAGCTCGAGCTGTTCCACGGCGAATGGAACGGCAGCGTCGATCCGCTGTTCAAGGAATTCGCCTACTGAGCCCGGCCGCGCGCGGCCGCGGCGGGTTCAGCTCGCCGCCTTGATGCGCGCGATCGCTTCGCGGTGCAGCTCCTTGCTGTGCTTCGGCAGCCGCTCGTAGCGGCGCAGCGCTTCGTCGCGCAGTTCACGCACGGCGGTGAAGTCGCCCCAGACCTTCAGCCACTCGGCGTAATGCGCGGCGACTTCGAGGTTTTCGGTTTCGTCGAGCAGGGCCATGAACGCGCTGCGCGCCTCGTCGCGGCGCTCCAGTGCGGCCAGCGCCCGGGCGTGGCTGAGCGGCACGTCGTTCTGCCGGAACGGGGGCGTGCGAGCGAGCAAGGCGTTGGTGATGTCGAGTGCGCGGGCAGCGGCACCGGTCCACAGGCCGACTTCGGCGATGCGGGCCTGCACGTCAGGGGCCTCGGGGTCGCGCGCGAGGGCCGCTTCGAACTGTTCGAGTGCCGACGCCCACTGCTTCTGCGCCACCAGGGCATCGCCGAGCGCCAGGCGGTTGCGCAGGGTGTCGGCCTGCTCCAGCGCGAGCTTGGCGTCCTGCAGTTCGCGGGTGGGCTGCAGTGCCTGCTTCACCGTGCGGACGGCCTGGCGCGCCCCGCGCGACTGCGACATCTCCGGCATCCAGATCGCGAAGCAGTACACGAGGCTGCCGAGCAGCGGGAACATCAGCAGGATGAGTACCCAGTAGAGGCCCTGCCCGGTGCGGACGGCGTGGATCGCGAAGTAGATCGCGATGGCGAAGTGCAGGAGGGCGAGGAGGTGCATGGCGGGCGCCTTGCGGCGCGGTCGAGGGGCGGTGGGCGCATACTGTCGCCCCATTGCCGCACTGCCAAGCCACCACCATGTCGAACGTGTTCACCGATGCCGATGCCGAATCGCTGGCGCAGATGCTGGAAAAGCGCGCCATTCCCTTCGGTGGCATGAGCCTCGAACAGCTGGACGGCTTCCTTTCCGGCGTGGCGGTGTCGCCGGAGGCCATCTCGCAGGCCGACTGGATGCCTCGCGTGTGGGGCAAGGAGCCGCGCTGGGAGGGCGCGCGCGACCGCGACGAGCACTACGCGCCGATCCTGCACCTCAAGGCCGCGGTCGAACGTCGGGTGAAGCTGGGCGAGGAGGACTTCACCGATCAGGACATGCCCTTCATCTGGGTGCCCGAGGACGGCGAAGCGCCGCCGGCGGACGACATCCCGGTCGGTGCGGAATGGGCCGACGGCTTCCTCGAGGCCGTGGGCTTCCACGAGTTCGAATGGGGCGAGTGGGAGGCCAAGGACGAGTGGGTCACCGAGGCACTCGATCTCATCCAGTCGCTGTCCGGTGGGGAAGACATCGAAGAGCCGGGCCACGAGGGCCGTCTGGCGATCGTCGGCCAGCTGCCGGCCGTGCTGCACGACCTCTACGCCGGCGGTCTGGAGCGCAAGACGCCGAAGCAGCCGGTGCGGAAGGACGCGACGCCGGGCCGCAACGACCCCTGTGCCTGTGGCTCGGGCAAGAAGTACAAGGCCTGCTGCGGCAAGAGCTGAGCGCGCGCTCTCGCCGGGTGGCAACGAAAGGGCCCGCTCGCGCGGGCCCTTCGCTTTCGTGCTGTTCGTGGCGGGACCGGAAGCGCCGGCCCCGCCCCGGTGCTTACTGCAGGCCGCGGCGCTTCAGCAGGGCCTCGACCTCGGGGTCGCGGCCCGCGAAGGCACGGTAGCTCTCCATCGGCTCGCGGGTGTTGCCCACCGAGAACACCTCGCGGCGCACGGCGTCGCCGTTCTCGCGGGTCAGGCCACCGCGCTGCTGCAGCACCGAGTAGGCGTCGGCCGCCAGCACTTCCGCCCACAGGTAGGCGTAGTAGCCGGCCGAGTAGCCGCCGGCGAAGGTGTGGGCGAAGTAGGTGCTCTTGTAGCGCGGCGGGATGGCGTTGATGGCCAGGCCGTGGCGCTCCAGCGACGCCTTCTCGAAGGCCTCGACGTCGGTCGGGATCTGGTCGGCGGGCAGGGTGTGCCAGTCGAGGTCGAGCAGCGCCGAGGCGATGTACTCGGCCGAATCGAAGCCCTGGTTGAAGTCGCCGGCGTCGATCACCTTCTGCATCAGCTCGGCCGGGATCGGCTCGCCGGTCTGGTGGTGCTTGGCGTAGTTGGCGAGCACCGCCGGGTCGAGAGCGATGTCCTCGAGGAACTGCGACGGGAACTCGACGTAGTCGCGCGACACGGCCGTGCCCGAGAGGCTCGGGTACTTGGTGTTGGCGAACAGGCCGTGCAGCGCGTGGCCGACCTCGTGCAGCAGGGTGGTGACCTCGCTGAAGCTCAGCAGGGTCGGCTGGCCGTCGGCGCCCTTGGTGATGTTCATCACGTTGACGACGACCGGCTTCTGGCCGAGCAGGGTGCTCTGCGAGACGTAGCTGCCCATCCACGCGCCGCCACGCTTGCTCGGGCGGGCGAAGTAGTCGGCGTAGAACAGGCCGATCGAGCTGCCGTCGGCGTCGAACACCTCATACGCCTTGACGTCCGGGTGGTAGACCGGCAGATCGGGGCGCGGCTTGAAGGTGACGCCGAACAGCTGGTTCATCGAGTAGCCCATCGCGTCGTTGAAGACGCGGTCGAGCTCGAAGTACGGCGCCACTTCGGCGGCATCCAGTGCATAGCGCGCGGCGCGGACCTTCTCGGCGTAGTACTCCCAATCCCAGGGCTGCACCGGACCCTCGACACCGTCGGCGGCCATCACCTTGGCGATCTCGGCTTCCTCGGCCTGGGCATTGGCGACGACCTTCGGCACGAGGTCGGTCAGGATCTTGTAGGCCGCTTCCGGCGTCTTCGCCATCTGGTCGTCGAGCACGTAGGCGGCCCAGTTCGGGAAGCCGAGCAGGGCAGACTTCTCGGCGCGCAGCTTGGCCAGTTCGAGCACGATGGGGCGGGTGTCGTTCTCGGCCTGCGTGCCGCGTTCGGCCGAAGCGCGCCAAACGCGCTCGCGCACGGCGCGGTCCTCGAGGCTCACGAGGGCCGGCTGGCGCGTGGTGTTCTGCAGCGTGATCAGCCACTGGCCCTCGAGATTGCGCGCCTTCGCAGCTTCGGCGGCGGCGGCGATGTCGCCCTCGGAGAAGCCCTTCAGCGCATCGAGGCTGTCGACGACGACGGCATTGGCATTGGTGGCGGCCAGCAGCTTGTTGCTGAACTCGGTGGTCAGGCTGCTTTCGCGCGCATTGATCTCGCGCAGGCGGGCCTTGCCGGCCTCGTCGAGCTGCGCGCCGGCGCGCACGAAGGCCTGGTAGCTGCGCTCGAGCAGGCGGGCGGACTCGGCGTCGAGGCCGAGCGTGTCGCGGGCGTCGTACAGCGACTTCACGCGGGCGAACAGCGGCCCGTCGAGGTAGATGCCGTCTTCATGCGCCGCGAGCTTCGGCGCCATCTCGACCTGCACGGCCTGGATGGTCTCGTTGGTGTGGGCCGACGACAACCCGAAGAACACCGCGGCCACGCGCTGCAGCACCGCGCCGCTCTTCTCCATCGCGACGATGGTGTTTTCGAAGGTCGCGGGCTCGGCGTTGTCGGCGATCGCGCGGATCTCGGCCGTGTGCTGCTTCATGCCCTCTTCGAAGGCCGGGCCGTAGTGCTCGTCCTTGATGGCGGCGAAATCCGGCGCGAGGTATTGCAGGGCGCTGGGCTGGAAGAAGGGGTTCGCAGCGTTCACCGCGGCGGCTTCCGCGGCGGGCACATCCGCCGGGGCCTCGGCGGGCTTGTTGCAGGCGGTGGCGGCGAGGGCGGCGGCGACGATCATGGCGAGTCGGCTCGGGGCAAGGCGGATCTTCACGGGGTGGGGCTCGGAGGCACGGACAGGGGCCGCGAGGATACCGGGCGGGCGTTAACGGCCCGTAGCCCGTTGGTCATGCCTCAGCTCATGCCGACCGGCGATGAGGCGGCCCGTGGTGCACACGTATTCACGGGCGCACACGACGCCTTCACGCGGTAGATTCCGGACATGAACAGCCCTGATCCCCGCACCGCCGGCGCGTCCGCTCCCCGGCTCCGCGACATCGACTTCCCGCCCACTGACGCGCGCCTGCGCGAGGACGTGGGCCGCCTCGGCAGCCTGGTGGGCGAGATCCTCGCCGAGCAGGGGGGCGAAGGCTTCCTTGAACGCGTCGAGCGCGTACGCCGCGCGGCCATCCGCCGCCGCGAGGACGCCGCGCCGCTGGCCGACCTGCAGGCCGAACTGGGCGCCCTGCCGCCCGAGCAGCACGCCGACCTGGTGCGCGCCTTCGCCCTCTACTTCTCGGCGGTGAACCTGGCCGAGCGCGTGCACCGCATCCGCCGCCGGCGCGACTACCAGCGCCACGGCGGGGGCGCGCAGCCCGGCGGGCTGCAGGACGCCTTGCAGCGACTGAAAGACGAAGGCATCGGGCTGGACGAGGTGCTGGCCCTGCTGCCGGCGCTGCGCATCGAGCCGGTGCTCACGGCGCATCCGACCGAGGCCGTGCGCCGCGCACTTCTCGACAAAGAGGCCGTCATTGCTCAGGCGCTGATCGCCGACATCGACGGCACGCGCACGCCGGCCGAAGCCCGCGCCGACCGCGAGGTGATCCGCACCGCGCTCACCGCCGGTTGGCAGACCGAGAGCGCCGCGCCGGAGAAGCCCACGGTGGCCGACGAATCGGCCCAGGTGGGCTACTACCTCGGCGACCCGCTGTACCGCGTGCTGCCGGTGTTCTTCGAGGCCTTCGAAGTGGCGTTCGAAGCGGTTTACGGCCGCGTGCCGGAGCTGCCGGCCTTGCTGCGCTTCGCCACCTGGGTGGGCGGCGACATGGACGGCAACCCGGCGGTGGGCGCCGAGACCATCGCCACGACCCAGCACCAGCAGCGCCAGCGCGTGCTGTCGGCCTACGTGGGCGACATCGAGCACCTGAAGGCGATGCTGACGCAGTCGCGCACCCGCGTGGCCTTCAGCGCCGGCTTCGAGGCGCGGCTCGAGGAATACGCGGCGCGCTGGCCGCAGGCCCTGCAGTACGAGGACACGCCGTACCGCGCGTTCCTTGGCCTCGTGCAAGCGCGCTTGACCGCGACCCGCGAGGACCGCCTCACCGGCTATCCCGATGCTGCCGCGCTCGACGCCGACCTCGCCCTCGTCGAGGACAGCCTGCTCGGCAGCCGCGGCGAGCACGCCGGCGTGTTCGCGCTGCGTCGCGTGCGCCGTCGCGTGGCCGCGTTGGGCTTCCACCTCGCTGCGCTCGATCTCCGCCAGCACGCCGACGTGCATCGGCAGGCGATCGCTGAATGGCTGGGCGAGCCCGGTTTCGTCGAACGCGACCGCGCCGCGCGTGTCGATCGCCTGCACGCGGCGCTGGACGAAGCGCTGCCGGTGGTTGAACCCGGCCAACCGCTGCCCGCCCGCGCGCTGCCGAAGGAGGCACCGGCCGCGCTGCGCATGCGCCAGGTGTTCCGCGCCGTGATCGAAGGCCGCGCGCGTTACGGCGCCAGCGCCTTCGGCCTGTACATCGTCAGCATGAGCCGAAGCGCCGAGGACGCGCTGGCGGTGTTGGCGTTGGCGCGCTGGTCGGGGCTGGTGGATACGCGCGGCCGCGTGCCGCTCGACGTGGCGCCGCTGTTCGAAACCGTCGACGACCTTGCCGCCGCGCCCGACACGCTGCGCGACCTGCTCGCCGACCCACGCTGGCGCGCCCACCTGAAGGCCCGCGGCGACCTGCAGTGGGTGATGCTCGGCTACAGCGACAGCGCGAAGGACGGCGGCTTGATGGCCGCGCGCTGGGCGCTGCAGCGGGCGCAGGTGCGCCTGGGCGAGGTGGCCGCCGAGTTCGGCGTGAAGCTCCGCTTCTTCCACGGCCGCGGCGGCTCCGTCTCGCGCGGCGGGACGCGCACGGAGCGCGCCGTTATCGCCGGTCCGCGTGGCTCGGTCGGCGGCGTGCTTCGCCTCACCGAGCAGGGCGAAGTGATCCACCGGAAGTACGGGCTGCGCGCGCTCGCGCTGCGCAACCTCGAGCAGGCCACCGCCGCCGTGCTGCGCGCCACCCTGGCACCGCGAGCGCCGGAGCCGCGCGAGGCCGCGTGGCGCGAGATCGCCGACCACCTGTCCGAAGTCTCGCGTGCCGCCTACCGCGAGCTCGTGTACGAGCGCCCCGACTTCGTCGATTACTTCCGCGACGCCACGCCCATCGACGTGATCGAGCGTCTGAACATCGGTTCGCGGCCGAGCAAACGCGGCGCGGGGCTCGATGGCCTGCGCGCCATCCCGTGGGTGTTCGGCTGGAGCCAGAACCGCAGCAACCTCACCGCCTGGTACGGCGTGGGCAGTGCCTTGGCCTCGGCGCGTGCACGCTTCGGTGACGCCGCACTCGTCGAGATGGCGCGCGACTGGCCGTTCTTCGACACCGTGCTCGACGACCTCGAGATGATCCTCGCCAAGACCGAGCTGGGCATCTTCGAGGCCTATTCGCAGCTGGCCGGCGAGCGCCACGCGCGCTACTTCGCCGACATCGGCGCCGAGTTCGAGCGCACGGTGCAGGGCGTCGAAGCCTTGCGCGGCGCGGCCCTGCTGGCCGGCGACGCCCGCCTGGCGCGTTCGATCCGGCTGCGTAATCCGTACGTGGACCCCATCAGCCTGCTGCAGGTCGAACTGCTGCGCGATTGGCGCGCCGCGGGGCGCCCCGACGACGCCCGCTTCCGCGCGCTGGCGGCCACGGTGAACGGCATCGCCGCCGGCGTGCAGAATACGGGCTGAGCCCACCCCGCCGGACCGGATGCCGAACCCGACACGCCACGTTCTCCCACGCCTGCTCGCCGTTATCGCGATGGGGCTGGCGCTGCTGGTGCCTTCGGTGGCCGGCGCGGTCTCGGTGCAGCGGCTGCAGGGCAAACCCTTCGCCATCACCTTGGACTGCCGGGCCCCCGCCCCGGCGGACGCGCAGCAGGTCCGCATCGAGGCGCCGCCCGAGGGCTGGCCGGCCTGGGGGCAATCGGTGCTGGTCCTCGATGCGCCGCCCGGCCTGGTCACGTTCCGGCGCGGCGACGAGGCGCGCTGCGGTCTCTCGTTCGATGCCCGCAGCACCGACGCGCGGCTGCGTTCCGGTGTGGGCACCCAGTTCAGCGCGGCGCCCGGTTCGCGCGAGGCGATCATCGTCACGGCGCCGTCCAACCGCTGGTTGGGTTGGGCGATGACCTTGCGTTACGGCGACCCGGCAGCCGTGCAGCGCGAGGACACGCTGCGCTTCGCCATCCGCGTCGGGGGCTTTGCCATCCTCGCGGCGATGCTGCTGTCCTCGTTGCTGCTGTTCGCCAACGTGCGCGACCGCGCCTCGCTGGTGTTCGCCGCCACCATCGCGGCCTACGCGCTGTGGATCGGCCTGCGGACCGGGCTCGCGGCCTGGCCGCGGCCGTGGATCGATTCACCGGCCGCCGTGCAGTTCGCGATCCTCACGCTGCTGCCGATGGCCTTGGCCGGCGTCTGGTCGGTCGCCTTGACCCACTCGAAGGTCGACCGGGTGTTCCCGAAGCTGGCCGTGACCCACCGGTTGGCGGGTGGACTGGCCGTGGCTGCGATCGTCGCGTGGTTCGTCTGGCCTGCCGGCCGCGAGCTGGTCTATCCGGCGCTTCGCGGCATCGCGGCGGCGATGCTGCTCGTGCTGCTGCCCTTGCTGGTTCTCGCCCTTCATCGCGGCTCGAGGAACGCCTTGGCGGTGCTGATCGCCCTGCTGCCGCCCCTCGTGGTGGTGGGTCCGTTCTACGACGGCCTGCTGAGGCCTTGGCGGGGCGAGGCCCTGCTGCTGTCCGGCGCCTGGTTCGCCATCACGATGACAGTGGCGATGTCGCAGCGCATCGGTGCCCTGCGCCAGCAGCGCGACCGCATGCGCGCGCTGGCCGAGCGCGATGCGCTGACGGGCTTGCCGAATCGCCGTGCCCTGGCCGAGGTGCTGCCGCGCCTCATCGACGAAGCGCGCGCACAGGCCCGTCCGTTGGCCGTGGTGTTCGTCGATCTCGACCACTTCAAGGCCATCAACGACAGGCACGGCCACGCGGTCGGCGACGAAGTGCTCGTGGAAGCAGCGCGGCGGCTTGCCGACCGCCTGCGTGGCGGCGAAATGGCGGCACGCCATGGCGGGGAGGAGTTCGTGCTGCTGTTGCCGGGCGCGGATGGGCAGCGCGCCATGGCGGCGGCGCAGCGCTTGCGTGCGGCCTTGGCCGACACGCCGTTCGGCACGACGGTCGGCCCGCTGTCGGTCACGGCCAGCTTCGGCGTGGCCAATCTCGAGCCCGGTGCCGCGCGGCGGGCCTCCAGCCCGGCCGAGCTGCTGGCCCGGGCCGATGCGGCGATGTATCGGGCGAAGCAGGCGGGACGCAACCGGGTGGCGGGCTCGGAGCCGGCGTAGCGGGTCGTCAGGACTTCCGCGCGCGGCCGGCCACGGCCACGCCGGCGAGGATCACCGCGCCGCCGGCGAGCATGGCCGGCGTGATCGCCTCGTCCAGCAGCAGCGCGCCCCAGGCCACGCCGAATACCGGCGCGATGTAGGTGACCATCGTCGCCTTGGTCGAACCGATGCGGGCGATCAGTCCGAAATAGATCAGGTAGGCGATGCCCGTACAGGCCACGCCGAGGAACACCACGCAGGCCAGCGCCGTCCACGAGGGGAACGCGGCGGGCCATTCGGCCAGCGCCGGACCGAGCAGCCACAGGCTGGCCAGCAGCTGGCTGCCGAAGGCGAGGCCGAGCGGCGTGACGCCAGCGAAGCCGGTGCGCGCGTAATGCGCGGCGTGGCCGTAGCAGGCCGTCGCGGCGAGCCCGGCGAGAATCGGCAGGAGGGCCGCGCTGCCGATGTCGTTCAACTTCCCGGCGACGAGCACGCCGACGCCGATGAAGCCGAGTGTCAGGCCCGCCCACAGCTGGCGCCCGGCGGCGAGGCCGAAGAACAGCGTGCCGATCACCGCGCCCCACAGGGGCGTCGTCGCGTTCAACAGCGCGCCGTAGCCGGCGCTGAGGTGGATCGTCGCCCAGGTGAGCAGCAGGAAGGGCGCGGCGGTGTTGGTGAACGCCATCAGCGTCATCGCGCCCCAGCGACCGGACAGCGGCGGCCGTTCGCGACGCCAGCCGAGCAGGGCACCGAGGAAGACGGCAGCGACGGTCACGCGCATCCACGCCAGCGGCGCGGCGCCGAGCTCCGGCCCGGCGATGCGCATGAACAGGAACGAGCTGCCCCACAGGCCGGCGAGCAGGACGAGCAGGGCGAGATCGCGGGGACTCATGGTTTCGCCGGTGTCGGGAGGCCGCGGAGTATGGCAGCGACGGCGGATTCATCCGGCGCTGAAGCGGGAACGTTATTGTGTAACCCCTTGTTTTGGAGCCTGTCATGACCGTTCGCCCGCTCTGTATCGCGCTGTTCGCCGCGCTTGCCGTTCCGTCGTTCGTGGCCGCGCAGGCCCAGCATGCCCACGTCCATGGGCAGGCCTTCGTCGATGTGGCGGTGGACGCGGGCGTTGTCGAGATCAACCTGCGTGCGACCGCCCAGGACCTGGTCGGTTTCGAGCGCGCCGCGGCAACGCCCGCGGAAGAAGCGCAGGTCCAAGCGGCCCGCAAAGCCGTGCTCGACCACGCGCGCTTGTGGCGCTTCAGCGTCGCGGCCCGCTGCGTGGCCGAAGGGCCGGTTCTGGAGGTGCCGGGGGCCGGTGAGGCGCACGAGCACGACCACGACCACAGCCACGATCACGATCACGAAGGCCACGACGATCACGTCGCGCATTCGGATTGGACGGTGCGTTACCGCTTCCGTTGCGCGGCGCCCGAGGCCCTGCGTGCGATCGACAGCGGGATGTTCGCGGTGTTCCCCTCGCTGCAGTCGGCGACCGTGCAGGTGCTCGACGCGACCGGCGCACGCGAGGAGACCCTGACCGCCTCGGCGAATCGCCTCACGCTGGCGCAATGAGCGAGGTCCTTCGCATCGAGGGGCTGCGCTTCGCTTGGCCCCGCAGTCCGTGGACCTTGGACGTGCCCTCGCTGGTGCTCGAGGCGGGGGATCGCGTGTTCCTGCACGGCCCGAGCGGCACCGGCAAGAGCACGCTGCTGAACCTGATCGCCGGCACGCTGCTGCCGCAGGCCGGCGCCGTGCGCGTGGCCGGCGAGGACGTGGCGAAGCGCTCCGGCCCGGCTCGCGATCGGCTGCGCGCCGACCACCTCGGCATCGTCTTCCAGCAGTTCAACCTGCTGCCCTTCCTGTCCATGGTCGACAACGTCACGCTGCCGTGCCGTTTCTCGAAGCGCCGTCGCGAGCGCGCGTTGCAGCGCTTCGGCAGCCTCGACGCCGCGGCGCGCCACTACCTCGCGGCGCTGGGCTTGGGCGAGGCGGCGCAGGCCTCGCGCCGCGTCATCGAATTGTCGGTGGGGCAGCAGCAGCGGGTCGCGGCGGCGCGTGCGCTGATCGGTGGGCCCAGCCTCGTGCTCTGCGACGAACCCACGTCGGCGCTCGACACCCGCAACCGCGACCAGTTCATCGACCTGCTGTTCGCCGAGTGCGAGGCCGCCGGCACCGCCCTGCTGTTCGTCAGCCATGACCTCTCGCTGGCTGCGCGCTTCCCGCGCCAGCAGGCCTTGGGCGAACTCACGGCATCCGGCGTCGAATCCGCGGAGGCCCTGGCATGAGCGGCCTGATCGGCTTGGCCTGGGCCAGCCTGAAGAACCGCCGCGCTACCGTGCTGCTGACCGTGCTGACGCTCGGCCTCTCGGTGCTGCTTCTGCTCGGCATCGAACGGATCCGCCACGAGGCCCGCGACGCCTTCCTGCGTTCCGTCGCCGGCACGGATCTGATCGTTGGCGCGCGCGCGCATCCGGTGCAGTTGCTGCTGTATTCGGTGTTCCGCCTCGGCGAGCCCACGGCCAACCTGCAGTGGGACACCTACGAGAAGCTCAAGGCGCTGCCGCCGGTGGCCTGGACGGTGCCGATCAGCCTCGGCGATTCGCATCGCGGCTACCGCGTGGTCGGCACGACGGGCGAGTACTTCGCGCGGATGGGCTTCGGCGAGCGGCGCGGCTTGGAATTCCGCGAAGGCCGCCCCTTCGAGGCCCTGCACGATGCGGTGATCGGTGCGGACGTGGCCGACACGCTGGGCTACGCCTCCGGCACGTCCATCGTGCTGGCGCATGGCACGGCGCGGGTGGCCACGCAGGCCCACGATGACCAGCCCTTCACCGTCGTCGGCGTGCTGGCCCGCACCGGCACCGCCATCGACCAGGGCGTGTTCGTCTCGCTGGAGGCCATCGAGGCCATCCACCTGAACTGGCGCGGCGGCATGCCGATTGGCCGCGCGCGGGTCGATGCCACGGCCATCCCGATGGAGCGCCTGCAGCCGAAGAGCATCACGGCTGCCTTTGTCGGGCTGGAATCGCGCACCGCCACCTTCCAGGTGCAGCGCGTGGTGAACGAGTACCGCGCCGAGCCGCTGACGGCGATCCTGCCCGGCGTCGCGCTGACCCAGCTCTGGGCGCTGATGGGCGGCGTGGAGCGCGCGCTGCTCGTCGCCGCGGGCGCCGCCGTGCTCGCCGCGCTGATGGTGCTGCTCACGACGATCCTCGCCACGCTCAATGAGCGGCGGCGGGAGATGGCTCTGCTGCGCGCCGTCGGTGCCGGGCCGCGGCACGTGTTCGGCCTGCTGCTGGCCGAGGCGGCCCTGCTGACCGGGGCCGGGCTGGCCTTGGGCGTGATCCTGCTGGAAGGGGCCCTGTGGCTGCTCGGGCCCTGGCTGGAGGCGCGCTTCGGGGTGTTCCTGTCGCCCGGCCTGCCCTCGATCCGTGAAGCCGTCGTGCTCGGCGGCATCTGGGCGGGCGGTATCCTTCTGGGCCTGTTCCCGGCGGCCGTGGCCTACCTGCGCTCCCTGCAGGACGGCGTGGCCGTCGATCGATGACTTCCGAGGTGTTGCCGATGTCGATGCGTTTCTCCCGCCTTTTCGCCGCTGCCGCCGTGTGCGCCGCGCTGCTCGCGCCCGCGTACCTCGCCGCGCAGGAGCCCGAGATCGGGGCGCGCCCGGCCACCGACGGCCTGCCGAAGAGCGATGCCCGCGAGATCGACTGGCTGGAGCTGCTGCCGCCCGAAGACCTGAAGGCCCTCGAGGAGATGCCCGAGGTCGACCACGAGGGCCAGATGCAGATGCCGCAGGCGATGAGCAGCACGAAGACGGTCGCGGCGATGGATGGGGTGAAGGGCAAGGTGCCGGGCTACCTCGTGCCGATCGCCTTCGACGACCAGCAGCGCGTCACCGAGATGTTCCTCGTGCCGTACTTCGGCGCCTGCGTGCACGTGCCGCCGCCGCCGCCGAACCAGCTCATCTACATCAAGCCGAAGAACCCCGTCGAGCTCGGCAACCTGTGGGACGCCTACTGGGTGCATGGCACCGTGCGCGCCTCGCTGGTCGAGAACGCGATGGCGACGTCGGCGTATGCGCTGGAACTCGATCGTCTCGAGCTGATCGAGGAGTAATGGGATGAGGGTGGCGCTCCGCCTCTTCGCGGTGCTCGCCTTCGGGTTGGCCGCCGCCGCGGGCGCCACCGCCCCGGCGACGAGCGGTGGTGCGATGCCCGGGCCCCTTGTTCGCGTCTGTTACAACGACCAGCTGGGCCCGCCGGACGGCGGGCATTTCTCCCTGCAACTGATGCGGGCCGTCGTGGCGGCCGAGCCGGCCTTGCGCTTCGAACTGCAGCCGTTGCCTTGGGTGCGTTGCCTCATCCTCGCATCGCGCGGCGACGCGGACGCGATTCTCGGGGCGAGCTTCACGCCAGAGCGCGCGCTGGATCTCGTCTATCCCCGCGATGCGCAGGGCCGTGCTGATGAATCGCGACGCCTGTTCGCCCAGGGCTACCGCCTGCTTCGGCGGCAGGGCGACGCCTTGGACACCGACGGCCAGCGCTTCATCCATCTCGTCGGCCCGATCGGCGTCGAGCGCGGCCACAGTGCGGCATCGATCGCGCGGGCCGGCGGTGCCGACACCGACGACAACCATCCGGACGTGACGGCGATGCTGGCCAAGCTCCGCAACGGCCGCCTCGGCGGTGCGCTGGTGGCCGAGCCGCAATACGCCTCGCTGCGCGGTCGGCCGGGCGCGCTCGATGGCCTCGAAGCCACGCCGACGGTGCTCCAGCCGCGAGGCTACTACCTCGTGTTCTCCGCGGCGTTCGCCCAACGCGAACCGATCCTCGTCGAGCAGCTCTGGAACGAAGCGGCGCGCCAGCGCGATACCCCGCGCATCCGCGAGGAGACCGCGCTCCAGCAGGGCTCGAGCACCTTGGGTGATCCACCATGAGCGCGACGCATTCGCGGCGTATCGGATGTCGCCCGGCGAGGGCACTGCTGTGGGCTGCGCTGCTCGGGATGGCCGTCCCGGCTGCGGCCTGCGAGCTTGATGGCCTCTCGCATGGCTACGGTCCCATGTCGGCATTGTTCGCCGGCGCACACCGCTACCAGAGCCTCAACGGCCTCGAGGACGAGGAATCGCCGCCGGAGCCGCCGCCGGAAACTCCGCCGCCGGAGCCCGCGGACGAGGCAACGGCCAGCGCCGACGCGTCATCTCCTCCGCCCACACCCGCGCGCAGTTTCGTGGCGTGGGCAAGGGCGAAGCCCAAGGCCCCGGGTGCGGCCGAGGCGCCCGCCGCGTGGGTGCCGCGAGGAACATCGCCTTCAGCCGATCCGTCGAGCGCTGCGCCAGAGGGCGCCGAGCCCGAGCGCGGCGAACAGGAGCAGCGCCGCCCAGGCGGCGGGCCGCTGCCGTAGTTCGCGCACGCTGGGTTTGGGCGTCGGCAGGGCCGCGATGTCCGTCGCGCCGATCAGCCGCTCCTCGAACACGAACGGATAGAACGCGACGCGCAGTTCGTCGTGGAAGCGGCGTGCCGCCCGTTGTCGCGCCGCGTCGCCCTCGATGCCCTGGTCGCTGAGGCCGTCGAACAGGTTCTGCAGCGCAACCGTCGGCAGCAGCCATCCGAGTGCATCGCGCGCGCGCTGGCGATCGCGCTTCGCGGCCCTTGCGTCGATGAGCAAGGGCTCGACGCGCCAATCGGCCACCGCGTGGAAGGCGAAGTACCACTTCCAATGGAAACGTCCGGTCACCGGCGGCGTGCCGCGCCACTCGGGGTGGTGGGCGAAGAAGGCCTCGAAGGTCTCGTCCTTCGGTCGGTCCCAGGCCCCGTTGACCGCGTCGCGGTGGGCGAGGGCGATGGCGCTTCCGGGCACCGCCGGTGCCAGTCGATCGAGCACGAGGCCGCCGAGCGCGGGCAGCACGAGCGCGGCGAGTGCCCACAGCGCGACGAGGCGCGCCGCCACGGCGTCGCTGCCACCGCGCAGGCGCAGCGCGAGCGCGGCGCAGAGGCCGATCCAGCCGAGCGCGTAGAGCGTGGCACCGCCCATCACGCCGAGGCTAAAGGCCAGGGAGGCATCCATCGCCAGCAGCGCGACGAGGATCGGCCCCAGCACCGGCACGAGCACGACCAGGCTGCGCACCACCACGCGCTTCAACCAGAAGGACCGGGGTGACGCGACGAGCGCCGCAAGCAGGCCATCGCGCCGCGCTTCGCGTTCTTCCGCGGCCAACGGCGCGAACACCGCCACCGCGAGCAAGGGCAACAGCACGGCCACGACGAAGGCGGCGTCGAAGGTGCCAGCGGCTCGCGCGGCAGGATTGCCGCCGGTGCCATCGTGCACTTGGCCTTGCAGGCCCAGCAGGCGGAGGCGCTGCACGGCAGGTTGGGCGAGGGTGTCGCCGAGGTTGAACCAGGCGCCGGGCGTGACCGGGTGCGGCACGGCGAACAGGGTGCCGTAGCCGAACAGGCCTGCATCAAGCGGTGCGTCGCTCGCCTTGGCGCGGGCATCGTCCAGCGCCCGGGCATCGAAGGCCAAGGCCTCGTGCATCGTCGCGTCGACGTGGCGGACCTGCGCAATGCCCGCCAGCAGCGCCAGCGTGGTGACCAAGGCTGCGGCGAGGGCCGCGGCGATGAGCAGGGGCGAACGCAGCAGCAGTCGCAATTCCAGGTTCATGCGCGACGCTCCAGTCCACGCCCGAGCCACCCCAGGGCCACGAGTCCGAGCAGCAGCCAGGCGCCGACCGGCGCCACGGTCGCGGCCAGCGAGGGCGCTGCTCTGCGGAGCGCGGGCAGCGCGATGTCGGCGCGGGGGATGTCGGCCCATTGCGAGGCGTCGAGCTTCTGGTCGCGATCGTTCAATGCGGCGATGCGGGTGGCGTGCAGCTGGTTCAGGGCCTGTACCGTGGCGAAGCGGCGGCGCTCGGCCTGGTCGAGGAAATCGCGGTGATGCGCGAGGTCGGTGCCGGCGAAAGCCTGCGACAGCGAGCGGATCGCCAGCGTCGGGACGATCCAGCCGAACGCGGACGCGCGGTCTGCCTGGGCCTGCCACGCGTCGCGCTGGCGATCGACCTCCGCGGCGATGGCCGCCGTCGTCAGGCGTTCGCCTTCGAGCATCACCAGGCCGCCGAAGTTCACCGGCAGGTCCTCCACGCGGGAGACGCCGTACTCGTCGAGCACGCGCTGGCGGAACGCGGCGAAGTGCGCGCTGTTGGGGTCGTGCGCGTCGCCGATCTTGGCGAGGGCCATGGCGATGCGCTGCTCGACCTCGGCCTGCGTCGGTGCGGGCACGCTGAGCTCGGCCCAGCTTGCGACCGCGCGCGGTGCGACGGCCACCAGCGCGAACCACGCGACGACGCCAGCGAGCAGGGCGCCCAAGACGCTGCGCGCGAGGGAGGACACGAGCACCGTGCCGAGGGCGGCCAGCCCCAGCACGGCGGTGAAGCTGGCACCGAGGCCGGCCGCTCGCGCGGCCAGTGCAGGCTGCGTCGTGGCCGCCCACAGCAGCGCGAGGAAGGCGGGCAGCGCCATCAGTAGTCCGAAAGCCCACAGAGCCGCGGCCTTGCCGAACAACAGTTCAGCGCCGCGCGCGCCGCCGATTAGGCTGGTCGCGAGTACGCCGCTCTGGCGTTCGCCGGCCAGCGATGCGGCCCCGGCCAGCAGCATCAGCAGGGGCAGCCATTGCTGCACGACCAAGGAGGGCGAGAGATCACCCAGCCTGAGCAGGCCACCGGAGAGGGCGGCGTCGCTGAAGTTGGCGGTGTTCTGCCGATGCCCTTCGAGGAACACGCTGCGGCCGACCTGCGATTCGATGCCCCAGTCGATGCGCGACAGCGGGCCCGGCGTCTTGAAGACGAAGTCACCGGCGTGCACGACGCGATGCGGATGCCGGTCGGGTTGCGCGTTCCAGTCGCGATCGGCGCGGGCAGCGTAATCGCCCTGCCGCTCCGCGGTCTGCCCTTCGCGCACCAGCCCGAGCCCCAGCGACAGCAGCAGGAGGCTGGCACCGAGCAGGCCCAGCGTGCGAGCCAGCCGTTCGCGCAGCAGCCGGCGCAGTTCATTGCCGGCGATCGACGCCGCGCGGTGCAGCGCGCTCATGGCGTGAGGTCCGCCCGGCGCGCGTAGAGGGTGCGCAGGGCCGCGGCATCGGCCCCGAGCGCGGCAAGGTCCGAGCCCTCGCGCAGCACCCGCCCTTTCGCCAGGAAGACGTAGCGATCGGCGATGGCGCTCGTGGCTTCGAGGTCATGGCTGACCATCAGGATCGCCCGCCCGGCATCGCGCAGCCGCGAGAGCAGGGCGGCCAGTTGGTCGGTGGCTTCCGGGTCGAGGCCCGAGGCCGGTTCGTCGAGCAGCAGCAGCGGCGCTTCGCGCAGCAGGGCCAGCGCGATCAGCAGCTTCTGCCGCATGCCTTTCGAGTAGAGCGCCGCGCGCTTGCGCCACGCGGCTTCCGGCAGATCGACCTCCCGCAGGGCGAGGGCGAGCCCCGCCTCGTCCGGGCGCCGGCCGGCGAGACCGAGCAGGTAACGGAGATTCTCCAACCCGTCGAGGTGCGGGTAGACCGCGACGTTCTCCGGCACGTAGGCGAGCATCGCGCGGGCGGCCACCGGATCGACCGACGGGGCGAGGCCGAACACGCTGACCTGGCCCGACTGCGGGGGCAGCAGGCCCAGCAACACCTTCAGCAGGGTCGACTTGCCGGCGCCATTGCCGCCGAGCACGGCCAGCAGTTCGCCGGCCTGCAGGCGCAAGGACACGTCCTGCAGGACGGGCTCGCCGCCGTAGCCGGCGACGAGGCCACGCACGTCGAGTGCCGGTGGGCGAGGCATCAGGTCGATCACCGCCATGCTCAGAACTCGATGGTGGCCGAGAGCGTGGCGTTGCGGCCGTCGCCCGGCGAGTGGATGGTGTTGCTGCCGTCCTCGCTGAAGTCGAACACGTACTCGTGGAAGCGGTCGGTGAGGTTGTTGAGCTGCAGGGCGAGCACGCCCCAGCCGAAGCGCTGCTCGACGCTGGCGTGCAGCAGGGTGAAGCCACCGAACTGGCCACCGAGGTTGGCTTCGTTGACGAAATAGTCGCCCTGGTGGTCGAGATGCACGCGCGCCGTTAGCGTGTCGGTGGCGCGCAGGCTCAGGCCCAGCGACGCCGTGCGGTCGGGGATGCCGCGCAGTTCGTTGCCGATGAATGCGCGACGGTTCGACGCCGGGCGGACGATGGCGCTGTCGACGGTGGTGAGGTTGCCCCACAGCGTCCAGCGCTCGTCGATGCGCCAGTCGGCGGCGAAGTCCCAGCCCTTGCGGGCGGTCTCGCCAACGTTCTGTGCCGTGCCGTCGACGAGCACGAACTCGTCCTTCGCGGTCTGTTCCCAGTACGACAGGCGCAACTGTGCGCCCGTCGCAGGCTGCCACGTGCCGCCGATTTCCCAGCCGTCGTTGATCGAGACATCGCGGGCCCGGCGATTGCCCGCCGTGAACGCATCGGCAAACAGCGGGTGCTGGAAGCTGCGCCCGGCATTGGCAAAGAGCTGGGCGTCCTCGCCCAGCGCCACGAAGGCATTGAACTTCGGCTGCACGATCGTCCCGAAGTCGAGGATGTCCCGCGCCGACGGCACGCCCGCCGCGTTGAACTGCAGGTAGTCGCCGCCGATGCGGTCGGCGCGCAGCGCGACGTTCGCGCCCCAGCGGTCGTCGTCGCGGAAGCCGATCCGCGTCCACGCGCCCCAGTGGCTGAAGGTGAAATCCCGGTTGCGCAGCACGGCGGCGCTGTCGCGGACGCGCCGCTGGCCAAGGGTGCCGAAGCGCTGTTCGATGACGTCCTGCGTCTCCGCGTCCACGCCGCCATCCAGCGTCCAGTTCGGGTCGATGGCCCAGCGCGCCGACACGAGCAGGCCCTGCTGGTCCTGGTCGTCGAAGCGGTTCTGCAGCGCCTGCGCCGCGGAGAATCGCACCCAGCGTTCGCGCTCGAAATGGTTGATGTAGGCCTTGGCCGACCAGCTCAAGGCGTCGTTGATGCGCTGGTCGAAGTGCAGGCTGCCGTGCTGCACGTGCTTGTCGCCGCCGTCCTGGTTGGCATAGCTCGCCGACTGGCGCGGATTCGCCCGCGATTCCGCGAGCGTGAGGTAGCCCGGCGAGTCGCCGTCGTAGCGCGCCGTGCGGACGATGGCGCGCAGCGTGGTGTCGTCATTGATGGCGAGTGCCCAACGCCCGCCAAAGGCTCGCTTGTCGAGGTCCATACTGTCGCGATAGCCCTCCGTCTGCCGCCAGCCGATCGTGTAGCTGTGGGTCACCGGGCCGTCCTCGAATCCGGCGTAGGCCTGCAGCTCGCGGGCACCAAAGCTGCCGTAGGCCAGACGCAGTTCGCGCGCCACATCTTCGCGGGTCTGGATGCGCACGTTCCCGGCAATGGCGAGCAGGCCCACCGTGGGGTCGCTGGTGCCCTTGAACACCGTGATCGACTCGATGCCGGTCGGGAACAGCTGGTCCATCTCGCCGAAGCCGTTGTGCAGGTTCATCGGCACGCCGTCGATGAGCAGCTTCACGTGCGGGGTTTCGCCATCGCCGGAGAAGCCGCGGATGGCGATGTCCGAGTTCACCAGGCCCTGGTTGTAGCGGGCGATGTACAGGCCCGGGATCTTGTTGAACAGCGCGCTGGTGTCGTTGACGTTCTCGTAGCCGATCTCGCTGCGGCCGATGACGTCGAGCGAGCCCTGCAGGTCGAGTTCGGGCGTCTCGGTGGCTTCACCGATGACGACGACGGTGTCGAGACGGCGCGCTTCGTCCGCGGGGTTGGCGAGGGCGAGTGCAGGAATAGCTGCGGCGACGGCGAAAAACAGGGCGGAGCGGGTCGATTTCATTGGGAGTTCGTCCAGAAAAAAAGGCTCAAGGCCGCGTGGCGGTCTTTGGAAACGTGGGGTGGTGCGTTCGTCGTTGAGCGCGCGCAGCGCTAGGCAAGCTGCCGCTCGACCGCGTCGAGGTCCAAGTCCTGCGTCGCGACCTCGTCGACGATCCTCCCGGCGGTCAGGATCAGCCCGCGTCCGGGAAGCTCTCGCGCTCGCAGCAGGTCGTGCGTGGTCATCAGCACGGAGACGCCGGACCGGGCGATGTCGATCAAGATGGCATTAAGGGCCTTTGCCGACGGCACATCGAGCCCGGAGGTGGGCTCGTCGAGCAGCATCAGCGAGGCGCCTTTGCCCAAGCCCAGCGCGAGGGCCACTTTCTGCCGCATGCCTTTCGACAGAAGCGCCAGCCGACGTGAGCGCGCATCCGAGGGAAAGCCCACGCGATCCAGCAGCGACTCGACCACCGATGCTTGCGGCGGGGTCCCGTGCTGCACGGCGCCGAGCAGTCGAAGCGTTTCGCGCGCGCTGAGCTCGTCGTAGATCCCGACGGACTCCGGGATGAAGGCGATCCGCGGATCCACCGAGCGTCCGGGGACGACGGCCTGCCCGAAAACTTCGATGCGGCCCATCGACGGGCGGGCAAGGCCGAGCGCGCATTCCAGCGCGCTGGTCTTGCCGGCGCCGTTGCCGCCGAGCAGCACGGCGATTTCGCCAGCCGCGACCGAGAAGCTCAATCCCTGGAGAACGGCGTGGTCGCTATAGCGAAGATGGACATCGTTGAACGAAAGTGCAGCCTTCATCGTGACGCTCCGTCGGAAGGGGCGGCGTCGCCGTAAACCATCGCGTCCAGCGACGCGGGACTCAGCGGCGTGCAGCGCAGCAGCGCTTCAAGAACGCGCTGCCGGTACAAGTGATGGCGATCCGCCGCCTGGGCGAGGAACGTGACGTCTTGGCGGAGCGAGTGGCCCGCGGCGTCTTCGGCGGCGTTCCGCCAGACGCTGGCGGGTGACCAAGGCGCCGCGTCGGCGATGCTGCTCTCACGGCTGGAGAGCCACGCGCGCAGTGGGCGGTCGTAGTCAAAACGTGCGACGTAGTCGACAAGGACATCGCGGCGCCGCGAGGCGCACGCGGGTATCGACGTCAGTGGGCGCTCGAGCGCGAGTGCCAGACCGGCCGCGAGTGCGGTGTCATCATCCAGTCGATGGTCGTCCGCATCCGAGCGCTGGGCGTCGATCAGCGCCTGGAGGGCCGCGGCGCTGCTGCTATCGCTGTTCGACAGGCGGCTGTCGAGTCCCGGGAGGAGGACGATCAGCAGCGCCCATGTGGCCAGCAGCCCGACCGCCGCGCCGATCACGGTCCGCGCGGCGCCGATCACTGCCGCGGCGATGACGAGCCAAAGTCCGAGCCACGTTGCGGCGAGCGCAAGCCACTGACCAGTTCCCGCCGCGAACACCTCGCCGGGTGAGGCAAGAACCGCCGCTGGAACCAGCACGACGAGCATCGCGATCAACGCGACCAGCGTGCCGGCCACGGCGATACGCACTGCGAGCAGTTGACTCGCGGGCACGCGCAGTGCCGCGAGCGTCAGGCGCATCGAGCGTTCGCGCTCGCGGCTCATGCCGAGGCCAAGCAACCCACACAGGCCGAGCGGCATCACGGCCAACAGCCACATCGCCACGTCCAAGCGTCCGAAGCTCAGCATGCCTGGAGGCGCGAGCTCCGCCAGCCGTCCGTGCAGCATGATTTCGTTCAATGGGCGGCTGGTCAGGCGCGTGCCGCTCATCGCCCGTCCTGAGACGCCGGTGGCGAACCCGCTGAGAGGGCGCAGCGTTTTTTCCTGCCAGATCGGGAGATAGAAGCCCGCCACGTAGGGGTCGCGTGGATCCGGCACGAAGTCACCGTCGGCAGCGGTGTATGTGTCGACGTTGGTGGGCACGATCCGCCCTGCCGCCACCTCGTCGGCGGACGCACGGAACGTGGATGCGAGCGCCCGCGTAGCGTCGCGGTCCGAGGCTTGGGTGGACGCCAGCTGCCGCTGCCACTGCACCGACAGAGCGGCCGAAGCAGCGCCGAGCACGAGCAGCATCGCGAGGGCGGCAATCTGCAGCGGCGAGCGCCACAGTCGCGTCAGTTCGAGCCAGATCAGCGCGCGGCTCATGCGCGGTCTCCCCGCGGCTTGCCCTGTCGAAGCGCCGCCCAGACCGCCAGCGCGAAGAACATCAGGATGACCGCAAAGGGCGCTACGGCGGAGGCTCGCGCGCCGTGGCCCGACGCCGGCAAGCCCGGTGCCGCCGCAAGTGAGCGGAAGACGTCGCGTCGCGCGGCCGTCTCCCAGTCGCCGGTGCGGGTGTTTTTCGCCATGTCGAGGTTCAAGGTGCGCACCCAGTCGCGACGGTAAGTCTCGACGGCGTCGGAGTACGCCTGCAGATGCCGCCGGTCGGTGCCCGCGAGCGCCGTCCCCAGCCGCTCATGTGCGAGCAGCGGGCTTGCGACGCTGAACGCGTTGATCCATCGGTCCTGGACGTCCAACGTCTGCCGAAGTTGGGCGATCGCCTTGTCGTGGGCGCCGATTCGCGCCTCTTCGTCGGCCTGCATCAGCAGGCCGTCGGCATTGATCGGCAGATCCTCACGACGCTCGACGCCGTACTGCTTGAGCAGGTCGGCCATGAAGGCGGCATTCGCCGCAGATGCCCCGTGACCGTCCACGGCGTTCGTCAGCTGCGCTTTGAGCACCGCATCGAAATCGGCGCGCGACACCGGTGCGATCCGCTGCGCCAAGCTCGGGGCGAGCAGGGGAAGGATGAAGGCCAGCACTGCCCATCCCAGCAGCGCGAGCGGTAGTGCGCCTGCGCGACGGCCAGCGAGCTCGCCCAGCCACAGGCCCGCGGCCGCAGCGGTTGTCCACAGCAGCGCTGTGGCCGCACACCACGTGAGCATGGCGAGGAACGGCCCCTGCAGAAGCAGCGTCGTGACCGCCACCGGCAGCAGCACGGCCAGCGCCAGCAGCGCCAGCATCAGCAGTCGCGCCGCGGCCAACGGACGCCGCGACGTCGTGCCGGCGGCAGGGAGGCGTATACCGGCACGAGCATCGCGGCCCGCGATGGTGACGCCGAGGATGAGGAATAGCAGAGTGCCAACGCTGCGGGCCAACAGGCCGGGCGACAGCGTCGGCGACGTGGATGCGCCCGCGAGATCGCGCGGCGCGAGGGTCTCCGGATTACGACGGTGGCCTTCAAGGAAGACCACGCGACCGACGTGTTCACTGACCCCTGGTTCAAGGGCCTGCAGCGGCGCCGGCGGGCGAAACACCCACAGTCCGAAATGGACGGCGGTGTGCGCGTTCTTGAGATGCTGCTCGTGCCACGCGGTCAGCATCGCTTCGCGCTTGGTTTCGATGGACTGACGTTCGCGATCGAGGCGCCGCTGCTCGACGGCGAAGGTGCCGGCGAGCAGGGCGGCCAGCAGCACCAGAATCGCTCCGACCGCACTGCGATGCAACAGCAGCCGACTTTCCAATCGCAGCAGCGCCGCAATTCGGTTCATGTCAGAGGCTTCGCGTGAGGCCGAGGAAGACTTGGCGCGGCGGCTGCGGGAACAGCGAGAACAGGTTGCTCACGTAGTCGCGTTCGTCCGTGACGTTGCTGATGGTCAGCGTCGCGCGCCAGTCGTTCCAGCCGTAGTCGAGGCCAAGGTCGAGGCGGGTGCTCTCCGGCACGCGGATGGAGTTCGGCAGCGTGGCTTCGTGCGCGCTTGCATGCACGATGCCGGCGGACGCGATCAGGCCTTCGATGCCGGACAGCCGGTAGCGCGCGAACATCGAGCCCGAATGCTTCGGCGCCGCCGCCAGCGACTGCCCGAAGTTCGGATCGCTCTTCTCCTCGACGCGCGTGCGCGTATAGGCGTAGGTCGCGATTAGCTCCACGCGCTCGCCAAGCCGGCCGGTGAGGTCGATTTCCGCACCCCGGCTGCTCTGCTCACCGGCGGCGACCGACTGCGCGAATTCAGTGATGTCGGGGATCACCACGTTGCTGCGCAGGATATCGAACGCCGCGACGGTCAGCACGGCGCGGTCGTCGGCAAGGCTCTGCCGCAGCCCGACCTCGACCTGGCGCACCTGGTCGGCCGGGAAAACGTCGCCGTCGCGGTCCAGCGCGAAGTTCGGCGAGAAGCTGGTGGCCCAGTTCGCGAACAGCGTGCTGTCCTCCGAGAGCGCCCAGCTCAAGCCGAGGCGCGGCGAGGACTCGCTGTCATCAACCTGAGAGCCGCTGCCGTTGAACTCGCCGCGGTTGGTCTGTCGGTCGTGGCGTAGCCCGGCGAGCACGGTGAGACGCTCGTTCCAGCGGCTGTACGCCTGCGCATACACGGCCTCACCGTCGTAAGCACTGAAGCCGGCGAACTGCGGTTCCAGTGGCCCGATGATCCCGGGCAGCACGGTGTTCGTCAGAAGGTCGAGCGCCGGCAGCGTGCGGCCCGATGCGTCGTAGTCGTAGCGGTTCTGGAAGCGCTCGAAGCCGAACAGCAGCACCGTTTCATCACCCACCTCATCCGTGCGCCAGATCAGGTCGGACTGGAGGGTATGGCGAGTGATCTGCTGCGGGCCTTCGAAGGTCGAACGATCCAGCGTTCGGCCGTCATCGCGAAGCGAAACGCCCATTCGCGAATCGCCGATGTCGATGTCGTATTCACTGCCCATTCCGGCGAATCGCCAGTCCAGCTGATCGGTCAGTGCAATCGTGCTTTCGAATCCCAGGCTCCGGTAGCGCTCGTCGGTCTGCCTGCTGTCCCCCGCGAACACCGTGCGTGAGAGGGGCAGTGCGAAGGTGATCGGCGCAGCTGGCAGGCCCTCGTCGAAGGTGTAGCTCCGATCCATCAGGCTCGTGTCAATCCGGAGCGTGCCGCGCTCACCGAGGTCGAGTTCGATAGACGGCGACACCACTTGCTTGTCCGACGTGGTGTTGTCCCGGAACGAGCCGGCGTCCTCCGCCGCTGCCGTCAGGCGATAGCGCAACGCTTCGCTGCCCAAGGGACCGCCCAGGTCGATGTCGAAGCGGCGGAACGCGTCGCTGCCGAGCAGCAGCCGTGCGTCCCCCGCGAAGGTGTCCAGCGGACGCTTTGTGATGATGTTGACGTTGCCGGCGAACGCGCCGGTGCCGCCGTACAGGCTGCCGATCGGGCCCTTCAGCACCTCGATGCGTTCGACGTTCGACAGGTCACCCGGGTTGTCGCTGGTACGCACGCCGTTCTGCAGCGTTTCGTAGTTGGCGAAGAACCCGCGGATCACGTAGCCCGTGCTGGTGCCGAAGCCCGGCAGCGGCTGTACGCCCGAGACGAAGCGCGTCACGTCCTGCGGGAGCGTAGCCTGCGTTGCGTCCATGAGCTCCTGCGGAATGATGCGGATGGTGTTCGGCAACGAATCGGTGTCGACGGGAAAGCGCGTTCCCGTCGAGCTTTGTCTCGCGCGAAGGCCGTCGGTGTCCGAGAAGGCATCGCCAACCACGATGAGGGTATCGAGGACGACCGGGTCATCCGTCTGCCGTGCCGATGACTCTGCCGGAGCTCCTGACGCGACAGCGGTGGTCTGTGGCGACGCGACGACGCTGGACGCCATGGCGAGGGCGATGCCTGCGGCGAGAGTGCGGGTGGTCGTTTTTGTGACGACCTTCTTCGTGGTTGGGGTGTTCATGGGCAGGTCCGAAGCGAGGGGAGATTGGGGGCTGGTTGGCATGCTCAGTCCTCCGCTCCGCCCATCCGCCAGCGCGGGAAGGGGTCCGGCAGGCCCTGCCAGCCGGCGGGGCCGAGGCGCATTTCGCGGTCGGTGAGCAGGCAGGCGTCGAGCTCTTCGCGGACGCGCTTTTCGTCGAGGCCGACGCCGATCACCGCGAGCTCCTGGCGGCGGTCGCCCCAAGCCGGGTCCCACAGCTTCTTCATCGCGGCGTATTCGTTCTCGTCGTGGACGAGGTGCGCTTCCGGCAGCGGGGCGGTGACGCGTTCGCCGGTGCGCAGCTTCTCGCCAACGCGGCGCTGGTCGACGCGGTCGCGGGCGGCGAACCAGAAGCCGGCGGCCTCGTGCTGCGTCGCGCCGCCGACGGTGGAGAGTTCTCCCACCCAGTCCATGCGCGTGGCCAGCCAGAAAAAGCCCTTGCTGCGGATCACGCCGCCGAGGCCTTGATGGATCAGCCGGAAGAAGCGCTGCGGGTGGAAGGGCCGGCGTGCGCGGTAGACGAAGCTGGTGATGCCGTATTCCTCGGTTTCCGGCGTGTGCTCGCCCCTGAGCTCCTTCATCCAGCCGGGCGCCAGCTGGGCCTTCACGAAGTCGAAGCGGCCAGTGCCGAGCACGCGGTCAAGTGCCACCGCGGAATGCGTGGTCTCGACGATTTCGGCGTCGCGGTTCAGCGCGCGGATCACCTGCTTCACCTGCTGCGTCGTGTCGGCGCCGGCGCGGTCGGTCTTGTTGACGAGGATGACGTCGGCGAACTCGACCTGTTCGGCCAGCAGGTTCACGAGCCCGCGCTGGTCGTCGGGGCCGGCGACCATGCCGCGGTCGGCGAGGCGGTCGGGCGAGCAGAAGTCGCGGGTGAAAGTCTCCGCGTCGACCACGGTCACCATGGTGTCGAGGCGGGCCACGTCCGAGAGTGCGAATCCGTCTTCGCCGCGCACCGCGAAGGTGGCCGCGACGGGCATCGGTTCGCCGATACCCGTGGATTCGATCAGCAGGTAGTCGAAGCGGTTCTCGGCGGCGAGGCGCTTCACTTCGTCGCGCAGGTCGTCGCGCAGCGTGCAGCAGATGCAGCCGTTGCTGAACTCGACGAGCTTCTCCTCGGTGCGCGAGAGCTCGGCCCCGCCGTCGCGGACCAGTTGGGCGTCGATGTTCACTTCGCTCATGTCGTTGACGATCACGGCGACGCGCTTGCCCTCGCGGTTGCGGAGCACGTGGTTGAGCAGGGTGGTCTTGCCGGCGCCGAGGAAGCCGGAGAGGACAGTGACGGGAAGACGGGGGTCCATGGACGGGTATGCGATGTTATAAAGTAACAGTCTATCATGCCTTCGGGGCCGTGCCCCGATGCCCATTCGACCGAGAGCCCCCATGATCCCCAGCACCTATGCCGCCTGGCGCCGCTGCATCGAGCACGATTGCGGCCTCCCCTTGACCCGTGACTTCGTTGCGGCGCGGCTCGCCGATCTCCGTGATCCGGCCTCGCACCACACGCAGCAGTTCGTGCGTCACTACGGCGGCGAGCACCATGCCCGGGTCGTCGCGTGGTTCGAACAGGCCGGTCGAGATGCCGCCTGACGGAGGACGTCCGACCGAAGTGGCGTTTGGAGAAAGCGCGGCCGTCCTTCGCCGGTTGGCGTCCGAGCCCATCGCGTCTGCCTGCTGGCGCCGGACGCTGGCGCCGGACGTCGTCGACGAGGTGCGCTCGCTGCGCCACGGGCCGGCGGTCCGCCGCGTGGTTCCCGTTGACGACCGTCGCGCCGATGCGGCCGTTCTTGCCGCCCTCGAGGCTTGGGCGGAGCCGTTCCCGCAAGCCTTGGCGCGTGATCTTCGGCAGCTGTTGGCCTTGCACGCGCTGCTGTGCCCCGGCGTGGCCCGTCGGCTTCGGTTCGAGCGCCTCGTCGATGATGGCTGCCGGCGCTTCCATGCCGACCACGTCAGCTCCCGCTTGATTTGCACGTACGCCGGGCCGGGAACGGAGTGCCTGCCCGCCTCGGCCATCGATCCGCAGCGGCCGGCGGACGGCAGCAATGATCACGTGCTCGAACCGGACGCCGTCTGGCGTTGCACGGCGGGATGGGTGCTGCTGATGCGAGGGACGCTCGGCGATGGGCCCGCGCAGTTCCACCGCTCGCCGCCGCGCGATCCGGCCGGCCCACGACTCCTGGCCGCCATCGACGGATGAACGCCGGACTCGAGGGTTGGGGATGGTGGGGGGCGACGCTCGTCGGCTGTGCCCTCGTGGCTTCGATGGCGCTGGTGGGGCCACTGTTGCTGCGCAGCGCGGCGCAACGGCAGCGCTGGATCCCGCCCCTGATCGCCCTCGCCATCGGGGTGCTCGCTGGCGACGCGCTGCTGCACCTGTTGCCTCATGCCGTCGATGCGATGGGACTGGCGCCCACGGTGATGCTCGCCGCAGCCGGCGTTGGGCTGTTCGCGACGCTGCGCCGCCTGCTTCCTTCGGCCGGTCGTCCAGCGGGCACGGCCGCGGTGTCGCTCGGTGGTGACGCCCTGCACAACCTTGGCGACGGCGCGCTGATCGCGCTGGCGTTCGCAACCTCGCCGGTACTCGGCATCGCGACCGTCATCGCCATCCTCGCGCACGAACTGCCGCAGGAACTCGGCGACTACGCGATCTTGGTGGATGCCGGTTACAGCCCGCGCGAGGCCTCGCGGGCGAACCTCGGCAGCGCGGCCAGCGTGTTCGTCGGCGCCTTGGCCGGCCTCGTGGCCGGACCGGCGGCGGAGCCCGCGTTGCAATGGCTGTCGCCCGTCGCGGCCGGTGGTTTCCTCTACCTCGCACTGTTCGCCCTGTTGCCCGGGCTGCGCCGCCATCCCGCCCAAGGGGCGCGCTGGTGGCGCCTGCGCGCGCTGCCTGTGGCCATGGGCCTGGGCGCGATGGCCGGCCTTGCCGTCGCGGAAACGCGCGCGGGCCTCGACCATGGCCATGTGCACGGCATCAATGCGCCCGCCGAAGCACCGCGCAACTTCGCGCCCTGGCTACGCGGCTGAGGGAGGCCCTCGCTAGAGTGGGGAGATTGCCCCATTGCCGAGGTTCACGATGCTGCGTCGATGGCTGCGCCGCTTGTTGAAGGGATTCGCCGTGCTCGCGCTCGTGGTGCTGGTCGCCGCGGGTGGCCTCGTGGCCTGGGCGTGGGCGCCGGACCAACGGGCTGAGGCGCTGATGGCGCGATGGGGCACGCCGCCTTCGCGCATCGAGCCCATCCTCGGCCTGCCGCTACACCTTCGCGATGAGGGCCCGCGCGACGATCCGACGCCGATCGTGCTGCTGCATGGCACCGGGGACTCGCTGCACACCTGGCAGGGTTGGACCGAAGCGCTCGCACCGACGCGCCGCGTGATCCGCTACGACCTGCCCGGCTTCGGCCTGACGGGCCCGGACCCGGACCACGATTACTCGATGAAGCGGCAGGTCGATGTGCTGATGGCCGTGCTGGATCGCCTCGGCGTCGAGCGCGCGATCGTGGGCGGCAACTCCTACGGCGGCGGCATCGCCTGGCAGGCCGCGCTGGCGCACCCGGAGCGCGTCGTCGGCCTCGTGCTGGTGGATGCCTCGGGCGCGCCGGCCCCCGACACGGCGGCCTCGGCCGCCACTGCGCCGCGCTCGGTGCCGATCGGTTTCCGCCTCGCGCGGATGTCCTGGGCGGCCCCGGTGCTGGAACGCGTGCTGCCGCGCTCGGTGATCGAATCCAGCCTCCGCAACGTCTACGGCGATCCGTCGAAGGTGACGCCCGAACTCGTCGACCGCTACTTCGACCTCGCCACGCGCGAAGGCAATCGCGCGGCCCTGATGTCGCGCTTCGGCGGTCGTCGCGAGCCCGCCAGCACGAAGCCGGTGTCGGCGATCACGCAGCCCACGCTGATCCTCTGGGGCGCGCGCGACCGGCTGATCCCGCTCGCGGCGGGTGAGCGTTTCCACGACGCGATCCCGGGCAGCGAGCTCGTGGTGTTCGACGACCTCGGCCACGTGCCGCAGGAAGAAGACCCGGCGCGCACCGTGGCGGCGCTGCAGGCGTTCCTCGCGTCGGAGTGAGCGGGCGGGTAGGCTTCCGCCTCCCCCGGCCCCCCGTCCGACCATGACCCGTCTCCACGTTCCGGTGCGCGCATGAGCCCGCGCCACCTGCTCATCCTCGTCGCCTTCGAGGGCTTCGCTTCACTGGCCTTCGAAGTCATCGCGCTGCGCCGCATCGTTCCGTATGTCGGCAGTTCGATCACCGTCACCGCGCCCACCATCGCCATCTTCCTCGCGGCCCTGGCGCTCGGTTACTTCGCTGCCTCGCGGGTGAAGGTCGACTACGAGCGCACCGTGCTGCGGAACTTCATCGTCGCGGCACTGGTGGGCGGCTGCCTGTTGTCGGAGCGCGCCGCCGCGCTGGTCTTCGGCCTGATTCCTTCGCCGGTGGTGGCGTTGCCCGTCTATCTGCTCGCCGCAATGGCACCGCCGGCCTACTTCCTCGCGCAGACGGTGCCGGTGCTCTCCAACATCCTCGGCAAGGCGCGCGTGGGCGAAGCCGGTGGCCTGGCCTTGGCGTGGTCGACCTTCGGCTCGGTGTTCGGCGCGCTCGGGCTGTCGCTGGTGGTGATGCAGTGGCTCGGCGTCAGCGCCGCCGTGCTGATCACCTCGCTGGGGCTGCTGGTGGCGGCCAGCTGGGCCGCGATTCGCATGCAGCAGCGGCGCATGCTGGCCTTCATCGCGGCCTGCGCCGTGCCCATCATCGGGATGAACACGCTGCCGCGGCTGGGCGTGGCCGAAACGGCCTACGCCGATTACGCCGTCCAGTCCGTACCGCCGCCCGAGGGCGGCCGCTGGCCCGCGCGCGCCTTCATGGTGAACAACCAGTACGCCTCCCTGCTCGACGCCAGCGAGCCGCCGAAGCGCTGGCCTTACCTCGATTACATCGCCACGCAGATCCAGGACGTCCACGCCTTGCGGGGTCGCCAGGTGCTGGTGTTGGGCGCGGGGGGCTTCGGCCTCTCCATCGGCGATGACACCAACGCGTACACCTACGTCGACATCGACCCGAAGATCCGTGAGATCGCCGAGCGGCATTTCCTCGGTACGCCGGAGCAGCCCGGCGCGATCCAGGGCCGTTTCATCGCCGATGATGCGCGCCGCTACGTGCTGAGTACCGACGACCGCTACGACGCCATCGTCGTCGACGCCTTCTCCTCGCACTTCAACGTGCCACCGCAGCTCGTCACCGTCGAGTTCTGGGCCTCGCTGCGTCCGCGCTTGAACGCGGACGGCGTCGTCTTCATCAACCTGATCGCCGATGCGACGCTGCGCGACGCCTACGCGCGCAACGCGATCGCCAGCGTCGAGGCCGGGCTCGGCCGCTGCGCCGTGCACGTGGTGCATCCGCGCGAGGCCCTCTCGAACCTCGTGCTCACCTGCCGTCCCGGTGACGCACCGCCGCCGCCGGAGCGGCCCTACACCGACGACCGGAACGCCGTGGATTGGGAGCGGCGCTTGCACGGGGGCTGAGCAGCAGCCCCACATCTAGTGTTGACGGACGTGGTGGACCCCCATAGGCTGGGGTTGTCGGTTCCTGGGTTCGCGCCCGGGATGAAAAGGGAACCCGGTGCGATTCCGGGGCTGCCCCGCAGCGGTATGTGGAAACGACCGCCGTCAATGCACTGGGGGACTCATCGCCCGGGAAGCGACGGCCAGTAGGTGGACGGTGGCCCCGTCCGTGTCCGCGAGCCCGAAGACCTGCCGACCCGCCGCGCGAAGCACAACGCGCGGCGTGCGGTGATCCGGGCCCGGCGATGGGCCTGTCGCCCGCGGGGGCGACGCCGGCAAGCTCCACGGCGCAGCCACGCCGTGCCGTTCGCCGTCGTCGTGCCTGCGCGTCGTCCCCGAGGGAGGGGCGGCGGCCCGTGCTCCACGACGGAGAACCACCGATGAGCACTTCCTCCGCGACGGCCCTCGCCGTCGATGGCGAGCGCCTGCGCGCCGCCGAAACCTTCGACCTTCGCCCGCCCCACCACGCGCCGGCCATGACCGTCACCAAGCGCGACGGCCGCCGCGAGCCGGTCGACCTCACCAAGATCGTCCGCGCCATCCAGCGCTGCGCGGAGGGATTGCACGCCGTCGATCCGATGCGCGTCGCGACACGCACGATCTCCGGCCTCTACGACGGTGCCAGCACCCGCGAGCTCGACGAGCTGTCGATCCGCACCGCCGCGCTGCTCACGGCGGAAGAGCCTGAATACGGCCGCCTCGCCGCGCGCCTGCTGGCGGCGGTCATCGAGAAGGAGGTGGCCGGGCAGGGCATCCACGCCTTCTCGCAGAGCGTGCAGCGGGGCGCCGAGCTTGGCTTGGTCAACGAGCGCCTGCTCGGGTTCGTGCAGGCGAACGCGCGCAAGTTGAACGATGCGGCCGACCGCACGCATGACGCGCGCTTCGACTACTTCGGCCTGCGCACGGTCTACGATCGCTACCTGCTGCGCCACCCGGAAACGCGGCTCGTCATCGAGACGCCGCAGCAGTTCTTCCTGCGCATCGCCGCGGCGCTGGCCACCGGCGTGCCCGAGGCGGTCGAGCTGTACGGCCGCATGGCGCGCCTCGAATACCTGCCCAGCTCGCCGACGCTGTTCAACAGCGGCACGCGCCACGAGCAGCTTTCCAGCTGCTTCCTGCTCGATTCGCCCGAGGACTCGCTGGAAGGCATCTACAAGGCCTACACCGACGTTGCGCGGCTGTCGAAGTTCGCCGGCGGCATTGGCCTGTCGTTCACGCGAATCCGCTCGCGCGGCGCGCTGATCCGCGGCACCAATGGCCTCTCGAACGGCATCGTCGCCTGGCTGAAGACGCTGGACGCCTCGGTGGCCGCGGTGAACCAGGGCGGCAAGCGCAAGGGCGCGGCCTGCGTGTACCTCGAGACCTGGCACGCCGACGTCGAGGAATTCCTCGAACTCCGCGACAACACCGGCGACGAGGCCCGGCGCACGCACAACCTCAACCTTGCGCACTGGGTGCCCGACCTCTTCATGCGCCGCGTCGAGGCCGACCAGCCCTGGTCGCTGTTCAACCCCAGCGACGTCCCCGAGCTCACCGATCTCCACGGCGCGGACTTCGAACTCGCCTATCAGAGCGCCGAAGCGCGCGGCCTCGCGCGAAAGCAGGTGCGGGCCCGCGACCTCTACGCGCGGATGATGCGCACGCTGGCCCAGACCGGGAACGGCTGGATGAACTTCAAAGACCGCGCCAACGCCACCTGCAACCAGGCGGCGCGCGCCGGCAACGTGGTGCACCTGTCGAACCTGTGCACGGAGATCCTCGAGGTGACGTCCGCGCAGCACACCGCGGTGTGCAACCTCGGTTCGATCAACCTCGCCCAGCACCTCGGCGAGGATGGCGTCGATTTCGAGCGCTTGGGCGAGACCGTCCGCGCCGCGGTGCGCCAGCTCGACCGCGTCATCGACCTCAACTTCTATCCCGTCACCGAGGCCGCGGCCTCGAACGCGCGCTGGCGCCCGGTGGGTCTCGGCCTGATGGGCCTGCAGGACGTGTTCTTTGCCCTGCGCCTACCCTTCGACAGCGTGGAGGCAAAGGCGCTTTCGACGCGGATCAGCGCCGAGATCTACTTCCATGCGCTGTCGGCCAGCTGCGAGCTCGCCGAAGCGCAGGGCGCGCATCCGGCGTATCCCGACACGCATGCCGCCGATGGCCGCCTGCAGTTCGACCTCTGGGGCGTAACGCCCCCTGATGAGCTGCGCTGGGAGGCCTTGAAGGCGCGAATCGCCCGCCACGGCCTGCGCAACTCGCTGCTGGTGGCGATCGCGCCGACGGCGACGATCGCTTCGATCGCCGGTTGCTACGAGTGCATCGAGCCGCAGGTCAGCAACCTGTTCAAGCGCGAGACGCTTTCGGGCGACTTCCTGCAGGTGAATCGCCACCTCGTCGAGGAGCTGAAGCGCCTTGGCCTGTGGACTTCGGAAGTGCGCGACCGCATCAAGCAGGCGGAAGGCTCCATCGCCGGGATCACCGAGATCCCGGAAGCCCTGCGCCAGATCTACCGCACCGCCTGGGAGCTGCCGATGCGCGCGCTGGTCGACCTGCAGGCCGCGCGCGGCCCGTACATCGACCAGAGCGCCTCGCTGAACCTGTTCATGGAGAGCCCGAGCATCGGTGCGCTCAGCTCGATGTACATGTACGCGTGGAAGCAGGGCCTGAAGACCACCTACTACCTGCGCTCGCGCCCGGCCACGAAGATCGCCAAGACCACCGTCGCGGCCCGCGCCGCCGCCGCACCCGACGACACCGCGGCCGTCGTGTGCTCGCTCGAGAACCCCGGAAGCTGCGAGGCCTGCCAGTGAGCGCCGCCATGACCCCGAAACTCCTCGACCCGGGCTTCGACCTGACCCTGCGGCCGATGCGCTACCCGCAGTTCTTCGCGATGTACCGCGACGCCATCCGCAACACCTGGACGGTGGAGGAGGTCGACTTCGCGCCCGACGTGCAGGACCTCGCCACCAAGCTTGGGCCGGCGGAGCGCCACCTGATCCAGCGGCTGGTGGCTTTCTTCGCCACCGGCGATTCGATCGTGGCGAACAACCTGGTGCTGAACCTCTACAAGCACATCAACGCGCCGGAAGCGCGCATGTACCTCTCGCGCCAGCTCTACGAGGAAGCGCTGCACGTGCAGTTCTACCTGACGCTGCTCGACGCCTACCTGCCCGATCCGGCGGAGCGCGCGAAGGCCTTCGCGGCCGTGGAGAGCATCCCGAGCATCCAGGCCAAGGCGGCGTTCTGCTTCCGCTGGATCGATTCGATCCAGTCGCTGGAACGCCTCGACACGCCGGCCGACCGCCGGCGCTTCCTGCTCAACCTCGCCTGCTTCGCCGCCTGCATCGAAGGGCTGTTTTTCTTCGCGGCCTTCGCCTACGTCTACTACCTGCGCTCGCGCGGCCTGCTGCACGGCCTCGCCTCGGGCACCAACTGGGTGTTCCGCGACGAGAGCGCCCACATGGCCTTCGCCATGGCGGTGCTGGAGACGGCGCGCGAGGAAGAACCGGCGCTGTGCGATGCCGAGTGGGCCGCCGACGTCGACCGCATGCTCGACGAAGCCGTCGCGGTCGAGCTGGCCTTCGCCGAGGACGTACTGGCCGGCGGCATGGCCGGGCTCTCGTTGAAGGACATGCGCGAGTACCTCGACTACGTGGCCGACCAGCGCCGCGTGCAGCTCGGGCTGAAGGCCAAGACCGGGGCGCGCAACCCGTTCCCTTTCATGGACCTGCAGGACGTGCAGGAGCTGACCAACTTCTTCGAGCGCCGGGTCAGCGCCTACCAGGTGGGCGTGGAGGGCGAGGTGGCCTTCGACGAGGCGTTCTGACGGGAGGCGCGGCGATCAGCGCGACGCTCAGAGCCGGAGGTCGCGCCGTGGCGGCATGGCCGACGCGTCCTCCTCCATGAGCCAGCCGCGCCGGAAGCCGCGTGCCAGCCACATCAATGTGGCGATCCAGGCCACGAGGATCAGGGCGGTAAAGGCGAGCAAGGGCCAAGGCATCGGCAGGGGCCTGCGAAGGGCGACACCTAATACTGTCCGCTGCGCGTCGTCCCGGCCATGTGACCGATCGACGCAGGGGAAGCGCTGCGACAAACGGTCGCATCCCCTTGGCTCGCGGGCTTGGCCATCATGCGCGCCCTCGTTCTTGGCCCGACGCCCTCATGCGCGCTCCTCTTCCCCTCGCCATCGCTTTGGCCCTCGCCGCTCCGGCGGCCCATGCCGCCGCCGCGACGCCCGCCTCCGCGTCCACGTCGCCAGACGCCACGCGCCTCGATACCGTCGAGGTCACCGCCGCCGCCCCGACGCGCCTCGAACGGCGTGCCAAGGCCGGTTCGCGCCTCGATCTCGCGGTGGGCGAAACGCCGGCCTCGGTCGACGTGATCGACCAGGACGCGCTGCGCCAGCGCCTCGAGAGCACGACGGTGGAAGCGCTCGACAACGCGCCCGGCGTGGTCGGCTACTACAGCTTCGGCACGCTCAACGTGAGCGGCCGCGGTTTTGCCGGCGTGTTCAATAGCCCGGTGATGTTCGACGGCATCCGCTACCCCGGCTGGCAGATCGCGCCGCGCGCCACGCTGAACTACGCGCAGGTCGAAGTGCTACGCGGGCCGGCGGGCCTGTCGGCCGGGCAGGGCGCGGTGGGCGGCGCCATCAACCTCGTGCCGCAGCGCGCCGATGGCGTGGCGGACACGCGGGCCTACGCCGGCTTCGGCCGCTACGGCACCTGGACGCTGGGCGCCGGCCACGGCGGGGCGATCGGCGACGGTGCGGCGCGCTACCGCGTCGATGCCACCTACCAGGCCTCGGACGAGCGCGGCTCCTACGGCTATGCGCGGGACACCTCCTTCCTGTTCCGCCACGTCACGGCCGAGGTCGCCGTGCCGCTGGGCGAGACCCTGCTGGCCAGCCTCGCCATCGACCGCTGGCGCGACGATGCCGAGGGCTACTTCGGCACGCCGCTGGTGGACGGCCGCTTCGACGAGCGCCTGCGCGAGGCCAACTTCAACATCGTCGACGACGTCCTCGACATGGACGCCCGCTGGACGCGCGCGCGCCTCGAATGGACGCCGTCCAGCGCGTTCCGTGGTCGCCTCGTGGCCTTCCACAATGACGAGCTGCGGCGCTGGCGCAACACCGAGGCCTACACCTACCAGCCCGCCAACGCCACGGTGCGCCGGGCGGACTACCTCGCCACCACGCACGACCAGGCCCTGCGCGGCGCGCTGGCCGAAGGCGCGTGGACGCACACGCTGTTCGGCCTGCCGCACCAGCTCGCGTTCGGCGTTCAGACCGACCGCAACGACCACGACCGCGCCAGCAACAGCCCGTTCCGCTTCACCGACGCCGTGCCGCTGTTCCCGGCGAGCCGCGGTGCCTTCGTCAGCCTCGATCCGTTCCTGCCGCGCACGGCGACCGACATCGAGCAGCGCGCCGGCTGGCTCGAAAGCCGCCTCGACGTCGCGCCGGGCTGGCGCGTGATCAGCGGCTGGCGCCACGACCGCACCGACGTCGAATCGCTGAACGTCGTTTCCGGCGTGCGCTTCGACCGCCGCTACGTCAGCAACGGCGCGCGCCTCGGCGTCACCCGCGCGCTGGGCGTGGACGGCATGGTCTACGCCAGCTGGGCCAGCGGGTCGGAGCCGCCGGCGCAGATCACCACGCTGGGCCTGGCCAACGCGCGCTTCGACCTGACCGACGCCCGCCAGTGGGAGCTCGGCCTGAAGCAGCGCCTGGGCCGCGGTGACTGGACGCTGGCGCTCTACGACATCGAGCGCACCAACATCCTGTCGCGCGACCCCGCCGACCCGAACCTGTTCCAGCAGATCGGCGCGCAGGGTGCGCGCGGCCTCGAGGTGTCGGTGCGCCTGCCGCTCGCCGAGGCCTGGACCCTGGAAGGCAGCGCCGCCGTGCTCGATGCCGCCTTCGGACGCTTCGACGAGCGCGTGGGCACGGCCCTGATCAGCCGTCGCGGCAACGTGCCGGTGAACGTGCCGGAGCGCCTCGCCACCACGTGGCTGCGCTGGCAGGCGACGGACGCCTTCAGCCTGGCCGCCGGCTTGCGTGCCGTCGGCCGCCGCCCGGCGAACACCGCCAACACGCAGTGGCTCGCCGGCTACGCCACGCTGGACCTCAACGCGAACTGGCGCACGGGCTGGGGCGATGTCGGCCTGCGCGTGCGCAACGTGGCCGACAAGGCCTACGCCACCACCGCCTACAATGCCGGCAACCAGGTGATGGTCGGAGAGCCGCGATGGTTCGAGGTGGTGTGGCAGCGTCGCTTCTGAGCCGGGCCAGGCGTCCACGTCACGCGAGCGGCCTGATGGTGTTCGCGTCGCTGGCGGCATTGGCCGGCTGTGGCGCCGCGCCCGGCGAGCCGTCGGCATCGCCCGCGGCGGACGCCGTGGCCGCGCCGACGCTCGACGTGCAGCGTTTGGCCTTCGCGCTGGATCGTCCTGCGGCGCAGCCGAGCGTTGTGGCCGATGCCGCGAAGGCGCGCTTCGTGCTGAGCTGGCAGGAGCGCGATGCCGAGGGCTGTGCGGTGCTGCGCACGGCCGTGCTGCCCGCGGGCGGCGAAATCGGTGAAGTGCGCGACGTCGCACGAGGCTGCGACTGGTTCGTCAACTGGGCGGATTTCCCCTCCGTCGTGATCGCCGACAACGGCGACTGGTGGACCTACTACCTGCAGAAGAGCGGCGCATCGACCTACGCCTACGACATCCGGCTCGTCCGCTCCGAGGACGAAGGCCGTACGTGGAGCGCCCCCATCACCCCGCACGACGACCGCACGCCCACCGAGCACGGCTTCGTCTCGATGGTGCCGATGGGTGGCGACCGTGTGTTGCTGGCATGGCTCGACGGGCGCAACACCCTGCCGCCGGCGCCGGCGGCAGGGCACGACGCGCATGGCGCCGCGAGCGGCGGCCACGCCCACGCGGAAGGCCCGATGAGCCTGCGCTCGGCCGAGATCGGCCGGGATTTCGTGCTGCGCCATGAACAGGAGGTCGATGGGCGGGTCTGTTCCTGCTGCCCGACCGACCTCGTGCGCCGCGATGACGAGGCCCTGCTGGTGTATCGCGATCGCAGCGAGGACGAGATCCGCGACGTGCATGCGGCGAGCTATCGCGACGGTCGCTGGCGCCTCGAGGGCGCGGTCCGCACCGACGGTTGGCGCATCGAGGCCTGCCCGGTCAACGGTCCGGCACTCGCCGCGCGCGGCGAGGCGGTGGTCTCGGTCTGGCCGACGATGGCCAGCGGCCCCTTGGAAGTGAAAGCGGCGGCGATCAGCGGCGCGCTCGGTGCGCGCGTGCTCGAGGGCGGCGAGGGCGTGCTCGGCCGCCCCGACCTCGCCGCGTGGGGCGACACGGCCTGGTTGACGGTCTGGTTGGGGGCTGGCGCCGAGCGGGCCACGGCGCTGCGCGCGGCCGTGCTCGACGCCGACCTGCAGCCCACCGTGACGCGCGACCTCGCCCTGCTGCCGCCCGGCCGCGGCACCGGCATGCCGCGTGTGGCCAGCCTCGGCCGCGAAGCCATCGTCGTCTGGACCGAACCCAAAGGCACGGAAGGGCCCGACGCTCGCGTCGGCACCGTGCAGGTGCGTCGACTGCGTCCCTGACTGCGACATTCGGTCGCATGGGCCCCTTGGGCGGGCATGGCTAAGCTTTCGTTGGCTCTTCTTCTCTTCCAGCGCCGCTTGCCGGCGCTTTCTTTTTTTGGGTTCCCATGCGTCGTCCGCTCACCTTGGCCATCCTCGCCGCGCTCGCGGCCAGCCCCGTTCACGCCGCCGACGCGGAGGGCGCCCCGGACCGCGACAAGGACAAGGCCTGGACGGTGCTGGACGCCGTGGAAGTCACCGCGGAGGGCGCGCCCTATGCTGAAGGGCTCGCCCCGAGCGTCACCCGCTCCGACGTCCCGCTGCTCCAGCAGGCGCGGTCGGTGGCGGTGATCAACCGCGCCATCATCGACGAGCAGCAGCTGCAGTCGCTGTCCGATGCGCTGGAGAACGTCGCTGGCGCCGTGCCGATCCGCGAGAACGAGATGGTGCTGGTGAACCCGATCCTCCGTGGCTTCGACGCCGAGGTGTTCATCGATGGCCTCGCCGCCTACGGCGCGACCTCGGTCGTCGACCCGTCGTCCCTGGTCAACGTCGAGCGCGTCGAAGTGTTGAAGGGCCCCGCCGGCACGCTGTTCGGCAGCGGCTTCGGCTCGGCGCTCGGCGGCCTCATCAATGTCGTCACCAAGGCGCCCGAAGCCACCGCCTTCGGCAGCATCGGCTATCGCTTCGGCAGCTTCGGCACCTCGAACCCGTACTTCGACCTCAACCTGCCGGTCGGCGAGACGGTCGCCTTCCGCGTCAATGGCGAGTACGGCCAGACCGACACCGCCATCGACAACGCCCTGCAGCGCAAGGCGTCGGTCAATCCCTCGCTGGCGATCCAGTTGGGGGACGCGACGCGCCTGCTGCTGAAGGGGCAGTTCACGCGCAACGAGAACCTCGAGTACTCGGGCCTGCCGGCCGCGATCACGGTGAACGCTAATTTCGGCGTCGACCCGTTCCGCTTCTCCGGCTCCACGGATGCGCCGCTGACGACGATCACCAACCGCGTGGTCACCGGTTCGCTCGAACATGGGTTCAACGACGACCTGAAGCTCACCGTCGACGCACGCGGTTACGACAGCCGCTTCGACGAATACGGCACGTTCTTCTTCGGCGGCCCGGACAATCCGGCGCAGCCCACGGTCTTCACCCTGCTCAGCGCCTACCTGCCGACCGACGTCCGTCAGTACACGCTGGCGCCGCGCCTCAACTGGCGCATCGACCAGGGCAACGTGCAGCATGACCTCGTCATCGGCGCCGATCTCGACAAGACCGACTACTTCGCGCGCATCGGCTTCAACTTCTTCGGCATCGGCCAGATCGACTACCGCAACCGTCGCGGCGCGCCGGCCTTCGGCAGCGTGCCCGCCTTGGGGATGACGCAGGACGATCGCTTCCGCACCGCCTCGGTGTACGTGGAGGACCATCTGCGCATCGGCGAGCGCTGGACGCTGCAGGCCGGCCTGCGCGGCACGCGCCTGCACTTCCGCCAGCCCTCCAGCGGCACCGACGAGACCTACAACGAAGTCACGCCGCGCCTCGGCACGAGCGTTCTGCTGAACGAGCGCGTCTCGCTGTTCGCCGGCTACTCGGAAGGCTTCCGCGGCGTGAGCAACTTCTTCGGCCTCGCGCCGCCTGTGCCGGAGACCTCGCGCCAGTACGAAATCGGCGCCAAGTTCGCCGCGGCCGGCGGCCTCTCCGGCAGCGTCGCGGCCTTCCGCCTCGACCGCCGCAACGTGGTGATCTCGGCGGGCGACCTCGGCAACCCGTTCCTGCAGTCACAAAGTGGTGAACAGCGCGCGCAGGGCGTCGACGTCGACCTCGTGTTCGAGCCCTCGCCGGCCTGGTCGGCACTGGTCGCCTACGCCTACACCGACACCGAAGTGACGCGTGACGTGGTGCCGCGTCTCGGCGGCGCCTTCGCGCGCGTGCCCAAGCACAGCGGCCGCGCCGCCGTCCGCTACCGCGTGGTCGATGGCGCGCTGGCCGGCCTCGGCTTCGGCTTGGGCGTGCGCGCCACGTCGCCGCGCGAGCTGACCCTGCCGAACCTCGACCGCGTGCCGGGCGCCACCGTGTTCGATGCGCAGGTGTCCTATGCGTGGACGAATGCCGAGCTCGCGCTGTCGCTGGTCAACCTCACCAACAAGCGCTACTTCGAGCCCTACCAGTACCTCGCGCAGTCCGTGGTGATCCCGGGTGACCCGCGTTCCGGCTACGTCAACCTCGTCTATCGCTTCTGATCCGGGAACCCTCGCCATGCAGCGTCGTGACTTCCACCGTCTCTCGGTCGCCGCGATCTTCGGTGGTCTGCTGGCGCGCCAGGCCTCGGCGCACCACGCGCCGGGGCACGGGGCCGGTGGCACGGCGGCGGCCACGCGCAACCAGCGCGACATCGCGTCGTCGACGCAGGCCCACCTCGACGCGATCGGGCGCCATGAGGCGTTCACGGCCTTTCCCAAGGCGACCATCGGCCTCGTCGTCTACCCGGGGATGTTCGTGCAGGACCTCGTCGGGCCGCTGACGGTCTTCGAGGCCCTGTTGAACCGCGAGATCCATCTGCTCTGGAAGGACCGCACGCCGGTCGACAACGCGCAGCCGGGCACGCCGACCCTGCTGCCGGTGACGCCGACGACGACCTTCGATGCCTGCCCGGAACGCCTCGACGTGCTGTTCGTGCCGGGGGGCGTGCCCGGCACGCTGGCGATGATGGAAGACCCCGACATGATGGCCTTCCTGAAGCGCATGGCGCCGAACAGTCGTTACGTCACCAGTGTCTGCACCGGCTCCTTCATTCTCGGCGCCGCCGGTCTGCTTGAGGGCTACCGTGCGGCGAGCTACTGGGCGGTGGCCGATCTGCTGTCGGAGCTCGGTGCGATCCCCTCGGACGAGCGCGTCTGCGTCGACCGCAACCGCATCACTGGTGGGGGTGTCACCGCGGGCATCGACTTCGGCCTGAAGATCGCCGCCGACCTCACCAGCCCGTTGTACGCGCAGGCCATCCAGCTCTACCTCGAGTACGCCCCGGCACCGCCCTACGACGCCGGACGCCCGGAGACGGCACCCGCCGAGGCCCGCGAATTCCTTGAAGGCATGTTCGCCGGTCTGCGCGAGTCGACCACGGCGATCGCGCGCCGCGTGCGGGCCGGGGCATGAGGCGCCTCTGGCGTTGGATCGGCGTGCTGCTGGGCCTCGGCCTCGTGGCGGGCGGGATCGCCCTGTACCCGCATCGCCACTACGTCGTGGCTCGCGACTGGCCGGCCTACGACTACGGACGCCCGGATCGCGAGCGCCTCGAGCCGCTGACGCTGCTCAACCACGAGCGCGTCATGGGCGAGATCCTTGGCGAGCCGCTGATCCCGGTCGAGCGCATCGCGATCCTCGCGTACCCCGGCGCAGAAACCATCGAGGTCGTCGCCCCCATGGCGGCGTTCTCGGAGCTCATGTCGGTGCAGATCGACTACGTCGCGCCCGCGGCCGGCACCGTGCGCACCTCGCAAGTCGATCTCGTCGTTGAGAAGACGTTGGAGGACATCGAGTCCGCCGATGTGCTGGTGGTACCGGGGGGCTCGCCGGAAGCGGTGCAGGCCCTGCGGGCCGACCCGCGCGTGGCGGCTTGGCTGTCGCGCATCGACGCGTCCAGCCGCCTCACGCTGGTGACCGGTGCCGGTGCCTCCCTGCTGGGCGGCACGCCGGTGGACGTGCGTTACGTGCAGGACGGCAAGCGCTGGACCGCGGGCCGCGGCACGGCGGCCCTCGATGCCGCCTTGGCCATGGTCGGCGCGATCGCCGGCAACGCGCACCTGCAGGCGGCGATGCTCGATCTCGAGTACGACCCCGCCCCCACGGCGTTTCCCCGCGGCACCCTGGCCTCGCTGGAAGCCGCAGGCCCTTTGCCGCCGCCTGAGGCCCCGCCGGTTCGCATCGGCATCCTCGTGTACGACGGCTTCTTCACCCTCGACGCGATCGGGCCGCTGGCGATGCTGTCGCAGCTCGACGGCGTATCGGTCGAACTCATCCGCCGCGGCGAGTCGCCGGTGGTCCGCAGCGGCCGCACCCGTCTGCAGGTGGCGACGGCGATCAACGACGTCGCCGCGCTCGATGTGCTCATCGTTCCGGGCGGTGCCGATGGCACGTGGACGCTGGGACAGGACGACGAGGCCTTGGCGTGGATCCGGCGCATCGACGACGGCAGCCGCATCACGGCCAGCGTGTGCACGGGCTCCTGGGTGCTCGGCGAAGCCGGCCTGTTGCAGGGCCGTCGCGCCACCAGCAACTGGTACCGCGCCTCCGACATGATGGCGCGCTACGGCGCGACCTTCGTGCCCGAACGCCACGTGCGCGACGGGAAGCTGTGGACCTCGGCGGGCGTCTCGGCGGGCCTCGACCTGTCGGTGGCCTTGGGGCGCGAACTGCGTGGCGATCTCGCCGCGGCGCGCATGGTCGAGAGAATGGACTATTGGCCGGAACCGCCGATCCGCGCGGGTTCGCCGGCCGCGACCGATGAGCGCGTGCTGGACATGATGCATCAGATGTACGACGCGATGATGATGCCGCTGATCACCGCGGAGGACTGACGCGGCTGTCGATGCCGCGTTCCTGACCTCGTGCCCGTCGCGAGGTTGGGACATGGTTTCGGATCGCGGCTTGGTGGACGCTCGCCGCGTCACGCTCGAACCCGCGCAGCACGGCGTTGAAGACCAGCGCCCCGGCGAGGCCATGCGATCCCAGGACAAGCATCGGCAGCAGGGCCTCGGGTTCGCGCAGCGACTGCCCGCCGCTCCACAGCACGTCGCCGCTGGCCGGCAAGGCTGCGGCAATGAAGCCGATCATCGCCAGCCAGAGTCCGCGTCGACGGGCGTTTTGAAGGATCAGGCCCGACGGAAGCCCGATCAGCAGAACGAAGGGTGTCGCGACGAGGGCGGTCAACAGGGCGATCCCGGCGAAGTCGGAGAGGGGCGGCGCGGAGCCGCCCCCGAACAGGTTTGGCACGACGAGCCACAGGAGCAGCCACAGCGGCTGCACGGCGATCGCGGCGAGCGTTGCCAGAGTGACCTTCATGGCTCGCCCCTTCAGCGCGGAATCGCCGGCGGCTCGTTCGCTTCGGGGCCGTAGTCGGCGATCCAGTCGCGGATCGTCCGGCCCATGCGCGCGATCATCAGCATGTTGAAGAAGTGCATGCCGCCGAGCACCAGCAGGGTCACGCCGATGCGCACGCCGAGTTCGCCGACGAGGTGGTCCACGGCCGGCGTCCAGTTCCCGAGGCGCAGGCAGATGAAGCCGAGGTTGACCAGGTAGAAGCCGATGACGAGCAGGCGGTTGGTCGAGCGGGCGAGGTCCTCGTCGTGGCCGAAGCAGCGCACGAGGAAGGTCTCGCCGGTGCCCGAGAGCACCCGCGCCACCCAGACGGTGAGCGCGATCGAGATCAGCAGGTAGATGGCGTAGACGGCGTGGACGAGCAGCACGTCTTCGGCGGTCGGGACGGGGGGGGGGGCGTACATGGCGGGTCTCCGCAGTGGGTTCGACGCCACGATGGCGTCGGCCCGCGAGGCCCGCTTCCGGAATGATCGCTACGGAACAGGTCGCTGCTCCGCTCCTTTTCAATCAACCACTTGCACGTTTCCGGAATGATCGGACGGGAGATTCCGGCGCCGGAACTCGCCCGGCACGAGGCCGGTTTCCTCCTTGAAGGCGGCGTAGAAGGTGCTCTGCGAGCCGAAACCGACGGACAGTCCCACCGACAGCACCGAGGCCCGAGGCTCGTCGAGGAGCATCCGCTGCGCCGCCGCCACCCGATGCCGGCGGACAAACTTCGAGAAGCCCTCGCCGAAGCGGACGTTGAGCAGCTCGGAAAGCTGGTGCGGGCTGAGCTCGACCCGACGGGCCAGCTTGGCGAGGCCGAGGTCCTCGTCGCGGTAGAGGTGTTCGTCCTCGAACAGCCGCCGCAGGCGCTCCGCCGCCTGCGCCACGTCCACCCGGCCCAGCGAGCTTTGCGCGTAGCTGGTGCTCACGGCCTCCTGCGTCTTGGTGGCGAGGTCGGGCACGAGCAGCAGCAGGGCCGAGACCAGCAGGAAGCCGGCGGCCATCTGCACCGAGTAGGCGAGGGCGAACCCGTCCCAGGGGATGGCTCGCGGGGTGAGGGCGCCGGCCACGCCGACCCCGAGGCCCATCACCGCGAAGGCGAGCACCACCGGCAGCTCGACGCGGAACCAGCGCCGGGTGGCGCGCAGCCGGTAGACCAAGGCCCCCAGGTGCAGCGCGTAGGCGGTGCCGAGGGTGAGGGACACCGGGATGGCCCAGGTGGGTGGTACCAGCACGGCCAGGGCGGCGCTGAGTGCCCCGCCCGCGATCACCAGCCCGCGCCGCCGATCGGCCGGCTGCAGCACGCCGGACAGCAGCGCATAGAAGCCCCAGCTTTGCGCGAACAGCCCCGCCCCATAGGACCAGGGCGGGGCGTCGGTCGCGCCGAGAGTAGCGAGGCCGACGTGCTGCCAGGCCGTCAGCGTCAGGCCGGCCAGCATCACCGCGCCACCCACGCGTGCGCTCCAAGGCATCACCAGCCGCGCAGGGGCGGCCACGAGGGCTGCCGCCAGCAATGCGGCGAAGGCGGTACAGGCGCCGGCGAGCGCGGTCAGCAGCACCTAAAACCCGCCTTCGCCGCGGATCACCGCGGGGTAGCCGCAGATCGCGCGCGCTGCCTGCATGCCGCCCATCGTCGCCGCCTCCACGCAGCCCGCGTCGAGGCCGGTCTTCAGCCAGTCGCCGGCGAGGAACAGGTTGCCGAAGCCGGACTGGTCGGCGCGCAGGCGGTACTGGCTGCTGTTCACCACGCTGAGCACGTAGCGCTCGGAAGGGTCGACGTTGCCGCGCCAGTACTGGCCGTCGAAGCGCGCGGCGCCTGTGCCGTTCTGGAGATCTACGAGCACCGACCAGTCGAAGCCGATGGGCGTCGCCGCATTCGGCCACAGGGTGCCGATGCGCTGCTCGAGCTGGGCGATGGCGTTCTGTTTCGCCTGCGCCGCGATGGCGGCGGGGAAGCCGGCCTCGCTGCTTGGCGGGTACGAAGCGACCGGCAAGGCCGAGCAGAAGTACGAGACGTTGCGTGGCTGCTGGCCGGCGGGCCATTGCTCGCGGACGAGCAGCTGGTCCATCGGCGCCCAGGTGTCATACGGCTCGCTGAAGGCCGAGAGCACTGGCTCCTGCCCGCTGGGCGAGAGCGTCGTCCAGCCGAGCTGCGCGATGTCCTTGTTGCACCACACTTGGTAGGCCTGCGTGGCGACGGCCTGCACCGCATTGCTGCAGGCTGCGAGGCCGGCACTGAGAGGCAGCAGCGGCGCGGCGACGTCGACGAGGCTGGCGACCGACAGCCCGTACACGACGAGGTCGAAATCGACGCCGCGCTGCAGCGTGCGCTGCGGGAGCGGCTGGCCGAAGTGGGCTTCGTACACCTGCGGCCACGGCGACCAGTGGCTTTCGAGATTGATGTGGTTCGCCTGCAGCAGCGCGGCTTGCGCCGGATCGAGGAGCTCGTAGCGCGGCGTCGACGGCCAGCAGTCGAGGCCCTGCACCGGGCGCAGGGGCGCGTAGCCCTCCGTGCCGGTGACCTGCTGCTGCAGTTCGATCCGGTCCACGACCTTCGCGCCATCGGCCGTGCCCGGCGTCAGGCTGAGCACCTTGTGGAAGAAGTGGAAGCGCACGCCGCGACGCTTGAGCACCTCGTAGATCGGCCCGAACACGGTGTCGCCCATGCCGGCCTGCATCTTGAACATGATGCCGCCGTGGTAGCACATCGCCACCTTCATCATGCCGCGCAGCATGGTGCCGGCCTCGATGTTGGGCCGGCTGAAATCACCGTTCTCGTAGGCGAACACGAGGTCGTAGAAGCCGCGCACCGGCGCGCTGTAGACGGTCCAGCGCGCATTCGCCCCGTGCTTGGTCAGCCAGGCGTAGAAGTCGATGTCGTTGACCGCCTCGAAGCCGTGCTTCAGCACGCCGTCCTCGAGCATGCCAATCGTGCAGGTGGCGCCGAGGTCGACCATGATGAAGAGGCGACGCAGCGTGTCGTTCGTCGCCATCGCCTCCGAAACCAGGCCGCCCAGCCACGCGCGCAGGCCGCGCAGGGCGTCGCGCAGCAGCGCATGGTCGTCGGCGTCGTGTTGCTCGATGGCCTCGGGCAGCGCGGCGATGAACTGCTCGAACGCGGCGAGCGCGTGGTGCACGTCGGCCGCGAGGTGTTCCACGTCGGCCTCCACCGCGCCGGCAAGCCGATGCAGCCACGAGGCGTGGGCGCCGTTGGCGTCGGCGGTGAAGCCGTGCTGGTTGGCGTCGGCCACGTGCTGCGCGCGAATGTCCGACAGGCCCTGGCGGATCCACGCCAGCAGCGTGCTGAGCGCCGACCACAGGCTGATGGCCTCCGAATGGTGGCCCGGCTGCCCCGGTTTCAGCGGCACGTCGATGTTCCACATCGACCACGGGCCGCTGCGCGTGTCCGGGCCCGGCGGGCCGAGCGATTCGGCGAGGCTGATGAACTGCTGCGGCTTGAACGCGTCCTGCCACGTGGCCAGCGGCGTGCCGGCCGGTCGGCCCAGCGCGGCATAGGTCTGCTGCATCACGTCGAAGGCGTTGTCGTAGAAGCCGAACCAGATGTGCAGGCCGTGCTCCTCGATGCGTTCGCCCACCTCGGCATTGCGACCGCTCGCGCCCTTGCCGCCGAGGCGCCAACCCATCTGGTAGACGTCGATCTCGAAGCGGTTGGTCCAGTCCGGCTGGTTCGTCAGCCAGAACGCCGCCGTCATCGCGCCGACGCCGCCGCCGAGGATGGCGATCTTCTTCTTCTGCACCACCGAGTTGTCGACGAGTTCCTCACCCGCGCTCACCACGAAATCGAAGTTCACGGCGAAGGGCATCAGCGCCGGCTGCGTGCCGAGTGTCCAGCCCAGCGACTGGTTCAGCGGGAAGCTGTCGAACGCGTGCAGGTTCAGCGTGGCCGAGTCGTCGAACAGGTGCACGCTGTGCACCTTCTGCACGGCGGCCGGCGCGGTGACGATGGCCTGGTACACCGCGCGTTCGCCGGCGGAATCGGGGAACTGCTTCAGGAACAGCTGGTCGACGCGCGGCGAGGTGAGCATGCCGAGCAGCTGCGCCCAAGCGCCTTCGCCGAACTGCCAGAAGCCCGGCAGCGAGCGCAGGAAGGTGAGCATCTCGGTGAGCCACTGCACCCAGCCGGCGATCGGCCGCGGTGCGGCCGTGCCGTTCACCTCGAGCAGCGGATGCAGCGCCAGTTCGGTGCCAGGCGCGAAGGGCTGGAAGCCCTTGGCCGCCAGCGTGAAGGCCAGCGGGTCGCCGACCGCCGCGGGCATCGTGTACGTGCACTCGTACTTCGGGTAGCCGAACAGCTCGCGCCCGTTGATCAACGCCATCGCGTCGTTCACCCAGATGTGCATCGGGTAGAAGTAGACGTGCTCGATCTCGGTGCTGCCGGCCGGCACCTGGCCCACCATCACCCAGGTGATGATGTCGGTCTCCTGCCCCCAGCCCTTCGCCGCGTCGGCGGGGAACTGGCTGTTCGCATGCGCCACGTTGGTGAAGGTGAGCATGACGAAGGGCGTCAGCACCTTGAACTGCATCTTGCCCTGCGTGCAGACGTTGAGCGTCTGGTCGACGCTGGCCTGCAGCGCGGCCAGCGTGCCCTCCACCCAGAAGCCGAACATCTGGGCGTTCTTCAGTTCGAGCGGCGAGTGCATCAGCACCGAGCCGGGGGGATAGAGGAACGGCGGGCGCTGCGTGGGATTGGGCATGGCGCGATCCGGGTCGAGGAGCCCCGGAGTGTCGTCGTTCGCGCCCCTCTGGCTCAAGCGGGCGTCGCGAGGCCACCGCGACGCCGCGCCCTCAAGGCCTCAGTGCCAGTTGTACTGCACGCCGAGGTGCAGCGAATCGAGGGCGTAGTCGCCGCGCAGGCGGCCGGCGCCGACGATGTCCCGGTCGATGGTGCTGCGGGCGAAGCGGATCATGCCGAGCGCGACATCGAGGCTACGCGCGTCGTTGAACGAATAACGCACGCCGCCACCGACGAAGACGCGATCACTGTCCGGGACGATGGCGTTGCGGTTCGCGTCGCTGACCGCGCTCGATTCCCACTCCACGCCGCCCTTCCATTGCCAGCGCGCGCTGCTGCGGTGGTTGAGCCCGAGGCCGAACTTGCGGGTGTTCTGCCAAGCGAAGGGGATGACGCTGTCGGCCGCACCGTTGTCGAAACGCAGGCGGATGTCCTGAAGCCGGCTCCAGCGCGTCCAGGTCACGTCGGCGACCAGCTGCGTGCTGTCCCCGAGGTCGTAGGCGAGGCCGACGCTAGCGATCTCCGGCAGCACGAGGGTGGATTCGACGCCGCCATTGGACGTGGCGGGCGTCTGCGTCAGCGCGGCGAAGGGCCCCGGCAGCACCGGGTTGCGGAACGAGGTCTCGCCGTCGACGTCGAGATCGATCTTCGAACGCAGGTGGGCACCGAAGCGCAGGTGCTCCGAGGCCTGCCACGCCAGCGAGGCCGTCCAGCCGAAGCCGTTGCCCTCCGCGTCGATGCGCGCCGTGCCATCGCGCCCCTGCGGCAGGATGTTGGCCGGCACGCAGGCCGCGGGGCCGATCGCGGCGAAGCAGACGGTGCCGAAGTCCACCGCGCTGATGAGCTTGGTCTGGCCGCGGACGGCCGTGAGGCCGACGCTGGCCGACCAGCGCTCACCGAGTTCGAAGGCCAGCGCTGGGCTCACCGCCAGCGTCTTCAGCTGGGCGGTCTGCACCTGGTAGCGCCCGACCCAGTCGGGGTCGTAGTCGGTGGACAGGCCGAAGGGCGTGTACAGCGCGACGGTGAACGCGCTGCGCGCCGTCAGCGGCCGCGTGTGGAACACGCTGAGCAGCGGCGCCGCGCCGTCGGCGCTGGAGCTGGCCGGGCCGAGGGCCGGCGTGCCGACGGCGGAGAGGCTCTGGCGGTTGTCGAAGTCCGCCGTGAGCGCGATGCCTCCCAGTGCGAGACTGGTCTGCGGCGTGTCGAAGCGCGTGGCGAGGGCGGGATTCAACAGGGCCACCGAGGCGTCGTCGGCCCGCGCCACGCCACCGTGTCCGTTCGCGATCGCGGCCGCGCTCTGCGACTGCACGGTGAATCCACTGCCGAAGGCCGCGCTGCACAGGCCGGCGGCGATGGCGCCGACGAGGGTTCGTGTCGCACAGCTGCCGGGCCGCGATGTCGCCGATGTCGCCGATGTCGCCGATGTCGCCATGGAATTCCCCTGTGGGTGGTGCGTGTGGTGGTGCGCCGGACTAGGCCGAGCGGTGGCCGGTGCGGATCGCCTTGCGCGTGGCCTTGTTCTCGTACATCCGCTGGTCCGCGACTTCGAGCAGCTGGGCCAGATGCCGGCTGGTCGGCAGGGCGCGGTCGGAGGTGGCGATGCCGAAGCTCAGGCCGGCCTGCGGGAACCCCGTCGCCCGCACTTCCATCTCGACGCGTTGCAGTTCGCGGCTAAGGCGCTGCGTGGAGAGCTGGTCGCCGGCCAGCAGCAACACGGCGTACTCGTCGCCACCGAGCCGGTAGACCTCGGCGTTCGGCGTCGCGATGTCGCGCAGCCCCTGCGCGACGGCGCAGAGCAGGGCATCGCCGCGGGCGTGGCCTTCCAGGTCGTTGATGGTCTTCAGCCCGTCGAGGTCGATCATCGCGACGAGGATGCCGTTCGCCAGCAGGGCTTTGTCGGAGTCGAGGATCTCTTCGAATCGCAGGTTGAACGCGTAGCGGTTCTGCAGGCCCGTCAGAGGATCGGTACTGGCCTGCCGCAGCGCGGCCTGCATGCCCACGCGGAAGGTTTCGCGGGAGGCTTCCACCGATTTCACGCGGTCCGCCAAAGCGACGGCGAGCAGCATCGCTTCGACGGCGTTACCGATCAGCACCAGCAGGTCGGCGTTGTCGATGATGTCTTCCATCATCCCGAGGTTGGCCGGGAGGATGATCACGCCGGGAATCAGGATGGCGAGGTAGCCGGCGAGCATGAAGCGCGCCTGGGTCACGCCGTTGACCAGTGCCCAAATGCTGGAGCCCACCGCGAACGCGATCGCGAGGCCGACGAGGACGGTGGCCCACAGGTGCGCGGTGCCCGGCATCGTCAGCGCGCCGAGCAGGCCGATGGCCGACAGCACCATCAGTCCGTCCGCCATGTGGGCCAGTTTCGGGTCGAGCTTGGGGAGTTGCAGGAAGCTCCGGCAGAAGCCCGCGTGTAGCGCCGTCAGCGCGATGAAGAACACCGAGTAGTTGATGGTGAGGTCGCTCCAACCGAACCACTGGTAGGGCAGGCCGAAGTAGTAGCCCCAGCCCAGCACGAGGGCCAGGGACTGCCCGCCGTAATAGACGTAGGCCGACGAGCGGGTCCACGCGCCGATCAGCAGGTTGTAGATGCCGAGGGCGAGCAGGCCGCCGAGCGCCAGTCCAAACAGCAGGGTCTCGTTGCGGACGCGTTCGGTGAAGGCCTCCGCGCCGTAGATGTCGACCCGCGGCAACGAGGTGAAGAGCGGGGTCTCCATCCGCACCAGCACGTCGTAGTCGGTGTCGGGCCGCAGCACGACGGCCACGCCCTGGTGCATGACGTGCGGGGAGGGCTGGCCGATGCCGACCGTGCCGGCCTGCACGCCGTCGGGCCCGTACACACGGACTTCCGCGGTGTGGAAGAAGGTGTTCCCGGGGATCACCACGTACCGACCGCCTTCGCCCGTGCTGCGGAACCGGTGGCGCAGCCAGAAGGTCCCGCCCCGGAAATCGACGTGGCGCAGGCGCTGCTGGCTCGTCGACCAGCGGTCCACCTGGGTCTGGCTGGTGGGCCACCAGACCACCTCGGCGGCTTCATACACCGTCAGTTCGGCGCCGGCGTTGTCCGCGGCCGGGCCAAACAGCCACCACGGGCCGGCGGCGACCGGCATGGAGACGGACACCAACAGCCAGAACAGCAGTGCGCGCGCCGTGGCGATGGTCGTGATCCGTCCGGGGATAGGCCAACCGCATTGTGCGTCACTCCCGGCTCCCGGCAATGCGCGACGCGTCAATTCCTGTCGGAGTCGCCCCGGCTCAGCGTTTCAGGGCCCTCAGGGCGTCCGCCATGGCGCTGTTGGCCGGGGCGGGGCCGGTGCCCGGGGTGCCGCGGCCGGCGGGGCGTCCGCCCTCCGGACGGGGGCCGCGCACCTCCCGGCTGCTCCGCTCGTTCGAGGTGGGGCGTTCGTCGCGCTTGCCGCCACGCGCCTCGCCCGGCACGTCGTCGAGGCGTCGGGTGAGGGCGATGCGCTTCCGCAGCACGTCGACCTCGAGCACCTTCACCTTGACCACGTCGCCGACTTTCACGACTTCGCGCGGGTCCTTCACGAACTTGTCCGACAGCGCGCTGATGTGGACCAAGCCGTCCTGGTGAACGCCGATGTCGACGAAGGCGCCGAAGGCCGCGACGTTGGTGACCACGCCTTCGAGCACCATGCCGGGGCGCAGGTCCTTCAGGTCTTCGACGCCGTCGGCGAAGCGCGCGGCCTTGAACTCCGGGCGCGGATCGCGGCCGGGTTTCTCGAGTTCCTTGACGATGTCCTTCACCGTCGGCAGGCCGAAACGCTCGTCGGTGAACGGCTCGAGCTTCAGGCCGCGCAGGCTGGCGGCGTCGCCGATCAGCTGGCCGATCGCCCGGCCGCAGGCCTTCACGATCTTCTCCACCACCGGGTAGGCCTCGGGGTGCACGGCCGACGCGTCGAGCGGCTCGTCGCCACCGGCGATGCGCAGGAAGCCGGCGCACTGCTCGAAGGTCTTCTCGCCGAGGCGCGGCACCTTCAGCAGCTCGCGGCGCGACTTGAAGGCGCCGTGTTCATCGCGATAACGAACAATGTTCTCCGCCACCGTGGTCGTCAGGCCTGACACGCGCGCCAGCAGCGGCGCGGAGGCGGTGTTCACGTAGACGCCGACGGCGTTCACGCAGTCCTCGACGCGGGCGTCGAGGGCGCGCGCCATCGCGAACTGGTTCACGTCGTGCTGGTACTGGCCCACGCCGATCGCCTTGGGTTCGATCTTCACCAGTTCGGCCAGCGGGTCCTGCAGGCGGCGGGCAATGGAGACGGCGCCGCGGATGCTGACGTCGAGGTCGGGGAATTCGCGCGCGGCGAGCTCGGATGCCGAATAAACCGAAGCGCCCGCCTCGCTGACGACGATCTTGGTGAGCTTCAACTCGGGGTGCTTGGCCATCAGCTCGCCGGCCAGCTTGTCGGTCTCGCGGCTGGCCGTGCCGTTGCCGATGGCGATGAGCTCGACGCCGTGCGCCGCGCAGAGTTGCTTGAGGCGCGCGATGGACGAATCCCACTGCCGCTTCGGTTCGTGCGGGTAGATCGTGTCGTACGCGACCAGCTTGCCGGTGGCGTCGACCACGGCCACCTTCACGCCGGTGCGCAGGCCGGGATCGAGCCCCAGCACCGCGCGCATGCCGGCGGGCGCGGCCAGCAGCAGGTCCTTGAGGTTGTCGCCGAACACCGTGATGGCCTCGGTCTCGGCCTTCTCGCGCGCGGCGCCGACGAGGTCGACCGACAGGTGCATCAGCAGGCGCGCGCGCCAGGCGAGGCGGGCGGTCATCAGCAGCCAAGCGTCGGCCGGGCGGCCCTTCGGCGCGATGCCGGCCGCGAGTGCCACGCGGCCTTCGGCATAGGCGTGGCCGGCCTCGATATCGGCGGTGGGCTCGAGGTCGACGCTGAGCATCTCCTCGCGGCGGCCGCGCAGCAGGGCGAGCATGCGATGCGAGGGAATGGCGCTGATCGGTTCGACGTGCTCGAAGTAGTCGCGGTACTTCGCGCCCTCGGTCTCCTTGCCCGGCATCACCTTCGAGCGCAGCACGCCCTTGGCCTGCAGCCACTCGCGCAGTTCGCCAACCAATCCGGCGTCTTCGCCGATGCGCTCGATCAGGATGGCGCGCGCGCCGTCGAGCGCGGCTGCTGCGTCGGCCACGCCTTTCTCCGCATCGAGAAAGGCGGCGGCGCGTTCCTCGGGTGCGACGTTCGGATCCGCGAGGATCGCGTCGGCCAGCGGTTCCAGCCCGGCCTCGCGGGCGATCTGCGCCTTGGTGCGGCGCTTGGGCTTGTAGGGCAGGTAGAGGTCTTCGAGGCGCGACTTGCTGTCGGCGGCCAACAGGTCGCCGAGCAGCGGCTTCGTCAGCTTCCCCTGCTCGGCGATGGAGGCGAGGATGGCGTCGCGACGCTCTTCCATCTCGCGCAGGTAGCCGAGCTGCTGCTCCAGGTTGCGCAGTTGGGTGTCGTCGAGGCCGCCGGTCACTTCCTTGCGGTAGCGGGCGATAAAGGGGACGGTCGAGCCTTCGTCCAGCAGTTCGACGGCCGCACGCACCTGCGCGGGCTGCGCGGCGATGTCGGCGGCGATGCGCTGGGCGATGGTGGCCGCGATGGCGGCGGCGGGACGGACGGGCGCGGCGATGCCGGCGGCTTCAGGGGCGGGTGCAGCAGGAGCGGACATCGGGACTCGACGGCAGGTGGAACGGCCGGCGATTGTCCCCCCGGTCGACGGCTCGGGACAGGCTGGCGAAACGTCGCCGGCTGTGTCAGGCCGCGTCGGCGCGCCTAGGGCGAGCCGCGTGGCGCGAGGGCCTCGGCGGTCGCCGCCTCCACGCGGCGGCGGAAGGTGGCGCTGGTGCGGACCTCGCGCGTGATGGCCCAGATCCGCTGCGCCAGCGCCGGCTGGGCCGCGACGAAGGCATGCGAGAGGCCGAGGAAATAGCGCTTGGTGAGGATGGGGCGTGGCAGGGCTTCGAGGTCATCCAGCGCGACCCCGCCGGCCGCCCGCAACTGCGCCCAGCGGAAGGCGCTGAGCGCGATGGCGTCGAGCTCGCCGCGGGACAGCCGCGACAGTTGGACCAGGTGGTCCCGCGACGACATCTCCACGGCCCATCCGGCCCGCTTCAGGTCGTCCGCGATGGCATAGCCCGGCTGCACGCCCACCGGCCGCGTGGAGCCCACCAGCTGGCCATCGACGACGTCGACGGGGGTGCCGCGACGGCGGACGAGGACGATGGCGTCCTCGCGCAGGGCATCGGCGTCGACATCGGGTGCGCCCGGCGGAAAGGCGAACACCGGCCGCCGCTCCGGGGAGAACGCGACCGCGAAGGCGCCGTCCATCCGGCCAGCGCCCACTTCGGCGAGGCAGAAGGGCCAGGGTTGCGGGTGGTACTCGAAGCGCAGACCGAGGCGTCGCGCCACTTCATCGAGCAGCTCGAAATACAGCCCCTGCTTCTGCCGGCTGCGCCACGGCACGGCCGGGGTTTCCTCGAAGCAGAGATCGAGCGTTGTCGGCTCGGTAGCGGCAGCCGGACCTACGGGCGAGGCCACGACGCCTTCCGCTGCGAACCAGGCCGCGATGGCGAAGCCAGCGACGGCGCAGGCTCCGGCGGGCTTCACAGGTGGGCTCCGCCGTCCCGCTGGCCTCGCATCCGGGCCAGCTCGGCCTGGTAGGCCTCGCTCTCGCGCACCTCGGCGACGGCCTGCCAAATGCGGCGGGCGAGCTCCGGGTGCTGAGCCACCAGGGGTTTGGACAACGCCAGGAAGTAAGGCTTTTCCACCAGCGGGCGCTCCACCACCTCCAACTCCAGCAGCCACGGGTGTCGCTGCTGTCGGAGCTGGAGCATCTGGTCGGTGCCCACGGCCGCGGCGCCGATCCGTCCGGCCGCGAGTTTGCGCAGGAGGGCTTGCGGGCTCGGCGCCGCATCGTCCACCGCGTAGCCGCGTCGGCGCAGGTCCTGCGCGATCGAGGTGGCGGGCTCGGCCCCGATGGCGCCGACCAGCCCGGTGATGCGTTCCCCGTCGTAATCCACGGCGTTGCCGCGGCGGCGCACCAGCACGTAGCCGCCCTCGAACATGCGCTGGGTCGCGTCGGGCGCCTCGCCGCCGGGGAACGCCGCGAAGCCCTGCCGCTCCGGCGTGACGCTGATGCCGAAGGTGCCGTCGACGCGGCCGACGCGGAGCTCATCGTGGCAGCGGCGCCACGGCCGCCCCTGGTATTCGAAGCGCAGGCCGGTGCGGTCGGCGACGGCGTCGAGCATCGTGAAGTTGAGCCCGACCTTGTCCCGCGTGCGCCACGGGAGCACGTCGCTGTCCTCGAAGCACAGCACGAGGGTGCGGGGCGGTTCGTCGGCCGGCACGTCCAACGGGGCGACCGGGCGTGGCAGGACCACGCCCGGAAGCATCGCGAGGATCAGCAGGAGTCGTCGCATGGCCGCGAGACTATCGAGTTCCGTGGCGTTTTTGCGCTACGGGATCCGTCAATTCCTGCCAGCGTCCTCCACCCGGCTGGCGTTCACGCGGCCAGCCCAGGACCCGCCGTACTCCCAGGGCATCGGCGCGCGATGGCCCTTCGGGCAGTGGCACGGCGCGGTGGGGCCCCACTCGGCGCCGCGCATCAGGCCGTTGCCGAGGCGCTGCCAGTAGAAGGTCGGGGCCGGGGTTTCACGCCCGCCGATCTCGGCCATGGTGGTGGCGTCGAACAGCCGACCGTTTGCCATCACGTGGGTGGTCCGGGTGCTGGCCTTGAGGTCTTCGAGCGGATTGCCGTCGAGGATCACGAGGTCGGCCTTCTTGCCAGCCTCGAGCGAACCCAGATCCTTGGCGAAGCCGAGGTGGTCGGCACCGTCGATGGTGAAGGCGCGCAGGGCCTCGAAGTTGGTGAAGCCGCCCTGGCCGAGCATCCACATCTCCCAGTGCGGGGCGAGGCCCTGCAGCTGGCCATGGCCGCCCACCTGCACGCCGACGCCGGCATCCCGCAGGGTCTTCAGCGATTCGGCGACGGTGATGTGCCAGTAGTCCCAGTCCGGCCCGACCTCGCGGCGGATGCTTCGCGAATCGAGCGTCTCGCGCGGGAAGAAGCGCAGCAGGCGCTCGTTCTCCCAGACGTTCTCGCGGGCGTACCACCAGTACTCGCCCGAGAGGCCACCGAAGCTCACCACGAGGGTGGGCGTGTTGCGCACGTCGGTCTGGCGCCACAGCTCGACCACGTCGCGACGCAGCGGCGCCACCGGCAGGTTGTGCTCGATGTTGCTGCTGCCGTCCACGATCATCGTCAGGTTGTGCTGCAGGGTGCTGCCGCCTTCCTCGACGGTCATCATCCCCAGCTCGCGCGCGGCCTGGTTGATCTGCTGGCGCTGGTCGCGGCGCGGCTGGTTGTAGCTCTTCACCGCGAAGGCGCCGTTCGCCTGCAGGCGGCCGAGGTGGTTGCGGGCGTCGTCGATCGAGTTCACCACGGCTTTGAAATCACCGTCGGCCCCGTAGAGGATCGTGCCGGTGGAGTAGACGCGCGGGCCCACGAGGCGGCCGGCCTGAACGAGCTCGGCCTGGGAGAACACCGTCTCGGTGGTCGCCGAGGGGTCGAACATCGTGGTGATGCCGAAGGCGAGGTTGGCGTAGTAGGTCCAGTTGGCCTGCGGAATCACGCCGCTGAAGAAATGGCTGGAGTGCGCATGGGCATCGACGAAGCCCGGCACCACCGTCTTGCCCGCGGCGTCGACGACGCGCGCGCCTTCGGGGATCGCCACCTCGCCGCGGCGGCCGACGGCGACGATGCGGTCGCCGCGCACCAGCACCACGCCGTCCTCGATCACTTCTTGCGTGGATTCCGCATCGCGCATGGTGATGATGCGGCCGCCGGTGATCGCCACCGTCTCCGTCGGCGTGTCGACGGCGACGGCCGGCGCGAGTGTTGCGCCGCCGTCGTCGCGCGTGGCGCCGAGGTCGCGGCTCACGTACTTCCCGCCGGCCATCCAGTGCAGCGAATCGGCGTCCGACCAGTGCAGGTAGGCGCCGACCTGCGTGGTCAGCGCCGTCACCGGCACGGCCTTGGTGTCCTTCGAGAGCGCGATCGCCGCGCCGGTGGCCGGCAGCGGGGCCACGTAGGCGTTGAACAACTCGGTAAAGGCCACCTGCTTGCCGTCCGGCGAGACGCTCACGGCATCGACGTACTTGAGGTCGAGCACTTCGCGCGGCTGCTCGCCGTGCAGGCCCACCGACATCAGCTTCTTCGAAAGCCCGCCGCCCGTGAGGTACAGCACGCGGCTGCCGTCGGCGCTGAACTGCGGTTCGCGGCCGTCATCGGCGACCTTGCGCGGTTCGCCGCCGCCGGCCGGCATCACGTACAGGCCGGCGTCGCGGCCCCAGGCGCTGCCGACCATCGAATTGCCGCTGTCGCGGACGAACACGATGCTTCCGCCGTCCGGCGAGTAGCGCGGGCCGTAGTAGATGCCGCGCACGGTCGTGAGCACGCGCTCGGTGCCGCTGGCGAGGTCGCGCTCGACGACCTGGCCGCGCGTCTCGTCGTTCCAGGTGGTGAACAGCAGCTTGGTGCCGTCCGGCGAAAAGGCCGGCTGGTACTCGAAGCGGTCGGTGCGATCGCCGATCGCGCGCGCCGCGCCGTTACCCTCGCGCAGCCACAGTCGGCCGACCGCGTGGAAGGCCACGCGACGGCCGTTGGTCGAGGTGGCGACGTCGCGGATCATCTGCGGTACGAAAGTGCCGCTGGGCAGCGTCCTGGCCTGCCGCGGTGCCTCGGTGACGCGCTGCTCGACCTCGGCGGTGAACGGGATGTTGGTGGCCTCGCCGCTGGCCGCATCGACGCGCCAGAACTGGCCTTCCTTGCCCCAGACCACCAGCGCGGCGCCGTCGGGCGTCCAGTCGAAATTGGCGTAGGGCCCGAAGATCGCCCAGCCTTCCTGCTGGTCGCGCTCGAGGCCGTCCCACAGCGGCCGCACCTGGCCGGAGTCGAGGTCCATCAGGTGCAGCACGCTCTTCTCGCGGACGCGCTTCACGAAGGCGAGGGTCTTGCCGTCCGGCGACGGCTGCGGGCGCACGGCGCCGCCGGGGCTGCTCACCAGCGTCTCGATCTCGCCGGTCTCGCGGTCGAGGCGCTTGATCGCGTAGACCAAGCCGTGCGGGTCCTTGTTGTACTGGAAGAACGGACCTTCGCTGACGTCCTCGCTGAAGTAGACGTAGCGGCCGTCCGGCGACACGGCCGGTTCGCCGAGGTCCTGCTGGTCGTTCTTCTGCGTCGTGAGTTGCAGGCCGTCGCCGCCGTCGCGGTGGTAAAGCCACAGCTCACCGGCGCCGAGCGAACGCTGGCCGGTGAAGTGCTTGCGGCCGATGAGGTACTGGCCGTCCGGCGTCCACGCGGGGTTGTTGAGCAGGCGGAAGCGCTCCTTCGTCACCTGCACCGGGCGGCTGCCCTCGGCCTGCATTCGCCACAGGTTGTTGCCGCCGTCGCGATCCGAGGTGTAGGCGATCTCGCGGCCATCCGGCGAGAAGCGCGGCTGCACGTCCCAGGCCGGTCCGGAGGTGAGGCGCGTCGCGCGGCCGCCGGCGATCGGCAGTCGATACAGGTCGCCGAGCATCGAGAACACCAGCGTGCGGCCATCGGGCGCGACGTCGAGGTCGAGCCACGTGCCTTCGTCGGTCGTGAATCGCACCGTCTTCGTCGGGCCGTGTTCGGCGTTGACGTCCCAGGCGGGGGCGTCGGCGGCGAACGGGGCGGAGGCGGCGAGGGCGAGCGCGGCGGCGATCGCGAGGCGGGTGTGGCGCATGCGTGGATTCCCCTGGGGCGAGCCCCCGAGCGTAGCGGCAGTGGCCTTGCCCGGCCTGTGCCGAAGCGCAGGGTTCGCTCAGCGGGCCGGGGGGAAGCGCCGGGCGCGGGCCTCGCGCCGGGCGGCAGCGGCGTCGAGGATCCCGGCCCGTCCTGCGGCGTCCGCCCCGTGCCAGGCCTTGATCTCCTCGAGTGTCCGTCCGCAGCCGAGGCACTCGTCGGCGTCGTCGAGGCAGCACTGGCGGATGCAGGGGGACGCCGGGGTCTGGCCGTCGTTGGCGCTGTGGGGCGCAAGCATCGCCGGGGTCGGTCGTGCCGGCGCCATGGCCTTCAGCCTGCGGCGCGCTCGCCGGCGGCGAGCCGGACTTCCAAGGCGCCCAGCCGGGCCTCGAGCGCCTCGATGCGCGCGAGCAGCGCATCGTCGCTCCGCGGTGCGGATTCACGCGCCGGCGCAGCGCCGGTGTCGAGTGCCATCGCGCTGAAGTCCACGGGACCGCAGAGCAGGTGCGCCCAGCGGCCTTCGCGTTGGCCCGGTGCGCGGGGCACGGCGACCGCGAAGCTCCGCGCGGCGAGGCGCTCCAGCGCGTGCGCGAGGTCGTCGGCGTCCGTGTAGCGATGCAGGCGCTCGCTGCGCGAGAGCAGTTCGGCCGCGGTCTGGGGGCCGCGCAGCATCAGCAGGGCCAGCGCGACGAGCTGCCCGCGCGTGAGCTCCAAGGTGCGTGCGGCAGTGTGCTCGAAGCGCAGGGCGCGGGCGCCGTCGACACGTCGCGCAAGGGATTTGGCCTCCAGGCCGCGCAGCGCGCGCGCCACCTCGCCGGTTTCGAGCGCCATCACCGGTTCACGGCTGGTCTTCTGGTTCGCGGCCTGCAGCGCGGCATTCTCGGTGAGCGGGTACTGCTCGGGCGTGGTGGCTTCTTTCTCGACGAGGCAGCCGAGCACGCGGGCTTCGGTCGCGTCGAGCAGGAGGGAAGGGGTGTCGCTCATCGGGGGCTCCGCGGCGAAGGGCCGCGTTGGACAGGGAGGCCGCCAGACTAGCCGAGCGCGCCATCCTCCGGCCGTTTCACCCGGGCTGCAGCGCGGCTTCGGCAGCATCGCGCCATGCCCCACGCCCTCGTCTGGTTCAAGCGCGACCTGCGCACCGTCGACCACGCGCCACTGCTCGCCGCCGCGGCCAGCGGGCGCCCGGTGCTGCCGGTGTACGTGATCGAGCCGGCCCTGTGGCAGCAGGACGACGCCAGCGCGCGGCAGTGGGCGGTGCTCCGCGAATCGTTGCTCGAACTGCGTGATGCCCTCGCCGCGCTCGGTGCCCCGCTGCAGGTGCTCCATGGCGATGGGGTCGAGGCCTTCGCGGCGCTGCATCGTGCCTTCGGCCTCGCCGAAGTGCACGCCCACGAGGAAACCGGCAACGCCTGGACCTTCGCCCGCGACCGCCGGGTGGGCGCTTGGCTGCGCGAGGCCGGCATCCCCTTCATCGAGCACTCGAACGGCAGCACGGTGCGCCGATTGCGCCGCCGCGATGGCTGGGCGCGGCACTGGGAAGGCCACAACGGCGAGGCGCCGCTGCCGGCGCCCGTCGCGCTGATGCCGGCTCGCCCGGTGAACGGGATCGATCACGCGTCCGGTCGTGCACTCGCCGATCTCCGCTGCGAGGCGCTGCCCGACGCCCGCGACCTCGGCCTCCCCAACGACCCCTGACCGGGCCGCCAGCCGGGCGGTCGCGCCTCGGCGTTGCGCCTGTTGGGCAGCTTCGTCGACGGCCGCGGTGCGACGTACTCGCGGGGCATGAGCAGCCCCTTGAGCGCGCCGAAAGTGTGTTCGCGACTCTCGGTGCATTTTGCCAGCGGCACGGTCTCGATCCGCGAAGCCGTGGCCGCGTCACGCGCCGCGCAGTGGGCCGGCCGCGGCACGCCGGCGCGGGCGCTGCAGAGCTTCGAATCGCGCCTGCATTGGCAGGGCCACTTCATGCAGAAGCTCGAAAGTGAACCGGCGATCGAGTTCCGCAACACGCACCGCGGTTTCGACGGCCTGCGCGAAGGCGATTTCGACCGCGCGGCCTTCGAGGCCTGGCGCACCGGCACCACCGGCTGGCCCTTCGTGGACGCGTGCCTGCGCATGCTGGCCGGCACCGGATGGATCAACTTCCGCATGCGCGCCATGCTCGTCGCGGTCGCGAGTTACCACCTGTGGCTGCACTGGCGCGACACCGGCCTGCACCTTGCGCGGCAGTTCACCGACTACGAGCCCGGCATCCACTGGCCGCAGGTGCAGATGCAGAGCGGTGTCACCGGCATCAACATCCCGCGCATCTACAACCCGGTGAAGCAGGGCCTCGACCAGGACCCCGACGGTAGCTTCGTGCGCCGCTGGGTCCCCGAGCTTGCGGCCTTGCCGGCGCCATGGATCCACCTGCCGTGGCAGCTGCCGCCCGCCCAGCTCGCGAAGCACGGCGTGGTGCTCGGCCGCGACTACCCCGAACCGATCCGCGACCACGAACAGGCTGCGCGCGAAGCGAAGGCGAAGCTCACCGCGTGGTGGCGCGACCACCCGGGCATGCGCGAGTTGGCGCGCGGCGTGCTGCTGAAGCACGGCAGCCGGATGAAGCAGACGAGGCCGCGACTGGAAGGCCGGGCGAAAAAAAGCCCTGCGCCGCACGAGGCGACGCAGGGCAGTCTTTTCGACTGAGGCGGGTTCGACTAGGGCCGGTCGAAGCTTAGAAGTTGTAGCTGAGGCGGCCGTAGACGAATCGGCCCGAGCGGCCGAACGGCGAGAAGTTCGAGAACGGCGTGTTACCGGTGCCGTTGCGCACCGGGGTGAACGGCTCGGAATACTCGTCCGTCAGGTTCTCGGCACCCACCGCGAGGGACAGGCCCTCGAAGAGCTCGACGCGACCCTCGAGGTCGACGAGCACCGCGGGCGACAGCCGGACGTCCTGCGACGCGTTGGCGCCGGCATCGAGCACCTCGCCGTAACGCGTCGCGCGAAGCGTCGCGCCCCAGCGGTCCATCGACCAATTGACCGACGCGCCGAACTTGTCCTTCGGAGAACCCTCCTCGAAGCCCAGTTCGTTGATCCGCCCGAACAGCACGGGCGCCGGATTGAGCGAGGACAGCACGTTCGTCGTGGGAAGGCGCGTGACCTCGGTGTCGTTCCAGTTCGCGAGCAGCGTGAAGTCGAAGCGCCCCGCAGCCTCGGTCTCCCACGGCGTGGTCAGGACGATGTCGATGCCCTGCGTTTCCGTATCGACGCCATTGATGAAGAAGCGGGCGGCGCCGACACCGGTGAAGCCTTGCGAGGCCAGGAAGGCGACGACGTTGGCCTGGTTGAGGTTCTCCGAGAGCACGATGCGATTGTCGATATCGATCCGGTAGGCATCGATGGTCAACGTCGAGCTGCCCAGGTTCACCACGGCGCCGAGCGAGAGGTTGATGGATTCCTCGGCTTCCAAGGGCTTCGCCCCCAGCGCCGCCGCGACCCCGCTGGTCGCCGGGAAGGTGCCGACCTCGACAAGGCCGCCGCCGGGCAGGTTGTTGGTCGACGTGGCGGTGAAGAACTGCTGCTGCATCGACGGCGCGCGGAAACCGTTCTGCAGCGAGCCGCGCAGCGCGAAGGCCTCGCTGAAGTCGTAGCGTGCCGCGACCTTGCCGATGAGGTTGCTGCCGAAGTCGGAGTAGTCCTCGCCGCGGATCGCCACCGAGCCGAGCAGCTTGTCGGTCAGATTGGCTTCGAGGTCGATGTACAAACCGACGGCATTGCGGTCCTCGTCCACTTCATTGCTGGGGCGGAAGCCCGGGAACACCTGCGATCCCGCCGGCGTCGGTGCACCATTCAGAAGCACGCCGCCATTGATGTACGAGTTCGGTTCGCCGGCGAAGATCCGGTAACGCTCGGTGCGGGCTTCGAGGCCGGCGCTGAGGTAGAGATCCGAGGCGAAGGCGTCGAGCGCGTAGCTGCGCGTGCCGCCGAAGTTGAACACGGTCTGCGTGTAGTCGAAGCCGCCGGCCTGGAAGGTCCGCTGGCTGGAGGGGCCGATCGAACGGTTCAGGGTGTTCTCGATGGTGAAATCCATCTCGTTGCGGCCCCAGACCACGGAGCTGTCCATGGACCACTCGCCCCAGTTCCACTTCACGCCGCCGGCCACGCTGCTGTCGATGACGGTGGGGGCGATGATCGGCAGGAAGCCGTCCGGATAGATCGAGATCACATTGCGATCGTCCACGGCACGGCGGTAGAAGCCCGCGGAGCGGGCATCGCGATCCTGCCAACTCGCCCAGCCATACAGGCGCGCACCGTTCTCGAAGTCGATGCCCGCGTTGGCGAACAGCGTCTTCTGCTCAAGCTCCGGCTCGCCGTACCAGGCGTTGAAACGGTTGATCGTCGTTTCGCGCGGGTCGAACGCGGTGCCCACGCGGGGGTACTGCTGGCGGAAGTCGTAGCCGCCGCGCTCGGTGCGCTCCTGGTCCTTCAGTTCGGCCGCGATGGTGAGGAAGCCGGAGCCGCCGAGCGACAGGCCCTTCCACGCCGAGACCGTGGTGGTCTCGCCGTCCGAAACGTCGCGCGAGATGCTCGCGGGTGCCGACCAGGTGGCGCCGGCCGGGGGAGCGCCGGTCAGCACTTCGTAAGTCGATTCGCGCCGGCCGTAGTTGATGGTCACGCCGCCGCCGGTGTCGTCCTCGCGCAGCAGCACGTTGATGACGCCGGCGATGGCATCGGAGCCGTACTGTGCGGAAGCGCCGTCACGCAGCACTTCGACCGTGCGCACGGCGGCGGTGGGGATGGTGTTGAGGTCGACCGCCGCCGAACCGCGGCCGGCGGAACCGTTGACGTTCACCAGCGAGGCCGAATGGCGGCGCTTGCTGTTCACCAGCACGAGGGTCTGGTCGGGCGCGAGGCCGCGCAGCTGCGCCGGCCGAACGGTGTCGGTGCCGTCGGTGAGGCCCGGGCGCGGGAAATTGAAGGAAGGCAGCGCGACCGAAAGGGACTGGTTGATCTCCGGCGAGCCGGTGCGTTCAAGCTGCTGGGCCGAGATGGCATCGACCGGCGCGGCGGTGTCGTTGCGGGAGCGGCCCGCGACGCGCGTACCGGTGACGACGATGGCGTCGAGGGTCTGGGTGTCGTCGGCGGCCTCGGTGCTGACGGCGGCGCTCGACTGGGCATGAGTGGCGCCGGCGGACAGGGCCGAGGCGATGGCAAGAGCAAGCAGGGCGGGTCGGTTCATGGCGACATCCTTGGGCTGGCGGTTCGGCGCGGCAAGACAGTGCGGGATTCCCATCGGGAATATGGAAGTTCCGTGACGGAAGATGCGCGGCGCCGGCGCCTGCGACAAGTCCCCGGCGGCCACCCTGGCGTCTTTGCTCACGCCGCGCACACGGCCTCGGCCAGTGCAGGACCTCGGCCCGAAGGCCGCCCGTGCCTCAGTCGTCGTCGCCGGAGAGCACGCGCTTCTGCATCGCGTCGAGGTAGGCGTCGGCCTCGGCGGTGGAGCTGAAGATCTCCGAGAACGGCACGGCCTTCACCAGGTCGAACACCTTGCGGATCTGCGGCTGGGGGTTCGCCACCAGCACCTTGCCGCCGCGGCTGCCGAGGCTCTTGCGGGCGCGGAACACCGTGCGCAGGCCCGCGGAGCTGATGTACTCGAGGTCCGAAAGGTCGAGGACCAGCAGGTTCACCGAGGGGTCGGCCAGCACCGGTTCCAGTTCGCTGTCGGCGCTCTGGTAGGTGTGGGTGTCCAGGTGGCCGGCGAGGCGGCAAGTGCGCTTCGGGCCGCTGCCTTCGATGGAGATGCGGAGGTCGTCGGTCATTTCGGCGGATTCCTTGGCAGGACGAGGGTGAGTCGGTTGCGGTCATCCTCGCGCGCGTAGATCGCGTCGAGGCTCATGGTCTTGATCAGGTGCAGGCCGAGGCCGCCGATCGGGCGGTCGAGGTCGTCCGGGTCCAGCTCGAGGTCCGGGGCGTCGAGCGGATTGAAGGCGCTGCCATCGTCGATGATCCGGAGCGTCATCGTGCGCTCGGTGAACGACAGGTCGACCGTGCATTCGACGGCGCCGCCATGGTCGATGGCATTTGCGACGAGTTCTTCCAGCACCAGGCGGACATCCGACTGCCCCTCGGCGTCGATGCCGTGGCTGCCGAGGCATTCGTCGATGGCGCGGTTCATCGCCCGGAGGCCGGAGGGCCAGATCGAGAAGTGCAGGGGGTCGTTGGCGGGTTTCTCGGGCGCCACGAGGCTGACCGCCAGCACGGTGATGTCGTCGGCGGGCTCGGCGCCGGCCGAGAACGCGTCGACCGCCGCGATGACGTCGGCGACGATCTGCTCGGCGCCGCGGCCCGGCTTCAGCGCGTCGCGCAGTCGTGCTTCGCCGAAGAGCTCGCCACTGCGGCTGCGCGCCTCGGTGACACCGTCGGTGAAGCAGAACAGCACGTCGCCCGGCGCTAGCATGCCGGCAAAGCCCTCGCCGTAGGCGTCGGGGTCGATGCCGAGCGGCGCGCCGGTTTCCATCTCGAAAAGCTCGATGCGGCCGTCGGCGCGGACGATGAAGGGCAGCTCGTGGCCGGAACTCGCCAGCTCGAACAGGCCGGTGTGCGGGTCGATCAGGCCGCACAGCGCGGTGGCGAACATGCAGCTCTCGTTGCCTTCGGCCAGTCGCGGCGCGGCGCGCGCCAGCATGAGCGCCGGCGAATCGGTGCTGCGCGCCGTGGCTTCGAGCACGGCGACCGTGCGGGCCATGAACAGCGCGGCCGGAACGCCCTTGTCGCTGATGTCGCCGATGGCGAACCAGAGCATCCCGTCGTCGCGCGGGTGGAAGGCATAGAAGTCGCCGCCCACGCTCTTCGCCGGCTTCAGCAGGGCGTGGATATCGAGATGGCCCTCGTGCACGTCGACCGCGGTGGCCGGCGGCAGCATCGACTGCTGCAGGTCATGGGCCAGTCGCAGCTCGCTGTCGAGCTTCTGCTGCTCCTGCGCCATCCGCTGCGAGTGCGCCATCTGCTGGCGCAGTGCCGAATCGGCGCTGTCCAGCACGCGGGCCAGCTGGCCCACCTCGTCCTTCCTCACCAGCAGCGGCGTCGGCATCTCGAAACCGTCCTGCGCCAACCGCTGCGCCGCGTGGCCCAGCTGCACCATCGGCCGGGTGACGCTGCGGGCCAGCGCATTGCTGAGCAAGGCGAGCAGCGCGATCACCACCATCGTCGCGCCGACGAAGCGCCATGCCGTCTCGCGCAGGGGCGCCAGCACCGCGTCCTCGTCCATCAGCACCATCAGGCCCCAGCCGTCGCCGAGCGCCTCATGGACGCCGCGGAGCCCGGGGCCGAGCGGGCGCAGGGCGAGGCCCTCGCCCCCTCCCAAGCTTTGGAGGGCCCTGCGATGGTCGTCGAGCGCGGTGGAGGCGGGTGGCGGGGTGCCGATGGAGAGCCAGTCGGAATCCCCGATCCACAGCGGGCCCTTGTGCAGCACCGCGCGGAACCGCGAGTCGTTGCGGAACGGCGCCAGCGCCTGGTTGAAGCGGTCGATGGGCACGTCGAGGCTGACCATGCCGCGGCGCTCGTCGGCGGGGCCGCGCGGCAGGGGCTGGTTCAGCGTGATCATCCAACGCCCGCCGGCGGTGTCGTTGAAGTAGGGCGCCGACCAGCGCGCCCGGTCCGCCGCCAGCGTGTCGCGGAACCAGGGCTGCGCTTCCACGTCGAGGCCGCGCGCCGTGAGGTCGGTTTCCGCCAGCCCCCGGCCCTGCTTGCCGACGTAGCGGGCCCAGACCGTGCCCGGCGTGGGCGAGGCCGCCGGCGCCAGCGCCACCAGGCCGCCCGCGGTGTTCGGTTCGCTCATCACGGTGGCATCGAGCAGGGCGCGCAGGCGCGTGGCATCACCGCCGGCCGCGGTCTCGCTGCGTGCCAGCGTGCCCGCGCTGACTTCGACCGCCTGCAGTAGGGCCTGCAGTTCCGCCGAGGCGCGACGCAGCTCGCGAAGCGCGGAGGCCTCGGCGTCTTCGAGGGCGCGACGCTCGGCGACCGCATGGATGGCCAGCCCACCGGCGGTCGCGACGGCGGCGGCCAGCAGGCCGAACCACAGCGCGATGCGCGTCCGCAGGCTGTGGCGCCAGGAGGGGCGGGCGGACGAAGCGAGGGCGGAGGCGGCCATGGGCCAAGGCTGCGGCGCGCGGCGGTGGCGGTCAACGGGGGGGGATGCCGGGGGTATGCTGACCGTCGCACTTCCGAGGAGGGCTGCCGATGCCCGACGGCACCGCGCTGCAGAGCCTGGCCGAACTGGACGCCCGGATGGTGCGGGCGACGCGCCGCCTGCGCCTGTTGCAGGCGGTGAGCTGGAAACAGCGGGTACAGCGCGAGTTCCTCGACCGCTGGCGCCGCGGCGTACACCGCCTTCCCGAGCCCGACTACGTGCCCGAGGACCACGCCGAGGTCCGGGCCGAGCTGCGCGCGATTGCCCAGGCCTGCGACCCGCATCAGCCCTTGGGGCTGTACATCCGCCGCACGGCCGACAGCTGGCACACCGCCGCCCTGCTGCTCGAATCCGTCGGCACCGCGGCGGTCACCGACCATTCCATCCGCCTATTTGGCCGTCCGGGTGACGCGCTGCCGGGTGGCACCGTTTCCGGCGTCGACGCGGCCATGCACTTCATCCGCATCGCCGACGAACTCGATGCCGAGTTGCGGGCCGTCGACACCAACGACGACGCCGTGGAAGCGCCCGTCGTGCGCGAGCGCCTGCAGCAGGACATGGATGGCTTCTTCGGCCCCGGCAAGGTCAGCGTCGAGCTGGATGCCGACCTGATCGCCAAGGCCGCCGCCGGCCCGACGCGCATCCGCCTGCGCACCGGGGCGGCCTTCAGCGAGTACGACATCCACCAGCTCCGCGAGCACGAGGCCTTCGTGCACACCCTCACGGCCCTCAACGGCCGGGAGCAGCCGCATTTCGCCTCGCTCTCGCGCACCTCGCCGCGCATCATCGCCACGCAGGAAGGCCTGGCGACCTTCGCCGAGCTGATCACCGGGCATATCGACATCGAGCGCATGAAGCGCATCAGCCTGCGCATCCTCGCCATCGACATGGCCCTGCGCGGCGCCGACTTCATCGACGTGTTCCGCTTCTTCCTCGACGCCGGCCAGCGCGAACCGGAGAGTTTCTCGTCCGCGGCCCGCGTCTTCCGCGGCGTGCCGGTGACGGGCGGCGCGGCCTTCACCAAGGACGGCGTCTACCTCGCCGGCCTGGTGCGCGTGCACACCTTCTTCCGCTGGTGCCTGCGGCAAAAGAAGCTGGCCCTCACGCACCGGCTGTTCGCTGGGAAAATGACCCTCGAGGACGTCTTCGACCTCGCGCCGGCCTTCGAGAGTGGGGCCATCGCCCCGCCGCACTACCTGCCGCCCTGGGCGAAGCGCGCAAACGGGCTGGCCGGGATCCTCGCGTTCTCGCTGTTCGCGAACACGATCCGGCTCGACAAGGTGGACATCGAGAACCTCGACGCGGTGCCTCGGCTGTTCGGCGTGGCGGAATCGGAGCCGCGGGAGGCGGGGCGGTAGGGCGCGTACCAAAGCGCGCCATCGCCGTGGGGCGGGTGAGCGAGGCTGGCCCGCCCCATCACCTTCTGCACGATCTGCCCGGCGGCCCGCTCGAAGGGTACGTCCATGTACCTCGAGCGGCGGCGCATCCCTGCACCGCCCTCCGGGCTTTCGCCTGGTGATCCGGCCGGGGCTCCTTATTCGCCTCGCTCTCCCGCCCCCGGCCGTGGCGCAGCCATATCGCAGGTCGCCACTCCGTCGCATTGGCGGGTATCGCCGCATCGCTTCGGTGATGCGCAACGCCGACTCGCCGCGGCCAACGAAAGCCAGCACCGGTGCCGCGGTTCGCGGCGGATAAGGAGCCCCGGCGCGTGATTGAGGCGAAAGCCCGGAGGGTCGCGCAGGGATGCGCGATCCGGCCGAGGGGCAGGAAGCCCCCTTCGGCCGGACCGCCGGCACGCTTGCCATGCCGGTGACGGGGCGGGCCAGCCGCGAACCGCGGCACCGGTGCTGGCCTTGCGATGAGCCGCCAAGGCCCATACGCCGCCGTCCGCTGCCGTCACGAAGGCGTGGCTAGAATGCGGATTCGCCTTCGAAAGACCCCAGTGATGTCCGAACACGATGCGTTCAAACAGGCCGCCCTCGACTACCACCGCCAGGCCCCGGCCGGGAAGATCAAGGTCATGCCGACCAAGGCGCTGGTCACCCAGCGCGATCTTTCCCTCGCCTATTCGCCCGGCGTCGCCGCGGCCTGCGAGGCGATCGTCGCCGACCCGGCCACGGCCAGCGACTACACGGCGCGCGGCAATCTCGTCGGCGTGATCTCCAATGGCACGGCCGTGCTGGGCCTGGGCGACATCGGCCCGCTGGCCGGCAAGCCGGTGATGGAAGGCAAGGGCGTGCTGTTCCAGAAGTTCGCCGGCATCGACGTCTTCGACCTCGAAGTGGCCGAGAAGGACCCCGACAAGCTCGTCGAAATCATCGCCTCGCTGGAGCCCACCTTCGGCGGCATCAACCTCGAGGACATCAAAGCGCCGGAGTGCTTCATCGTCGAGCGCAAGCTCCGCGAGCGGATGAACATCCCGGTCTTCCACGACGACCAGCACGGCACGGCGATCATCGTCGGCGCGGCGATGACCAACGCCCTGCACGTCGTCGGCAAGCAGATCCACGAAGTGAAGCTGGCGGTCAGCGGCGCGGGTGCGGCCGGCATCGCCTGCCTCGACATGCTCGTCTCCCTCGGCATGCGCCGCGAGAACATCCTCGTCGTCGACAAGGACGGCGTTCTCCACACCGGCCGCACCGACCTCAACGAGGGCACGGTGCGGTACGCGCGCGAGACGCCGTTCCGCAGCCTTGCCGAGATCGTCAACGGCGCCGACATCTTCCTCGGCCTCTCGGCCGGCGGCGTGCTGAAGCCGGAGATGGTGGCCACGATGGGGCCGCGCCCGATCATCTTCGCGCTGGCCAACCCCAATCCCGAGATCCATCCGGCCGACGCCAAGGCCGCGCGCCCGGACGCGATCATCGCCACCGGCCGCAGCGACTACCCGAACCAGGTCAACAACGCGCTCTGCTTCCCGTACATCTTCCGTGGCGCGCTCGACGTTGGCGCCACGACGATCAACGAGGAGATGAAGCGGGCCTGCGTCATCGCTATCGCCGAGCTGGCCCGCCGCGAGGCCACCGACCTCGGCAGCGCCTACGGCGGGGAGCCGGTGCAGTTCGGCGCCGAATCGCTGATCCCGCGGCCCTTCGACCCGCGCCTGCTGGTCTCGCTGGCCCCGGCCGTGGCCGAGGCGGCGATGCGCTCCGGCGTGGCGACGCGCCCGGTCGACATCGCCCAGTACCGCGACCGCCTGAGCCAGTGGGTGTTCCGCACCGGCCTGATGATGAAGCCGGTGTTCGACCGCGCCCGCGTGAACCGCCAACGCGTCGTGTACGCGGAAGGCGAGGAGGAGAACGTGCTGCGCGCCGTGCAGACGGTGGTCGACGAAGGCCTGGCCTTCCCGATCCTCGTCGGCCGTCCGGCCGTCATCGAGCGCCGCATCCAGCGCCTTGGCCTGCGCATCCGCCCCGGCGTCGACGTGCAGATCACCAACATCGACGACGACCCGCGCTTCAACGAGTACTGGCAGCTGTACCACCAGATCATGCAGCGCAAGGGCGTCACGCCCTCGGCGGCCAAGGCCATCGTGCGCGGCCGCGACACGGTGATCGCTGCGCTGATGGTCCGCCGAGGCGAGGCCGACGCGATGCTCTGCGGCATCGTCGGCCGCTACGCGCGGAAGCTGCGCTACGTGCGCGAAGTGCTGGGCCTCGATGACGGCAGCAAGGGCCTCTCCGCGCTCTCGGCCGTGCTCAACGACAAGGGCGTGTTCTTCTTCGCCGATACGCATGTGCAGGTCGATCCGAGCGCCGAGCAGATCGCCGACTGCGTGCAGCAGGCGGCCTTCCGCCTGCGCCTGTTCGGCGTGGCGCCCAAGGTGGCGCTGGTGGGGCACTCGAACTTCGGCAGCTCCGAGGCGCCGAGCGCGCAGAAGCTGCGCGATGCGCTGGCGCTCCTCCACGAGCGCGAGCCCAAGCTCGAAGTGGAAGGCGAGATGCACGCCGACCTCGCCTTCAACGAGGAGCTCCGCGAGCGCGTGTTCCCGAATTCGCGCCTGAAGGGCCGGGCCAACCTGCTGGTGTTCGCCAACATCGACGCGGCGAACGCGGCCTACAACATCACCCGCGCGATGACCGACGGTGTCGGCCTCGGCCCGATCCTGATGGGGCTCTCGAAGTCGGCCCACGTGCTGACGCCCTCGGCCACCATCCGCCGCATCGTCAACATGACGGCGGTGGCGGCGGTGGACGCGCTGATCCGCGCCGAACGCGCGGTCTGAGCACGCCCGGCGTGGGTGGGGAAGGCGTCACCGTGGTCGCGCCCGTCGCAACGTCGCCACGGGCGACCATCCTGCTGCTGGCCTACCGGATGGGCGCGACGATCCGCGAGGCGCTCGACAGCGCGGTGGCCCAGACGGTGCCCTGCGAGATCATCGTCTCCGACGATGCCTCGCCGGCGCCGGATGACGGTTTCGCCATCGCCGAGGCCTATGCCCGCGAGTACCGCGGACCGCATCGTCTCGTGGTCCGCCGCAACGCGACCAACCTAGGCCTTTGCGCCCACATCAACGTGGTTGCGGCCGAGGCCACCGGGGCCATCCTGCTGTTCCAGGCCGGCGACGACCGCTCCCATCCCGATCGTGTCGCCCGCGCGCTGGCCTTCTTCGACGCCCATCCCGACGTCGCCCTCGTCGGCACCACGGTCGACGAGATCGATGCCGCAGGTGCGGTCATCGCGCGCCGGACCCGCGACCCCGGGTTCCGCCGTGCCGACCAGCGTTGGCTGCTCGAACGCGGCAGTTTCGTCTGCCTGCTCGGGGCGTCGATGGCGATGCGCCGCTTCGTCCTCGATGACCTGCCGCCGCTGCAAGGCATGGTCGAGGACAACATGATCACGCTGCGCGCGGCCTTGTTCGGCGATGTGCACTGCCTCGACGAGCCCTGGCTCGATTACCGCATCCACGCCGGGAACCTGCATGGCTGGGTGTTCGCCCACGGGGGTGGGCCTGACGCCAAGCGCCAGCGCTACGAGCGCACGCTGCGGATGTACGCCGAGATCGCCGACGACGCCGAGCGCTGCGCCCGCACGGCGGCCGTGCCGGAGCCTCGGCGCGCACTGGGGCTGCAGCTCGCCGCGATGTACCGCATCGAGGCCAATGCCCGCCGCGCGATGCTGGAGGGCCGGAAGCGCGACTGGTGGCCGCACATCGTGGCGGGATTCCGCCATCCCGGCTTGCGACGGAAATCCTTCGAGCGCCTGCTGAAGCTCGCCGTGCCCCGACGATTCCTGAAGCTCTGACGCTCAGGTCTGCGAACGGGCCCGTCGGATGCGGCTGAGGATCCGGGCGCTGAGCCGCAGGGCGCGCAGCGCGGCCATCGGCCCGTCGCCATAAAGCGCCTGCCGGTAACGCAGCAGGGCTCGCCATAGCGGAGTGGCCCTCCGCCCGCTGGTGGTGTTGGCCAAGGCGCTCGACAGCGCGCCGGCCGCCTCCCGGCAGGGCCATGGACGCGCCGCTGCGGCGTCGAGTGCCGCCGAGCAGGTGGACAGCCATTGCTGGGCCTCGCGGGCGCGACGCTGGTGTCGGTCCGGAGCGCCGCCGCGCGGGGCATGGCCGATGCGGGTCTGGGCGTCGGCGTGGCGGCGGAAATCCACCATCACTTCGTCGACGTAGACCACGCCCGCGCGCTGTGATGCGGCGAAGGCCAGCCAGCCGTCGTACCAGACGCCTTCGGGGAAGGGCAGGGCCTGCGGAAGGAGGGTGTTCCGGAACAGCGCGGCATGGCCGGACACGCTGTTCTCGAAAGCGAGGGCGACATTGCCGCGGCCCCGCACCATGCGCCGCTGCCCGCCGAGAGTGTTTCCGGTGGGGCGGCCCGTCGAATCGACGACGGCGGAATCGCCATAGGCGAGATCGGCGTCGCCGATGGCCGCGAGCAGTGATTCCAGCTTCTTCGCGGACCACACGTCGTCCTGGTCGCAGGGGGCGATGAAGTCACCGCGACACAGGGAGAACGCCCGCTCGAAATTGGCATTGACGCCCAGTCTTTGCGGGTTCCGGTGGACGCGGATGCGTTCATCGCGTCGTGCGGCCTCCGCCAGGATCTCCACCGTGCGATCGGTAGAGGCGTCGTCGACTACCACCAGCTCCAGCGCGCGGTGGGTCTGCGCGAGTACCGAGGCCAGCTGGGCTTCGATGTAGGCCTCGCCGTTGCAGGTGCACAGCGCGACGGAAACGAGCGGGGAGGGCACGTGGATGGGCGGGGAGCGGCTGGGGTGCGGCCATGATCGCCGGAACGCCCCCGTCGCGCACGCCGTCCAGCCTCGGGGAAAACCCCACGGGCACGACTTTCCCGGCACGCCGCTCCGGAATTGATCGAAGGCAAAGGGCCGCCCTTCGCCCGGGTGCACGCTGGCGCCCACCGATTCGAATGACGAGGAGCCCCCCATGAACGTCCTGATCGCTGTCGACGGCAGCGCCTTTGGCACCAAAGCCCTCGACTACGTGCTCGCCCGGCCCGCCATGTTCGGGCAGGCGGCGCTCACGCTGATCCATGTTGCACAGCCGCTGCCGCCGCGCGCCGCGGCCGCCGTGGGTGCCGAGATCGTGGCGGCGCAGTACGCCCATGAACATGACGACGCGCTCCGTGAAGCGCGCGGGCGACTGGCGGCGGCGGGGCGCACGGCTCGGGAAGTCGTGAAGGTGGGGCATCCGGGAAGCCTGGTGGCCGAGGAGGCGGAAGCCGGCGGATACGACGCGGTCGTGATGGGATCGCACGGCCACGGCGCTCTGGCCGGCCTGCTGCTCGGCAGCACGGTCAGCAAGGTGCTCGCGGGCTGCCGCACGCCCGTGCTCGTGGTGCGCTGACGCCTGCCGTACGCCCGCGTATTCGTATGCAGCCCCGCCGGCGTCGCGCCGGCCACTGTTAGACTTCCAGCTCTAGTTTCCACGCGGAGCGGGAAGGCATGAACTGGCTGCAGGACGTTTTGGCGAACGACATCGACCCCACCGAGACCCAGGAGTGGCTGGAGTCGATCAAGGCGGTCATCGATGCGGATGGTCCGGAGCGCGCGCACCACATCCTCGAGCGGATGGTGGAGTTGACGCGCCGCGCCGGTGCGCACCTGCCTTTCGTGCCGACGACGGAATACATCAACACCATCCCGGCGCATCTCGAAGCCAAGATGCCCGGCGATGCGCAGATGGAGTGGAAGCTCCGTTCGCTGATTCGCTGGAACGCGCTGGCGATGGTCGTGCGCGCCAACCGTAAGCCCGGCGAGCTCGGCGGCCACATCGCCAGCTTCGCCTCGGCCGCCACGCTCTACGACGTCGGCTTCAACCATTTCTGGCGCGCGCCGAACGAATCGCATCCGGGCGACCTGCTGTTCATCCAGGGCCACAGCTCGCCGGGCGTCTACGCCCGCGCCTTCCTCGAGGACCGCCTGACGGAAGACCAGCTCAACAACTTCCGCATGGAAGTCGACGGCAAGGGCATCTCGAGCTACCCGCACCCGTGGCTGATGCCCGATTTCTGGCAGACGCCCACCGTCTCGATGGGCCTCGGCCCGATCGCGGCGATTTATCAGGCGCGCTTCTGGAAGTACCTCGAAGCCCGCGGCCTGATGCCGGTGAGCGACCGCAAGGTGTGGTGCTTCATGGGCGATGGCGAGTGCGACGAGCCCGAGAGCCTCGGTGCGATCTCGCTGGCCGGCCGCGAGGGCCTCGACAACCTCGTGTTCGTCATCAACTGCAACCTGCAGCGTCTCGACGGCCCGGTGCGCGGCAACGGCAAGATCATCCAGGAGCTGGAAGGCGTCTTCCGTGGCGCCGGCTGGAATGCGCTCAAGGTGGTCTGGGGCAGCTACTGGGATCCGCTCCTCGCCAAGGACACCAACGGCGTCCTCAAGAAGCTGATGATGGAAACGGTCGACGGCGAGTACCAGAACTGCAAGGCCTTCGGCGGCGCGTACACGCGCGAGCATTTCTTCGGCAAGTACGAGGAGACCAAGCAGATGGTCGCCTCGCTCTCCGACGAGGACATCTGGCGCCTCAATCGCGGCGGCCACGACCCGCACAAGGTCTATGCCGCCTATGCCACCGCCACGGCGCACAAGGGCCAGCCCACCGTGATCCTCGCCAAGACGGTGAAGGGCTACGGCATGGGCAAGGCCGGTGAGTCGATCAACATCACCCACCAGCAGAAGAAGCTGGACGACGCGGCGGTGAAGGCCTTCCGCGACCGCTTCAACATCCCGGTCAGCGACGAGCAGCTGCCGTCGGTGCCCTTCTACCACCCGGGCCCCGACGCGCCGGAAGTGAAGTACCTGAAGGAGCGTCGCGCCGCGCTCGGCGGCTCGCTGCCGCAGCGCCGCGCCAAGGCCAGCGAATCGCTGCCGGTGCCGGAGCTGGCGGTGTTCGACCGCCTGCTGAAGGACAGCGGCGACCGCGAGATCAGCACGACGATGGCCTTCGTGCAGGCGCTGAACGTAATCCTGCGCGACAAGGCGATCGGCCCGCGCACGGTGCCGATCATCTGCGACGAGGCGCGCACCTTCGGCATGGAAGGCCTGTTCCGCCAGATCGGCATCTACTCGCCGTTCGGCCAGAAGTACAAGCCGGTCGACGCCGACCAGCTGATGTTCTATCGCGAGGACACCGCCGGCCAGGTACTGCAGGAAGGCATCAACGAGGCGGGCAGCTTCTCGAGCTGGATGGCCGCGGCCACCAGCTACAGCACCAACAACGTGCCGATGCTGCCGTTCTACATCTTCTACTCGATGTTCGGCTTCCAGCGCATCGGTGACTCGGCCTGGCAGGCCGCCGACATGCGCGCCCGCGGCTTCCTGCTTGGCGCCACCGCCGGCCGTACCACGCTGAACGGCGAAGGCCTGCAGCACGAAGACGGCCACTCGCAGCTGCTGGCCGGCAACATCCCGAACTGCCGCCCCTACGACCCGACCTTCGCCTACGAAGTGGCCGTGGTGCTGCAGTACGGCATGCAGCGGATGATGGCGGAGCAGGTGGACGAGTATTACTACCTGACCCTGATGAACGAGAACTACACCCACCCGGAGATGCCGGAAGGCGCCGCGGAAGGGATCATCAAGGGCATGTACCTGCTGAAGGATGCCGGCAAGCCGAAGAAGGGCGAGCTGCGCGTGCAGCTGATGGGCTCGGGCACGATCCTGCGCGAAGCGATCTTCGCGGCGGAGCTGCTCGACAAGGAGTTCGGCGTGTCGTCCGACATCTGGAGCTGCCCGAGCTTCACCGAGCTGCGTCGCGACGGCTTCGACGCCGAACGTTGGAACCGCCTGCACCCGGAAGCGAAGACGCCGCGCAAGGCCTACGTCACCGAGTTGCTGGAAGGCCGCCAGGGCCCGGCCATCGCCGCCACTGACTACGTGCGCCAGTTCGCCGACCAGATCCGCGCCTTCGTGCCGATGAAGTACACGGTGCTCGGCACCGACGGCTTCGGCCGCTCGGATACGCGCGCCAACCTGCGTCGCCACTTCGAGGTCGACCGCTACTACATCGCGCACGCCGCCGTCGCCGCGCTCGCGGCCGAGGGCAAGATGAACGCCAAGGACGTGGCCCGCGCGATCAAGGTGTTCAACATCGACGCCGAGAAGGCCAACCCGATCGGCGTCTGACGGTCGAAGGCGAGGGGGAAGGCCGATGCTCGACCAGCCGACCCTGCTGTTCGTGCTGGCCCTGTTGCAGGGCCTGCTCGCCGTGGTGGCGCTGTCGCTGCGCCTCGGTCTTGGCGACAAGGCGCGCGGCCTCGGCACTTGGACGGCCTCGCTGGTCTGCGTGGCCGCCCCGGCCGCCCTGCTGGCCGCGGGCTTCTCGCAGAGCACGGAAGCCATCCTCGTGCAGAACGCGCTGTGGGTCCCGTCGATGGTGCTCACCGCCATCGCCATCCGACGCTTCTTTGGCTTTCCGGGCCGGGAGCGGGCGTTCGCCGCCATCGCGCTCTGCACCTATGCCCTTGCCGCGATGGCCACCGTGCTGGCCGGATGGGCGGAGTTTCGGCTGGTGGTCCTCGCGTCGTTGCACGTGGCCTGCTTGGTCGTGGGCCTGCACGCCTTGTTGCGGGCGCATCCGCGCTTGGCCGGTCTTGGCCCCCTGCTGATGGCGGTGGGACTGGCGATGCTCGCCCTGGTGCAGAGCTGGCGCGCGGCGACCGTGCTGTTCGAAGGGGCAGACGCCGTGCGCTTCCTCGTCGGCGGGCTGGTCGTACCGGTGCTTCTGGTCTCCACCATGCTGGCGCTGACGTGCATCACCGTCGCCTTCATCCTGCTTTCCACCGAGCGAGTGCGTCGCGACCTCCACAGCATGGCCTCGCGCGATCCGCTCAGCGGGCTGCTGAACCGTCGCGGCTTCCACGAACTCGCCGACCCGCTGCTTGCGCTGTCGGCGCGGCGCGACGCCCCGGTCGCGCTGGCCGTGATCGACCTCGATGACTTCCGCCGGCTCAACGACGAAGGCGGACACACCTTGGGCGACCACGCCATCGCCCGGGTCGGGGCCCGTCTGCTCGCGGAGTCGCGGGCCGAGGACGTGGTGGCCCGTTTCGGCGGCGAAGAACTCGTGGTGCTGATGCCACTCACCGACGCCGATGGGGCGAGGCGGTTCGCCGAACGCCTGCGTCTCGCCATCGCGGCCGAGCTGGCCGGTCTCGCCTCCGCGCCAAGCGGACTGACGGCGAGCATCGGTTTGGTGGTCGCGCGCGGTCCGGCCGAATTCCCCGCGCTTTACCGTCGTGCCGATGAAGCGCTCTACCGGGCGAAGGCCAGCGGCAAGAACTGCGTTTCCTGCTGAATCGATGCGGCGCAGCATGGCATGCGTCGGCGGAAGCGATACCTTGGCACTTTGGTCGCGTCCCTGATCCGGAGATTGGTTTGCTCGACGAACGGACCCTCTTCTTCGTGCTCGCCTTGATCCCGGGGCTGCTCGCGCTGGTCTGCGGAAGCCTTCGCACGGGACTCGGCGAGGACGCCCGGGGCCTCGGACACCAGGCGCTGTCCCTCGCCCTGCTCGCGATCGCGTCTGCCGTCGTCTCGATTTTCGGGCAGGTGTGGTCCGTCGCTTTCGGTCTTGCGTGCTGGTTCGCATCGATGGCGATCATGACGATGGCTGTTCGTCACTTCGCCTCGGCAGGCTCGCGATCCTGGCTCTGGCTGGCGGCTGCAGCTCCGGTGTTCCTCGTCGCCATCACCCTGCAGGGCAGCCCACGGGCGGACGTCTGGCGCATCCTGCTGGTGAGCGCTCTCTTCATCGCTTGTGCGGCCGGCGGCATCCGCGCGCTGGCCAGGCTCCCGGCGCCGGCGCGGCCTCGTGGGACCCCGCTCATCGCGCTCGGCTTTGCGCTTGGAATCCTGGTCTCGCTCTTCCGGGCGATCGCCATGCCCATCCTCGACGTGCAGTCCGCCTTCCTCATGGACGGGACGAGCATCGCCTCGATCTTCCTGCTCGGCATGCTCATTTGCCTGACGCTGGTTTCGCTGGGCCTGATCATGGGTGCCGCGGATCGCGTCAGGGTGCGGCTCGGCCGCCTGGCGAGCACCGATGCCTTGACCGGCGTGCTGAACCGCCGCGGTTTCCAGGAGCGTGCGCCCGACCTGCTCGCGCTGCCGGCGGGGGAGTCGGAGGCGCATGCGCTCGCGCTCCTCGACCTCGATGCCTTCAAGCGCCTCAATGATCGGCTGGGTCATGCAACCGGTGACGAGGCCCTGGTGCAGCTGGCCCGGTTGATCGGGGGGCAAGCCCGAGCCAACGACGTCGTTGCCCGGCTCGGCGGCGAAGAGTTCGTGGTGCTCTTGCCGGCGACCGGCGCCGGGGGCGCGAAGGCTTGGGCGGAGCAACTCCGCGCCGTGATCGAAGCCGAACTGCGTGCGGCCGACGGAATCGCGGTGACGGCCAGCATCGGCGTGGCGGCGGTCCCTGCGGGCACTCCGCTCGAATCGCTGTATCGCCTCGCCGATGCCGCGCTCTACCACGCCAAGGATTCCGGCAAGAATCGCGTCGTGTTGGCTTGAGGCCGGGATGCTCGACGAACGTACCCTCTTCGTAGTCATGGTGGTGATGCCGGGGCTGCTCGCGCTGGTGGCGATCGCTTTGCGCCGCGGCTTCGGCGAGGACGCGCGGGGCTTCGGCCTGTGGTCGCTGGCCATGGCCTGCGTGGCGCTTGCCTCTGCGCGCATCGCTTGGGAAGGCGCGGCCGTGGGCTTCGCCCTGCAGAACCTCTTCTGGGTCGGCTTCATGCTCGCGATGGCCGCGGCGTTCTCGCGCTTCGGAAAGGGGCGCACGCTGCCCGTAGCCTTCGTAGTGGCCGCCGTCGGGGTGTACCTGGGCTCGCTCGCCTTGGTGGGCTCACCGCGCTTCGATGCCGCGAGGATCGCCCTTCTCTCGCTGTTCGCCGCCGCCTGCTTCGCCTCGACCGCGCTTTCCGTCCGCCACCGGCCGGCCGCCGAGCGGGTCCTTGGGCCGGTGTTCGTCGGTGTCGGCGCGTTGCTCGGACTCCTGGCTACCGGCTATCGGGCCTTGGAAGGGCTGCTGGAGGGCACGGGCCTGCTGTTCATGGCTGGCGACGGCGCCGCTCCGGTGATTTGGGTATTCCAGGCTGGATTGCTCTCCGGGCTGACGCTGATGACCGTGGGCCTGATCCTTCTCGCGGCGAGTCGTGTGAGGCAGCGGATCAACGACGCCTCGACGCACGACCCCCTGACCGGCCTGCCCAATCGCCAAGAATTCCAGCGGCGGCTCATGGAGGCGGCCACGGCCTCCCGAGGCTCGGCGACGACTGTGGCGCTTGCCCTTGTTGGCCTCGATGACGTGCTCGGCGCGCGAGGGGCCTCGCGGTCCGCCGGCGTCGACATCGCGCTGCACGAGATGGCTGAAAGCCTTGCCCGCCTAGCCCCTCCCGGTAGCGTCGTGGCGTGCATCGGTGGCAGCGAGTTGGCGGTGCTGATGCCCTGCGGGGACCGTGACGAAGCCCTTCGTTGGGCTGAGGCGGCCGGCCAGCGCATCGTGGCGGATGCGGCGCGTTTGCCGGATCGTGCGGTCGTCGTGAACGTCGGCGTCGCGTTCGGTCGTTCCGATGCCGATCCCGGGACGCTTTTCAGCTTGGCGGAAGCGGCCCTCTATCACGCGAAGGACAGCGAGGCGGGCCGCGCGGTGCTGGCCTGAGCCCGCCGCTACACTGGCGTTATGGCCGAATCGACTCCTCTTGCCGTGCTCCGCGCGGCCCTGCCGCGCCTGCTCGCGGCCTGCGCTCCCACCGCGCGTATCGACGTGCTGCGTGCGCTTCCCGGCGTGGCGCAGGGCACCGCGTCGACCTTGCATTGGCGGGTCGAACAGAGCTTCCAGCCCCTACGTGCCGCGCTGCAGGCCGAAGGCTTGGACACAGCGCCGGAGGGCTCATCGCCACCGGAGGCCGTGATCGTGCTGCTGCCGCGCTCGCGCGAGGAGGGCCGCGCCCTGCTGGCGCGCGCCCTGCGCGACGTGGCGGTGGGTGGCGTGGTCGCCGGTGCCGCGCTCAATGACGAAGGTGCACGCAGCGCCGAAAAGGACCTTGCCACGCTGCTGCCCCTGGCCGGGCAGATCAGCAAGGCGCATGGGCGGGCGTTTTGGACGGTGCCGCGCCCGGCCGTGCTGCCCGAAGCGACGCAGGGGTTCATCGAGCGCTGGCTGACGGCCGATGCGCCGCGTCGCGATGCCACGACGGGCCTCTGGCAGCGGCCGGGCGTGTTCAACGAAGGGCGGCTCGATGGCGGCTCCGCGCTGCTCATCGACCACCTGCCGCCGACGCTTCGCGGCGCCGTGGCTGACCTCGGCGCGGGTACTGGCCTGCTGTCGATGGCGGTGCTGGATCACTGCCCAGGCGTTCAGTCGATCGACTTGTTCGAAGCCGAAGACCGCGCGCTCGAACTCGCTCGCCGGAATCTGGCCGAGGCGCGCGTTCCGGTGCACTTCCACTGGCACGACGTGGCAGCGGGCGTGCCCGGCCGCTTCGACGCCGTGGTGAGCAATCCGCCCTTCCACGTCGGCGCACGCAGCGTGCCGGCGCTTGGCCGCGCCTTCATTGCCGCCGCCGCCCGCGCGCTGAAGCGCGACGGCCAGTTCCTTATGGTCGCCAATCGCCACCTGCCCTATGAGGACGAGCTGCGCGCGCTGTTCGGCCGCGGCGAGCTGCTTGCGGAACAGGGCGGCTTCAAGGTCTACCGCGCGTGGGAGCCCAAGCCGTGAGCGGCAAGGCGGTGAAGCTGCGGCAGTACCTGCAGTCGCTCGGCTACGGCACGCGCCGCGAGGTGGAAGCGCTGATCGCCGAAGGTCGCGTCACCGGTGCGGAAGGCGAAACGCTGTACGTGGATGACGAAGTCGGCGAAGGCGCGCCGTCGCGCGGCGGGCATCGGCTGCCGCACGCGGCCATCCGCTTCGATGGCGACGCGCTGGATGCACCGCCGGGCCTTCTCGCCGTGCTGCACAAGCCGGTCGGTGTCACCTGTTCGACGAAGGACCCCGGCCGCCTCGTCTACGACCTGTTGCCGCCGCGCTGGAAGGCGCGCGATCCGATCGTTTCGCCGGTCGGCCGGCTCGACAAGGACACCTCGGGACTGCTGCTGTTCACCGACGACGGCCAGTTGCTGCATCGCCTCACCAGCCCGAAGTACCACCAGCCCAAGGTGTATCGCGCCACATTGGCCGAAGACCTGCGCGGCAACGAGGCCGCGCTGTTCGCTGCTGGCACCCTGATGCTGGAGGGCGAACACAAGCCGCTGCTGCCGGCGGAGTTCGAAGTGCTGGGCCCGCGCGAGGCGCGGCTCACGCTGCACGAGGGCCGCTACCACCAGGTGCGGCGGATGTTCGCGGCCACCGGCAATGCCGTGGCCACCTTGCATCGCGAGGCGATCGGCGGGCTCACGCTCGACGCACTGGGCCTCGCCGAGGGCGAATGGCGGATGCTCGGCGAGGCTGAGCGCGCCGTCCTCGGCGCCTAGGCCTCGTCAGGACGACGGGAGGCCGCTGGCATCGACCATCCCGGCCTCGCGCAGCGCATCGATCAAAGGCCGCAGGTGCGCCGCGTAGGGCCGCCAGCGCCCGGAGGCGTCGGCGTACAGCGGACGGCGCACCTGGTGCACGCTCGCCGTCTTCACGCTTGAAGGCTGCGCGTGGAAAGCGAGGCAGCGCGGCTCCCAGTCGAGACCGAGCCAAGCGAGCAGCGGTCGAAGCACGCCCTCCGGGTCGTTCACGAAGGCGTCGTAGTCGAACACGCGCAGGCGGTCGCCCAAGGCAGCTTCGAGATGGTGTTCCCAGCGCCGCAGCTGCGCGCTGTAGTGGCCAATGGCGCGCAGGTCGCTGCCGTAGGGCGCCTGCCGCTGGTCGAGATGCTGCTGGAACACCGAGAGGCCGTTATCGATCGGATTGCGGCGCGTCAACACGATGCGCGCTCCGGGGAACACGCGCGTCACGAGGTCGAGCAACAGCACGTTGTCGGGACGCTTGTCCGTGAACCACCGGGCCTGCGCACGCGATGCTGGCACCAGCCGGGCGACGTGGGCCCGGTAATCGGCGGCCAGTGCCTGCAGCGTGGTGGGGTCGAGCGCCGCCAACGCCGCTGGGTACATCCCCGGCAGTCGCGAGGCCAACTGCGGGAAGAACGGCCGCTCGCCGCCGGCCACGACCTGCGGATGCGCCGCCAGCACCTGCTCGATGAGGGTCGAGCCGGAGCGGAACATGCCGCAGATGAAGAGCGGCTCCAGCGGCCCAGCCGGTGCGGGGGCTTGGGACGATGGCCGGGCCTCGAGGCTGGCGACCAGCGCATCCACCGCGCGCGCCATGCCTTCCGGCGAATAGGGTGGCCCGGAGGCCGCGGCGAATCGGTTGGCCTCGGCGAAGGCCTCGAAGGCGTCGTCGTAGTGGCGCCGTGCTTCCTTCGCGCGGCCGATCGCGAACCACAGGTTGGCCCGCGTCAGCGGTCCGATGGGCGCGCCTGAGCGCGCGGCCGCCGCGGCTTCGCCCAGCAGGGCCTCGTCGGTGGCGCGAAGCGCGGGCAGGGTCAGCAGCCGGGCCAGGGCCTCCGTCCGCGCGTCCGCCGCAGCGCCGCTGGCGACGGGCGGTGCGAGCAGCGCCCGGTACTGCGCTTCGGCCTCGTCATTTCGGCCGAGGTCCTCGAGCAGGTTCCCGAGATTGAGGCGTGCCGGCGCGTAGCCGGGCGCCAGCGCCAAGGCCTGCCGCAGCGAGGCTTCGGCCGCGGCATGGTCGTGCAGCAGGTCGGTCTGGATGACCGCGCGGTTGAGGTGCACTTCCTCCGGGGCCTCGACACCCTGTGCCAGCGCCTCGGCGTAGGCCGCGAGGGCCTCGTCCGCCGCGCCCTGCCGCCGCAGCAGCCAACCCAGCTCGTACCAGCCCTCCGGCCACTGCGGCGTGCGGGCCAGCAGATGGCGAAAGGCGGCGATGGCTTCGGCAAGTCGCCCCGCATCGCTGAGCTGGCGCGCCTCATGGCGCTGTCGTTGGGTCTGGGCATCCATCCGTGAAGAGTGGCGGCAACGCAGCGCACGCGGCAATGGTTCGAGGCACTTGCCCGGAGCCTTCACACCTGCTGCACTCCACGCTCGATTTTCCTCGGAACCTCCCCCATGCGTCTGCTCCCCCTCTCCCTGGCCGCGCTTCTGATCCCCGTGTTCCTGTCCTCGCCCGTGCTGGCGTCGGACGCTGCGGCAACCCCCGCCACGCGCGCCGGCGAGATCCTCGAAGAAGCCGATCTCTCGCTGCAGCTCGCCCGTCGCGGTGAATACGGTTCGATCAAGCGCCGCGACCTCCGCGAGCTGGAGGCGGCGCACGCCACGATGCATCGCCTGCTGGAAGGCCACGACGCTCCGGAAGACCTCGAGAACGAGGATCGCATCGAGCTGTTCAACGCCCAGCAGAAGATCACCGCCATCGTCGGCAGCGATGACAAGAACCGGAAGATCTGCAAGCGCGTGGCCGTCACCGGCTCGCGCGTGGCCGCGGTGGAGTGCCTGACCGTCGCCGAGCGCGAATCCCGCGCCCGCGCGGCGAGCCGCATGGCCGGCGAAGTCCAGCGCAACATGTGCATTCCCGGCCAGGACGGCGTGAGCCGCTGCGGCCGCTGATCGCCGGATGAGGGCGCTGGACCGCGCGCAAGCGCAGCAGGCCACCATCGCTTTCCAACATCTCTCGGAAGGGCGGCCGGTCGCCGCCCTCGGCATCGCCCGTTCGCTGGTCGGTGTCGCCGCGGACACTCCCGATGCTCAGCACCTTCTCGCCTTGGCCTTGCTGGCCACGGGCGAGATCGACGCCGCGGTCGTGGCCTTCGAGGCGGCACTGGCCTTGGCGCCCGCGCAGCCCGCCATCTTCGCCAACTACGGGCGCGGCCTCCGCCGATACGGTCGCCGCGCCGAGGCCGGCGCGGTGTGGCGACGGATGGCAAGGGCGCTGCCCGGTGACGCCACGGCGCGTCTCGAAGCCGGGCTCGCCGTGCTCGAGGCCGGCGATGCCACCGCCGCCGTCGCGCACCTGCGTGAGGCCACGCGCCTCGCGCCGCAAAGCGTTCGGGCTTGGCATGCGCTGGGCAATGCGCTGCGCGAGGCCGATGCCTTGGCCGAGGCCGACGAGGTTTTCCACCATGCCATCGCGCTGGATCCGGGCAACGCGGCGCTGTGGGCCAATCTCGGCGGGGTGCTGCGCCTGCGCGGACGAAGTGACGCGGCGATCGAGGCCTATGCCCAGGCGCGGGCCTGCGGTGCCAATGATCCCATCGTGCGAGAGGCCGAAGTGGGCGCCCTGATCGATGCGCTGCGCTTCGATCTCGCCTTCGAGCGCGCCGAATCGCTGGTGGCCGATCACCCCGAGCATTTCGGCGGCCACACCACGCTCGCCGAGCTGCGCTGGGAGTACGGGCCGGACGCCGGCCGTGATTCCGCCTTGGCGCCCTTTCGCGAGGCCGTCGCGCGACGCCCCGAGACGCGCGAACTGGCGCTGTCGCTGGTCAGCCTGCTGCTCGAGACCCGCCAGCCTGGCGAGGCCCTGGAGCGCCTCCAGCGCCTGCGCCGCGAGGCCGACGACCCCACCCTGGTGGCGATGCAGGCGAATGCACTGCAGGCCCTCGGACGATACGACGAGGCGGCGAGCGCTTATGCCGAAGCGGATCGTGCGCTGGGCGGCACCGATGTGCACTTCGCCAACGCCTACGTGCGCCACCTGCTCACGGCCGGCGAATGGGCCGCGGCCGCTCGCCGCGCCGAGGCCGCGCTGGCGGTCGCTCCGGAGCATCAGGAAACCTGGGCCTACCTCGCCACGGCATGGCGGCTGACGCAGGACCCCCGCGAGGACTGGCTGTGCGGCTTCGACCGCTTCGTCGAGCTGATGCCGGTGGACGTGCCGCGCGGCTTCGCTTCGATGCCGGCCTTCATCGCCGAGCTGCGCGAGGCCCTTGATGTGCTGCACCAGGCGCGCAACGAGCCTGTCCGGCAAAGCGTGCGTGGCGGCTCGCAGACGCCCGGTCGCCTGTTCGGCCGCGCCGACGCGCGCATCGTCGCTTTGGAAGCCGCGCTCACCGCGACCATCGAGCGCTTCATCGCGCGGCTGCCGAAGGACGACACGCACCCGTACCTGCGGCGCGCCGCGCGCAGCGTGCGCTACACCGGCTCGTGGTCGGTGAAGCTCTGGCAGTCGGGGCGGCATGCCAACCACTTCCACAGCGAGGGCTGGATGAGTTCGGCCTTCTACGTCGCGCTACCGCCGTCGGTCGCGGCGGGCGGCGACGCCGGCGCCCTGCAACTGGGGCAGCCGCCGGTGGAACTCGGCCTCGACCTGCCACCGCGGCGCATCATCCACCCGCGCGAGGGTCATCTCGCGCTGTTCCCGTCCTACCTGTGGCACGGCACCGTGCCGTTTGACGACGTGGCGCCGCGGATCACGGTTGCCTTCGACATGCTGCCGAAGGCCTGATCGGGGCGAGGCGGCTCAGGCTTCGTCGGGCAGGTCCACGCCGGCCTGGCGCAGCGCCGCCTCCAGCGCGCCGAGGTGCTTCCGGTAGCGGCGCCAACGCCCCGCGGCGTCGCCGTAGAGCGGGCGCCGCACCTGCCAGTAGCTGGCGGTCTTCACCGTGTTGCGGCGTTCGTGGAACGCGAGGCAGCGCGCGTCCCATTCCAAGCCCAGGAAGCCCAGCACGCCGCGCACCGTCGTCTCGGCATCGCGCACCAGCGCCTCGTAGGGCACCGCGAGCAGGTCGCCGGGGAAGCAGGCCTCCCAGTGCGCCATCAGCCGGCGGTACTGGCCGTAGTAGTGCCCGATGTCGCCGAGGTCGTTCGCATACGGCGTCACCTCGAGGTTCATGTGCTGCATGTACACCGACAGGCCGTTGTCCATCGGATGGCGGACGGTGTGCAGGATCTTCGCGCGCGGGAACAGGCGCTTGATCAACCCGACCAGCAGGTGGTTGTCGGGGCGCTTGTCGGTGAGCACGCTCGCGCCGCGCGAAGCGGGGAACAGCGCCTCCACGTGCGCGCGGTACTCCGCGGCGAGGCGCTGCAGGTCCGCTTCGTCGAGGCCGATCGCACGGACGGGGAAGGGCGCCAGCCGTTCGAAAGCGAGCCGCGGCAGCCAGTCGATCTCGCCGCCGGCCACCACGTCGGGATGCCCGGACAGCACCTGCTCGAGCAACGTCGAGCCGGAGCGGAACATGCCGCAGATGAAGACCGGCACGGGGCGGCTGTCGTCGCTGCCATCGTCTGGCGTCGCGGTCGGTTTCGGAAAGGCCGCGACCACCGCGTCCACCATCGCGGCCTCGCGCCGCGGCTCGTAGCGTCGGCCTTCGCGCCGCAGCAGGCTGCGGTTGCCGCGGGCGAAGGCGTCGAAGGCGGCGTCGACCTCGCCGAGCCGGTCGAGGCCGTGGCCCAGCGCGAATTGCAGGTGCACGCGTTCGAGCGCATCCGGTGCGGTCGTCTCGATGGCGGTGCGCAGCGCCGCGAGCAGCGGGTCGTCGGGCGTGGTGGGCGGGCGCATCACCGCGGTGCGCGCCAGCGCCACGTGGCGCAGCGCGGCCTCCGGCACCGTGGCGAAGCGCGGATCGTCCAGCGCCCGGGCATAGCAGGCGAGGGCGGCGTCGCGCTCGCCGCGCTGCTCGTGCAGGTTGCCGAGGTTCATCAGGGCCGGCAGGTAGTCCGGCTTCAAGGCCAGCGCCGCCTCGAGTTCGGCCTGCGCCTCGCCGTCGCGGCGGAGGTCGTCGGCGAACCACACCGCGCGCTGCAGGTGCGCCTCGTGCGGGCGGGCGACGCCGCAAGAGAGGGCGGTGCCGAGGGCCGCCGCCGCCGCCTCAGGCCGGCCGTCCTCGGCATGCACCGTGGCCAGCGCGCGCCAGGCCTCGCCGAAGCGCGGTGCGACGGCGAGGGCTTGCTCGATCAGGGCGCGCGCGGCGCTGCGGCGTCCGGCCCGGTGTTCCGCGCCGGCCTGCGCCAGCAGGGCGCCCGGATCCGGCGCGCCGTTCGTCACGGGCGATGCATCGCCAGCTGCCAGCCGACGAGATGGTTGCCGGCGTGGTGCAGCGGATGGCGCTCGATCAGGGTGAAGCCCAGCGTCGCCGCCTGCTGTTCGAGGCGGGCGATCGCCGCTTCGTCGAGCGCGTGTTCCACGAGGTCGTTGAGGCGGCGCCACGAGGCGCGCAGTTCCTCTTCGGCGCGATCCACCTCGAGCCCGACCAGCGCCGGCTTCTGGGTGCGTCGCGAGGCCAGCAGCTTCTGCGCCGCGTCGATGGCGACCGCGAACACTCGCCCGGATCCCGGCTGCCGCGTTTCCGCCGTCGCGTGGGCTTCGCGCACGGTGCGGATGCCTGCCACGAGGTCGTCGCTGGCGGCCTTGAGCTGGGCTTCCGGGACGTTCTCCATCGTGATGAGGCGATGCACGCGGCGGTACAGGCGCACCTGCTTCAGCACGAGGTCGCAGTCGGCGAGCGAGCGGCGCGCGGTGAGCAGCAACTCCGACGACGCGTGGTGGAGGATGAACTGCGCGTCGCCGCCCGGCTTCAGCACGCGGTGGATCTGCGCGAGCGCGGCGGCGGTGTCGCTGTATTCGAGGGCGTAGTGGCCGGTGACGGCGTCGAAGCGGGCGTCCTCGAAGGGCAGTTTCTCGGTCGCCACGCCGGGGTGGAAGCGGATGCCGGCGAATCGCTCGGCGCCGTTCGGCACCTGGTGCACCGGGTCGATGCGGGCCAGGTCGGTGGCCTCGATGGCCCACTGCGCGCCGCGCGAGCGCGCGACATCGAGCGCGATCAGCGGCACCACGCCATTGCCCGTCGCGATGTCGAGCAGGCGGGCGTCCATCGGCAAGGTCGAGAAGAAACCCACCCAGGCGCGCCGGACGTCCTGGTCGTAGAGGCCGTCAGGGCCGGCCGGGCCGGTCGCGATGGCACCACCGCGGTAATAGGTTTCCCACTGTTCCAGGCTCAAGGCGAAAGGCTCCGAAGATCGACGCGCGAGTATAAAGGCGCGCTCCTCCGCCGAGGCGCCCCGGCCCGCGCAGGCTATGCTTCCCGCCCTGTTTTCCCTCGTCGGAACCCGCGTGAATCCGCCTCTGAATTCCCTCCTGCAGGCCGCGAACGCCGCCGCCAGCCAGGGCCGTTGGTCCGAGGCGCTGGCCCTGCTGCAGCAGGCCCACCGTGCCGCACCGCGCGACCCCGGCATCCTGATGCGCGTGGCCCATGCCCTACGCGAGACCGGCGACAGGGAAGGCGAGGGGCGCGCCATCGAAGCGGCGCTGGCCATCGATCCGTACTTCCTGCCGGCACTGCTGGCCAAGGCCGCGATCGCCGAGCGGAACGCCGGGTGGCGCGCGTCGGCGCCGCTGTATCGCAACGCCATTGCGGCCGCCCCGCCCGAGCCGCAGTGGCCGCCAGGTCTGCAGGGCGCGCTCGCGCACGGCAAGGGCGTCGTCGCCCGCTATGCCGAGGCGATGCAGACCTTCCTCGAGGACCGCCTGTCGATGCCTGCATCGAGGCTCAAGCCCGAGGAGGCCGCGCGCTGGCACGAGGCCGGCGCGCTGGTGGCCGGGCGTGCCAAGCCCTATCCGTCGGTGGCGAACCGCCTGCAGGTGCCGCGCCTCGCGGCGCTGACGTTCTTCGACCGCGCGCGTTTCCCGTGGGCCCGCGCCATCGAGGCGGCGACGCCGGCGATCACCGAGGAGTTCCGCGCCGTCCACGCCCGCGACAACGCCGAGTTCCGCCCCTATGTGCAGTACGCGCCCGGCACCCCGGTCAACCAGTGGGAAGCCTTGAACCACTCGCGGCGCTGGAGCAGCTATTTCCTCTGGCGGAACGGCGCGCCGATGGCCGAGCACCAGCGCGACTGCCCGGCGACCACCGCCGCGCTGGCCGAAGTCGAGATGGCCGAGATCGCCGGCCTGTGCCCGAACGCGATGTTCTCGGCACTGGCCCCGCACACGCACATCCCGCCGCACCACGGCGAGACCAACGCCCGCTTGGTGGTGCACCTGCCGCTGATCGTTCCGCCGAACTGTCGCTATCGCGTCGGTGCCGACACCACGCCATGGACGGTGGGCGAACTGTTGATCTTCGACGACAGCATCGAGCACGAAGCACGCAACGACAGCGACGAACTGCGCGTGGTGCTGATCTTCGACGTCTGGAACCCGCTGCTCTCGCCCGACGAGCGCGAAATGGTGCGCGCGATCAGCGCCGCCACGCGCGACTTCCACCTTCAGGAGTAATCGCTTGAACCAGAATCCGCCCATTGCCGGTGCGCCGCGCCCCCGGCTCGCCGAGGGCTTCGCCGCACTCCGCGAGAACCGCCTCGACACCGCCGCCGCGCTGCGCGACCAGTGGCTCGCCACCCACCGCGACGACGCGGAGGTGCGCTTCTACGCCGCCGAGGTGGGCGCCTTCACCGGCGAGCTCGAGGACGCCCTGGCCCACATCGAGGCGGCCATCGCGCTTGCCCCGGGCCAGTGGCCGTTGGTGCTGAAGAAGGCGAGGCTGCTCCTCGCGCTGCGCCGCCGCGACGACTTCCGTGCCGCCGCCGACGAAGCCGCGCGCCTCGCTGGCAACGACCCGCAAGCCCTGTGGGAGATCGGCCGCGCGCACACCGGCAACGACGACCCGCGTTCGGCGCGGCCGCTGTTCGAGCGCGCCCTCTCGGCCGGCTTCGACCATCCGGGCCTGCGTCTGAACCTCGCCGCCACGCAGTTCTTCGCCGGCGAGTTCGACGCGGCCGAGACCACGCTGGCGCGCGTGCTGCAGCAGGCGCCGCGCGTCGGCGAGGCGGTACACCTGCGCTCGACCCTGCGTCGCCAGACCGCCGCTGCCAACCATCTCGCCGACCTCGAAGCACGAGTGGCCGAGCCCGCCACCGATCCGTCCTATCGGGCCTCGGTGCTCTACGCGCTGGGCAAGGAGCGGGAGGACCTCGGCGACGCCCCGGGAGCCTTCGCGGCACTGGCTGAAGGCGCTGCGCTGTGGCGTCGCACCCTTCGCTACGACCCGGCCGCCGAACTCGCCAGCATCGATGCGCTGCGCGAGGCCTTCGACGCCCCAGCGCTCGCCCGTCTCGGCGCGGGCCACGACGAGCCCGGGCCGATCTTCATCGTCGGCCTGCCGCGCACCGGCACCACGCTGCTGGAACGCATGCTCGATCGCGTGCCCGGCGTGCGTTCGGCCGGCGAACTGATGGATTTCAAGCAGGCGCTGGGCGCGGCCGTCGCGGCCGTGCAGCGCGAACGCCCCGGCCTGTCGCCGATCGAGGCCTCGCTGGCGATCGATGCGGCGGCGCTGGGTCGCGATTACCTGCGCGGTGCCCGCGAGGCAGCTGGCGGCAGCCCGGTCTTCATCGACAAGATGCCGGTGAACTTCCTCTACTGCGGGCTGATCCACGCGGCCCTGCCGAAGGCGCGCATCCTCCACCTGCGCCGCGAACCGATGGACGCCTGCCACGCGGTGTTCAAGACGCTGTTCGCGCAGGCCTATTTCTTCTCGTACGACCAGGGCGAGCTGGCCGCCTACTACGACCGCTACCGTCGCCTGATGGCGCATTGGCAGGCGGTGGCGCCCGGCGCGATCCTCGACGTGCGCTACGAAGACCTCGTCAGCGACACCGAAGCGCAAGCCCGGCGCGTGCTCGACTTCTGCGGCCTGCCTTGGGACGACGCCGTGCTTCGCCCCGAGGACAACGCCCGCCCGTCCACCACGGCCAGCGCGGCCCAGGTGCGGCAGCCGGTGCACGCCGCCTCCGTCGGGCGCTGGCGCTCGGTGGCCGAGGGCCTGGCCCCGCTGCGCGCGCGGCTCTTCGAGGCCGGCTGGATCGACGCGGACGGCAACGGTCGCTGAGTCTCCGGGGCCGTGCGACCCCGGCACGCACTTCCGTAACGCGAGGCACAAAAAAACACGGCGGGCTTTCGCCCGCCGTGTCGTTTCAGCCGTTACGCGTACCGCTTAGAACTTCACGTTGATGCTCGAGAAGATGTAGCGGCCCGTCTGGTCGTAACCACCCGGAGCGTTGGCGTTCAGCGCGTTGTTCACGCCCACCAGCGGCGGTTCCTTGTCCGCGATGTTGTTCACACCGAAGTTCAGCTCGATGTTGTCGGCGATCGCGTACGAGCCCGAGAGGTCGATGTAGTTCTGCGCATCGATACCGCCACGGGCAGCAACCAGCGTGTCGGCGGTCAGGCGGGCGCCGTTGGTGCCGATGTAGTCGAGCTCGCCGAAGTGGCGCCAGCGCAGGTTGACCGACCAAGCGTCGCGGCTGTAGCGGAGGCTGGCGATGTGGCGCCATTCCGGCGTGGAGCAGCTCGGGTTGATGCGGCCGGCGCAGTCGAACTTGGCAGCGTCGTTCACGCCCGGCAGCGGGTTGGACGTTTCCTCGAGGATGAAGTTACCCACGAAGTTCGTGAAGAAGCGGCCGCCCAGGGCTTCGAACGTGTAGCTCGACTGCAGGTCGATACCACGCGCGCGCAGCTCACCGAAGTTGTCCAGCGTGTTGCGGACGAACTGGCCCTCACCGCGCCAGATGTCACCCGAGACCGGGTTGCGCTGGATGCGGCTGCAGAGGAACGGGTCGCCGGTGGTGGCGCAGAAGTTCAGGATCGTGCTGGCACCGATCGCTGCGATGGTGTCGTCGATCTTGATGTCGTAGTAGTCGACGGCGACCGAGAGGTTCTCGATCGGCTGGATCGCGAAGCCGATGGTGTAGGTGTCGGCTTCTTCCGGCACCAGGTTCGGGTTGCCGCCCGAGAACTGGTTGTTCTGCTGCGCCGGGTTGCTCGGGACGCGGCCGTACTGCGCGGCCGAGACGCCGGTGTTGGCACACTGGGCCTGGGTGAAGGTCGGCGTGGCGCCGGCGCAGGGATCCGCGCCGCCGAACAGGGTCACGCGCTGCTGCGCGAACAGGTCGTTGATGCCCGGGGCGCGGATGGCGCGGTTGTAGCTGAAGCGCGGACGCACCATGCCGATCTCGCCGGTCAGGCCGATCTTGTAGGTGCTCGCGCCGCCCGAACGCTCGTAGTCCGAGTAGCGGTAGCCGATGTCGGCGTCCAGCGACTTGAACAGGCCGTCACCCGCGAACAGCGGGATCGCAGCTTCGGCGAACAGCTCGCTGACCTTCGTGAAGCCGTCGACCGGCGGCGCGGCAGCGCCGGCACCGGCGAAGTTGCCCGCGGCGCTGTTGCTGTCGGAGACGGTCGCGTAGCCCTCGTAGCGCGACTCGACGCCCACGACGGCCCAGATGTTGTCGCTGGCGGTCGGGAAGGCGAAGCCGGCATCACCCGTGGCGTACGCGTTGAACACGCGCATCTCGGTGTCGGTCTTGTTGAAGCTCACGCCCGCCAGCGAGTTGGCGGCGGCGGCGGTGACGCCACCCGGACGCCACACGTTGTAGAACTGGCAGCCGGCGAACGAACCGGTCGGGCAGTTCAGCAGCGCGTTCTGGATGCGCGAGGTCAGGAAGTCGTTGAAACCCTGCGTGTCGTTCTGAGTGCGAGCGAACAGGAACGACGCGTCGTAGTTCCACGAACCGGCCAGCGCGCCCTTGGTGCCGACCACGAAGCGGTACGACAGGTCCGAGGTGTCGCTGCGGCGCGGGCCGCCTTCGACGTTACGGCGGGCGACGTACACGTCGACGGTGCCGGCCGGGTTGAAGCCGAGCTCCGAACAGGCCGTGCCGAGGATCGGGTTGGCGCAGCTGACGCCCAGGAGCGGGGTGAAGAAGGCGCCCGACTCGGCGATCTGCGAGCTGTCCTTGCGGTTGACCATCATCGCTTCGAAGTACGGAGCGAAGTACTCGTTCACTTCGTAGCTCACCGAGGCGCCCGAGGTGAAGCGCTCATCCGGGCGCTGGTAGTAGTTCGGCGGGGCGTAGTTGTACGGCGCGCCGTACGAGTTCTGCCAACGGCCGGCGCTGTTGAAGCTCGCCGAGACGCCGCGACCGGCCTGGTAGAAGTAGAAGTTGCCGGTGGCATTGGTGGCCGAGCCACCGCAGGCGGTGCCGGCGGCGTTCAGGGCGCAGGACGAATAGTCGCGCTGGCCGTGGAACAGCGGATCGTTCTCGCGGTAGGTGACCCACGCCATGGCGTGGCCCATGCCCTCGGCGAAGCGGCCGCCCCAGGCGAGGTCGACGTTGCGCGCGGCGCCGTCGAAGCCCGAGTTGCCGTCCTCGAACGAGAAGCCACGACGACGCTGCAGTTCCTGCATGTACGCGTTGTCGTTGTTGTGCTGGTAGGCCGAGTAGCCCGCCGACACGCTGAAGCCTTCGAACTCGGTGTCGAGCATGAAGTTCACGACGCCGGCGACGGCGTCCGAACCGTACACGGCCGAGGCGCCGCCGGTCAGGATGTCGACGCGGTTGATCAGCGCGGCCGGGATGATGCTGATGTCGCGCAGCTCACCGGTCGGGCCCGGCGGCAGGCGACGGCCGTTGACGAGCGTCAGGGTGCGCTCGGCGCCCAGGTTGCGCAGCGAGACGGTGGCGTAGCCGGTCGACGGGTTGTTCGACTGCGAGTCGAAGGCCGGGGTCAGCTGCGGGTACTGGTTGACGAGGTCGTCGACGCGCGACGCGCCGTTGATCGCGAATTCCTCGCGCTGGATCTCGGTCACCGGAGCCGAAGAGGTGACGGTCTGGCTCTGGATGCGCGAACCGGTGACGACGATGGCGTCGAGCACCTGCTCTTCGGAGGATTCACCCTCCTGGTCTTGCGCGTAGGCATTGGTCGCACCGAGCGACATGGTGCCGGCAACGATCGCGAAACCGATCGCTGCGGACAGCGGATTGAACTTGGTCATGCTTGGCTCCCCACGTGGTGTGGATATCTGTGTTGGCTCCGGAGTCCCTTCCTGCTCGTCGGTAAACCGATCAGGAAGGAAGGGAAATCGAGATCCCCGGTGTAGATCCCGGGGTGCCCCGACTCTAACGCAAACTTCACAATGTGCAAAAGGTCACGTTCGCGAGGCTGCCGTTCAGTCTCTTTTCCCTGTGAGACTTATCGGGCACGCAACGCCCCCGGGGGGGGGCGGCGGGCTCAGAGCGCGTAGCCGAACTGCTGGCGGAACTGCTCGGCGAACTCGGCGTAGTCGAAGCGCTGGTTCTGCGGGCCGAGGTGTTCGATCTTCAGGGCGCCCATCAGGCTGGCGATGCGGCCGGTGGTGGCCAGGTCCAGGTTGTTCATGAAGCCGAAGATCAGGCCGGCGCGGTAGGCGTCGCCGCAGCCGGTCGGGTCGACCACCCGCATGGCGGTGGCCGAGGGGATGTGGATCATGCCGTCCGGGGTGTGGACCTCGGAGCCCTTCGGGCCGCGGGTGATGAAGTAGGCCTTCACCTTGCTGGCGATCACCTCGGCCGACCAGCCGGTGCGCTCCTGCAGCAGGCTCGACTCGTAGTCGTTGACCGTCACGTAGGTGGCCTGGTCGATCATCCGGCGCAGTTCCTCGCCGTTGTACAGCGGCATGGCCTGGCCGGGGTCGAAGATGAAGGGGATGCCGCACTCGGCGAACTCGGTGCAGTTCTGCAGCATGGCCTCGTAGCCGTCCGGGCCCACGATGCCGAAGCTGACGCCCGGCACGTCGCGGACGTGGTTTTCGTACGACCGCATCATCGCGCCGGGGTGGAAGGCGGTGATCTGGTTGTCGTCGAGGTCGGTGGTGATGAAGGCCTGCGCCGTGTAAAGGTCGGCGATCTCCTTCACATGGGTCAGGGGGATGCCCAGATCGCTGAAGTGGGCCCGGTAGGGGCTGAAATCGGCGCCCACGGTGGCCATGGGCAGCGGCTTGCCGCCCAGCAGGTGCAGGTTGTAGGCGATGTTGCCGGCGCAGCCGCCGAACTCGCGGCGCATCCGCGGGACCAGGAAGGACACATTAAGGATGTGCACCTTGTCCGGCAGGATGTGGTTCTTGAACTGGTCCTGGAACACCATGATGGTGTCGTAGGCCAGCGAGCCGCAGATCAGGGCAGCAGTCATCGGATCGGTCCTCAGGGGTCGTCGTAAGCGCGCCCCGGCCGGATGACGGGTGCCGCGCGGTGCCCGGTGGCGGCCGGGCGGGCCGCGAAGGATACCCGCATTAACGGGCTTTTTCCTTGTGGGGCAGGGTGCGCGGTTGCTACCCTTGTCCGCTTGTTTCCAGCGACTTTCCGGCCCGATCCCCGATGTTCAAGAAGCTCCGCGGTCTGTTCTCCAACGACCTGTCGATCGACCTCGGCACGGCCAACACCCTGATCTACGTCCGTGGGCAGGGCATCGTCCTCAACGAGCCGTCCGTCGTTGCCGTCCGCCAGGACCGCGGCGTGGGCTCGGCCAAGTCGGTGGCGGCCGTCGGCGCCGAGGCCAAGCGCATGCTGGGCCGCACGCCGGGCAACATCATGACCATCCGGCCGATGAAGGACGGCGTGATCGCCGACTTCACCTACACGGAAGAGATGCTCAAGCACTTCATCCGCAAGGTGCACACCAGCCGCCTGCTGCGCCCCAGCCCGCGCGTGCTGATCTGCGTGCCCTGCGGCTCGACCCAGGTCGAGCGCCGCGCCATCAAGGAGTCGGCCCTCGAGGCCGGCGCCCGCGACGTCTTCCTGATCGAAGAGCCCATGGCCGCCGCGATCGGCGCCGGGATCCCGGTGGGCGAGGCCTCGGGTTCGATGGTCATCGACGTCGGCGGCGGCACCACCGAAGTAGCGGTGATCTCCCTCAACGGCATCGTCTACGCGCAGTCGGTGCGCATCGGCGGCGACCGCTTCGACGAGGGCATCATCAACTACGTGCGCCGCAACCACGGCACGCTGATCGGCGAAGCCACGGCCGAGCGCATCAAGCTGGAGATCGGCTGCGCCTACCCGCAGAAGGAGGCCCGCTCGATGGAGGTCTCCGGACGCAACCTCGCCGAGGGCGTGCCGCGCAACATCACCATCACCTCGGCCGAAGTGCTGGAAGCCCTGCATGAGCCGCTGTCGGGCATCGTCACCGCGGTGAAGCAGGCGCTGGAGCAGACCCCGCCGGAGCTCTGCGCCGACGTGGCCGAGCGCGGCATCGTGCTGACCGGCGGCGGTGCGCTGCTGAAGGACCTCGACAAGCTGCTGTCCGAAGAGACCGGCCTCTCGGTGCACGTGGCCGACGACCCGCTCACCTGCGTTGCCCGCGGTGGTGGTCGTGCGCTCGAGCTGGTCGACATGACCGGCAACGAGTTCTTCTCGCCGGAGTGAACCCCGGCACGCCGACGACCGCCCGGCACCCGTGATCCACTCCGGCTCGCCAGCGCCGAAACTCTCGGAAGCGGCCGCTGGCACGCTGCCGTTGCTGGCCTGCATCACTCTCTCCGCCGTGCTGATGGTGGCCGACCATCGCGGTGACCTTTCGCCGAAAGTGCGCGCCGCGCTGTCCACGGCGGTCGAACCGGTCTGGCGCTTCGCCGCCCTGCCGGCCGCGCTGTGGCGATGGGCCGACACGGCGCTGAGCCGCCAGCAGGTGCTGGCCGACGAGACCATCACCCTGCGCCGCGAGCTGCAGCTGCGCGATGCGCAGCTGGCACGCCTCGAGGCGGTCGCCCGCGAAAACCAGCGCCTGCGCGCCCTGCTCGGGGGCACCGGCGATTTCCGCTTGGCCGTGCAGATGGCCGGCATCGTCGACGTGGACCTCGACCCGTGGCGCCAGCGCGTCCGGCTCGACCGCGGGAGCGCGGAGGGCGTCGAGGTGGGCCAGGCCGTGATCGACGCCGGCGGCATGCTGGGGCAGGTGGTGCAGGTGTCCGAGCACGGGGCCACGGCCCTGCTGCTCACCGATGCCAGCCACTCGGTGCCAGTGCAGGTGGTGCGCACCGGCTTGCGACTCGTCGCCGTCGGCACCGGTCGAAGCGACAGCCTGCGCGTGCCGAACATTCCGCAGTCGGCCGACATTCGCGAGGGCGACCTGTTGGTCACTTCGGGCATCGGCGGTCGCTTTCCCGCCGGTTTCGCGGTGGGCACGGTGCGTGCCGTGGGGCCGGAAGACACCCGCCTGTTCCTCGTCGCTGAAGTGACGCCCGCCGCCCAGCTCGATCGCGGCCTCGAGGTCCTGCTGGTGATGCGGGGCGAGATCGACATCGACGTGGGGCCGCCGATCCCGGAGGGCTACCGCGATCCCGAACCCAGCGCGCCGGAGGCGCCGCCCGCGGCACCCGTGAACACGCCAACGGCACCGGAGGCGCGCGAATGAATCGCGACACGCCCGTCTGGCTCCGGCTGGGCAGCCTCGCCTTCGGCCTGCTGTTCCTCGTACTGCCGCTGCCAGCGCCCTTCGACACGCTGCGTCCGCACCTGCTGGCGCTGGCGCTGGTGTATTGGGCGCTGGAGTCGCCGGGCCGCGGCGGCATGGCGCTGGCCTGGGTCGCCGGCCTGTTGGCCGACGTGGTGGCCGGCACGCTGCTGGGCGAGCAGGCGCTGCGCATGGCCGTGCTGGTGTTCCTGGTGCAGCGCTTCCGCGCGCAGTTGCGCTTCTTCCCGCTGTGGCAGCAGTCGGCGGCGGTGGGCCTGCTGCTGGTCAACGACTTCGCCCTGATGGCCTCGATCCGTCTGATCGCCGGGGCCGGCCTGCCCGGCTGGGGGCCGGCGCTGGCGCCGCTGGTCGGGCTGGTGGTGTGGCCCTGGGGCTTCCTGCTGCTGGATTCGCTGCGCCTGCGGCATCGCGAGCGGGCCGGCGGCCGATGAGGCGGTGGCGCGCCCGTCCCGTCCGCAATGCCGCGGCCGAAGGCGAGCAGTTCCGCCGCCGCGCCCTGCTCGCGGCCGTCGGTGTCGCCTCGGCCCTCGGCGCCCTCGCGCTGGGCTACGGCCGGCTGCAGATCCAGCAGCACGAGGAGTACGCCACGCGCTCCGAGGAAAACCGCATCCGGCTCGATCCCATCGTTCCAGCGCGTGGCCTCGTCTACGACCGCAACGGCGTGCTGCTGGCCGACAACGCGCCCGCCTACCGGCTCGACATCGTTCCCGAGCGCGTCGAGGACATGCCACAGCTGCTGGCCGCGCTGCGCGAGCGCGTGGCGCTGTCCGAGGATGAACTCCGCCGCTTCGATAACGCCCGCAAGGGCTCGCGGCGCTTCAAGCCAATCGCCTTGAAGCTGCGCCTCTCCGAAGAAGAGATCGCTCGGCTCGCCGTCGACCGTCACCGCTTCCCCGGCGTTGAGGTGGTGCCCTACCTGACGCGGCGCTACCCCTTCGGCGAACTCACGGCGCACATCGTCGGCTACGTCGGGCGCATCGACCAGGATGACGTCGATGCCTTGGAGGCGCGCGGTGAGTCGCGCTTCGCGGCGCTGCCGCACATCGGCAAGACCGGCTTGGAGCGCTACTACGAGAGCCGGCTGCGCGGCGACGTCGGCTACCAGGAGGTCGAGACGAATGTCGAGAACCGCCCGCTGCGCGTGCTGCGCCGGCACGACGCGAAGCCCGGCGCCGACCTGCACCTGAGCATCGATATCGCCCTGCAGAAGGCCATGGTCGAAGCTTTCGAGGGCAAGCATGGCGCGGCGATCGCGATCGATCCCGAGACCGGCGAGATCCTCGCCATGGTCAGCCTGCCGAGCTACGACCCGAACCTGTTCGTCGGCGGCATTTCCTTCGACGACTACCGTCGGCTCAACGAGGACGTGGCCCGTCCGCTTTTCAACCGCAATGTCCTCGGCGGTTTTCCGCCGGGCTCGACGCTGAAGCCCTTCATGGCGCTGGCGGGCTTGGACGAAGGCTTGATCACCCCAGAGACCACGGTGTTCTCCAGTGGCGCCTACCGGTTGCCGGGCCAGGCGCGCGAGTACCGCGATTGGCGCCCGGGCGGCCACGGCACGATCAACCTGCGCGAGTCGCTGGCGCAGTCGGTCAACACCTACTACTTCGACCTGGCCATGAAGCTGGGCATCGACCGGATCAGCACCGATTTCGATCGCATGGGCTTCGGCAAGCCGACGGGCATCGACCTCACCGGCGAAGCCTCAGGGGTATTGCCCAGCCGCGAGTGGAAGCAGCGCCGCTTCAGGCAGGTCTGGTACCCCGGCGAGACGGTGATCGCCGGCATCGGGCAGGGCTACTGGGTGGTGACGCCGCTGCAACTGGCGCAAGGCACGGCGATGCTGGCCGGCGACGGACAACTGCGACGCCCACACCTCGTCCGAGCGACGCAGGCCGGCTTCGGCGCACCCCGTCTGCCCGAGCCGCAGCCGGCGCCGCTGCCGGTGGTCCACGATCCGGCGCACCTCGCAGCGGTCCGCGACGGCCTCGTCGCCACCATGCACGGGCCGACCGGTTCGGGCGCTCGTGCCGCCGTCGGCGCGCATTACCTGATGGCGGGCAAGACCGGCACGGCCCAGCGGGTGAGCCGGCAGGGCACCGAGCGCCTCGACCCCAACAAGCTGCCCTATCACCTTCGCCACCAGGCCCTGTTCGTCGGATATGCGCCCGCCGAGGCGCCCACCATCGCCGTGGCCTTGGTCGTTGAACACGGCGGATCGGGCTCGCTGGCGGCTGCGCCGGTGGCCCGACGCATCTTCGATGCCTGGATCGGCCCGCCGCCGGCGGCCCCACCGACGTTGCCAGCGGAGGCTCCCGGGGCGACGGCGGCGCCGACGCCCGCCGAACCCGCCGTGCTCCCGCCCGCCGCCCCGGAGTCGCGCGAATGAACGTATTCGTGCGCGTCTTCAGCGCCTTCGCCTGGCGTTGGCTCGACAAGGTGGATCTGCCGCTGCTGCTCGGGCTCTGCGCCATCATGGCCATCAGCCTCGTCGTGCAGGCCAGTGCGGGCGGCGACGTCGATTCGGTCGTGAAGCAGGCCGCGCGCTTCGCCGTCGGCCTCGGTGCCCTGCTGATGCTGTCGCGCCTCGCGCCGTCCACCCTGCGGCAATGGACGCCGTTGGCCTACCTCGCCAGCCTCGTGCTGCTGGGCCTGGTGTTCGCCGTCGGCACGGGCCGCAGCGCGAACCTGTGGATCGACCTCAAGGTGTTCTATCTGCAGCCCGGCGAACTGCTGAAACTCAGCGTGCCGATGATGGTGGCCTGGTTCCTCCACCAGGCCCACCTGCCGCCGCAGTGGCGCACGCTGGGCATCACCGCCGTGATCATCGGCTTGCCGGTGGGGCTCACCATCCTCCAGCCCGACTTCGGCACCGGCCTGCTGGTCGGGGCCTCGGGCGTGTTCGCCGTCTTCCTCGCCGGCATCGCCTGGTGGCGTATCGGCCTGTTCGCCGGCCTTGGCCTCGCCGCGCTGCCGGTGGGCTGGCAGTTCCTGATGCCCTACCAGCGCGACCGCATCCTCACCTTCCTTGACCCGGAATCCGACCCGCTCGGCACCGGCTGGAACATCATCCAGTCGAAGATCGCCATCGGCTCCGGCGGCGCGACGGGCAAGGGCTGGGGGCAGGGCACCCAAGCCCACCTCGATTTCCTGCCCGAGCACACCACGGATTTCGTGTTCTCGGTGTTCTCCGAGGAGTTCGGCTGGCTCGGCGTGCTGGTGCTGCTGGCGCTGTACTTCTTCGTCGTGGCGCGCTCCCTGTGGCTGGCCTCGCAGGCCCGCGACACCTACGGCCGCCTGCTGGCCGGCGCGTTGGCGCTGACCTTCTCCGTCTACGTGATCGTGAATGCCGGCATGGTGGCGGGCTTCCTGCCGGTCGTGGGCGTGCCGATGCCGTTGCTGAGCTACGGCGGCACGTCGGCGGTATCGCTGTTGGCCGGCTTCGGCATGGTGATGGCGGCGGGTGCGCATCGGCGCACTTGGGGGGGCTGAGGCGCCTGAACCTCATCCGGTCTCGCGCCTGCCGCGCGGTGGCGGCGGACCGCTCTTCGCGGACTCGGGGCTGTCCTGCCCCGAGCCGCGCGCTCGCCATCCTTGGCTCGCTTGTCGCTGGTCCGCCGCCCCGCGGGCGCGGCGCCCGGCCCCTTCCAGGGCGCCCCCTCCGGTCGGGAGTGCTGGTGTCGCGACGATGTTGACTTGCTCCGCTATTCGGCTTTGCCAAGTCGCAGCGGACCGAGCGCAAGGCCAGCGGCGCGGGGCGAATAAGGAGCCCCGGCGCGTGGACCAGGCGACAGCCCGGAGGGCGGCTCATGGATGAGCCGCCGCTCGAGGTACATGGATGTACCCTTCGAGCGGGCCGCCGGGTTCAACTCGAAGCAGGTCATGGGGCGGGCCAGCCTCGCGTCGCTGGCTTTGCGCTTGGACTCTGCGTGCTTTCCTCGCGCGGCCCCCATGCGCCCGCATGGTAAATTCCGCGGCACAGCGCGACCTTCCTCGCGCGGATGTCCCGGCCTGATCCCGATGCGTTTCGCCCTGCTGTCCGCCGCGCTGCTCGCGGCCCTCGCCCTCCCGGCTTCGGCCGCCGAGACCGACCCCGCGGCGAAGGCGGCCTTCATCGCCGAAGCCGGTGCCAAGTACGGGCTCACCGACGCCGAGATCGAGGGCTGGCTGGCGAAGGCCACTTACCAGCAGAGCATCGTCAACGCGATGTCGCGTCCTGCCGAGCGAGTGAAGCCGTGGAAGGACTACCGCCCGATCTTCATCACCGACGCGCGCGTCGCCGGCGGCCGCCGCTTCCTCGCCGAGCATCGCGAAGCGCTGCAGAAGGTCGAGGACGAGACCGGCGTGCCGAAGCAGTACATCGTCGCGATCATCGGCGTCGAGACCGCCTACGGCCGCATCACCGGCAGCTTCGAGGTGCTGGATGCGCTCTACACGCTGGGCTTCCACTACCCGAAGCTCGGCAACCCGGAGCGCGAGGCCATGCGCGGCGCGTTCTTCCGCGACGAGCTGGCGCAGTCGCTGCTGCTCGCGCGCGAGGAAGGCATCGACATCCCGGCGCAGAAGGGCAGCTATGCCGGCGCGATGGGCTGGGGCCAGTTCATGCCGTCCAGCTACCGCGCCTACGCGAAGGACGGCGACGGCGATGGCAAGCGCGATCTCTTCGGCTCGCTGCCGGACGTGTTCGCCTCGATCGCCAACTACTTCATCGCGCACGGCTGGGAGAAGGGCAGCCCCGTCGTCGCGCGCGCCACCGCGAACGAGGGCGCGGCCTTCGCGCCGCCCGACCTCGAGCCGCGCTACGGCCTCGCCGAACTCGGCGAGAAGGGCTTCCGCCCGGCCGAGGCACAGGGCCATGACGCGCCGGCCACGCTGGTGACGCTGGAGGGCGCGGAAGGCACGGAGCACTGGCTGGGCTTCCGCAACTTCTACGTGATCACCCGCTACAACCGTTCGCCGATGTACGCCTTGGCCGTGCACCAGCTGGCCGACGAAATCATCGCGGGCGACGCCGCCCCGTGATGTCGCGCGTCGCCGGCCTCGTCGTCGCCTCGCTGCTGCTCGCGGCCTGCGGCAGTGCCCCGAAGCCGCGCCCCGACCCGTATGCCGGGGAGGCGGGAAGCCGCGTGCGTCCGCTACCTGATCGCGGCGCCGCCAGCGTCGATGCGCTGCCGCCGGCGCCGAACTGCGTGCCGCCGCGCGAGCACGACGAATCGCTGTACACCGCCGGTGGCCTGTACGCGCCGGGCGTGGCCGACAGCGCGCCGCCCGTGGCCATCGACGTGTCGAACATCCCCGAGCCGGTGCCGCGCCGCGAGCCGAAGTCGCGCTACGGCAACCGCGAGACCTACAGCGTGCTCGGCCGCACCTACCGCGTGATGGATTCGGCGGAAGGCTACGAGGAGCGCGGCATCGCCAGCTGGTACGGCTACAAGTTCCACGGCCGCCACACCTCCAGCCGCGAGCGCTACGACATGTGCGCGTTCACGGCCGCGCACAAGACCCTGCCGCTGCCGAGCTACGTGCGCGTCACCAACCTCGACAACGGCCGCAGCGTCGTCGTCCGCGTCAACGATCGCGGCCCCTTCCATGCCGGGCGCATCATCGACATGAGCTACGCCGCGGCCACGCGCCTCGACATGAAGCGCTCCGGCACCGCCCGCGTTGAAGTCGAGGCGCTGATGGGACCGGACCACACCCGCTACGCCGATGCCGTGCCGCCCACGCCGGCACGGCCCGCCTCGCCACCGCCGCGCGCCACGGCGCCCGTGCCCGCCAACCGCTGGCGCGGACCGGTCCCCCCGGCCGCGGACCGTCCGCTCACGCCGCCCACCCCGATGGGCATCGGCCCGCAGATCGTCCAGGTGGGCAGCTTCGGCGACCGCATGAATGCCGAGCGGCTGGTGGAGCGCCTCGCCGACGCGGGGCTCGACGGGGCCGAACTCGACCACGCCATCGTCGGCGAGCGCAGCGTCTGGCGCGTGCGCTTCCCGGCCCAGGCCGTGGACGCGGCGCAGGCGTTGGCAGCCCGCATCATCGACAGCGGCCTCGCCACCCCGCGGCTGTTCGGCGCGGAGCCTTGAAACCGCCATTCCCGCGCCGCATTCCGGCACGCGATTCAGCCGTCGCGCCGTAACCTTCCACCCTTTCCACGCGCGACCACCGCGCGCCCCGCACTCCGGAGTCCTGTCGTCCCATGCGTCGCCCGTCCCTGCTCGCGCTTCCCCTGATCGTCGCCGCCACGTTCGCCGTCGCCCAAACGCCCACGCCGCAGCCGGTGCCCCAGCCAGTGGCCGCCCCGGTGCCGCAGCCGAGCGCTCCGGTTCCCGCTGCCGCCCCCGTGGCGATTCCGCCGGCGCCGGCCTCGCAGGGCGCGGCCTGGATCCTGATGGACGCCACCAGCGGCCAGGTGCTCGCCGGCAAGGACATCGACACCCCGCGCGCGCCGGCCTCGATGACCAAGGTGATGACGGCCTACGTCGTCGCCGCCGAGCTGGCCGCGGGCCGCATCAAGAAGGACGACCAGGTGCTGATCTCCGAGCGCGCCTGGCGCGAAGGCGGCGCCGGCACCGCGGGCAGCTACTCGGGCTTCGACGTGAACACCCGCGCTCCGCTCGACGCCGTGCTCACGGGCATGGTCGTGCAGAGCGGCAACGACGCCTCGATCGCGATGGCCGAGCACGTGGCCGGCACGCAGGAGGCCTTCGCCGACCTGATGAACAGCTATGCCGCGAAGATCGGCATGACGAACAGCCGTTTCGTCAACGCCCACGGCCTCGACGCCGAAGGCCAGGTGGTGAGCGCGCGCGACATGGCCCTGCTGGCCCGCGCGATGATCCGCGACTTCCCCGAGGCGTATGCGCTGCACTCGCTGAAGGAATTCACCTGGAACGGCATCACCCAGCACAACCGCAACGGCCTGCTGTGGAAGGACCCCAGCGTCGACGGCATCAAGACCGGCCACACCAACAGCGCCGGCTACAACCTCGCGGCTTCGGCCAAGCGCGGCGACATGCGCCTGATCTCGGTGGTCATGGGCATCGAGACCGACTCGCGCGCCGATGCCTTCCGCATCCGCGAAGGCGACAACCTCGCGCTGCTGAACTGGGGATTCCGCTTCTACGAGACCCATGCACTGTTCGGCGGCAGCGCCGCGCTGGCGACCCAGCCGCTGTTCAAGGGCGAAACGGAGACCGTCGAACTCGGCGTCACCACGCCGGTGCTGGTCACGCTGCCGCGCGGCCGCTACGGCGACCTCAAGCCGCAGATCGACGTGCCGAGGCAGATCGTCGCGCCCATCACGCAGGGCCAGGCCATCGGCACGGTGCGCGTGATGCTCGACGGCAAGGAAGTGGCCTCGGCGCCGCTGGTGGCGCTGAAGCCGGTGGCCGAAGCCGGCTTCTTCGGCCGCATGTACGATGAATTCCTGATGTGGTGGAACGCCGAGTAATCGGCCGGAGCGCGCATGTCGATCACCTCCGACAACCCCGAACACGGCCTGCAGTTCCCGGGCACCTTCGAGATCAGCGCGATGGGCGCGGCGGGCGCTGGGCTCGACGTGAAGATGGCTGACGCGCTGGAGGCCGCCGGCTTCGTCGTGCATCGCGGGCGCCACCGCAGCCGGCCGTCAGCCAAGGGCAACTGGGTGTCCGTCACCTACGCCTTCGACGCCGCGACGCGCGCCGACTACGAGAAAGCCCACGAGACCCTGCGCGCCCTGCCCGAAGTGAAGTGGACGCTCTGACGCCGGTGCGCGTCCGCTGGCTGGGCCGGCAGGCCTATGCGCCGGTGTGGCGCGCCATGCAGGCGCTCACCGACCAGCGCGGCGCGGAGACCGTCGACGAACTCTGGCTGGTCGAACACGACCCGGTCTTCACGCTCGGCCAGGCCGGCAAGCCCGAGCACGTGCTGGCGGCCGGCGACATCCCGGTGATTCCCGTCGATCGCGGCGGCCAAGTGACCTACCACGGCCCCGGCCAGCTGGTGGCCTATCCGTTGGTGGACCTGCGGCGGCTCGGTATCGGCGTGAAGGCGCTGGTCGAGCGCATCGAGCAGGCCATCATCGACACCTGCGCCACCTACGGCTTCGCCGCCTTCCGCAAGGACGGTGCGCCCGGCGTGTACACGTCGGATGGAGCGAAGATCGCGGCCCTGGGCCTGCGCGTGCGGCGTGGATGCAGCTTCCACGGCCTGGCGTTCAACATCGCGATGGACCTCGAACCCTTCCAGCGCATCAACCCCTGCGGTTACGCCGGGCAGCCCGTGACCACGCTGCTAGACTGCGGTGGCCCCGGTGAGCTGCGCCTTGTGGCCGACGTGCTGGTGCCCCATCTCTGCCGACAGCTCGGCCTTGCCGCCGAGTGGCGCGACGACCTGCCGGATCTCGGCGCGGCGCCCGCCCATCCCTGACGACGCGACCCGAACCATGTCCACGCCGACCAAGACCATCCCGCTCACCGTGTTGACGCCCGACGCGCTCGAAGCGGGCAAGAAGCAGCTCGGCGGCGACAAGATCGGCAAGAGCCCGGTCCAGTTCGACGAGGCGCCGAAGCTGCGCAAGCCGAGCTGGATCCGCGTGCGCATCCCGGCAGGCAACGCGGTGCAGCAGCTGAAGTCGAAGCTGCGCGAGAACTCGCTCGTCACCGTCTGCGAAGAGGCGAGCTGCCCGAACATCCACGAGTGCTTCAGCCACGGCACCGCCACCTTCATGATCCTCGGCGAGGTCTGCACGCGCCGCTGCAGCTTCTGCGACGTCGCCCACGGCCGGCCGAAGCCGCCGGATGCCTCGGAGCCGCTGAAGCTCGCGCAGACGATTGCCGATATGCGCTTGAAGTACGTGGTGATCACCTCGGTGGACCGCGACGACCTGCGCGACGGCGGCGCCCAGCATTTCGCCGACTGCATCCGCGAGGCCCGCGTTCTCTCGCCGGCGCTGAAGATCGAGATCCTCACGCCCGACTTCCGCGGAAAGGGCCGCATGGACCGCGCGCTCGAGATCCTCGCGACGAACCCGCCGGACGTCTTCAACCACAACCTCGAGACCGTCCGCCCGCTGTACCCGAACGTACGCCCGGGTGCCGACTACGACTGGTCGCTGCAGCTGCTGCAGCGCTTCAAGGCCCAGCATCCGTCGGTGCCGACCAAGAGCGGCATCATGCTCGGCCTCGGCGAGGACATGGACCAGGTGAAGGAGTGCCTCGAGCACCTCCGCGCCCACGATGTCGACATGATCACCATCGGCCAGTACCTCCAGCCCACGCCGCATCACCATCCCGTGATGCGCTACTGGACGCCGGAAGAATTCAAGGAACTCGAGGCCTTCGGCTACGGTCTGGGTTTCAGCCATGTCGCTTCCGGGCCGATGGTGCGCTCGTCCTACCACGCCGACCGTTCGGCGGCGGAGGCCGGCGTCATCGCCTGATGCGACGTCCGGCACATTGACCGGCCGCCCAACCGCGGCATGCTGCATCGAACGGACGGACCAAATCCCATGCTGAAGCCGCTGCCCCTCGTACTCGCCCTTGCCCTGCCGCTGGCCCTCGCCGGCGCGGCCCTGTCGCCCCAGGTCGCCACCGGCAGTGCCGCTGCGGCCCCGGCGGCGCCTGCAGCGGCCAACGCGACCCCGGCCTTCCGCCCCACCGTCGACCAGCAGGGCGCCGCCCGCATGGTCTACGGCGTGCTCTCCGACAGCCGCTACGCGTACGCGCCGAAGCCGCTCGACGATGCCCTGAGCAGCGCCATCTTCACGCGCTACCTCGAGAGCCTCGACGGCCAGAAGCTGTTCTTCAAGCAGTCGGACATCGACGCCTTCCAGAAGAACGAGCGCCGCTTCGACGACGCCATCAAGGGCCAGAGCCTGCAGCCGGCCTTCGACCTCTACACCCGCTACATGCTGCGCGTCTCCGAGCGCGTGGCCTTCGCCCGTGAACGCCTGAGGGGCGATTTCGACTTCAGCGGCGACGAGGTGTGGCGCTACGAGCGCGAGGACGCCGCCTGGGCCAGGGACAGCGCCGAGCTCGACGCGCTGTGGGAGAAGTACGTCAAGAACGACTGGCTGCGCCTGAAGCTGGCCGGCCGCGCGCCGGAGGAGATCCGTCGCACGCTCGACCGCCGCTACGCGCAGATGGCCACGCGCGTGAACCAGCTGAAGCCCGAGGACGCGTTCGAGACCTTCATGAACGCCTACACGGAGTCGATCGATCCGCACACCGGCTACATGAGCCCGCGCAGCGCCGAGAACTTCAATATGTCGATGCGCCTCTCGCTCGAGGGCATCGGCGCGGTGCTGCAGTCGCAGGACGACTACGTGGTCGTGCGCACGCTCGTTCCGGGCGGCCCGGCCGCGAAGACCGGCCAGCTCACCGTCGGTGATCGCATCGTCGCGGTGGCGCAGGGCAATGGCCCGATGGTCGACGTGATGGGCTGGCGCATCGACGACGTCGTGCAGCTGGTGCGCGGCGCCAAGGGCACCACGGTGCGCCTCGACACCATCCCCGCGGTGAACGGCATCGACGGCGCGCATCGCATCGTCGAGATCGTCCGCGACCGCGTGAAGCTGGAAGAGCAGGCCGCGCGACGCCAGCTCATCGAGGCCGACGGCAAGCGCATCGGCGTCATCCGCCTGCCGACCTTCTATGCCGATTTCGAAGCGAAGCGCCGCGGCGACGCCGACGCGCGTTCCGCCACCAACGACGTCGCCAAGCTGCTCGCCGAACTCAAGGCCGAGAAGGTCGATGGCGTGGTCGTCGACCTGCGCGGCAACGGCGGTGGCTCGCTGACCGAAGCCGTCGAGCTCACGGGCTTGTTCGTCGATACCGGCCCGGTCGTGCAGGTGCGCGAGGCGGGCGGCCGCATCAGCATCGAGAGCGACGACGTCGCCGGGGTGGCCTGGGACGGCCCGCTGGCCGTGCTGGTCGACCGCAGCTCCGCCTCGGCCTCGGAGATCTTCGCCGCCGCCATCCAGGATTACGGCCGCGGCCTGATCATCGGCGAGACCACCTTCGGCAAGGGCACGGTGCAGAACCTCATCGACCTCGACCGCTTCCAGAACACCCGCGAGCCGCGCTTCGGCCAGCTGAAGCTCACGGTTGCGCAGTTCTTCCGTATCGATGGCGGCACCACGCAGTTCAATGGTGTCGTGCCCGACCTCGCATTCCCGGTGACGCTCGATGCCAGCGAGTTCGGCGAGAGCAGCTACGACAACGCCCTGCCGGCCAGCCGCATCCAGCCCGCCACCCATCGCACCTACGGCAATTTCGCGCCGATGCTGTTGCCGCTGGCGCAGCGGCATGAATCGCGGATCGCCAAGGACGTCGAGTTCGGCTGGTGGCGCGACGACGTGGCCGAGTTCCGCAAGGACCGCGAGGAGGGCACGATCTCGCTCAACGAGGCCACCCGCCGCACCGAGCGCGAAGAAGCCGAGGCAAAGCGTCTGGCCCGCACCGCCGAGCGCAAGCGCCTGGGTCTCGACGACAGCCTGCCGAACCGCGCCGACGACGGCCTGCAGGCCGACGAGCGCGATGTCGCCGAGCAGGTGGCCGAGGAGAAGGCCGCCGAGAACCACATCGACCCGCTGCTGCGCGAGTCGGCCCACGTGCTGGCCGACGCGCTCGGCCTGCTTGCCGGCAACCAGCGCCTCGCGACGCAGGTGCTGCCGGAGTCGCGCCAGGCCACGCTCTGGGCGGATTGATCCCGCTCGCGTACTCGTGGCGGCGCGCTTGAGCGCCGCCGCGCCGTCGCGCCTTGCCGTTGCCGCCGCGCTCGCGGCGGTCTACCTCGTCTGGGGCTCGACCTACCTCGCCATCGCCATTGGCGTGCAGGGCTACCCGCCCTTCGCGATGGGCGCGATCCGCATGCTCGCGGCCGGCGCGCTGTTCTATGCCGTGCTGCGCTGGCGCGGCGTGGCGCCGCCGACCCGCGCGCAGTGGCGCAACCTCGCGGCGATGGGCGTCTTCATGGTGCTGTTCGCCAACGGGCTGGTGAACCTTGCGCAGACCGAAGTGAGCAGCGGCCTCGCCGCGATTGCGGTGGCCTCGATGCCGCTGTTCGTCGCCGTGTTCTCCACCCTGCGTGGGCGCAAGCTCGGTGCGCTGGAATGGACGGGGATTGTCGTCGGCCTCGGCGGCGTCGCGCTGCTGAACTTCGGCAGCGAGCTGCGCGGCTCGTGGCTCGGCATGGTCTGCCTGATCGTCGCGCCGCTCTCGTGGGCCTGGGGCTCCGTGTGGAGCCGCGACCAGGACCTGCCCACGCCCTTCATGAGCGCCGCCGGCCAGATGCTTGCGGGCGGCGTGCTGATGGCCATCGCGTCGCTACTGCTCGGCGAGCGCTTCGCCGGCGTGCCGCCGCTGGATTCGACCCTGGCCCTCGTCTACCTCGCGCTGTTCGGCTCGATCGTCGGCTTCACGGCCTACGTGTGGCTGCTGCACCACGTGCGCCCGGCGCTGGCCACCTCGTACGCCTACGTGAACCCGGCGATCGCGGTGCTTCTGGGCACCGTCGTGCTGCATGAACGCTTCGATGCCGACACCTGGCTGGCGATGGGCGTCATTTTGGCGAGCGTAGTGCTGGTGACGCGGGCGCCGAAGCGGGGCTGAGCTGCGCTTCTTGCCGCCCGATGCCGCGGCGCAGGCGTTCTCCGTGACCAAAGTCACCCCATGACCTGCCGCACATGCCCGTGGACGTCAAGCGGGACCAGCATGATCCCGTTCCATGACGGCGCCGAATGCGCCGGCCCATCCTGCCGGGGAAGACCATGCTGACCATCCACGATCTGTCGAAGACCTACGCCAACGGCGTGCGCGCGATCAACCACGTCACGCTCGACATTCCGAAAGGACTGTTCGGACTGCTCGGACCCAACGGGGCCGGCAAATCGTCCCTGATGCGGACCATCGCCACCCTGCAGGACCCCGACGAGGGCACGATCACCTTCGATGGCATCGACGTGCAGCGCGACAAGGACGCCGTGCGCCGCACGCTGGGCTACCTGCCGCAGGACTTCGGCGTGTACCCGAAAGTCAGCGCCGAAGACCTGCTCGACCACTTCGCCGCGCTCAAGGGCTACCGCCAGCGCAAGGAGCGAAGGGAGGTGGTCGAGTCGCTGCTGCACCAGACCAACCTGTGGGACGCCCGCAAACGGAAGCTCGGTACCTACTCCGGCGGCATGCGCCAGCGTTTCGGCATCGCGCAGGCGCTGATCGGCAACCCGCGCCTCGTGATCGTCGATGAGCCGACCGCCGGCCTCGACCCCGAGGAGCGCAATCGCTTCCTCAACCTGCTCAGCGAGATCGGTGAGCAGGTGGTGGTGATCCTGTCCACCCACATCGTCGAGGACGTGACCGACCTCTGCCCACGGATGGCGATCATCAGCCGAGGCACGGTGCTGCTGACCGGCCGCCCGCAGGAGGCCATCGAGGCCCTCAACGACCGGGTGTGGAAGGCGACCGTCAACAAGTCCACGCTGGCCGACTACCAGGCGCGCTTCGACGTGCTCTCCACGCGTCTGGTCGGTGGCCAGCCGGTGATCCATGTCTACGCGGAGTCCCAGCCGGAAGCCGGGTTCACGAAGATCGCGCCGGACCTCGAGGACGTCTACTTCCAGCGCCTGCGCCAGCATGCGCAGGCCGCCTGAGGGAGCGCACCCATGTTCGGTGAATTCTTCCGCTTCGAGCTGCGCTACCAGCTCAGTTCCCCCTTGCTGTGGCTGGTGGCCGTGGTCTTCGGTCTGCTCGCCTTCGGCGCGACGTCGTCCGACGCGATCCAGGTCGGCAGTGCGATCGGCAATGTGCATCGCAATGCGCCGACCGTGATCGCCAACATGCTCGGCGTGTTCAGCCTGCTGGGGCTGTTCCTGATCGTGCTGTTCATCGCCAACGGCCTGCTGCGCGACCATGAGTTCGGAACGGCCGAACTGTTCTTCGCCACCCCGATGCGGAAGGCCGACTATCTATTTGGGCGTTTCGCTGCAGGACTGGTGGCTTGCCTCGCGATCTTCGTCGCCGTGGCGATCGGCATGATCGCCGGCCAGTTCATGCCCTGGATCGACCCCCAGCGCCTCGGCACCTTCTCGCTCGATCCCTTCCTGTGGTCGTTCGCGGTGCTGGTGTTGCCGAACCTGCTGTTCGGCGGTGCGCTGCTGGCGCTGTTGGCCGCGGTCACGCGAAGCCTGCTGATGGTCTATGTAGGCGTCCTTGCGTTCTTCGTCTTGTGGATCGTGGCCGGCAACCTGACCAGCGACATCGACAACGCTTGGATCGCCGCACTGATCGATCCCTTCGGGCTGCGTGCGATGGGCCGCGCGGTGCGCTACTGGTCGGTCGAGGAGCAGAACACCCGCCTGCCGGAACTGACGGGATACCTCATCGCCAACCGTGCGCTGTGGGGTACGGTGGCGCTGTCGCTGCTGGGTGCGACCTATGCGCTGTTCAAGCCGATGCGCGCCGGCACGGGGTCGGGGCGTACCTCGAAGCGCAAGGGGTCCGTCGCGCAGGCGACGCCGGCAGCGACCACAAAGCCGCACGCGATCGCTGCGCATCCGCCACGCGCCTTCACCCTGCGTACTGCGCTCTCCCAGTTCTGGCGCCTGCTTCGCTTCGACACCTGGGGCGTGCTGCGCAGCGTGCCCTTCCTCGTGATGCTGGTGTTCGCGGTGGTGAACTTCTTTGGTGCGGCGCAGTTCATCGACACCATGTTTGGCGCCAAGGTCTTCCCAGTGTCCTACCTGATGGTGGAGGCGCTGCAGGGCAGCATGGCTCTTTTCCTGTTCCTGGTCGTGACGTTCTACGCCGGCGAGCTGGTGTGGAAGGAGCGGCAGGCGAAGATCAGCGACGTGTCCGATGCCTTGCCGGTCCCCGACTGGGTGCCGCTGGCCGCGAAGTGCGGCGCGGTGCTGGCGGTGGTGGCGGTGTTCAGCACGGCCGGGGTGCTGGCCGGCATGGGCTTCCAGTTGATGCGCGGCTATACCCACTTCGAGCCCGGCGTGTATGCGGCGTCGCTTGCGATCGCCGCGGTGCCCTTCGTGCTGATGGGCCTGCTCGGCGTGGCCGTGCAGGTCTTCACGAACAACAAGTTCGCGGGCTACCTGGCCGTGATCCTCATCTATGTCTCGCAGATCGTGCTGGGCGTGGTCGATGTCGACCACAACCTGGTGCAGTTCGCGAGCGCGCCGACGCCGACCTATTCCGACATGAATGGCTTCGGCCACTACCTGACGGGCTGGGCCTGGTTCTCGGTCTACTGGCTGATGTTCGTGGTTTCGCTGCTGCTGCTGGCGGCTGCGTTCTGGGTACGCGGCACCGCGCCGTCCGGCCGCGAGCGGCGGCGGCATGCGGCCCAACGACTGCGTGGGCCGCTGGGCACGGCACTGGCCGTCGCCGTCGCAGCCTGGGCCGGGGTCGGCGGCTGGGTGTTCTGGAACACCAACGTGGTCAACGACTACATGTCCGGCGACACCGCGCTCGATCTTCAGGCCCGCTACGAAAAGGAGTACGCGCAGTACGCCGGCCTGCCCCAGCCGCGCATCAAGGCCATCGACACCGAGGTCGACATCCGTCCCGAGACGCGCAGCGTCACGATCCGCGGCAGCTACCGGCTGGTGAACCAGCACAAGGTCCCGATCGAGGCCTTCCACGTGCTGACCACGCGTGGGATCGAGCTGGCCTCGATCGACTTCGCGCCACACGAACTCGAGCGCTTCGACGAACCCCTGGGCTACCGCATCTACCGCCTGCGCGAGCCGATGGCGCCGGGGGCCGAGATGACCCTGCGCTTCGAGGTGCGCGCCGCCGAGCGCGGCTTCGGCAACAACGTGCTGCAGACCCAGGTGGTCGGCAACGGCACGTTCTTCAACTCCGGTGTTCTGCCGACTTTCGGCTACAGCACCGGGATGCAGATCGTCGACCGCAACGAACGCCGCGAGCGCGGGCTGGGCGAGGTGCCGCGGATGGCGAAGCTGGAGGACGAGGCGGCACGCGCCAACACCTACATCAGCGACGACGCCGACTGGATCGACTTCCGCACCAAGGTCTGCACGTCGCCCGACCAGATCGCGCTGGCGCCGGGTTACCTCGAGGCCGAGACGGAGGAGAACGGCCGTCGCTGCTTCGCCTACGCGATGGACCGCCCCATGCTGCCGTTCGCCGCCTGGCTTTCGGCGCGCTGGGAGGTGAAGCGTGACACGTGGAACGGGATCCCGGTCGAGGTCTACTACCACCCCGCCCATTCATACAACGTCGATCGCATGATCGAGGCGACGAAGGACTCGCTCGACTATTTCACTGCGAACTTCACTCCCTACCAGCACAAGCAGGTACGGATCATCGAGTTCCCGCGTTATGAGCGCTTCGCGCAGAGCTTCGCCAACACCATCCCGTTCTCGGAGTCGATCGGCTTCATCGCCGACCTGCGCGACGAGGACGCCATCGACTACGTCTACTACGTGACTTCGCACGAAGTGGCGCATCAGTGGTGGGCGCACCAGGTGATCGGTGCCGACGTGCAGGGCTCGGTCATGCTCAGCGAGTCGCTGTCGCAGTACTCGGCGCTGATGGTGATGGAGAAGAAGTACGGCCGTGACAAGATGCGTCGGTTCCTCAGGTATGAGCTGGACAACTACCTCGACCGGCGCGGCGGCGAACTGGTGGAGGAACTGCCGCTGTACCGCGTCGAGAACCAGGGGTACATCCACTACAACAAGGGCTCGCTGGTCTTCTATCGTCTGCGCGAGGAGATGGGCGAGGAAGCCCTCAATCGTGCGCTGCGCCGCTACCTGCAGGACAAGGGCTTCCAGCAGCCGCCCTACACGACCTCCGCGGAGCTGCTCGAGTACATCCGCGCCGAGGCGTCGCCCGAACTGCAGAGCCTGATCACCGACCTGTTCCAGAGGATCACCTTCTACGACAACCGGGTGGTCGATGCGAAGGCCACGAAGCGCGCCGACGGTCGCTGGGACGTCACTCTCTCGCTCAGGGCCGGAAAGATCTACAGCGACGGGCTGGGCAAGGAGACGCCGGCGCCGATGGATGACCAGGTCGAGGTGGCGGTGTTCGCGCGCGCGCCGGGCGCCGACGAGGCGGACGAGCGGGTGCTGTTCCTCGAGCGGCGTCGGATCACGGAGGCCGAGCCGACGATCACTGTGACGGTCGACGAAGCACCCTACGAGGTGGGTTTCGACCCCTACAACAAGCTGATCGACCGCGTGCCTTCTGACAACCGCAAGCGGGTGGCGGTGGTCGAGCCCTGATCGGATCCGGGGGCCCCGTTTCGGGGCTCCCGTTCCAAGTGCGTTGATCGGCCTTCCGGTCACTGCGCGAAACAGGCCCTGGCGTTGGAATCGGCAGCACCTAGAGGCCATCGAAGAACGTGTCGACGTCGGGCATCAGTTGTTTCGACGGGCGCAAGGTGAACGGCTCCTCCGCGACCCCGGCATCGGTCAGGCGATCGAGTCGAAAGTGACGGGCGGCATCCTTCCCGGAGTCCCATGCCAGCAAGTACCAGCAGGGCGGATTGAACAACAGATAGTGGGGCTCGACCTTTCGGGCCGAGGTGGCACCCGACCCATCCCGATACGCGATGCGCAGGGCGCGCTGGGCAAGGAATGCCTCCTGGATTCGAACCGCGATGCTTGGCTTGATGCTTCCGTACTTCGACGCGACGGCCGGTGAGGCGGACGCGCCCACGAGGACCCGACGCCTGAGTCGGGAAACGGCGCTTCGCTGTTGCTGGGGCAGCGCCAGGCCAAGCCGCTGCCGCACCGCGGGGAGCCTCGCCGTCATGAGTGGCCCCCCGACCCGCTCGGCAACGGCCAGCGCAAGAAGCACCTGCAGCGTGTCCCGGTGCCCTAGCCGGAGTCCGTCGAGGCCGTAGGTCCACCCCAGTCGGATGCCGCCACCGGCGCCGCGGGAGGCCTCGATCGGCAAACCACGCTCCCTGAATTCCGCGAGCAGCCGGTGGACGGTGCGCACGCTGACTCCCAATTCGTGCGCCAGCGAAGGTGCTGTCCAGTCATCGCGGGAGCGCAGCAGTCCGAGCGCACGCTCGCCGGTCTCTGATCTCATTGGCGTTTGGCATGAGTGAACATGCCATTTTCTGGCATGTCCATGGAGATTCTTCAAGCGCCGGCGATGACGCCGGTCCAACACGGAGAAATCAGCCAATGAACGACAAACAGGTGCACGAGATCGCGCTGCTACGGTTCATCAGTGGCGTCGACGCTGCTGACCAGAGGGCAGGGATGGAAACCCTCGGCGACTTCATCAGGGCACAGCCCGGCCATGTGTCACGCTCCATGTACCGAGACGAGGCCAACGGATGGTGGATCGACCATGTCGCTTGGGAGGACGCCGAAGCGGCGGAGCGCGCGATGCGGAGGTCCCAGGATGCGCCGGAGTTGGCAGGGGTGTTCGCCCTGATTGATCTGGACTTCCTGAGGATCTCGCACTACCAGCGTGTCTCCTGACGCCTCGCGCGAAAGGCATTGGTGCAATCATCGGGAGTGAGGCGGTTTTCCGGCCACGGCAGGTCGCTGCCGTCGCCTAACGGCACCTGCGGTCAGCGTGCGGGAGCGTAACGGTCCGCCTGCTGGTCCGATGCGCCATGGCGGCGACCCCGTGGTACACCGGTGGCGCCGGCGCTACTCCCGCAGCGCCGACGTCACCGGAATCCGCGCCGCGCGGATCGCGGGCGCCAGGCCGCCGATGAAGCCGATGGCAATGGCCAGTGACAGGCCGATCGCCACGAGCAACGGCGTGACGGCGAATTGGAACGCCACTTGGCTGATGCCGGAAAGCGTCGAAACCGCGTATCCGTTGAAGGCGATGTATGCGACGACGGCACCCAGCACGCCGCCTGAAACACTGAGGATCAGCGACTCAGCCATCACCGAAACGATGACAGGCAGAGCGCCAAAACCCAGTGCCCGAAGCGTGCCGATTTCTCTCGTACGAGCGGAAACGGCGGCATACATCGTGTTTAGCGCGCCGAAGATCGCACCAAGCGCCATCATCAGGGCGATGATGGCGGCCATGATCCCGATCACGGTTGTCAGGGCGCTGCTTTGCCCGGTGTAGAAGGCCTTCTGGGACTTCGCTTCGACGTCGAGTTGGGGGTCGTCCTTCAGGCGCTTGGCAATGACGGGTAGATCGCCTTCACGCTTGAGTTGCGCCAGTACGGACGAAACGCCAGCGCGCCGCCATGCGCTCTGGACTGTCTGCACGTCGCTCCAGAGCTCAGAATCGTAGATGCCTCCACTTTCGAAGTGGCCCACGATGGCCCAGGTCGAGCCGCGGAACTTCAGCGAGCGCCCAACCTCTAGTCCTTCAAATTGCCCTGCTGCGCCCGTTCCAACAATCAGTTCCTGCACGCCAGGGCGGAACATCCGTCCGCTCGTCAGGCGGAAACCGTCTCGAAGCGTCAGACCGATCGGTTCAATTCCTCTCAATGACACATTCGCTGAGTTTCGCGAACCGGGCTTGCGTACTTCGGTAATGACGATGATCTCTGCGCTGGCTATCGGAGCGCCGTCAGCGTTCCGTGCAATGGCCGGGTCCTGCTTGACCAGGGTCGCGTTTCCGATCGAGAGGAAACTGGCGAGTTCGCCATTGCTTCCACCCCGCGCGATGACCACCTGATCCGTTCGGCCGTTCCCGCCCAGCGTTTCCCGAAGCCCGGTAGCCATCGACAGCAGCGCCACCAGGACGCCAACGACGCCGGCGATTCCAACGACAATGACCAGCGAGGGGCCGAGGCGCTCCGGGATCGAGCGCAGGTTCATCAATGTGATCTCGCGCACTTGCGTCCATGCGCTCATGCGTCGGCCTCCGCGGGACGCACTGAGCGACCCATGACCCATCGCCATCCCATCGCCGGCCACTCGATGGCCTTGCGAAGGGCAAGTTCGAAAGAAGAGTCGCCCGTCCGTCCAGCAAGTGCATCCACGATCTTGAGGCGCTGTGCCGTCATTGCCGGGGGAAGTCCGACAAGGAGTGTCAGGGCGATGACGCAAGCGCCAGCCACCAACCACACCGTTCCGCCGACGCTCACAGGAATGGCGCTCTGAATGATCGGGAGCTGCACTGCGGCGCTGGCGATCAGCATCCCGGCAGTGGCACCGATGACGCACAGTGCGAAGCACTCGGAAAGCACCAGCCACATCACCTGTCGGTCTTTGAATCCAAGGCACTTGAGTACGGCGAGCTCGGGGATTCGCTCTCTGACGGCCTGATTCATCGCCACGCCTGTCAAGAACAGGATGGAGAAAAACACCATGCCGGTGATCAGATTGACGATCAGTCCGATGTTGCCGAGTTGGCGAGCAAAACTGACCTGAAACTCCTGCTCGCTCTGCGTCTTGGTCTCGTCGGAAGAGTTCGCGAACTTGGCATCGATGGCTGCAGCCACCTTCTCCGCGTTGCTGGGGTCAGTGACGCGGACCACGAATACGCCGGCCAAACCGCGCGCACCAGGCGCCCGGCCTTCATCAAACTGGCCGTAGTTCAGGTACATCAGGCTGGTGCGTTTCTGCCACTCGTCGTCTTTGCCGTCAAAGATTCCGACGATTCGCCACTCCCAAAGCCTGGAGCCATCCGACTTCGTCCAAATGAAGCTGTTGAGCGGGACGACGTCACCGATCTTCCATCCGTACTGCTCGGCAATGTTCCTGCCGACGATCGCGCCATCGCGAGTCAGCTGGAAAGCGCGCCATTGATCGTCAGGCATCACCCATTCGGAGTACGTTGCCTTCAGCAGTCGCGGATTGACAGCAAACTGCGGGAAGAAGCCTCGTGCCTCGCCGTACTGCCCGCCGAAAAACTGGGAATGCGACACCGCATCGATGCCGTCGACCGACTCGATGATCCCCATCATTCGCATGGGCAACGGTTGGGTGAAAGACGTCGAAGCCTGTGTGATAAGGCGGCTCGCCCCCAAGAAGTCCGACGCGCCAGAGAACAGCACGCCGACCGCCTGCAGCAGGCCCAGCAGCGTGAACGCTGCCGCCAGCGAGAGGAAGGTGAGGGTGGTGCGCAGCTTCTTGCGGGTGAGGCCCGAAAGCACGAGCCCGACGTACTTCAGCATGGGATGCCCGCGCTCAGTGCGCGGCCTCCTTCACCAACGCGCCCTTGTCGAGGTGCACGGTGCGCTTGGCGTACTCGGCGGCCTTCGGGTCGTGGGTGACCATGATGATGGTCTTGCCGAATTCCGAGTTGAGGCGCTGCAGCAGGCGCAGCACCTCGTCGGCGGTCTTGCGGTCGAGGTCGCCGGTGGGCTCGTCGCAGATCAGCAGGGTGGGGTCGCTGACCAGGGCGCGGGCGATGGCCACGCGCTGCTGCTGGCCGCCGGAGAGTTCGTTCGGCTTGTGGCCGGCGCGATCGCCGATGCCGACGAGGTCCAGCGCGATGCGGGCACGCTTGGCGCGCTCGGCCGCGCCCATCTCGGTGAGCAGCAGGGGCAGCTCGACGTTCTTCTGCGCGCTGAGCACCGGCATCAGGTTGTAGCTCTGGAAGATGAAGCCCACCGTTTCGGCACGCCACTTCGCGAGCTCGTCGGCGCCGTAGTCGTCGATGCGCTGGCCGCCGACCTTCAACACCCCAGAGGTGGGTGAATCAATGCCGCCGATCAGGTTGAGCAGGGTGGTTTTTCCCGAGCCGGATGGCCCCATCAGCGCGACGAAATCGCCCTCCGGGATCTCGAGCTGGATGCCGTGCAGCACCTCGACGCGCTGCTTGCCGCGCACGTAGGTCTTGGTGAGGTCGCGGATCTCGACCAGCGGGAACATCGACGGCGTGCTCATGGCGGCGGGATCGCTCAGCGGCCGGCGGCGGCGTTGACCACCACGCGCGCACCGTCGGCGAGGCCCTTCGGCGGCGCGACGATCACCGTCTCGCCACCGTTGAGGCCGGCGGTGACGTGGCGTTCGGCGTTCGCTTCTTCGCCGAGGGTCACTTCAATGCGCTTCGCGACGCCGTCTTCGACCACGAACACGGCGGGACGGCCGGGCTCCTCGCCCTCCGCGGCGGGCGCGGGCTGCACGATGGCGGCTTCCGGCACGAAGGCGCCGGTGGGCTTCGGCGCATCGGCATCGACCGGGGCCAGGAAGCTCACGCGCACGCCCATGTCGGGGACGATGCGCGTGTCCTTGCTGTCGAGCGCGATGCGCACCTTCACCGTGGCCTTGGTGCGGTCGGCGGTGGGCACGATGGCGATGACGCTGCCCGGGATGGTCCAGTCCGGGTAGGCGTTGAGCACGGCGTTGACGGGCATCTTCGGCTGCACGCGGCCGATGTAGGCCTCGTTGACGTCGACGTTCACCTCCAGCGAATCCATGTCGACCAGCGTGCCAATGCCGGTGCGGGTGAAGCCGCCGCCGGCCGAGACCGGCGAGATCATCTCGCCCGGCTGCGCGGCCTTGGCCACGATCACGCCGGCGAAGGGCGCGCGGATCTGCGTGTTGTCCACGCCGATGGCGGTGAGCGCGCGCTGGTCGCGGGCGACTTCGACGGCTTTCTCCAGACTGGCGAGGCGCGCCGCGCGGGCGTCGCGGTCGGCCTTGGCCTGGTCGAACGCCGATTGCGCGACCAGCTGGCGGCCGATCAGCTCCTGCTGGCGCGTCAGCGTGGTCTCGGCCAAGGCGAGCTGGGTGCGGGCTTCGTCGAGCTGCGATTCGCTCGAAGCCTGCTGCGCGCTGGCGAGTTCGAGCTGGGCGCTGGCGTCGGTGGCGTCGAGGCGGGCCAGCAGCTGGCCCTCTTCGACCTTCATGCCTTCCTCGATCAACACTTCGGCCACGCGGCCGGTGACCTTCGATGAGACGGTGGCGATGCGCCGGGCGGTGACGAAGCCGGAGGCGTCGAGCAGGGTGGGCGGCCCGGCGTCGGCCGCGCTGCGCGCGACGCTGGTGTCGACCGGCGTCGGCCGGCCGGACATCAGCACCGCGCCGACGGCGATCACGGTGACGATCGCGCCGAGCACGATCCACTTGCGGTTCGAGGTCGGGCGCGCGGCGCCGGGACGGCGGTCGATGCGCAGGTCGCGCAGGTGGTCTTCGGGACGGCTCATTCAACACCTCGGTTCAGGGCGATCGCAGCATGCGGCGCCCGGCATGAAGACACTGTGCCAAGTCCCGGGGCGCGGCGTCACTGACGAAAGTCAGTCGTTGCTGCGCCGCGGCTGCCTCGGCCCACGGCCATGCCCTAGGATGGCGCCTCTTCAAGAACCCTCAACCGCACCATGGCCGAGCTGATCCACCCCAAGACCGCTTTCCTGATCGTGATGCTCGGCATCTTCGCCCTGCCGTGGCTGGTCTGGCGCCTGGCGCGCACCGAGGACATCGCGCCGCTGGTGGTGGTGCAGATCGTCGCGGGCATCCTGCTCGGGCCCGGCGTGGCGGGCGCGGTCTTCCCCGAGGTGCACCAACAGCTGTTCCAGCCCACGGTGGTGGCCAACCTCAATGGCCTCGCCTGGTGGGCGGTGATCATCTTCCTGTGGCTGGCGGGCATCGAGCTCGACCTGCGCTCGGCTTGGGCCGGTCGTCGGGAAACCGCCGTCACCGCCGGCCTGGCGATGGCGATGCCGCTGCTGGTCGGCGCCGCCGCCGCCTGGGCTCTGCTGCAATGGATGCCCGGCCTGCTCGGGCCGAAGGCCACCGAGCTGCAGTTCGTCGCGGCCCTCGGCATGGGGGCAGCCGTCACCGCGCTGCCGATCCTGATGCTGCTGATGGAGAAGCTCGGCATCCTGCGCACGCCGCTGGGCCAGCGCGTGCTGCGTTACGCCAGCCTCGACGACATCGCCATCTGGATCGTGCTCGCGCTGATCCTCGTCGACGCCGATCGCCTGCTGCACCAGGTCGGCTTCCTCGTCGCGTTCGCGGTGCTCGCGCCCATCGTGCGCCGCGGCCTCGCCCGCGTCGGCGAGTTCGACCGCTGGGCGCTTGGCCTGATGTGGCTGTTGGCCTGCGCGCTGGGCTCGGACGCGGCCGGCCTGCACTTCATGGTGGGTGCCTTCCTCGCCGGCGTCATCATCGACCGCCACTGGTTCGCCGAAGAGCGCTTCGACCTCGTCCGCAACACCGTACTGGTGTTCATGATGCCGGTGTTCTTCCTCAGCACCGGGCTGCGCACCGAATGGGATGCGGGCGGCAGCGCCGTGTTCATCGCCGCAGGCGTGCTGCTGGTGGCCTCGGTGGTGGGCAAACGCCTCGGCATCACCATCGCCGCGAAGATCCTCGGATGGAAGCCCGGCGAGGCCTACCTGATCGGCTGGCTGCTGCAGACCAAGGCGCTGATCGAGATCATCTTCGCGACCATCCTGCTCGACAAAGGCATCATCTCCGCCGATGCCTTCACCGCGCTGCTGTTGATGGCGGTGGCCAGCACGATGCTGACCATCCCGATGGTGCGGCGGCGCTATGGCGCCGCGGGCATTCCGGAATCGATGAAGAGCGCCGGGCACTGACCCGGACGCCCTTCGCCCGTGCGGGGCTCAGCCCGCGGCCTTGAGCTCGGGCGTGGCCAGCGCCGGCCAGCGCTTCAGCACCGCGGTGCGGATCGAGGCGGCGTCGAGGCCGGCTTCGGCCAGCAGCTCCTCGCGCGCGGCGTGGTCCTGGAAGCGGTCGGGCAGGCCGAGCAGCAGGGTGGGCTTCATGACGCCTTCCTGCGCGAACAGCTCCAGCACCGCCGAGCCCGCGCCGCCCATCACCACGTTGTCCTCGAGGGTGACGAAACCCTCGTGCGTGGCGGCGAGTTCGAGCAGCAGTTCGCGGTCGAGCGGCTTCACGAAGCGCATGTTGACGACGGTGAGGCCGAGTTCGGTGCCGACGTGTTCGGCGGCCGGCACCAGCGCACCGAAAGCGAGCAGGGCGATGCCCTTGCCCTTGCGGCGCACTTCGGCCTTGCCGATCGGCAGCGTGTCGAGCGTCGCCGGCACGGCCACGCCGGGGCCGGTGCCGCGCGGGTAGCGCACCGCGGCCGGGCCGTCGAAGCGCAGGCCGGTCGTGAGCATGGCGCGGCATTCGGCCTCGTCGGCCGGAGCCATCACCACCATGTGCGGCACGCAGCGCAGGAAGCTCAAATCCAGATTGCCGGCGTGGGTGGCGCCGTCCGGTCCGACCACGCCGCCGCGGTCGATGGCGAACAGCACGTCGAGCTTCTGCGTTGCGACGTCGTGCACCAGCTGGTCGTAGCCGCGCTGCAGGAAGGTCGAATAGATGGCGACGACGGGCTTCGCGCCCTCGCAGGCCATGCCGGCGGCAAGCGTGACGGCGTGCTGCTCGGCGATCGCGACGTCGAAGTAGCGCTCCGGGAATTCCTTGCTGAAACGCACGAGGCCGGAACCTTCCCGCATCGCCGGGGTGATGCCGAGCAGCTTGGGTTCGGCGGCGGCGGCGTCGCAGAGCCAGTCGCTGAAGATGTCGGTGTAGGTCGGCTTCTTCGCGCCGCCCTTGCTGACGACGCCGAGGTCCGGGTCGAAGGGCGAGACGGCGTGGTAGCCGATCTGGTCGCCTTCGGCGCGCTCGTAGCCCTTGCCCTTGGTGGTGATGACGTGGAGCAGCTGCGGGCCCTTCTTGCCCTTCAGCAGCTTCATCGCCTGCAGCATCGCCGGCAGGTCGTGGCCGTCGATCGGGCCGGTGTAGTGGAAGCCCATCTCCTCGAACAGCGTCGACGGCACGAACATGCCCTTGGCATGCTCTTCCCAGCGCTTCATGAAGCGCGCCGCCGGGCTCTTGCGCTTGTCGCCGAGGATCTTCTTGCCGCCCTCGCGCACCGCGTTCAGCGTGTTCGAGGACATCAGCTTGCCGAGCATCTTGGTCAGGCCGCCGACGTTCTCGGAGATCGACATCTGGTTGTCGTTGAGCACCACCAGCACGTCGGGTTCCGGGTCCATGCCGCCGGCGTGGTTCAGGGCCTCGTAGGCCATGCCCGCGGTCATCGCGCCGTCGCCGATCACAGCAACGACCTTGCGTGCGTCGCCGGAGCGCTGCACGGCCGTGGCCATGCCGAGCGCGGCCGAGATGCTGGTGCTGCTGTGGCCGACGCCGAAGGTGTCGTACTCGCTCTCGCTGCGCTTCGGGAACGGCGCGACGCCGCCCTTCTTCTTCACGCTGGTGATGCGCTCGCCGCGGCCGGTGAGGATCTTGTGCGGGTAGGTCTGGTGGCCCACGTCCCAGACGAGGCGGTCGTTCGGGGTGTCGTAGAGCCAATGCAGGGCGACGGTGAGCTCGATGACACCGAGGCCGGCGCCAAAGTGGCCGCCGCTCTGGCCGACCGATTCAATGAGGTACGCGCGCAGCTCGTCGGCGACGGCGGGCAGTTCCGATTCGGGGAACTGGCGCAGGTCGGCGGGCAGGGTGATGCGGGAGAGGCGCGGGTAGCGCTGGGGGTCCATCGCAGGCATCGGCAACAATTCGGTCGCGAATTGTCCGCCCGCGGGGGGAGGGGGGGCAAGCCGACGATGGGGCGGGATTCAGCCCGGTGGGGGCGTCCTCAGGGCACCCGGCGCCCGTTCTCGGCCCGGCTCACGCCGCGTTGGCGTGGCCGACGGCGAGGGCGGCGTTGATGTAGTCGGCCACCTCGGCCTCGCTGGCCCCGGAGGCACTGGCGATCTCAGTGAGCGTCGCCGGGGCCTTCAGCATCACCGTGGCGATGCGGAAGTGCTTGGGGAACTCGCGTTCCGCCTGCGGCCATTTCCCCAGTTGGAAGCGGGTGCCCGGGGCGTGGTCCAGCAGCCGTCCGGCGCCGCCGCCCAGGGCGAGCAGCCAGGTCAGGCGCGACAGCGGTTGCGGGTCGCCGGCCGCGCGAAGCGCCGCGGTCGCGGCATCGCCATCGAGGGTTTCGATCGATTCGGCCGGCAGATCGGCGTGGCCGTAGTCGATCAGGGCCTTCAGCGATTTCCCCGGGGCGAACTGCTGCGAAGCAGGGTCGACCACGAGGCGCGGGAGGCCCCCGAACTGCACGGCGAAGGGGCCGGTGGCGCGCGCAAGGCGCGCGGCCAAGCGGTTCGCCGACGCCGGTGCCGCGACGGCGGGCGCCTCGAGGGTGGTGCGGGTCGGGCTCGGGGCCGACACGGCGGCGGAGGCGACGACGACCGCCGCCTCGGGCATCGGGGTTTCGACGGCAGGCGCACTGGCCGGAGGGCCGCCGGCGATGGCGAGCAGCACGGCGCGCAGCGCCTCGGCTTCCAGCGGCGCGTCGATCCGGTAGGCGGTGTCGGCGCGTAGCGCCTGGGTGAGGCCGATGGCGACCTTCCCGGCGTCGAAGCCCTTCATCCACGCCATCTGGCCGTACATCGAATCGAGATCGATCAGCACGGCGTCGGCGCCGGCTTCGTCGGAGAGTGCCCAGTCGCCCAGGTGCAGGCCCTCGAACAGCGCGCGGGCCTTGGCCTCGTCGGCGCGGTCGAAGCCGGAAAAGCTGAGTCGGGGCATGGAAGCCAAGGCGTCTAGGCAGGAGCGCCAGAGTATTGGAAGGCCCTCGGCGAGGGTCAAACGTCTCGACGTCTCAAGGTGTCAGGCTGTGCGCTGCATCACGTCACATGCGATGGGGCGCGACGCCTAGCCCTGCGGCCGCGCCCGCTTCGGCAGGTGCGCCGTGAGGAAGGCCATCTGGTCGGCCAGGATGTGGCGGTTCGAGAGGATGAGGTGCTCGACCCAGCTCGGCCGGAACGGCACGGCCAGCAGCGGCATGCCCGCCTGCTGCGGTGTGCGTCCGCCCTTCTTCGAATTGCAGTGGATGCAGGCGGCCACGACGTTTTCCCACACGTCCTTGCCGCCCTTCGAGCTCGGGATGACATGGTCGCGCGTCAGTGGCAGCCGGCGGCCGTCACCGCCGCAGTACAGGCAGATCCACTGGTCGCGGGCGAACAGCGCGGTATTCGTCAGCGCCGGTGTGGGTTCGGGCACTCGGGCGCTGGCATGGCCCTTGGCGGCGATGATCGGTGCGATGTCCAGCACGCTCTGCCGCCCGGTCCAGCGGTTCACGCCACCGCGCACCTGCAGGCAGGGGTCGCCCAGCGTCCAGGCCACAGCGCCGCGCGCGTAGAGGCAAGCTGCGTCCTGCCAGGTCATCCAATTCAGGATGCGGCCGTGGGCGTCGAGACTGAGAAGGCGGGGGGCCGGACCGGCCGGGAAACGCTGGGGGGCAGAACCCCGTGCCGGGGTGCTATCGACCCTGGCCAGCACGACGGCCTGATGCGGCGTAGCGGGCTCCATTGAGGCCTGAGCATACGCGCCCTGCGTGACAGTTCAAGCACGCGCGGGCGGGGTCTCGCCCCGTATCCTTGCGCTCCCGCACCGGAGTGACGCATGGCCGCCCTGTACCCCGACATCGAACCCTTCGACACCGGCACGTTGCAGGTCGACGCGCGGCATCGGTTGTACTACGAGCAGTGCGGCAACCCGAAGGGCAAGCCCGTGGTGATGCTGCACGGCGGCCCCGGCGCCGGCTGCGGCCCGAAGATGCGCCGCTTCCACGACCCGAAGCACTACCGCATCGTGCTGTTCGACCAGCGCGGCGCCGGTCGCTCCACGCCGCACGCCGACCTCGTCGATAACACCACGCACGCCCTCGTCGCTGACATCGAGGCGCTGCGCACCCACCTCGGCATTGACCGCTGGCAGGCCTTCGGCGGCAGCTGGGGCTCGACGCTGGCGCTGGCCTATGCGGAAACCCACCCCGACCGCGTCACCGAGCTCGTGTTGCGCGGCATCTTCATGCTGCGCCGCTGGGAGCTGGAGTGGTTCTACCAGGAAGGCGCCTCGCGCCTCTTCCCGGATGCCTGGCAGCAGTACCTCGACGGCATTCCCGCCGTCGAACACGGCGACCTGATCTCGGCCTACCACCGTCGCCTCACCCACGAAGACCCGGCCGTTCGCCTCGCCGCGGCGCGGCGTTGGAGCGTGTGGGAGGCCGCGACGAGCTTCCTCCGCCAGGACCCGGACTTCATGTCCGGCCACGAGGAAGAGGCCTTCGCGCTGGCCTTCGCCCGCATCGAATCGCACTACTTCGTCAACGGCGGCTTCTTCCAGCACGACGACCAACTGCTGCGCGACGCGCACCGCATCCGCCACATCCCCGGCACCATCGTGCACGGCCGCTACGACGTGGTGTGCCCGGTGCAGAACGCGTGGGATCTGAAGACGGCCTGGCCGGAAGCGACGCTGCACATCGCGCCCACCTCCGGGCATTCGGCCTTCGAGCCGGAGATCGCCAGCCTGCTGGTCGATGCGACGAACGCGTATCGCTGAGGGTTGCGCGCCGGATCAGCCGGCGCGGCTGCCATCCGGGTTGCGCTCGACGAACCACAGCCCGGCCCAGAGCTTCGGGTCCATCGCATAGCCCTCGGCCATCTTCGAGGTCAGCCAGCGTGCGGCCTCGTCGACCGGCACCTCGTGCACGGTGATGTCCTCGGTCTCGTCGCCGCCGCCGGCATGCACGCGGGTGAGTCCGGTGGCGCGGCAGAAGGCGATCATCTCGCTGCTCATGCCGGAGCTCGTCGGGCCTTCCATCAGCACCTCGACGTGGCTGGCCTGCCAGCCGGTTTCCTCCAGCAGCTCGCGCGCCGCCGCCGATTCCAGCGTGTCCTCGCCGAGGTTGTCGCCGACAAGGCCGGCGGGCATCTCGATGGTGCGCTGCTGCAGCGGTACGCGGTATTGCTCGACGAACAGCAGCTTCCGCTCCGGGGTGACGGCGACGATGATCACCGCCTTGCCCTCGGCGTGCGTGCGCTCGGCGTATTCCCACGTGCCACGCGTGCGGATGCGCAGCCAGCGGCCTTCCCAGGCGACCTGCGCCGGGCCTTCGTGCTTCGGGTTCATGGCGCTCCTTTCAAGTCGGCATCCTCGCGGCGTCCTGCAGGCGGCGGCGCGTCATCGGGCCGATGCGCAGGCGCTCGCACAGCCGGTCGATGGCGTCGCTGTCCGGTGCGCGGCGGCGCGCGGCGTCGAAGTCGCCGGGCAGCGGGGCATCGCGGACGATGGTGGCGAGCCGGCGCGAGAGCAGGGCCGATTCGCGGTGTTCGCGCAGACGCACCGCATGCTGGGCGGCGCCGCGCAGCTTGAGCAGCGGCACTTCGTCGAGCTTGTCGAGCAGGGCGTCCATCGACCCATAGATCGCGAGCAGTGTGGCGGCGGTCTTCGGCCCCACGCCGGGCACGCCCGGAATGTTGTCGCTGGCGTCGCCGGTGAGGCCGAGGTAGTCCGCCACCTGGTGCGCGTGGATGCCGTAGCGCGGCTTCACGCCGGCGCAGTCCCAGCGTTCGTTGCGGGCGAAATCCCACTGCCAGTCACCCTCGTCGAGCAGCTGCGCCATGTCCTTGTCCGCCGAGACGATCACCACCGCATGGCCGTCGCGACGCGCCTGCGCGGCCGCCGTGCCGATCAGGTCGTCGGCTTCGTATTCCACATGGGCGAGCACGGGCAGGCCCATCGCCTCGCCGAGCGCCTTGCAGTGCGCGAACTGGCGCTTCAGTTCCTCCGGCGCCGGGTCGCGGTGCGCCTTGTAGGCGGGGTAGATCGCGTTGCGGAAGCAGGAATCCAGCGCTTCGTCGAAGGCCAGCGCCAGGCGCTCCGCGCGCGTGCGCTCGATCAGCTCGCAGAGGAAGCGCGCGAAACCGTGCACGGCGTTGACCGGCCAGCCGTCCTCGTCGCTGGCGTCGATCGGCGTGCCGTGCCAGGCGCGGAACACGTAGAGGCTCGAATCGACGAGGTGCACGGCGTTCGCCGCGGGAGCCGTCACGGCGACCATTCCGTGAGTTTCGCGTCCAGCGCCGGGCGAAGGCGCTCGGGGGCCTCGCCCTGCGCGGTGCCGATATGGATGAAGCCCAGCAGCAGTTCATGCGGCGCGAGCCCCAGCCCGTCGAGGATCTCGCGGTCGTAGGCGGCCCAGCCGGTCAACCATTGCGCGCCAAAGCCGAGGCCCTGCGCGGCCTGCAAGAGCGCGAAGCACACGGCCCCGCCGGACATGAGCTGTTCGACCACGGGCACCTTGTGGCCTTCGACCGGGGTGCCGATGACCGCGACGATCAGCGGCGCGAAGCTGAAGCGCTCGCGGTCCTTGTCGATGGCGGCCTGCGGGGCGTTGGGGTCGAGCGCCTTGGCGCGGGCGGCGAGGCGTTCGCCGAGCCGGTGCCGGGCGTCCCCCTCGATGGTCAGGAAGCGCCAGGGGGCGAGCTTGCCGTGGTCGGGCACGCGCATCGCGGCCTCGAACAGGGCGCGGCGCTGGGTGGCGTCGGGGCCGGGGGCGCCAAGCTGGCGGCTCGGGACGGAACGGCGCTGCATCAAGGCAGTGAAAAGGTCCATCCCCCGATTGTAACGAGGCCCCGTCCGGCAGCGCCCAACTGCAGGTGCCGTCACGGTTTGCAAGTGTTAACACCCCCACTATCCTCAGTAGCCCCCCCAAACCCTTCCCGACGATGACGCCCGTGAGTTCCCGACCGCCCACCTACGATGAACTGCTGCGCTACACCCGCCGCTCGGTGGTGGAGCAGCTGTCGTCGCTCGTGCACGCGGTGCTGGGCAAGGCCGACGACTGGATGTTCGACCTCGCGCAGAAAGAAGGTGAAGGCGCCGATCCGTTCGCGCGCTCGCCGCGCCTCGAGGCGATGAACACCCTGCGCAGCACGCGCGCCACCATCGAGCGCCAGTTCGCCCGCCAGTACGAGGCCCTGTTCGACGAGCTGATCGAACCGAAGCAAGGCTCCGCCGATGGCCTCCGCCTGAGCCTGGTGGAAGAGCAGGAGCTCGAGCAGCAGCTCGCCTCCGACCTGATCGTGGAGGCGTTGCAGCGGGCCCACGGCCACTCGCTGGACGCGCTGGCCAAGGCGCTGGCGAAGATCATGGGCGTCGAATCGCTCGCGCCGCGCCAGAACCCGCTCAGCCCGCTGAACTTCGGCCACGCCTTGCATCGCGCGGTCCAGGGCATCGAGCTGCCGAACATGCTGCAGGTGGTGCTCTACAAGTACTACGAGCGCGAGCTGATGGCCCGCTTCAACGAAGTGCTCGATCCGCTGATGCAGCGCTTCATGGCGGCGGGCCTCGTGCCGCGTCAGGGCATTGGTCCCGGCGCTTCGGTACGTCCGGGCGGTGGAGCGGCGCGCCCCGGCAGTGCGCCGCCGTCGCCGAATTCTGGCGCTGCGACGCCATCTTCTGGAGACGACGCCGGGGGCTATGCACAAGGCCACGGTCATGGACACGGCTACGGCCACGGCCATTCGGGGCCGACGTCGCAGGACGATGCCAACGTCTTCAGCCTGCTTCGCGAGATGCTTCGCGCGCTGCGCCCGCAGGGCAATGCCAGCGTCCCCGGTGCGCCGCCGACGCCAGGCGTTCCCGAGCGCCGCGCCATGCAGACCACCGAGATGCTCTCCGTGCTCTCGCTGATGCAGACCGAAGTGCCGCCCTCCGTGCTCGAGACCATGGAGCGCCACGAGGCCTCGCTCTCCGTCCTGCTCAAGCGTGACCTGCTCGAAAGCGCCCGCCGCATCGGCCTCTCGCCGGACCAGGTGCGCATCAGCCCGGACGAAGAAGACGCGGTCGACCTCGTTGGCATGCTCTTCGACGTGCTGTTCGACGAGCACGATTTCGAACAGCGCGCGCGCAACCTCGTGAGCCGCCTCGTCGTGCCCTACGTCAAGGTGGCGCTGCTCGACCGACAGATGTTCATGTACCGCACGCACCCGGCGCGCCGCCTGCTCAACGCGGTCACCGAGGCCTGCGAAGGCAACGGCGGGCAGAGCGCGCACGAGCGCGAGATGCTCGGCAAGGCCGAGCAGGTGGTCGACACCCTCGTGGGGGATTTCAACGAAGACGTCGCCATCTTCGAGACGCTCGAATCCGAGCTGCGCGGCTTCCTCGAGCAGCACCAGAAGCGTGTCGAGCTGGCCGAGAAGCGTGCCGCCGAGGCGCAGCGCGGGCAGGAGCGCCTCGAGCACGCCCGCGTGCAGGCCGGTGGCGAAGTGTCGAACCGCGTCGATGGCCGCAAGGTGCCGGCGGCGCTGCGCGAGTTCCTGGCACGCAGCTGGTCGCACCATCTTTCGCTCGTCGCGTTGCGCGAAGGCACCGAGTCGGTCGCCTGGTCGGCGGCCCTGTCGCTGGCCGACAAACTGCTCGACCTGCTGCCGGGCGGCAAGGCCGCGGGCATCAGCATCCCGACGGCCATGCAGGGCCTCAGCGCCGATCTCGTCGTCGTGCTCGGCAGCTCGGGCGTGCAGGGTGATGCCGCCGATGCCGTGATCAAAGCCATCGCCGACGGCGTCGAAGCCCAGCGCCGCGGCGACGCCGTGGCCGCGCAGCAGGCCGCTGCGGTGCTCCGCGTCGCTCCGGAGCCGCCGCCGCTGCCGCCCCAGCCGCGCCTGAAGATCGTCGGCGGCACCGATGCCGTCCCGGATTTCGATCCGGACGACCTCGCCCAGCTCCGCGACCTCAAGGTCGGCGACTGGATCAGCCTGGCCGGCGAAGACGAGAAGCTGGCCCCGGCCAAGCTGGCCTGGATCTCGCCCATCTCGAACCGCCTGATGTTCGTGAACCGCCGCGGCGTCCGCATGCTGGTCGCCTCGGTCGAGGAACTGGGCGCCCTGAAGAAGCTCGGGAAGCTCCAGTTGCGCGACGCGCAGGGCGGCGCCTTCGAGGACGCCCTGCAGCGCATGGTCGGCCGGTTGAAGCAGGACATCGCCTGAGGCACGACAGGGCCTGAACCGTGGGCTAGCATCGGGGCTCCCTATTCGAGGACGCGCCGATGCCGGTCACCGTGGTCTGCCTGAAGGAAACCGCCGCTGGCGAACGCCGCGTCGCGATCACCCCCGAAACGGCCAAGAAGCTCGCCGCCCTCGGCGCGCAGGTGCGCGTGGCCCGTGACGCTGGCGCCGACGCCGGATTCCCCGATGCCGCCTACGAGGCCGCCGGAGGCGCCGATGGCGCGGCCGCGCTTGCCGAGGCCGACCTGCTGCTCTGCGTGCAGTCGCCCGATGCCGCCACCCTGTCGAAGCTGAAGCCCGGCGCCGTCATCGTCGGCATGCTCGCCGCCCACGCGCCCGGTGATCGCGAGGCTGCGCTGGCCTCGCGCGGCGCCACCGCCTTCGCCATGGAGAAGCTGCCGCGCACCACGCGCGCGCAGGCCATGGACGTGCTGAGTTCGCAGGCCGGCATGGCCGGCTACAAGGCCGTGCTGCTCGGCGCGCAGCTCGCGCCGCGCTTCTTCCCGATGCTGAGCACCGCGGCGGGCACGATCCGCCCGTCGAAGGTGCTGGTCGTTGGCGCCGGCGTGGCCGGCCTGCAGGCCATCGCCACGGCGCGCCGGCTTGGCGCCCAGGTGGAGGGCTTCGACGTGCGCCCGGAGACGCGCGAGCAGATCGAATCGCTCGGCGGCAAGTTCCTCGACCTCGGCGTGTCCGCCGCGGGCAGCGGCGGCTACGCGCGCGAGCTCAGCGCCGAGGAGCGTGCACTGCAGCAGCAGCGCCTCGCCGACCATCTCAAGACCATCGACGTGGTGGTGTGCACGGCCGCCGTGCCGGGCCGGGCCGCGCCGAAGATCATCACCGCGGCCATGGTGGCCGGCATGAAGCCGGGCAGCGTGGTCGTCGATCTCGCCGCCGAGACCGGCGGCAACTGCGAGCTGACGACCCCCGGCGAGAACGTGCAGCACGGCGGCGTCACCGTCGCCGGCCCGCTCAACCTCGCCAGCAGCGGTGCCGTGCATGCCAGCGAGATGTACGCCCGCAACCTGCTGAACTTCGTCAGCCTGTTCGTGAAGGACGGCGCGATCACGCTCGACTGGAACGACGAGCTGATCGAGAAGAGCTGCTGGGTGCGCGCTCCGGCCGCCGCGACGGCCTGAGGCCAAGCCGGCGCGGACCCGGTCTCAGCGCTGCTGCAAGGGATCGCGCGGACGGTCGAAGTGGTCCGATCGGGTGTCGTGACCGGGCCGCTGGTTTCGCTGGTCATCCCTCAGGCGCCGCCAGGTTTCGAGCTGGCGCGCGCGGGTTTCCGGATCGGTATCGGCCCAGCGCCGCATGCCGCGGCGCGCCTGCTGCTTCTGTTCCGGGGTCAGGCTGGCCCAGAAGTGCGCGCGCTCGAGGTAGCGCTGCTGTTGTTCCGGAGTCGCGCGCTCCCAGCGTTCCCGGATGGGTTCGAGCAGGGCGGCGCGATCCGCTTCCGAGAGTGATTCCCAAGGGATCGGCGCACCTACCGCCGCCCCGGCGGCGGGCGCAGTGCCGGCGGACTGCGCCGCCAGAGGCAAGGCGAAGCAGACGGCGAGCGCGACCAGCAAGGCGCGTGCGCTGGCGCGGATGGGCGGGGGCGTGCGGGTCATGGCGTCATCCTTCATGCGGGGTATTCGGGGAATGGGGGGGCGGAGAGGGCGTGTCTGCGGCGGATTCGGCGGGCAGGGTCGCCAGCCATGCGTAGAACTCGGCATCGTTCTCGAACTCGACGAGCGCCCCATCGGCGAATTGGGCGGCCTGTTCCGCCTGGCCGTCCTCCACAGCGGCGACGCCGGAGGTTGCCGCCGTGGCGTGCGATGCCACTGCGCCAGTACCGGTGACATCGTCGATCGATGCGCTTCGTGGCATCACGACAGCAAGGGCCAGGGCCGCGGTCACCAGTCCGCTGGTTGGCCACCACCAGGCCCGCCGAGATCGCGTCGGTATCGTCGCGATCGCCTCGCGACGCCGGGCGCGCAGTGCCGTGGCCGTGGCGCCGTCGAGGGCCTCGACCTGGGCATCGAAAAGGGCATGGGCGCGGTGGAGGCGGCCGTCGTCGGGAGTGTTCATCGCCAATCGTCCAGTTGGGTCCGTAGCGCGGCCTGCGCGCGGAACAGGTGGGTTTTCACCGAACCCTCGGTACAGCCCATCGCGGCGGCGGTCTCGGCGCCGGACAGGCCCTGAAGCTCGCGAAGCAGGAAAGCCTCGCGCTGCCGACGGGGCAGGGCACGCAGGGCGTGGCCCAGCGCCTTCCATGCACGCTGCCGCTCGTCGGCTTCGGCCGGGCCGGGCGCGGTGTCGGCGATCTGGGCCATCGGATCCTCGGCCTCCTCCTCGTCGCGCACGCCGAAGACGGCGAGCACGCGTCGGCGCACGCTGTTGCGGCGATGCCGGTCGGTGATCCGGCTGCGCAGCACGCTGAAGAACAGCGCCGGCCACTCCGACTGCGGACGATCGCGATAGCCGAGGAAGGCGATCATCGCGTCCTGCACGGCATCGAGCGCGTCCTCGCGGTGCCCGAGCGCCAACTCGGCCATGCGGAAGGCGCGGCGCTCGACGCTGGCGAGGAAGCCGTCGAGCGCCATCTCCGGCGGGGCCGCGTTCGGGCTCAAGGGGCGTGGGGGTCCGTGGCCATCCATGGGGACGATAACGCAGCGGTTCGGATTCGGTTGACGGGACGGAGGGCGAAGGGCGAAGGGCTCAGCCGCGACGGCCCTGGCGGCGCTGGCCGATCCGGTCGGCCCGGCGCTCGAGCCGGTCGCCGCGGGCATCGAGCCGGTGGTCGATGCGATCGCCGCGGTCATCGAGGCGGTCTGCGCGGTGCTCGCGACCGTGGGCCTCAGCCACGTCCGCGCGATGGTCCAGACGCCCGTCGATGCGGTCACCGCGGGCGTCGAGGCGCTGGTCGACGCGATCGCCGCGGGCTTCCCATCGGTCGGCGACGGGGCCGGTCGCGTGCGCGGACGCGGCGGACGCACCGATGAGGAGGGCTGCGGTCAGGGCGAGGCGGGCGAAGGGGCGGGAAGCGGCGGTGTGGCGCATGGCAGGGCTCCGGGATCACGGCGGTTGCCGTGGTCGCCATAACGCCATGCCATCCCGGCGCGTTGACCGCTCGCGGACGATGTTCATCCCGTGGTTAAGATGGGGCCGGGGACAGGAGCCCATCGGGCTCGCCACATGGGGAAACGGATGGACGGGTTCGTCGCGCTGTACATCGTCATGCTGGCCGCGTTCTGCGGCCACGAAATCATTTCGCGGGTGCCGGTAATCCTGCACACGCCGCTGATGTCGGGGTCCAACTTCGTCCACGGCATCGTCGTCGTCGGCGCCATGGTCGCGCTGGCCCACGCCGACACCACGACCGAGCGCGCCATTGGCTTCCTCGCCGTGCTGCTGGGCGCCGGCAATGCGGTCGGTGGCTACGTGGTGACCGAGCGCATGCTCGAGATGTTCAAGTCGAGCAAGGGGGCGAACTGATGGAAGGCCTGCTCGACCTGCTGGCCAAGGCCAGCTACTTCATCGCCGCGGTGCTGTTCATCGTCGGCCTCAAGCGCATGTCCTCGCCGGTGACGGCGCGGCGCGGCATCCAGTGGGCCGGCGTCGGCATGGTGCTCGCCACGCTGGTCACCTTCGTCGCGCCCACCACCTGGGGCTCGCACGGCGTCGACCCGCTCAACCTCGGCCTGATGGTGCTGGCGCTGGTGCTGAGCGCGGTGTTCTGGGTCTGGGGCAAGCGCGTGCCGCTCACCGACATGCCGCAGATGGTCGCCATCTTCAACGGCATGGGCGGCGGCTCCGCGGCGGCGATCGGTGCGGCGGCGCTGGTGAGCGCTTCGAGCCACACCGGCACCTGCGACGCCACGTCGATGGCGGACCACGCCTGCATGAGCCCGACCATGACGGTGCTGGCCGTGGTCGGTGCGCTGATCGGCGCGATCTCGTTCTCCGGCTCGGTGATCGCCTGGGCGAAGCTCGACGGTCGCATGGACAAGCGCTACACCTTCCCGGCACAGCAGATGGTCAACGCCGCGCTGATGGTGGGCGCGGTGCTGAGCGGCGTGCTGCTGGTGCTGCAGCCGACGCCGGCCATCCTCGTCATCGCGATCTTCTTCGCGTTGGCGTTGATTGTCGGTGTGGCGATGACGCTGCCGATCGGCGGCGCCGACATGCCGGTGGTGATCTCGCTCTACAACGCGCTCACCGGCCTCGCGGTCGCCTTCGAGGGCTATGTGCTGCAGAACGAAGCGCTGATGATCGCCGGCATGGTGGTCGGCGCGGCGGGCATGCTGCTCACCCAGCTGATGGCGAAGGCGATGAACCGTTCGCTCGGCAGCGTGCTGTTCGGCAGCTTCGGCGCGACCGGTGAGGCGCAGGCCATCAGCGGTTCGCAGAAGCCCATCGAGGCCAGCGACGTGGCGGCGATGATGGCCTACGCCGAGCGCGTGGTGATCGTGCCGGGCTACGGCATGGCCGTGGCGCAGGCGCAGCACAAGGTGTGGGAGCTCACCCAGGCGCTGCAGAAGCGCGGCGTGCACGTGAAGTTCGCCATCCATCCGGTCGCGGGCCGCATGCCCGGCCACATGAACGTGCTGCTCGCCGAGGCCGGCGTGCCCTACGACATCATCGCCGACATGGACGACATCAACCCGGAGTTCCCGATCACCGACGTGGCCCTGGTGATCGGCGCCAACGACGTGGTGAACCCGGTGGCCAAGACCGACCCGGCCTCGCCGATCTACGGCATGCCGATCCTCGATGTCTCGCTGGCGCGCAACGTGATCGTCGTGAAGCGCGGCAAGGGCACCGGCTTCGCCGGCATCGAGAACGCGCTCTTCTACGCCGACAACGCGCGCATGCTCTACGGCGATGCGAGCGGCGCGATCGCCAAGCTGATCGGCGGCATGAAGGAGCTGGACGGCGGCCATTGAGCCGCCCCCGCGCGCGCCCTTAGCGGTTCCACCACAGCGTCAGCGCCACGGCCGCGGCCAGCCACGCGAGGTTGCCGAGCCCCAGCCAGGGCTCGGCGACCACGCCGAACAGCACCGGCCCCAGGCGCAGGGCCGACTCCCAGGGCAGCAGGCCGAAGGCCGGGCCCACCACGCCGGCAGCCATCAGCCACAGGCTTGCCGCCGTGGCGAGGGCGAGGAAACCCAGCGCCCACGCGGCGCGACCCGTTCCGGCCGGCACCCGCAGCAGGGACAGCAGCACGCTGGCGTCCGCCGCGACGACCACCGCCATCCAGGCCGCCGGCGCGTCGAACCACAGGGCCACCGCGCCCCACAGCGCCACGATCAATGGCAAGGCCAGCGCGAGTGCGAAGCCCGCCCGGCGGTGGCGGCTGTGCAAGGGACGGAGCGTGCGAGCGGCAGCAGTGTTCAAGCAGGAGGCCGGGCAGGGCAGGGCTGCGCAGCGTAGCGGCATGGCGACGGCCGCGCCGTGTCTTCGCGGTGCCCTCGCGCCGATTCCCGCCGGCCCGGTAGAATTAGCCCCGATTTGGTCCTGATTCCCGCCGATGTACAGCCGCTCCAGCGAACCCGTCAGCTTCTCCCGTGATTGCACCGTGGTTCTGGTGCCGCAGGGCGAGCGCGTCACTTTGCCGGCAGGCAGCGTCGGCTACATCACACAAGCGCTCGGCGGCTCCTTCACCGTGTTCGTCGAAGGCAACCTGTTCCGCATCGCCGGCGAGGACGCCGATGCGATCGGCAAGGACGCCCCGGAGGCCCTCGCGCTGTCCGAGGACGCCGGCGACGACGAAGTGGAGCAGCTGGTGTGGGCGCAACTGCGCACCTGCTTCGATCCCGAGATCCCGGTGAACATCGTCGAACTCGGTCTCGTCTATACGGTGGAGCTCGGCCGTCGCGACGACGGCGAACGCAAGGTGGACGTGCGCATGACGCTGACGGCGCCCGCCTGCGGCATGGGCGACATCCTCGTCGACGACGTGCGCAGCAAGGTCGAGCGCATCCCGACGGTGGCCGAGGCCGATGTCGAACTCGTGTTCGACCCGCCGTGGAACCAGTCGATGATGTCGGAAGCCGCGAAGCTCGAAACCGGGATGCTGTGACGCCCGGCCGACGGGCCGGTCGAGCCGCCGACTAGAGCCAGCGCGCCTTCTTCAGCACGCGGTAGAGCAGCCCCACCGCGACGACGAGACCGCCGACGAGGATCGGGTAGCCGAAGCGTGCCTTCGTCTCTGGCATGACCTCGAAGTTCATCCCGTACCAGCTCGCTACCAGCGTGGGCACGGCCAAAAGCGCCGCCCAGCCGGCGAGGCGCTTCACCACCTCGCCCTGCTCGGCGGCCACCAGCGACAGGTTCACCGACATCGCAGCGGTGAGCATCTCCCGCATGGTGTCGGTGGCTTCCGCCACGCGGGCCACGTGGTCCTGCACGTCGCGGAAATACACCTGCAGCTCGTCGCGCACCAGGTGCGGATAGAAGCGCGTGAGCTGCGCCAGCACGTCGTTCAGTGGCGACACCGCGAGGCGGAGCGTCGTCAGGTCGCGTTTCAGGTCGTAGAGCCGGCGGATGGTGTCGCGCTTGAACTGCTGGTCGAAGATGTCGGATTCGATCGTCTCGAGCTCCTGGCGGTACTGCTCGACGATCGGGAAATAGTTGTCGACGGCGTAGTCGAGCACGGCGTAAAGCCCGTAGCCGGGGCCGAGGCGGAACAGCTCCGGGTTCTGCTCGGCGCGCTCCCGCGCCGCGGCGTAGGGCAGGGAGGCGCCGTGGCGCACCGTGATCAGGTAGCGCGGCCCGAAGAACACGTGGGTCTCGCCGACGCCGATGGCGCAGTTGGCCGCCGATTGCGCCGTGTGCATGACGATGAACAGCGCGTCGCCGTAGGGCTCGATCTTCGGGCGCTGGTGCGCCTTCAGGGCGTCCTCGACGGCCAGCGGGTGCAGCCCGAATTCTTCGCGCAGCTTGCCGAGAAGGGATTCGTCCGGCTCGTACAGCCCCACCCAGACGAAGCTGCCGTCGTCGACCTCCAGCACGTCGGAGATCGCATCCAGTTCGAGGTCCGCGACCTTGCGGCCGTCGCGGTAGTGGATGCAGGCGCGCACCATGTCGGCGCGCGCGGTCGGGTGCGTCGGGATGACCGGGCTCATGCCCGCATCATCGGCCCGCGGTCGTGGTGGCGGCAAGCCGGCGGAAGTGCCGCGCCAGCGCCCAGTGCAGCGGCAGCAGCAGCACCACCCACTCGACGTTCGCCTGCTTCATGAAGGGCATCAGCTTGAGGAAGGCGCCGAGGCCGGCCAGGGCGAGCACCACCACGATCAGCACGCCGAACACGCGCCCGGGTGGGCGGCCGCGCATCGCGCGGAAGGCGCCCGGCAGCAGCCCCAAGGCCAGCGGCGAAAGCAGGAACAGGTTCTCGTTGCCCCAAGCGAAATCGTGGCCGCTGCCCAACCACAGGAAGAGCAACGTCACGCCGGCCAGACCCGCCAGCAGCCAGAAGCCGCCGGCGAACGCCGCCACGGTGCGGGGGGCGCGCCGGCCCAACCACAGCAGCCCCAGGGCGAGCGCGAACCCGGCCACCGCCGCTTCGAAACCCAGCTGCGGCATTTCCGCCGGTTCGGGCGCGAGGCGATGCGGCAAAACTTCGGCTTCCGAGACGACGATCGCGCGACCATCCGCGCGCTTCAGCGTGCGCAGGCTGTCGGCGAGCCGCATCGGGATGAAGGCTTCGTCCCAGCGCGAGAGCGGGCGGTCCGCCTTCGCCGCGAGGCCGAGGTGGAAGCCGGTGCCCATCCACACGGCGGGGGAGGCGAGTCGGACCGCTTCGCTGCGGTGCGTGTTGCCCTCGGAGCTGGCCGTGAGCGTGCGCTTGAGCAGGCCGCCGAGGGCCGCATCCAGTGCGTCGCGCACGCGCGTCGAACAGTTGTCGGTGAAGTAGCGGTAGTCGTAGACGGCGTTCTCGGGCCGCGCGTTCACTTCGAGCATCGCGGCCAGTGCGCCGGCTTCCGTGGCGTCGAGGTCGAGCCACTGCACCGAGACACCGCGGCCGCTGGCGCGGTACTGGGCGAGGTCGGCCTCGAGCGGCAGGGCGACGAGGCGGTAGCGCATCGTGCCGGCGACGAAGCGGGCGAGGAAATCGGGTTCGCCGGGGTCGAAGTAGCCGAAGTTGTAGCTGGTGGGTTCGCGGCCGTCCTGCGGGTCGATGACGATGGCGTTGTGGCCGAAGCGCTCGAAGAACACCTCGCCGGGCGCCATCGTGAGCACGCCGACACGCGGCGCGCCGAGGGCGGCGCCGGCGAACAGGGCAAGTACCACGAGCGCCCAGGCCACGACGCCCCGAGCCGCCAAACGCCACGTGAGCAGCGCGGCCACGGGGCGGGCCTCAGCGGATGGCGTCATGGAGCCTCACGCGCAGGCTGTGCACGCGGCGCTGGTCGGCATCGACCACGGTGAAGTGGAAGCGGCCGCTCTCGAAGGCTTCGCCCGGCTCCGGCAGGTGGCCGATGCCGGCGACGACGAGGCCGCCGATGGTGTCGAACTCGTCGTCCGGGAATTCGGCACCGAAGCGCTCGTTGAACTCGTCGATTGGTGTCAGCGCCTCGACCACGAACTGCCCGTCCGACTCGGCGGCAATGCTGGTCGAGGCGTCCGCCGCGTCGTCGTGCTCGTCGTCGATCTCGCCGACGATCTCCTCGAGCACGTCCTCGATGGTGATCAGGCCCGCCACGCCGCCATGTTCATCGACGACGATCGCCATATGGTTGCGCGAGGCGCGGAACTCGCGCAGCAGCACGTTCAGCCGCTTGCTGTCGGGGATCAGCAGGGCCGGGCGCAGCAGTTCGCGGACGTCCTGCACCGCGCTGTCGGCGACGATGCCGCGCAGCAGGTCCTTGGCGAGCAGGATGCCGAGGATCTCGTCGCGGTCCTCGCCATGCACCGGGAAGCGGGAATGGCCGCTCTCGACGACGTGCTTCATCAGGTCGAGCAACTTGCCGTCGACCGGCAGCGAGACCATCTGCGCACGCGGCACCATGACATCGGCCACGGTCATCGTCGAAACGCTCAGCGCGCCTTCCAGCATGCTCAGCGTGTCGCCTTCGATCAGCCGGTTGCTGCGGGCGTCGCGGAGGATCTCCAGGAGGTCCTCGCGGGTTTCGGGTTCACCCGAGAAGGCGTGCGACAGGCGTTCGAGCCAGGAGCGCTTCTCGGGCAGGGGACTAGAGTCGTCCTCGGACATTCGTTTCGGTGCGTTGCCCCCGAAGAGGGGCGCGAACTGCGGAGTGTAGCCGATGGCCGTGACGGGCCCGGTGGAGGGCCGCCCGCGCCCTCAGCGTTCGGCGTAGGGGTCGGGGATGCCGAGGCGGCCGAGAATGGTGCGCTCGCGGGCTTCCATGGCGTCCGCTTCCGCCTCGGAACGCTCGTGGTCCATGCCCAGCAGGTGGAGCACGCCATGCACCACGAGGTGGGCATGGTGGTGGGTCAGCGGCTTGTCCTGCCCCAGGGCTTCCAGTGCGACCACCGGGGCACAGACGACCAGGTCGCCCAGCAGCGGCGAGCGGACGCCCGGCGGCAGTTCGACGGGGAAGCTCAGCACGTTGGTCGCGTAGTCCTTGCCGCGGTAGTCGCGGTTCAGCGCGCGGCCCTCGTCGGAATCGACGTAGCGCACCGACAGTTCGATGGCGCGGCGCTGGCCGGCGAGCGCGGCCTCGACCCAGCGGCGCACGCTGGCGGCGGCGGGAAGGCCCTTGCGCGGGAGGCCGTAGCTGACGGTGACGGAGTGGGCAGGGCGGGTCATGGCATCCAGCGTGGCGTGTCGGGGGCGTCGGCATCGATCAGGCGTGGGCCGACGACGCGCTGAAGCGTCGCACGGCTGGCGGGCGAAGCGTTGACGAGGATGGCCTCGCGCGCAGCGCGCAACAGCGGCGCGTCGGCCCAGGAGTCGGAAACCGCCTTGGCATAGGGCGCGGGATACCCGTCGTCGGCCAGCGCCCGAAGCTTCGCTTCGCCGTTGCAATGGCGGGCGACGCCAAGGCCGATCGCGCCCGGGCGCAGCCGCGAGGCGACGAGCACCACCCGGCCCTCCAGCCCGAGCCGCCGCAGCATCACGCGGGCCAAGGTCTCGAACGCCCCCGTGGCGACCACGACGCGGCGGCCGGCCGAAAGGTCGGCTTCGAGCCACCCGATCTCGCGCTCGCGGCGTCGCAGCGCGCGGGCGTCGGCGAAGCGCGTCGCCAAGGCCTCGACGGCAGGCGAGTCGCGGCCGATCGTGGCCACCCGCAGGAACACGCCCACGCCGAACGCGCGCGTGGATTCGAAACGCATGAGCGCCAGGCCCAGCGGGGCGACCGGCAGCGCGAGGGCGCGACGCCAGCCCTGCAGCAGGTGGTGGACGAAGGCCGCGCCGATGTCGCCCTCCACGAGGGTGCCGTCGAAGTCGTAGACGACCACATCGGCCGCGGGTCCGGCGCCGGTCCCGGGAGGGCCGTCCATCACGGTGTGGCGGCGCCTTCCGCGTCGCGGCGGTCGTAGGCGCGCACGATCTTCGCCACCAGCGGATGGCGTACCACGTCCTTGGCTTCGAAGATCTGGAAGCTGATGCCCTCCACGCCCTTCAGCACCTCGACCGCGTCGCGCAGCCCGCTCTTCTGGTGCTTGGGCAGGTCGATCTGCGAGAGGTCGCCGGTGATCACCGCGGTCGTGCCGAAGCCGATGCGGGTCAGGAACATCTTCATCTGTTCGACGGTGGTGTTCTGCGCCTCGTCGAGGATCACGAAGGCGTCGTTGAGCGTGCGGCCGCGCATGTAGGCCAGCGGCGCGACCTCGATGACGTTGCGCTCCATCAGCTTGGCCACCTTCTCGGTGCCGAGCATCTCGTAGAGCGCGTCGTAAAGCGGCCGCAGGTAGGGGTCGACCTTCTGCGAGAGATCACCGGGCAGGAAGCCGAGCTTCTCGCCGGCCTCGACCGCCGGCCGCACCAGCAGGATGCGCTGCACGCGCGAATCGCTGAGCGCTTCGACGGCGCTGGCCACGGCGAGGTAGGTCTTGCCGGTACCGGCCGGGCCGATGCCGAAGTTGATGTCGTGCGTGGCGATTGCGTGCAGGTAGGCCGCCTGGTTGGCGCCGCGGCCGCGGATGGTGCCGCGCTTCACCTTGATGGCGACGTCCTGCGGCGCGTAGCCAAGATCGCGCTCCACGGCGCTCTCGTCATCGGCACCGAGGCGCAGGTGGATGGATTCCGGCGTCAGCACATCGGTCTCGGTGTCGGCCCAGAGCTGGCGCAGCAGGCGTTCGGCGACGGTCGTCGCTTTGTCCGGACCCGAAACGCGGAACACGCCGCCGCGGTTGGCGATCTGCACGCCGAGCCGCAGCTCGATCTGCCGCAAGTGCGCGTCGAGCGGACCGGCGAGGTTGGCCAGCCGCTCGCCGTCCTCGGGATCGAGCGTGAAATCGCGCGGCGTCGCGGCGTCGGCCATCAGGCGGCCACCGTCTCGCGGGTGACGATGCGGCCGCGCAGCGAGTTGCTCAACGCCTCGGTGATTTCCACGTCCACGAATTGGCCAACCAAGCGCTGCGGGCCAGCGAAGTTCACGAAGCGCATGTTCTCGGTGCGGCCCGTCACTTCATTCGGGTTCTTCTTCGACGGGCCTTCCACCAGCACGGTCTGCACGCTGCCGACCATGGCCTGCGAGATCTTCCGCGCGTTCGCGGTGATCGTCTCCTGCAATCGGGTGAGGCGGGCGCTCTTCACTTCCGAGCTCGTGTCGTCCGGCAGGTTCGCCGCCGGCGTGCCCGGGCGCTTGCTGTAAATGAAGGAGAAACTCTGGTCGAAGCCGATGTCCTCGATCAGCTTCATCGTCTGCTCGAAGTCGCGGTCGGTCTCGCCGGGGAAGCCGACGATGAAGTCCGAACTCAGGCAGATGTCCGGCCGCGCCTCGCGCAGCTTGCGGATCTTGGCCTTGAACTCCAGCACGGTGTGGTTGCGCTTCATCGCGGTCAGCACGCGGTCCGAGCCTGACTGCACCGGCAGGTGCAGGAAGGAGGCCAGCTTCGGCACGTCGCGGTAGGCCTCCACCAGCGAATCGGTGAACTCCATCGGGTGCGAAGTGGTGAAGCGGATGCGGCCGATGCCTTCGAACTCGGCGATGGCGCGGATCAGGTCAGCGAGGTCGGCGGTGCCGCCATCGTCCGTCGCGCCGCGGTAGGCGTTGACGTTCTGGCCGAGCAGGGTGACTTCGCGCACGCCTTGGTCGGCGAGCTGGGCCACTTCCACCAGCACGTCCTCGAAGGGCCGGCTCACTTCCTCGCCGCGGGTGTAGGGCACCACGCAGAAGGCGCAGTACTTGCTGCAGCCTTCCATGATCGAGACGAAGGCGGTTGGGCCATCGGCGCGCGGCTCGGGCAGCTTGTCGAACTTCTCGATCTCCGGGAACGAGATGTCCACCTGCGGCTTGCCGGTCTCGCGCTTGGCGTCGATGAGTTCGGGCAGGCGATGGAGCGTCTGCGGGCCGAACACCACGTCGACGAAGGGCGCGCGCTTGATGATCGCCTCGCCTTCCTGCGAGGCCACGCAGCCGCCGACGCCGATCACGAGGTTCGGGTTGTTCTTTTTCAGCGCCTTCCAGCGGCCGAGCTGGGAGAACACCTTCTCCTGCGCCTTCTCGCGGATCGAGCAGGTGTTGACCAGGATGACGTCGGCTTCCGCCTCGTTCTCGGTGAGTTCGAGGCCGTGTTCGGCGGCGAGCACGTCGACCATCTTGGTCGAGTCGTACTCGTTCATCTGGCAGCCGTGGGTCTTGATGAAGAGCTTGCCGGGCATACGGTGGGTACTCCGTTCCGGTGGATGGGGCGCGGATTGTACGCCCGGCCCTGCTGGGGGACACTTCGCGCCATGCGTCCCCTCCGCGCCCAGAAGCCCGCGTCGCCCGCCGCCCTCGCCGGGTGGGTCGCCCTTGCGTTGGCCTTCGGCCCGGGCGGGGCTTCGGAGGCACAGGCCGGAACGCTCTACCGCTGCGTCGGTCCGGATGGCATCTCGCATTACGGCAGCCGCCGGCAGTCCGGGATGACCTGCACGGTGGCCGCCAGCTATCGCCCCGACCCCCGTCCCGCCATCGCGCCCACGCCGGCCCCGGCGCCCACCGCCGCTGCGCAGAGCCCAGCCGCTGCCGCACCCGCGCGGGCCCCGGCGGCCAACCCGGCCCGCCGCGTCGAGTTCCTGGCCAGTCCGGGGGCCGCACCCGCGCCGGGGGCCGGCAGCGCCCGCGGTGCGCGGGTCACCCGCGGCGCCGTCTACACCTACATGAAGGATGGCGTCACGCATTACACGAACGTCCGCCCGCAGAACGCGGGCTCGGCCGTGCGGACGCTCTTCACCTACGTCGAGACCTGCTACGCCTGCGGATCGCTGCCGGGCGTCGATTTCTCCAACGTCCGCCTGAACACCGCGGCCTACGCCGCTGAAATCCGCGCCGCCGCGGCGCGCTTTGGCGTCGACGAGGCCCTCGTCCGGGCGATCGTCCACGCCGAGTCGGCCTTCAACCCCAACGCCGTCTCCCACAAGGGGGCGCAGGGCCTGATGCAGCTGATCCCCGCCACGGCCGACCGTTTCAACGTGGCCGACCCCTTCAACCCGGCCCAGAACATCGCCGGCGGGGTGCAGTACCTGGCCTGGCTGCTCGACCGCTTCGACGACAACACCACGCTCGCTGCGGCGGGTTACAACGCCGGTGAAGGCAACGTGGACCGCTACGGCGGCGTGCCGCCCTTCGACGAGACCCAGCGCTACGTGGGTCGCGTGGCCACCCTTCACGCCCGCTACCGCGAGGCGCTCGGGCCGGCCGGGTCGGTCGCGGTTCCGATGTCGGGTGCAGGCGCCCCCTAGGCCCCTCGCCGTCGTCCGGCGGCGTTGTCGGTCAAATGGGCGTTCGGCTACACTTCGGCCTTGCTGCGAAGGCTCGTTCGGGCCCTTCGCATCCTCACGTACAGCGAAGTTCGGAGAGCCGAATGGCCAACGAAGGGGTCAACAACGGGCGTCGTCGGTTTCTGACCGCGACCACCGCCGTGGTCGGTGCCGCAGGCGCCGCCGCCGGCGGCTATGCCTTCCTCAGCACCTGGAAGCCCAGCGCCCGCGCGCAAGGGGCCGGTGCCCCGGTTGAAGTGGACATCAGCAAGCTCGACCTCGAGCCGGGTGCCCGCATGATCATCCAATGGCGCGGCAAGCCGGTCTGGATCTTCAAGCGCAACGGCGAACAGCTGAGTGCGCTGCCGACGCTGGACGACCGCCTCGCCGACCCGAAGTCGGACAACGTCGACCAGACGCCGGCCTTCGCCAAGAACGAGACCCGGGCCATCAAGCCCGAGATCGGCGTGCTCGTCGGCATCTGCACCCACCTCGGCTGCTCGCCGCTGTTCGTGCCGGAGCTGCAGCCGCAGGCCTTCGACAGCGAGTGGAAGGGCGGCTTCTATTGCCCCTGCCACAACTCGCGCTTCGACCTCGCCGGCCGCGTGTTCTCGGGCGTCCCGGCGCCGTCGAACCTCGAAGTGCCGCCGTACCATTTCGATAAGGCCAATGCCAACCGCGTCGTGGTCGGCATCGCGCCGGAGGAAGCCGCCTGATGAACGCCAAGATCGAAAGCGCGGTCAACGGCGCGGTGGACTGGTTCAACCAGCGCACCCCGGGCCTGATCCCGTTCTACAAGAAGCACATGTCGGAGTACTACGCTCCGAAGAACTTCAACTTCTGGTACTTCTTCGGTTCGCTGGCGCTGCTGGTGCTGGTCAACCAGATCGTCACCGGCATCTTCCTGACGATGCACTACAAGCCGAGCGCGACGGAAGCCTTCGCCTCGGTCGAGTACATCATGCGCGACGTGGAGTGGGGCTGGCTGGTGCGCTACATGCACAGCACCGGCGCCTCGCTGTTCTTCGTCGTCGTCTACCTGCACATGTTCCGCGCGCTGATCTACGGGTCGTACCAGAAGCCGCGCGAGCTGGTCTGGGTGCTCGGCATGTTCATCTTCCTCACGCTGATGGCCGAAGCCTTCCTGGGCTACGTGCTGCCGTGGGGCCAGATGTCGTACTGGGGCGCGCAGGTGATCATCAACCTGTTCTCGGCGATCCCGGTGATCGGCGGCGACCTCACCGAGTTCATCCGCGGTGACTTCCTCGTCTCGGATTCGACGCTGAACCGCTTCTTCGCCCTGCACGTCATCGCCCTGCCGCTGGTCATCCTGCTGCTGGTCGTGCTGCACCTCGGTGCCCTGCACGAGGTCGGCTCGAACAACCCGGACGGCGTCGACATCAAGAAGGTGAAGGACAAGGCCACCGGCAAGCCGCTCGACGGCATCCCCTTCCACCCGTACTACACGGTGAAGGACCTGGTGGGCGTCGGCGTCTTCCTGATCATCGCCAGCTTCATCCTGTTCTTCGCCCCGACCTTCGGCGACCTCTTCCTGGAGTTCGACAACTTCAACGAAGCGGACCCGCTGGTCACGCCGGCCCACATCAAGCCGGTGTGGTACTTCACCCCCTACTACGCGATGCTCCGCGCCGTCCCCGGCAAGCTGCTTGGCGTGATCGTGATGGGTGCGGCGACGCTGATCTTCTTCCTGCTGCCCTGGTTGGACCGCAGCAAGGTGCGCTCGCTGCGCTACCGTGGCTGGATCAGCAAGACGATGATCACGCTGTTCTGCATCTGCTTCGTGCTGCTGGGCTGGCTGGGTCTGCAGTCGGGTTCCGAGACGCAGACGATCATCGCGCGCATCTGCACGATCTTCTACTTCGGTTTCTTCATCACGATGCCGATCTGGACCTCCATCGACAAATCCAAGCCGGTTCCGGAACGGGTGACCTCGCATGCTTAAGTCGCGCATTTCCGCCCTCCTCGCTGCGTCGGTCCTCCTCGTCGCGCCGGCCTTTGTGTCGGCCGCCGGCGACGTGCACCTCGAGGACGCCCAGATCGACCTGCAGGACAAGGCCTCGCTGCAGCGAGGCGCCGGCCTGTTCATGAACTACTGCGCCGCCTGCCACTCGCTGCAGTACATGCGTTATTCGCGGCTGGCCGAGGACCTCGAGCTGACCCCGGAGCAGGTCGAGCAGTTCCTGATCAAGGGCGACGCCAAGATCGGCGAGGTGATGAAGACCGGCATCGCCAAGGGCGACGGCCAGGCCTGGTTCGGCAAGGCTCCGCCGGACCTCTCGACCACCGCCCGCGGCAAGATCGGCCAGGAAGACTGGATCTACACCTTCCTGAAGTCCTTCTACGTCGACGAGTCCCGCCCGATGGGCTGGAACAACACCGTGCTGGCCAACGCCAGCATGCCGAACGTGCTCTGGGAGCTGCAGGGCAAGCAGCGCAAGACCGAGGAAGGCTTTGTCATCCAGGAGCACGAGCGTGGCCGCTTCTCCGAGGCCGACTACGATCGCGCCATCCTCGACATCACCGCGTTCCTGACCTACGTCGGCGAGCCGGCGCGCCTGCAGCGCGAAAGCCTCGGCGTGTGGGTCATCCTGTTCCTGGCCTTCTTCACGCTGTTGGCCTACCTGTTGAAGCAGGAATACTGGAAGGACATCCACTGACGTCCCACCCGCCCGGGGCCGCCGAACGTCGGCGTTCCCGGCCCGGTGCCGGAGTGAAGGCCGCCCCCCGGGGCGGCCTTCGCGTTTGGGGGGGCGGGGGGCCGCCGGCCGGCCCGGGGTAGGCGGGCCCTTGCGGTTCGCCGTCCATTTACGGCACGTTAGGGATTGTTGGGCCGTCGGCGAGGGGTCGAGGGCCGCGTCGAAGGGAAGTGCCGATGGCTGCAAGCCCGCGTTTGCGCAACACCTTGACCCTGTTCTCCGCAAGGGATTGCGTCCTCTGCCACCGCGTCCGCCTCGTGCTGGCCGCGAAAGGGGTCAATTACGACCTCGTCCCGGTCGATCCGGCGCACCCGCCGGAGGACCTCATCGACCTGAATCCTTACCACTCCGTGCCCACCCTGGTGGAACGCGAGCTGGTGCTGTATTCGGCCTCGGTGGTCACCGAGTACCTCGACGAGCGCTACCCGCACCCGCCGCTGATGCCCATCGATCCGCTGTCGCGGGCCCGATTGCGCCTGGCCATGCTGCGCCTCGAGCACGAATGGGTGCCGCACGTGCAGGCCGCCCAGCAGGCCGGCAGCAAGGCCCAGGCCGACAACGCCCGCAAGCAGCTGCGCGACCTCGTCCTGGCCGCCCTGCCGCTGTTCAAGGCGTCGAAGTTCTTCCTGAACCCGGAAATGAGCCTCGCTGACTGCGCCATGGCCCCGATCATCTGGCGCCTGCCGTCGCTCGGGATCGTGCTGCCGAAGGAAGCCAAGCCGATCGACGACTACGGCCAGCGCATCTTCCGGAACCCGGGCTTCATCCGGAGCCTCACGCCGGAAGAAAAGGCGCTGCGCGAGATCCCCGCATGAGCGAGGGCGGCACGCCGGCATTGATGACCTCGAATCGCCCCTACCTGCTGCGGGCGATGCACGAGTGGATCGTCGACAACGGCATGACGCCCTACCTGCTGGTGGATGCCCAGCACGACGGATTGCAGGTGCCCCCCTCGGCAGTGAAGGACGGCCGCGTGGTGCTGAACGTCGCCGGCCGCGCCGTGGCCCATCTGCAGCTGGGCAACCGCGAGGTGAGTTTCATGGCGCGCTTCGGCGGCGTGAGCCATTCGGTCATCGTGCCGGTGTCGGCGGTACTCGCCGTCTACGCCCAGGAGACCGGCCAGGGCATGGGCCTGCCGCCCGACGAGGGCGAGGTGGCGCCGCCGCAGGACTCGACCGATGGGTCCGGACCGGCGCCGGAGCCGCCGAAGCGCGGCGGCCACCTTCGGATCATCAAGTAGGGCCAGGGCCCGAGCGGGCTCAGGCGCCGCCAGGCCCGACGTAGACAAGCGGCGGACGGTCCGGGCCGATCAGACCGACGACACGCTCGCCCAGCAGGCTGACGCGACCCAGCTGGCGCTCCTGGCCGCTGGCCGAGAATTCGAAATCGAAGTCGCGCTGCCAGCCGAGGCGCCCCTCGTCGTTGCGGGCGAGGCGCTTCCGCACCCGCTGCACGTTCTGGTCCAGCCAGATCACGCCGGCCTGTTGGCAGGCGCGCTGGGCGACACGGGTGGCGGCATCGGCGGCGCGGCGGTCGGCCCACCAGTTCCAGGCCAGGGCGACGACGGTGAGGAGGAAGGCGAAGCTGAGCAAGTCCATCCGCGCAATGTGGTGGTGGACGGGCCGCGACGCAAGGCGGAACGGCGGGGGAGGGTGACGAAGCCCTTCCCGCTCGCGCACACTGTCCGCCGCGACCGTGCCTTCACGGTCCCAGCCAATCACGGGGGAGAGGGATGAAGCTGGTTTTTCCTAACGGCGAGCACGCCACGGCCTTGCTGGCGACGGGCGTGAACCGCATCGGCAGTGATCCGGAAGGCGCCGTGGTGATCGGCGGGCCGGGCATCCTGCCCCGGCATCTCGAGATCCACATCACCAGCACCGGCGCCAACCTGCAGCTGCCGGAAGGCGCAGGCGCCGTCACCGTGAACGGCAAGCCGGTGAAGGAGCTGATGGCCCTGCGCACCGGCGACCAGGTCGGTTTCGGTGCGGTGGTGGCGAAGTTCGTCGCCACCGAGCCCGCGAAGACCGTGGCCGGAAGCTCGCCGTTGCCGCCTTCGGTGGTCGCGGCGGCACAGGCGATGGCGCTCGATGGGGACAGCGGTGCCACGCGCGTGCGCGCGGCCGCGCCCAAGTTCGTGCTGCGCGGCGTCTCCGGCAACACCTTCGGCAAGATGTACGGCGTCACCGGGCCGATGACCATCGGCCGCTCCGCCGAGTGCGACATCGCGATTCCGGTGGAGGAGATCTCGCGCCGCCACGCGCTGGTGAAGCCGAACGCCTCGGGTCTGCAGGTCGAAGACCTCGGCTCGTCGAACGGCACCTTCATCAACAACAAGCGGGTTCAGGCCGGGCAGCTGAACCCGGGCGACGAACTGCGCCTCGACCAGGTGCGGCTGATCCTCGTGGCGCCGGGCATGGAGATCCAGCAGATGCAGCAGAAGGCCCCGCCGTCGGCGGAAGCCGCATCGTCCGGCGGCAATGCCGGGCTGATGAAGGCGATCGCCGGGGTGGTGATCGTCGTTTCGCTGGCCGTTATCGCCTGGCTGGTGCTGGGGCGCTGAGCCGCAGCGAGAGGTCGATGGCGCGCACGTGCTTCGTGAGCGCCCCGACCGACACGTAGTCGACGCCGGTCGCGGCAATGGCCGGCAGCCGTTCGAGCGAAACGCTGCCGGAGACCTCCAGCGGGATGCGGCCGGCGGCGCGACGCACGGCTTCGCGCATCATCGCGTCGTCGAAATCATCGATCAGGATGCGGGTGCAGCCGGTGGCCAGCGCCTGGTCCAGTTCGTCCAGCGACTCCACTTCGACGATCAGGGGCAGCGCCGGGTGCAGGGCACGGGCGCGCTCGACGGCCGCCGAGATCGAACCGGCCGCGGCGATGTGGTTCTCCTTCAGCATTACCGCGTCGAACAGCCCGATGCGGTGGTTCACGCCGCCCCCGGCACGCACGGCGTACTTCTGCGCCAGACGCAGGCCGGGCAGGGTCTTGCGGGTGTCGAGCACCCGCGTGCGCGTGCCCGCCAGCGCCGCCGCGTAGGCCGCCGTGGTCGTGGCCGTCGCGGAGAGGGTCTGCAGGAAGTTCAGCGCGCTGCGCTCGGCGCTGACGATGGCGCGCGAGCGGCCCTCGAGGGTGCAGAGCACGGTGCCCGGCTCGACGCGCTGGCCTTCGCCGACGTGCCAGGTGATGCGGATGGAAGGATCGAGGGCGCGGAAGCAGGCCTTGAACCACGGGCCGCCGGCGATGACCGCCGACTCCTTGCAGACGACATGGGCGGTGGCCGGGACGTCCTCGAGCAGCTGGGCCGTGGCGTCGCCGTCGCCGAGGTCTTCGGCGAGGGCGGCCCTCACCGCGGCCTCGATGGCCTCCGGCGGCGGCAGCGCGAGAGTGGCCGCCATCAGCGCGCGGCGAGGCCGTCGATGCCGGCCGTCTGCAGCGCCTCCTCGACCAGCAGCACCGGGATGCCGTCGTCGATGCGGTAGACCTGCTTCCCATCGCGGCTGGCGAGGGCATCGGTGAGGGACCGCGTTTCGGTGCGGCCGTCGCCGCGACGCAGTTCACCGCGGGTGATCGCGGCGTTCAGCGCGTCGCGCTGGGGGGAATCGAGGCGATGCAGCGGCTGGTGGGAGGCCGGGCAGACCAGGAGGTCGAGGAGCTTGCGATCCATGGGCGGCGGGGCGCTGAGGGTTGCGGAAGATGCGTCTAGAATACGGTTTTGCCGGAGAGGCTCGCCATGGCGACGGGTGAAGGTCAGGGGGAAACCGCCGTGAAGGTGGGCATCGTGATGGGCTCGACGTCTGATTGGGACACGATGCAGCACGCCGCCGACCGGCTGACGCGCCTTGGCGTGCCGCACGAGGTGCAGGTGGTGAGTGCGCACCGCACCCCGGATCTCCTGTTCCAGTACGCCGAAACCGCCGCGGCGCGCGGCCTGCGCGCGATCATCGCCGGCGCCGGTGGCGCGGCCCACCTGCCGGGCATGCTCGCGGCCAAGACCGCCGTGCCGGTGCTGGGCGTGCCTGTGCAGAGCAAGGCCTTGAACGGCCTCGATTCCCTGCTGTCGATCGTGCAGATGCCGGCGGGCATTCCCGTCGCCACCTTCGCCATCGGCCAAGCCGGTGCGGCGAACGCCGCGCTGTTCGCCGCGGCGATGCTCGCGCATGACCACGCCGACGTCGCGGCTGCGCTGGAACGCTTCCGCCGCGAGCAGACGGACGCCGTGCTGGCCAAGCCGGACCCGCGCGCATGACCACGGTCGGCATCCTCGGCGGTGGCCAGTTGGCGCGGATGATGGCGCTGGCCGGCGCGCCGCTCGGCCTGCGCTTCCTCGCGATGGACACCAGTGCCGACGCCTGCGCCGGCCAATTCGTGCCCATGGTCGTCGGCGACTGGCGCGACGAGGCGGCGCTGGCGGAATTCGCCTCGCGCGTCGATGTGGCGACCTTCGATTTCGAGAACGTGCCGGCCGAGAGCGCCGAGTGGCTGGCCGCGCGCATCCCGGTGTTCCCGGCGCCGCGGGCGCTGCGCATCGCGCAGGACCGCCTCGCCGAAAAGACCCTGTTCAACGAGCTCGGCATCGGCACGCCGGCTTTCGCCGCGGTCGACACGCGTGCCGGGCTCGACGAGGCCGTGGCGCGCATCGGCCTGCCCTGCATCCTGAAGACGCGCCGGCTGGGCTACGACGGCAAGGGGCAGTTCCGCCTGAAGACGCCGGCGGATCTCGATGCCGCTTGGGTCGCGCTGGGGCCGCAGGCGCCGAAGGTCGGCCTGATCCTCGAAGCCTTCGTGCCCTTCGAGCGCGAAGTCTCGGTGGTGGCCGTGCGCGGCCGCGATGGCGAATTCCGCGCCTGGCCGCTGACCGAGAACTGGCACCGCGACGGCATCCTCTCGGCCTCGATGGCGCCCTGCGCCGACGGCGCCGCGCTCGAGTCGCAGGCCGTGGCCTATGCGCGGAAGGTCGCTGAGGCGCTCGACTACGTGGGCGTGTTCGCGCTGGAACTGTTCGTCCGCGACGGGCAGCTGCTCGCCAACGAGATGGCGCCGCGCGTGCACAACTCCGGTCACTGGACGATCGAAGGCGCCGAGACTTCGCAGTTCGAGAACCACCTGCGCGCCGTGCTCGGCCTGCCGCTGGGCAGCACGGCCGCCGTGGGCCACAGCGTCATGCTGAACTGGATCGGTGCCATGCCTGAGGCCGCGCCGGTGCTGCGCAGCCCGGCCGGGCATTGGCACGACTACGGCAAGAGCTCCCGCGAGGGCCGCAAGGTTGGCCATGCCACGCTGCACGCCGATGATCGCGCGACGCTTCGAGGCGAGTTGGAGACGGCCGTCGATGCGCTGTCGCGGCGCGAGGAATTCAGCGGCGTGATCTCCCGCCTCGGCTAGGCCTCAGGCCCAATCACCGTAAAGCGCCTGTAGGGCGGCCAGCACCGCCAACCCGGCGGTCTCCGTGCGCAGCACGCGCGGCCCGAGCTGCACGCCCTCGAAGCCACCCTTCTTCAGCAGACGGTGGTCGCGCTCGCCGAGGCCGCCTTCCGGGCCGATGACGAGCACGACAGGCTGGGTCGGTTGCAGGTCGAGGGCCTTCAAGGCGCGGCCCTGGTGCGGGTCGAGGATGAGCTTCCGTGCATCGGCGGGCAGGTCGGCCAGCGCCTCGTGCAGCGGGCGCGGCTCGGCCACTGTAGGCACCCGCGCGCGGCCACTCTGCTCGCAGGCCGCGGCGACGACACCCCGCCAATGCGCGATGCGACGTTCGGCGCGATCGGCATCGAGCTTCACTTCCGTGCGCTCGGTCATCACCGGCTGGATGGCCTGCACGCCGAGTTCGGTGGCTTTCTGCAGGATCAGGTCCATCTTGTCGCCGCGGGCCACGCCCTGTAGCAGGGTGATGGCCAGCGGCGATTCGTTGTGGCGCGCCTCTACCGCGCCGACGGTGACCTGGACGGCCCTCTTCTCGCTGCCGGTGATGCGCGCGGCGTAGTCATGTCCGTCGCCGTTGAATAGCGTCACCGCATCGCCCTCCCGGAGCCGGAGCACGCGCAGCAAGTGCAGGCTCTTCTCCTCGGGTAGGCGGAGCACGGCACCGGCTGACAGCGGTGCCTCGACATGGCAGCGGATCACTCGCATCGGACGAAGGCCTCGATGGCGGCGGTGGTGGCGCGGTCGAGCACGGCGATGGCCTCGTCTTCGATGCAGTAGGGCGGCATCCAGTACAACACGTTGCCCAAGGGACGCAGCACCGCCCCGGCCTCGAGGCCGGCGCGATAGGCGGCCAGCGCGCGCTGGCGCGGGTGGTCGCTGTACTCGCGGCGGGTGGCGCGGTCTTCGACCAGTTCGAAGGCGAGGATCATCCCGGTCTGGCGCAGGTCGCCCACCGCCGGATGGTCGGCGAAGCGCGAGGCCGCGTTCGCCAGCTTCGCCGCCGTCGCGCGGTTCGCGTCGATGGCGTTGGTGCTCTCGAACAGGTCCAGCGTCGCATTGGCGGCGGCGCAGGCCACCGGGTTGCCGGCGAAGCTGTGCGAATGCAGGAAGGCGCGGGTGCGGTCCTCGCTCCAGAAGGCCTCGAAGATGCCATCGTGGGTGAGTACCGCGGACAGCGGCAGCGCGCCGCCCGAAAGCCCCTTCGACAGGCAGAGGAAATCCGGGGTGATGCCGGCCTGCTCGCAGGCGAACAGCGTGCCCGTGCGGCCGAAGCCCACCGCGATCTCGTCGGCGATGAGGTGCACGCCGTGGGCGTCGCAGAGCCGGCGCGCCTCGGCGAGGTAGGCCGGGTGGTGCATGCGCATGCCGCCCGCGCATTGCACTAGCGGTTCCAGCACCAGCGCGCTGATCGTCGCCCCGTCGCGTTCGAACAGGGCCGCGAGGCCGCCCGCCGCGCGGCGGGCGCAGGCCTCGGCCGACTCGCCGGGTTCGGCGTGGTAGGCATCGGGCGAGGGCGCGAACACCGGTTCGAGCAGCAGCGGCGCGTAGATGCGCCGGTACAGCGGGATGTCGCTCATGGCCAGCGCGCCCAGCGTTTCGCCGTGGTAGCCGTTCTGCAGCGCGACGAAGCGCGTGCGCTGGCCGTCGCCGCGGTTCTGGTGCGCATGGAAGCTCATCTTCAGCGCGATCTCGATGGCCGCGCTGCCGTTCTCGCCGTAGAACACCCGGGAGAGCGGGGCGTGCGTGGCACTGCGCGGCGCGATCGCCACCAGCCGCTCGGCGAGGCGCAGGCCGGGCTCGTGGGCGAAGCCGGCGTAGATCACGTGCTCGAGCTCGGCGGCCTGTGCCCCAATGGCCTGCGCGATGTGCGGATGCGCGTGGCCGAACAGGTTGGTCCACCAGCTGGAGATGCCGTCGAGGTAGCGGCGTCCGTCGAGGCCCTCCAGCCAGGCGCCGCGGCCGCGGCGGATCGGCAGCAGGGGCAGTTCGCCGCGATGCTCGCGCATCTGCGTGCAGGGGTGCCAGACGACGGCGAGGTCGCGGGTGAGGAAGGCCTCGACATCGCCCTCTGCTAGCATCGGCGCGATGGAAATGTTCTGCGTCATGCCGCGAATGATGGTGAGCCGCCGCCGGTCTGTCCATGCGCGAGGCCGGCCATGAGCCGCCCCCTGCCGACCATCCACGGGCGCGAGGAGGTCGATGTCGGCGCCTACCGGCTGGAACGCGTCGACCTCGAGTTCAGCAACGGTGAGCGCCGCCGCTTCGACCGCCTGAAGAGCAAGGGTCACGGCGCCGTGATGATCGCCGCGCTGCCCGACCCCGAGACCGTGCTGCTGATCCGGGAGTACGGCACCGGCACGCACCGCTACGAACTCGGCCTGCCCAAGGGCAAGATCGACGCCGGCGAGACCGGCCTGGAGGCCGCCGCGCGCGAGATGCGCGAGGAGATCGGCTTCGGCGCCGAGCGGCTGACGCACCTGAAGTCGATCACGCTGGCGCCTACCTACATGAGCCACGAGATCCAGCTGGTGGTCGCGGAAGGGCTGTTCCCCGAAAAGCTCGAGGGCGACGAACCCGAGCCTCTCGAAGTGGTGCCTTGGCGCTTCGACCGCTTGCACGAGCTGATGCTCCGCGAGGAGTTCTCCGAAGGCCGCTCGATCGCCGCGCTGTTCCTTGTGCGCGAGTGGCTGGCCTGCGGCAGGCCGACGCCGTGAGTGCCGCCTCTGGAGCGGAGGCCGCGGTGCGTTACGCCGCCTTGCGCGTTCCGGCCATCGCCCTGGCCGAGGCGGCGGGCCGCGCCATCATGGCCGTCTACGCCCGGGATTTCGCCGTCGAAGCCAAGGACGACCGCTCGCCGCTGACCGAGGCGGATCTCGCCTCGCATCGCCTGCTGGTCGCCGGCCTCGAAGCCCTGACGCCCGACATCCCCGTTCTCTCGGAGGAATCCGCTGCGCTCGAACCGGCCCTGCGCCGCAGCTGGCCGCGGCTGTGGCTGGTCGATCCACTCGACGGCACGCGCGAGTTCGTCAAGAAGAACGGCGAGTTCTGCGTCTGCATCGCGCTTATCGAGCACGGCGTGCCGGTGCTCGGCCTCGTGCATGCGCCGGTGACGGGCGTGACCTGGTCGGCGCTGGCCGGTGAAGGCGCGTGGCGCCGGGAGGCCGGTGCGGACGATGTCGCGCTCGGAGCCAAGGTGCCGTCGCCCGACGCGCAGGCCGGCGTGGGCCTCCGCGTCGCCGCCAGCCGCTCCCATCTCGATCCGCGCACCGCCGCCCTGCTGGATCGCCTGCCCGGGGCGGAGCGCGTGCCCATGGGCTCGGCGCTGAAGTTCGGCCTGCTGGCCGAAGGCCGGCTCGACCTCTATCCGCGCTTCGGCCCCACCTCGGAATGGGACACCGCTGCCGGCCAGTGTCTGGTCGAAGCGGTGGGTGGCGCTGTGCTCGACCTTGAAGGCCGACCGCTGCGCTACAACCAGCGCGACACCCTGTTGAACGGCGACTTCGTCGCCGTGGCGGACGCGCGGCTGCCGTGGAGGAGTTGGCTTGAGTGACCTGACCCACGCGCCGCGCGAGCGCATCGAGACCCTGCTGGCGGTGATGGCGCGACTTCGCGACCCCGAGCGCGGCTGCCCTTGGGACGTGAAGCAGGATTTCGCCAGCATCGCGACCTACACCATCGAGGAAGCCTACGAGGTGGCGGAAGCCATCGATCGCGGCGATCTGGGCGACCTCAAGGACGAACTTGGCGACCTGCTGCTGCAGGTGGTGTTCCATGCGCAGATGGCGAACGAGCAGGGCGCCTTCGGCTTCGCCGACGTCGTCGCGGCCATCAACGACAAGATGATCCGCCGCCACCCGCACGTGTTCGGCGAGGCCTCGGTCGAGGATGCCGATGCGCAGACCGCGGCGTGGGAGAAAATGAAGGCCGCGGAGCGCGCCGCCAAGCGCCGGGACATGGATGCGCCGCCCTCGGCGCTCGACGACGTGCCCAAGGCCCTGCCGGAATGGCAGCGCGCGCTCAAGCTGCAGAAGCGCGGCGCCAATGTCGGCTACGACTGGCCCGATGCCACGCCGGTGATCGCCAAGCTCGAGGAAGAACTCGAGGAAGTGCGCGAAGCGCTGGCGATGCCGGCCTCGCCCGAGCGGCAGGACGCGCTGGAGGACGAGATCGGCGACCTGCTGTTCGTCGCGATGAACCTCGCGCGCAAGGCCAAGGTCGATCCGGGCACGGCCTTGCGCCGCGCGAACGCCAAGTACGAGCGCCGCTTCCGCCAGATGGAAGCGCTGGCGCGTGCGCAGGGCCGCGAGTTCGCCGCGCTTTCGCTGGACGAGCAGAGTGCGCTGTGGAACGAAGCCAAGCGCATCGAGCGCGGCGGGTGAGCGAGCGGGACACGGCGTCGCTGCCGCGCCTCGCGCTGTTCGACTTCGACGGCACGCTGACCACGGTCGAGACTTTCCCGCTGTTCGTGCGTTGCGCGGCGCCCCAATGGCGCGTTCGTCTTGGGGGGCTGGTGCTCGCGCCCATGGTGCTCGCTTACCGTGCGGGTTGGGTGTCCGGCGTCGTGATGCGCGCGGCCATCGTGCGGCTCGCGTTCTCCGGGATGGCACGTCAGCACTTCGACGCGCTCGCCCGTACCTTTGCCGCCGAGCGGTTCCCGGCGCTGATCCGGCCGGAAGTGCTTGCCAGGCTGCGGGCCCGTCGGGCCGCTGGGGATCGCGTCGTCGTCGTTTCCGGAAACTTCGAGGCGCTGCTTCGGGAATGGTGCGAGGCCGAAGGCGTCGAACTTCTGGCCTCCGCGCTCGAATGCCGGGATGGACGCTTGACCGGCCGCTACGACGGACCGCAGTGCGCCGGTGAGGCGAAGGTGGAGCGCATTCGCGCCCTCGTCGGTGATTGGCCGCGAGAACGCGTCGAGGCGCATGGCGACACCGTGGAAGACCTGCCGATGCTGGCCCAGGCGGCGACCGCCACCTACCGCGGCGCACCATGGCCGAACGGCGACGCAGTGCGCTGATTCATGCCGCCTCGACGCGCCACGCTTAGCCTCGACGGCGCGCCGCCTCCCGACCAGACCCGACATGACCACGCCCACGACCGGTTTCGCCAGCTTCCGCGAGTTCTACCCGTTCTACCTCGGCGAGCACAGCAACCGCACGTCGCGGCGGCTGCATGTGATCGGCTCGACGGGGGTGCTTGTGTTGCTCGGCCTCGTGCTGGCGCAGGTGCTGTCGCCGTGGTGGCTTTTCGCCGTGCCGGTCTGCGGCTACGGCTTCGCCTGGGTGGGGCACTTCTTCTTCGAGCACAACCGGCCCGCGACCTTCAAGCACCCGTTCTACTCGCTGATGGGCGACTGGGTGATGTTCAAGGACGTGCTGACGGGGAAGATCCCGTTCTGAGTCGAACGCTCAGGTCTGCAGTCCGTCGAGCAGGCGGTCGAGCACCTCGCGGGCCCGTTGCCAAGCCGCGAGAGGGTCGTCGTGGGTCGCGATCCAAAGCGCAGCGTCGATCATCGCGCCATTGAGCATCCGCGCCAGCGCCTCGGGGTCGGTCCGACGCAGGGCGCCTTCGTCCATCAGCTCGGCCAAGCCATCGATGATCGGCTGCAGTGAGCCCGCGGCATCGATGTCGCGATGGCGCTGCCCGAGCACGGCCGGTGCGTCGCGCAGCATCACCCGCTGGTACTCCGGCTCGAGGGCGAGGTCGAGGTAGGCCTGGCAGCACTCGCGGAAGCCGGCCCAGCCGCCCGGCCCCGCCTCATAGGCCGCATCGAGTCGGGCGTTCGTCTCGACGTCGATCTCCCGGACCACGGCCTCCAGCAGCCCTTCCTTGCCGCCGAAGTGGTGGTAGAGCGCACCGCGCGTCAGGCCGACTTCGGCGCACAGCGCCTCCATCGAGGTCGCCGCGTAACCCTGCGTGGCGAAGCTGCGGCGGGCGGAGTCGAGCAGGGCCCGGGTGGTCCGGGCGATGCGGTCGGCGTTGCGGCTCATTCACATACACCATGCATGTATTTGCATACGATGTGTATGTTAATCGGAGAGCGTCGTCGTGGAGCGAACAAAAACGATCGTCGTGGTGGGCGGCAGCCGGGGCATCGGTGCGGCGGTGGCTGCCCATCTCGAGTGGCAGGGCCATCGCGTGCTGGCCGTCTCGCGTGGACGAGCCGCGGCGGGCGAGTGGGTGGCCGCCGATCTCCTCGAGGACGCGGGCCTCGAGGCCGTCGTGCGCGCCGTCGGCGAGGGGCCGCTTGACGCGCTGCTGTACCTCGGCGGCGCGTGGGAGCACGGAGCGTTCACCGCCGACTACGACTTCATGGCCTCGCCGCGCGAGGAAACGCGCAAGGTCATCGGCATAAACCTCGTCGCGCCGATCCTGCTGGCCCAAGCCCTCGCCCCGGCGCTGTCGCGTGCGCCGGCGCCGCGCGTGGTGCTGCTCGGTGCGTGGTTGGATCCGCCGGGGGCCTATCCTGAGGTCGCTAACGCGGCATCGAAGGCCGGCCTCCACGGTGCCGCGCGGGCGCTGGACGCGTCGTTGGCGCGCTTCGGCATCGGCGTCACCGTCATCGACCCGGCCAACGTCGCGACCGACGAGGTCGAGGCGGACATCGCCGAAGGACGCTTCGGTGCACAGCGCCCGATCCCGTTGGCCGACGTCTGCCGGAGCATCGACTTCGTGTTGTCCCTGTCCGCCGACACGGTGCCGGCTCGCCTCGTGCTCGCGCAGCAGCAGCCGGCGGCTCGCGCATGAGCACGCTGCGCCGCGCTCTCGCCGAGATCGGCCCGCTCGCCGCGCTTGCCGCGCCACTGGTGGCCGGCCTCGTCGCATCAACGGGAGTGACGCTGGTCGACACCGCGATGCTGGGGCCGCTGGGCGCCACGCCGCTGGCGGCGGTCTCGCTCACCACCTCGGTGGCGATCATCTTCTACGCCGGGCTGTACGGCTTCGCCGGTCCGGTGGGCCTGTTCGCCGGCCGCTGCTTCGGCAGCGGCGACATGGGCGGCATCGGCCACATCGCGCGGCACGGTGCGCTGCTGGCCAGCATCGGTGGCCTCGTGGGGGCGTTGCTGATGGCCGCGGGCCTGTTCGCGTTGCCGTACGCGGGGCAGCCGGATGAGGTGCTGGCCGTGATCGGCCCCTACTGGCTCTGCCTCAGTGCGTCGATGCTCGCCTTTACGCACGCCATGGTGGTCAAGAACCTGCTTGATGCGGCGGGCCGGCCTTGGCTCAGCGTGGCGGTGACGGTACTGCCCGCGTTGCTCAACGTGTTCTTCAACTGGCTGCTGATCTACGGCCACTGGGGCTTTCCGCGACTCGGGCTGACGGGCGCCGGCATCGCCAGCCTCGCGGCGCAGGTGATCGGCGCGGCGGTCGGTTGGGTCGTGGTGCGCCACCTGCCATCGCTGCGCGTCTGGTGGGGGCCGCGCCGCTTCGAGCGGGCCGAACTGGCGCGGCAGTGGAATGAAGGCCGGCCCATGACGGTGCAACTGTTCCTCGAAGGTGCGGCCATGGCGGTGGCCGGCGTGCTGATCGGCCTGTTCGGTGCGGTCGCGTTGGCCGGCAACCAGATCGCGCTTTCCGTCGGCAGCACGCTCTACATGCTGCCGCTCGGTGTCGCGGGTGCGGTCACCATCCGCATCGCGCAGGTGATCGGTGCCGGCCAATGGCCACGCGTGGCGGCGATCGGGCAGGCCGGGCTGCTGGTCGTGACCGGCTGGATGGGCGGTTTCGCCCTGCTGTTCCTGTTCGCCGGCGCGTGGATCGGCGGGCTGTTCGTCGACGACCCGGCCGTCATCGCTGCGGCCGCGGCGATCTTTTTCGTCTTCGGCTTCACCCAGCTGATGGACGGGGTGCAGTCGGTGAGCCTCGGGGCCCTGCGCGGCATGCTCGACAACGACTTCCCGACACGCGTCTCGCTGGTGGCTTACTGGCTGATCGCGCTGCCGTTGTCGGCCCTGTTCGGCTTCGGGTTCGGCTGGGGTGCGCCGGGCGTCTGGGCCGGCTTCGGCGTGGGCCTCGCCTTGGCGGCGGTGGCGCTGGTCTGGCGCTTCTTGCGGCTCAGCCGTGCCAAGGTGCCGCCGGCAACGGTCGACGCGACGGGCTGAGGCCGCGCGCCATGTCCCGGCGCAGCGTTCACACCCGTCTCACCCTCACCAGCGCTCAATGGCGATGTGAATTCACAAACCTGAATACGAAATCTTCACATCCCTGAAGGAGCCCGCCATGCGCCGTGATGACCCCGCCGGACTGATCCTCGTCGTCGAGGACAACCGCAACCTCTCCGAGATGATGGGCGAGTACCTCGAAGCCCGTGGCTTCGGCGTCGACTACGCCGGCGATGGCCACGACGGCTTCCGCCTCGCCGTCGACAACAGCTACGACGTCATCGTCCTCGACCTGATGCTGCCGCGGATGGACGGCATCGAGCTGTGCCGCAAGCTGCGCAACGAGGCGAAGAAGAGCACGCCGGTGCTGATGCTGACCGCGCGCGACACCCTGCAGGACAAGGTGATCGGCCTCGATGCCGGCGCCGACGACTACCTCGTCAAGCCTTTCGCCATCCAGGAGCTCGAGGCCCGCCTGCGCGCCCTGATCCGCCGCGATCGTCGCCAGGTGAGCGCCGAGGTGCTGAAGGTGGCCGACCTGATCCTCGACACCGCCTCGCTGCGCGTCACTCGCGGCGGCAAGGAGATCCAGCTCTCGCCGATCGGCCTGCGCCTGCTCACGATCCTGATGCGCGAATCGCCGCGCGTGGTGACCCGCCGCGACATCGAGCGCGAGATCTGGGGCGACGGCCTGCCGGATTCCGACACCCTGCGCAGCCACCTGTACAACCTGCGCAAGGCCATCGACCGTCCGTTCGACAAGCAGCTGCTGCACACCGTGCAGACGGCCGGCTACCGTATCGCCGACCTCGACACCGCACCCGCCGCCTGAGTGGCGGCTGGCACGGATTTTTCATGACCGACACCACCGGCCTCCGCCGAAAAATCTGGATCGCCTTCATCCTGCAGGCCGCCGCGATCAGCTTCGCGGCGGTCCTCGGCGTGTATGGCGCGTCGGCTGTGCTCAAGCACCTGCTGATCCAGCGCGCGCTCACCGAAGAGGCCTCGCACTTCTGGAAGCGCAGCGAGGCGAACCCCGCCGCGGCGGTGCCCGACACCTTCAACATGACCGGGTTCGTCGTCGACGCCGACGGTCCGAAGGCCGATCTCCCCGCGCCGCTGCACGGGCTGCCGCAGGGCTACCACAGCCTGCCGCGTTCGCAGGGCGGCGCGCTGGTGCTGGTCGAACAGCACGACGGCCGCACCCTGTACCTGCTGTTCAAGCAGGAGCAGGTTGACGCGTTGGCCTTCTGGTTCGGCGTGGTGCCGCTGGCGCTGGTGCTGGTGGTCGTCTATGTGATCGCGTGGAGCACCTACCGGGCATCGAAGCGGGCGGTGTCGCCGGTGATCTGGCTGGCTTCGCAGGTGCAGCGCTGGGACCCGAAACACCCGGAAGTCAGCGCGCTGAAGCCCGAGAACCTGCCGGTGGACGTGGAGGGCGAGAGCCTCGTGCTGGCCTCCTCGCTGCACGACTTCGGCATGCGCATCGAGGAACTCGTGCACCGCGAGCGCAACTTCACCCGCGACGCCTCGCACGAACTGCGCACGCCGCTGGCGGTGATCCGCATGGCCAGCGAGATGATGCAGACCGATCCGATCTGCTCGCCGAGGCAGCAAAAGGCGCTGAACCGCATCCAGGGCGCCGTGCGCGACATGGAGACGCTGATCGAGGCTTTCCTGATCCTCGCTCGCGACGGCGACACCGGCCTGCCGCCGGAGCCGCTGCTGGCTTCGGAGATCGTCGAGGACGAGCTGGAGAAGGCGCGGCCGCTCGTGGCGAACAAGCCGGTGACGCTGGAGCTCGACCTCGAAGCCGACTTCAAGCTGGTGGCACCGCGCCGCGTGGTGAGCGTGCTGATCAGCAACCTCGTGCGCAACGCCTGCTACTACACCGACAGCGGCCACGTGCGCATCCGCGTGCGCTTCGGCGAGATCCGCATCGAGGACACCGGCATCGGCATGTCGCCGGAGCAGCTCGAGCGCGTGTTCGAACCGTTCTGGCGCGCAGACACCGCGCGCGTGGGCGGCCAGGGCATCGGCCTGTCGATCGTGCAGCGCCTGTCGAGCCGCTTCGGCTGGCCGGTGCATCTCGCCAGCGAATCCGCCAAGGGCACCATCGCCACGGTGAGCTTCCCGCAGGCCGAGCCGCCGAAGCTCGATTGATCGGCGCAGACGACCTACAGTCGGCACTCCGAAGCTCGCCGGAGTGCCCGATGCGCCCTTGGTCCGCCCTGTTCCTGTCGATGGCCGTCGCCGCCGGCTCGGTCGTTGCCGCTCCCCCGGCGCCCACGGCGCTGGTGATCCACGGCGGTGCCGGTGTTATCACCCGCGACCAGTTGTCCGAAGCGGATGAAGCCGCGCTGCGCGCCGACCTCGATGCGGCCCTGGACGCCGGCGACGCGGTGCTGAAGCGCGGCGGCACGGCACTCGATGCTGTGACTGCGGCGGTGCAGGTGCTGGAGGACTCGCCCTGGTTCAACGCTGGCAAGGGCGCCGTGTTCACCGCCGACGGCACACACGAACTCGATGCCGCGATCATGGAAGGCCACACCCGTCGTGCCGGTGCCGTGGCCGGCGTGCGCACGGTGCGCCACCCGGTGCTGCTCGCGCGCGCGGTGATGGAGCATTCGCCGCACGTTTTCCTCGCCGCCGACGGCGCCGAGGCCTTCGCCGACACGCGGCCGGAGCTCGAGCGCGTGGCGAACCGTTGGTTCGACACCGAGCGCCGCCGCCAGCAGCTCGAGGCCGCGAAGGAACGTGAGCAGCGCCAGGCCGCCGGCGAGGTCATCCCGCTGCCGCCCGGCGCCTACTTCGGCACGGTCGGCGCGGTGGCCCTCGATGCGAACGGCCACATCGCCGTCGCGACCTCGACCGGCGGTATGACCAACAAGCGCTGGGGCCGCATCGGCGACGCGCCGGTGATCGGCGCGGGCACCTATGCCAACGACCAGTGCGGCATCAGCGCCACCGGTTGGGGCGAGTTCTACCTGCGCACCGTGGCCGCCCACGACATCTGCGCGCGGGTGGCCCTGCGCGGCGACCCCATCGAAGCCGCGGCCGAGGACGTGATCAACCGCGTCATCCCGGCCTTGGGCGGCGACGGCGGCGCCATCGGCCTCGACGCCCGCGGCACCATCGTCATGCCCTTCAACACCAGCGGCATGTATCGCGGCTGGGTGAAGCCCGATGGCACGCGTGGCACCGCTGTTTTCCGCGAACCGTGATCCAAGGCACGCGCCGGGGCCCAACCGGCGCTACGCTTGCCCTACCGCCGACCGGAGGACCGCCATGTTCGACGAGGAAAGCACCCGCATCCGCAAGCAGCAGAAGTTCCTGCAGGACGTGGAGCACGCGATCAGCGATGCCAACCGCGAGATCATCCAGGCCCACATCCCGCACCTGGACAAGGCCAGCTTCGTCGCCTTCGCCACGCGCGTCGCCGAACTGCGCGCCGAGTACCTGAAGGCGGCGCTCGCCGCGGCGCAGGGCAACGACGCGGTCGAGTACACCGCGCTGCGCGCTCGGCGTGAGGCGTTCGAGGAAGCGAAGGCGGCGTTCGGCGCACTGGAGCGCGCGATCGAGCGCGGCTACGTGGATATCGCTGGGGCGGGTTGAGCTCTGGCGTTTCCCGCGCGTCGACAGCGGTCGGCGCAACGGGCGTCGCTTGCAAGCAGGCGCCGCCAGAACGCTGGCCCGCCCCATCACCTTCCCGATGTAGAACCCGGCGGCCCGCTCGAAGGGTGCGTCCCTGCACCTCGAGCGGCGGCTCTTCCATGAGCCGCCCCTCGGGCTGTCGCCTGGTTTGCGCGCTGGGGCTCCTGATTCGCCTTCTGTCGGCGCCTGCCTGCAACCGCCGACTGCTCGTCGCGACGGGTTGCCGAGGGCGTCATCGACAAGGGCCCGGAACGAGGCGAATCAGGAGCCCCGGCGCGCGCTTTAGGCGCAAGCTCCGAAGGGGTTGCTCAGGATGAGCGATCGGCCCAAGGGGCAGGACGCCCCCTTTGGGCCGACCGCCGGAACGTTTGCGAAAGACGGGGTGGGGCGGGCAAGCCTTGTGCCGGGCCCTCGTCGATAGTCGCTCTGGCGACGCGTGGCCCAACGACGTGCGCGGCAGGCGCGCACGGGCGCCCCTACCGCGTCGTGATCGACACGCTCGGCCGCGGATCCACCGGCCCCAGCAGCCGGTGCCGCGACCAGAACACCATCGCCGCCTCGAACACCGCCTCGGGCGCCTCCAGCTGCGGGTAGTGGCCGATGCCGGGCAGCTCGTGCAGGTCGTCGCCACCCAGCAGTTCGCGCCAGCGCGCGGCGGCATGCGCGCCGGAGACGGGATCGGCGCTGCCGTTGATCAGCGCCATGGGCATCGCGACGCGTTCCATCGCGCCGACCCAGCGGGCGCGCTGCTTCTTCCGTTCCGACATGTAGCGCAGCAGGCGAGGCAGCGCGAGGTGGCCGTCGTCGTGGCGCAGCAGGGTCCACAGCCCGTCGACGACGCGCGGGTCGGGCGGCGTCTGCTTCCCGAAGATCGCCTTCAGGTTGTCGGCGAAGCGCGCCTTGCTGCTGGCGCGGGCGATGAGCGGGCCGAGGCCGGGCAGGGCGAGAAGGCGCTGCATGGCGCGCGGGCGGTGCATCTCGGGGAACAGCCCGCCGTTGAGGAATACCACCGAGCGCATCGACGGCCGCGGCTTGCGTTTGTCGAGCTGCCGCGCGAGAAGCTCCTGCGCGACGGTGTCGCCGTAGTCATGCGCCAGGACGTGGTAGTCCCACGCGCCGTCGCGGCGCAGCAGCCATTCGCAGAGCTCGGCCTGCTCGGCGATGGTGTAGCGGTGGCCCTTGGGCTTGGCGGAATCGCCGAAGCCCAGCAGATCCACGGCCAGCAGCGAGAAATGCTGCGACAGCGGTTCCCACAGCGGCGCCCAGTCCCAGCTCGCCGAGGGAAAGCCGTGGATCAGCAGCAGCACCGGCAGACGCGGTTCGACCTGCCGGCGCACGAACAGGCGGCCGAGTGGCGTCGAGACGCGCTCGCCGCCCTCGCGCCAGTCGCGAAGTTCGAAGAAGGCCGGCGCGGGTCGCGCGTTCGTCACGGTGTCCGGCACGCGCGGCTCAGTCCACCGCCACCGAGGCGGCGTGTTCGCGCGTGGCCTCGAAGCGCACGTCCTTCGCGCGCTCCTGCGCCAACTGCAGGTTCACGCGCGAGGGCGCGAGGTAGACGAGATGGCCGGCGGCATCGATGCCGAGGTTCATGGCGTTCTTCTCGCGGAAGGCCTCGAGCGTCTTGTCGTCCGGCGCATACACCCAGCGCGCCGTCTGCACCTGCACCGGCTCGAAGCTGGCATCCACGCCGTACTCGTCCTTCAGCCGGTAGGCCACCACGTCGAACTGCAGCATGCCCACCGCGCCGAGGATCAGGTCGTTGCTCATCAGCGGGCGGAAGAACTGCGTCGCGCCTTCTTCCGACAGCTGGGCGAGGCCCTTCTGCAGCTGCTTGAGCTTCAGCGGGTCGCGCAGTCGTGCGCGGCGGAACAGTTCGGGCGCGAAGTTCGGGATGCCGGTGAAGTTGATCGGCTCGCCTTCGCTGAAGCTGTCGCCGATCGAGATGGTGCCGTGGTTGTGGATGCCGATGACGTCGCCCGGCCAGGCCTCGGCGGCGATCTCGCGGTCCGAGGCCATGAAGGTCAGCGCGTTGGCGAGCTTGAGCTCCTTGCCGGTGCGCGGGTGGAACACCTTCATGCCGGCGGTGAAGTGGCCGGAGCAGATGCGCATGAAGGCCACGCGGTCGCGGTGCTGCGGGTCCATGTTGGCCTGGATCTTGAAGACGAAGCCGGTGAGCTTCTCTTCCTCCGGCGCGATGGCGCGGGTGGTGGTGGCGCGCGTCTTCGGCGAGGGCGCGTGCTCGACGAAGAAATCGAGCAGCAGCTGCACGCCGAAGTTGTTCACGGCCGAGCCGAAGAACACTGGCGTCTGCTTGCCCTGCTGGTACTTCTCGGCATCGAACGGGTTCGAGGCGCCCTGCACGAGCTCGAGCTCGTCGCGCAGCTCGGCCAGCGCCTGCGCGCCGAGGCGGCGCTCCAGCTCCGGGTCGTCGAGCTTGAGGATGGTCGAATCCTGACGGGTGAAGTTCTTGCCCGGCTCGAACAGATGCACTTCGTTGTCGACGAGGTGCACCACGCCCTTCAGGCGCTGGCCCATGCCGATCGGCCAGGTGATCGGCGCGCACTGGATGCCCAGTACCGTCTCCACCTCGTCGAGCAGCTCGATGGGCTCCTTGCCCTCGCGGTCCAGCTTGTTGATGAACGTCATGATCGGCGTGTCGCGCATGCGGCACACCTCCATCAGCTTGATCGTTCGCTCTTCGACGCCCTTGGCGCAGTCGATGACCATCAGCGCGGAGTCGACCGCGGTGAGCACGCGGTAGGTGTCCTCGCCGAAGTCGGCGTGGCCCGGCGTGTCGAGCAGGTTGACGATCTTGCCTTCGTACGGGAACTGCATCACCGACGAGGTGACCGAGATGCCGCGCTCTTTCTCGAGCGCCATCCAGTCGGAGGTGGCGTGGCGCGCGGCCTTGCGGCCCTTCACCGAGCCGGCCATCTGGATCGCACCGCCGAACAGCAGCAGTTTTTCCGTCAGCGTGGTCTTGCCGGCGTCGGGGTGGGAAATGATGGCGAAGGTGCGGCGACGCCGGGTTTCGGTGCTCTGCTGGGACATGCGGGCCGCGCCGGGCTTTCAGCCGGCGGCTCGGGAGAACGGGAAGGGCCGCGATTATACGCCGGGCCTCCCGGCGCTCCGGGGGCGGGGCCCGACGGCGTTCAGGGCGTGGGGTCGAGCTCGCGGCCGTCCGGGCCGGCCATCCGGAACGGCAGGCTCAGCAGTTCGCGGCCATCGTTGGCCTGCACGCTGAAGTGCAGGTGCGGGGCGCTGCTCCATCCCACGCTGCCGACGGCGGCCAGGGCCTGGCCGGCCTGCACGCCGTCGCCGGGCTGCACGCGCGCGCTGCCGGTCGCGACGTGCGCGTACAGCCCCATCGAGCCGTCGGCATGCAGCACGCGCACGAGGTTCATGCGCTCCTTCAGGGCCTCGTCCGTGCCGCCCTCGGTGAAGGTGTCGACCACCTGCATCACCGTGCCCTCCCGTGCCGCGAGCACCGGCGTGCCTTGGGCGGCGGCGAAGTCGAGGGCGTGGAAGTTGGCCGCATCGCGGTGGCTGGCCCGGCCGCCGAAGCCCTGCGTCAGGCGCCAGGCGCTGCCGGCGGGCAGCGGGAAGGCATAGACGCCGCGTTGCCCCGGCGGCAGCAACTGTGGCGCGCCCGGCTGGGCCTCGAGCCGCAGGTCCGGCGCGCCCTCGCCGCCGAAACGGCCGATGGCGCGCGTTTCGCCGGCCTCGAGCGTGGCCTCGATGACCTCGCGGGGCCGCGCGCCGTCATGCACGCGCACGTGGATCGGACCGGCCAGGCGATTGCGGACCAGCGCCTGGCGCGTGCCATCGGCGCGACGTTCGACGGAGAGCTCGGCCATCGTGGGGCGGGTCGCAGGCTCGGCGGCCGGCAGCAGCGGAGCAGCCAGCAGGCCCAACAGGGCAAGCAGCCCCCGCCCGCGCATCACTCGCAGCGTTCGCGCAGGCCGAGTGCCGAGGCGAGGTCGCGCCAGTCGAAAGCGCTCAGCGATTCGTCGCGATTCGAGGCATAGAACACGCCGGCCGGGAAGCGCGTGCTGGGCGCCTGCGACAGCCACACGCCGTCGGTCATGCCGGTGTTGCGCCCCGCGAAGCGGCCCTTCGCCTCCAGCGTCTGCCGGTCGTAGACATGGAACAGTGTGGCGTCGATGAACTGGTCGGCGGCGATCCAGTAGCCGCTGCCGTCCGGGCAGGCCCACAGGGTCACGCCCTCGGCCTGCGCCCCGAAGGCGCCGACGCCAATGTCGCGCCCCGCGTAGCCGCCATCGAAGCCGTAGACGCGGTAGCCGGTGCCGGTGGGCACGTCCTCTTCGGCCACCAGCAGGCGGTTGTTCGCGACGTCGCCAGCGATCGACTCGACCACGCGCAGCGCGCCCGCCTCGGAGGTGTCGCCGGAGGCGCCGTCGAAGCGGGCGGACACGGCGTCACCATCGATCAGCACGCTGAAGCGCTTGATCCGCGCCGACAGCGTCTCGAGCGGCGGGACCACGTCGTAGTCGTCGCCGTCCATGAAGCTGTCGGTCACCCACAGTTCGATGCGGCCGCCTTCCGGCTCGTGCAGCCACAGGCCGTAGGGCGAACGCAGCTCGCCCTCGCCGAAGGTGGCGAGTGGGGTGAATCCCGGCAACGAGAGCACCTGCACGCGGCGGTTGTCGCGTTCAACGACGAACAGCCGGTCGCCCCAGGCGAAGACGCCGTTCGGCCGATTGAACTGGCCCGGCGCCGGACCCTTGCCACCGACGCGGCGGAGCAGGGCGCCGGTCTCGCCGTCATGCACCAGCAGCTGGTGGGTCTCCTTGCCCGTGCTGATCAGCCAGCGGCCGCCCTCGGGCGTCAGCCAGGCGGTGGGCGAATCGACCTCGTCCGGCGGGTTCGCGGGGGTGATGAAGGCTTCGGCCACCACCTCATGGGCGATGTCGGAGGCGGCAAGGCGGGGCTCGTCGCTCGCGCGCTCGTCCGGCTCTTTGGCGTCACGCCAGAGGGCGCAACCCGGTAGCAGGAGGACGGCGAGGCCCAGCGCGAGGGCCGGGCGTAAGGGCGAGGGCAGGGGCATGGCGGACTCCGGTTCAGCGCCGAAGCATAGACGCCGCGGGACGCAGGAAGTACTGGTCGATCGGCTGCGGGCGGTCGATGCCGTAGCCCTGGCCGAAATCCACGCCCAGCTGCGCGAGGTGGTCGCGGATGGCGTCGTTCTCGACGAATTCGGCGATGGTGCGCTTGTCGATGCTGCGCGCGATCTCGGCGATCGAGCGGACGATCGCCAGCGACAGCGCCGACGACTCGAGGTCGCGCACGAAGCTGCCGTCGATCTTGAAGTAGTCCACGTCCAGCCGGCGGAGGTAGGCGAACGAGCAGAAACCGGCACCGAAGTCGTCGAGCGCGAGCTGCAGGCCGAGCGCCTTCGCCGCGGCGATGAACTGCTGCGCGTCGTTGAGGTCGCGCACAGCCGAGGTCTCGGTGATCTCGAGGCAGACCTTGCCAGGCGGCACGCTGCTGCGCGCGAAGCGCTCGCGCAGGAAATCGGGAAATCCCGGGTCGTTCACCGACGCGGCGCACAGGTTGATCGCACAGGCCTCGAGCTGGGCCAGGGCCTGGGGATGGCGCTCGAACCAGGCCAGCGTGCTGTCCACCACGTGGCGGTCGAGGCGCGGCCCCATGTGGAACTTCTCGGCCGCAGCAACCACCGGGCCCGGCGGAAGCACCTCGCCGGTGTCCGGGTCGACCATGCGCAGCAGGATCTCGAGGTGCCGTCCGCCGTGCTCCCGGCCCTGCAGGCCGGTGATGCTTTGGCAGTAGAGGCGGAAGTGGCCATCGCGCAGAGCGGCGTCGAGACGGACGGCCCAGCGCAGCGCAGCCGTGTGCTCGGCCACAGCGTCGGCGGCCGATTCGAAGGCCGCGAGCCGCAGCCGGTTGCCGCCCTGGTCCTTCGCGGTGGCGCAGGCGGCGTCCGCAAGGCGCAGCAGTTCGGCGTAGTCGGCCTGGCCGCGGCAGAAGCGGATGGCCCCGATGCTGGCCGAAGCGGACACGAGGTTCCCGCCGCTGCCCTGCCGATAGTCGCGCACCGCGGCCAGCACGTGGTCGAGCACCGCGGCGTTCGCCGCCGGGTCGCGGTCGTCCAGCAGCAGGACGAACTGGTCGCTGGCCAGCCGGCCGACCAGGCTGCCGCCCGGCAAGACGGCCTGAAGCAGGCTGGCGATGCTGCGCAGGAAGGCGTCGCCCGCGGCCTGTCCGCCGGCGTCGTTCACCAGCTTGAAGTTGTCGATGTCGACGAGGCCCAGCAGCAGGGGCTGGGCCTCGGGACCATGGGCGAGGGCGTCCGCGACCCGGTGCTCGAGGCCTTGCCGATTGGCGAGGCCGGTCAGCTCATCGGTTCGCGCGCGCTCCAGCGCTTCGCGCCCCATCCGCCGCGCTTCGCTGATGGCGGCCATCAGGATCAGCGGCGCGACCGTCAGCGTGATCAGCAGGAGCAGGAGCACGAGGGTTTCGAGCGTCGTCTCCGGCCGACGAAGCACGCCGTCGTCCGAGGCGGCGACCAGCGAGAGCACCACGCCGCAGGTCAACGTGCCGGCGGCCACCAGCCGGGCCGGCAGGCGGATGGCGGCCCAGATCAGGACGATCGTCGGCAGCGCCAGCAGGGATTCCGCGTTGCGTACCCGGGCACCGTCGACGGCCGCCACCAGCAGCAGGGCGGCGGCGAGGGCGGCGGTCCACGCGAGGGCCTCGCCCGTGCGACGCAGTCCCTGACCGAAGACCGATTCCCCGTGGTGTGGCCACAGCAGGGACAGCGCGGGGGCCAGCACCGCCACGCCGAACACGTTGGCGACCAGCCATTTCACGGCCGCGTCTGGCGCCGCCGACAGCGGCGCGAAGCCGGCCACCACGAGGCCTGCGACGCCCAAGGGCAGGCTGGCCAGCGCGGATGCGAAACCGGCAAGGGCGATGTCGCCGCCGCTGGCGAGGTCCATCCGTCGGCCCGGCCCCAGGCCGCGATGGCGCGCGAGCGTGGCGCCAGCCCATGCGCCGAGCACGTTCGCGGCCATCGTGAAGGGGATGAAGACCGCCGGCACGTCGGTACCGGTCAGCGAGAACACGAGGTCCGCTGCCGCCACGAGCGGCCACCAGCGGCGGCCCTCGAACACCAGCAGCACGAGGCTGAGGGCGCCCGGCGCCCAGAGCAGGACGACGGAATCGCTACCCACCACCAGCCGGTTCCCCAACACGCCGCCCGCCCAATACAGGGCGATGAAGCCGAACACGAGCATCCAGGGGCGGAGCGTGGCGGTCATGGGGCGGTCACGGAGGACGTCCTCCGCATCCTAAAGGCCACTGCGGCCGGCGTGCTCGGGCCCCGCGTCAATCCGCGTGTCTTGCAGCTGTCGCCATACCGTCATCGGGGTGAAACGGCGCGGCCTCGGAATAACGCTTTTCCAACGCAGGACGCTCCATGACCCGCCAGCCCCTGACGACGGCCATTGCCGTCGCCCTCGCTTCCGCACTTGTCGCTCCGGCCGCGCTCGCGCAGGCCGCGACCGCCGCGGCGGCCCCGTCGCCGGCCCAGCTCGACCGCGTCGAAGTGGTCGGCGAGATCATCTACCGTGACCGCACCGAGGCCACCGCGCCGGTGCTGAGCTACGACCTCGCCTACTTCCAGCGCTTCGAGCCGCTCACCGTCGGCGACATGCTGAAGCGCGTGCCGTCGGTCACTTTCGTCTCCGACGTGCTCGAGTACGACGGCGTGCGCCTGCGTGGCCTCGATTCGGGCTACACGCAGATCCTCATCAACGGCAAGCGCGTGCCCGGCGCCGGCCTCGACCGCGCCTTCTTCGTCGACCGCATCCCGGCCGAGATCGTCGAGCGCATCGAGATCGTCCGTTCCGCCTCGGCCGACCGCAGCGGCGACGCCGTCGCCGGTGCCCTGAACATCGTGCTGCGCGACGGCTATTCGATCGACGGCGGCTACCTGCGCGCCGGCGCCACGCGCTTCAACGACGACGAGTTCGAACCGACCCTCGGCGCGTTCTGGGGCGGTGAGGCGCTCGGCGGCAACCTGCTGGTCGGCGCCAACGTGCAGGGCCGCCGCAACCCGAAGGACAAGTTCAGCCAGCGCTTCGGCGCGCCGGGCGCCGCGCTCGACAACACCGAGGTTCAGACCGACGTGCGCTCGGGCAAGGACTACGCCTTCAACGCCGACTACCGCGTGGGCGTGGGCGAGACCGGCGAACTGCACCTCTCGGGCATGTTCGTCCGCACCGACCGCATCCAGGACGAGGATTCGATCGAGTACCGCAGCGGCATCGCCAACAACGCGAACCTGCTGACGATCAACGACAACGACCTCGACATCCAGACCGACAACTACACGCTCGGCGCCGGCCTGAAGTGGGCCATGGCGGGCGGTGAAACCGAGGTCCGCCTCGACCGCGCGGGCATCACCGACAGCCAGTTCGAGTTCGAGAACGAGTTCGAGTACCTCCGCGACACCAACCCGTTCCCGGAGGACGACCGCTTCACCCGCGACGTCACCGACCTGTTGATCGAGGACGACGAAACCACGGGCGAGTTCGCCCATGAGCGCGACGCCAGCTTCGGCAAGCTGAAGTTCGGCCTGCAGGCGACGCTCAAGGAGCGCGAGACCCGCATCCTCGACGCCACCCGCTACCGCGTCACCATCCCGAACGCGCCGGGCGTGCGTCCCGCCATCCCGGGTCCGACCCAGCCCCTCGCACCGGCGCCGGGCGGTCTCAACAGCATTGAAGAGACCCGCCTCGAGCCGTTCGTGAAGTTCAGCGGCGCCGCGGACGCGATGGAGTGGGAAGCCGGCCTTCGCTACGAGCTGACGGACACCGAGATCAATGACCGCACGGTGGCGGCGAACATCGCCCGCACCGAGACCGACTACGGCTTCCTGCTGCCGTCGGCCCACGTGCGCTGGAACCTCGACGACGCCAACCGCATCACCGCTTCGATCGCGCGTACCGTGCGCCGTCCGGACTTCAATGCGATCTCGCCGGCACTTCTCGAAGCCGAGGCGGGTGACAACGACGTGCTCGGCAATCCGCTGCTCGATCCGGAAAGCGCCTGGGGCCTCGACGTGGGCTTCGAGCGCCGCCTCGGCGAGCGCGGCATCGTCGGCATGAACCTGTTCTACCGCGACATCACCGACCTGGTCGAGCTCGCCAATACGGGTGTCGAAGGCAGCGAGGGTCCGGGCACGTTCGTGCTGCAGCCGCGCAATACCGGCGACGGCCAGGTCTGGGGTGCGGAGCTCGACCTCTCGACCCCGCTCTCGGCCATCGGCCTCGACAACACCGGCGTGTTCGTCAACTACAGCTGGCTCGACAGCGAGATCACCGACCTGTTCGGCAAGCGCCGCTTCAACAACCAGTCGAACTACGTCTACAACGTCGGCTTCATCCAGGAGCTGCCCTCGCTGGAAGCCTCGTTCGGCGTGACCTACCGCAAGCAGGGTGACGCGCCGAGCCGCATCGTGGGCGAGGAAATCATCACCAGCTACGACGGCGACCTCGAGGCCTTCATCGAGAAGCGCTTCGGCAAGGCCTGGGCCGTGCGCCTGACGGGCATCAACCTGCTCGACCAGAGCAAGGACGAGGCTTTCGACAAGTTCACCACGATTGCTGATCAGATTTCGCGGGATTACGACGAGTACGAGCTCGAGACCGAGACCGGCGGCCGCGCGGTGCAGCTGATCGTCCGCTACCAGTTCTGATCCACGAAGGCCGGGGCGGCGCCGCCCCGGCCGGATCCGACGGAAACAGGAAAGGGCCGCATCGCTGCGGCCCTTTTCCGTTGCTTCCGATCCGCCGCGCAGCGCGCGGCGGGTTCCCCGAAGGCTTACTTCGCGTCGAGGTCGGTGTCGAACAGGCCGAGGTAGAGCGCCTTGTAGACCTGCGTGGCGTCGATGGTGCCTTCGATCTTCACCGCACCCGGGCCGATGCCGCGCGCCACGGTGCCGCCGGCGCTGTCCGAATCGCTGGCCCAGGTGATGTAGAACGGGATGCGGTTGCCGTTGGCGTCGGTCGGCGTCAGGAAGGGCTCGCCGTTGTCGCTGTCGAGCAGGGAGCCGCTGGCCGTTCGCGCGGGCAGCGGGCGCGGCAGGTCTTCCGGCTCGTTGAGGTCGTCGCTGGTGGCGTTCATGCCGCCGTTGTCCGAATCCGAGGCCACGACCACGGTCAGCGAGGGATTGTTCTTCGCTTCCGCCAGCGCCAGCGCGATGGCGCGGTCGGCGCCGATGGCCGCTTCCAGCGTGGCCGGCGCGTTGTTCTCGCCGCTCAGGTTGTCGGTGGCCTCTTCGTTGCCGACGATCAGGTAGCCGTTCGGGGCGCTCTTCACGCGCGACAGGATGAAGGCCAGCATCGCGTCGAAGCGCGGTGCCTGCGGCTGGAAGGCGGTGAGGCCAGCTTCGGCCAACCCTTCTTCGGTGTACTCGTTGAACGTGCCTTCGTGCGCGAACAGGCCCAGCACCTTGGCGGCCTCCGGCGGCAGCGCGGCGAGTTCGTCCGCGGTGAAAACCACCGTATAGCCCGCGGCTTTCGCCTCATCGACGAGGTTGCGGCCGTCCTCGCGGACGCCTTCGCCGTGCACGCCCTGCGTGCCCTTCGGCAGGAAGAACATCTCGCCGCCGCCGAGGGCGATGTCGGGCTGCGCGGCGAGGATCTGGCTGGCGATCTCGGCCTCGTCGTCGCGGTTGGCGACGCTGGCGAGGAAGGCGCCGGTGCCCGGCTCGGTCAGCGAGGAGGAGTTGAGGATCGCCGTCATCTTGCCCGCGGCCTTCGCTTCCACCATCAGGCTCTGCGCCTTGCCGGAAGCGGCGGTCGGCGCCGCGCCGTCGATGGCGCCGTAGCTGTCGAGCTTGGCGCGCACGCCGTAGGCATGCGTGGTGGCGCCCGCGTTCGAGCTCTGGTTCACCGAATCACTGGTCGGGCCGACGTAGATCGCCACCTGCGGCAACTGGTCCCACGCCAGGCGGCCATCGGGGCCCACGTGCATCAGGCGCGTGGCCATCCACGTGTTGGCGCCCATGCCGTCCGGGTGCAGGAAGATCGCGCTGCGCGGGCCGGCCGCGGCCGGGGCTTCGAGCGCCGGGCTCGGCGTGGCGACGGGTGCGGGTTCGGCGGTCGGCTGGCAGCCAGCGAGCAGGCCAAGAGCGGTGGCGAGGCCCGCGCTCAGCGCGAGTCGGCTGGGCAGGGCGGCAGGACGGGGGAGGCGGGCGGCCATCGGGAGGGACTCCGGTGAGGAAACCTCCGACGATATGTCGGTTGCGTGACCGTTCCGGGTCAACCCGCACGCCGCCCAGCGGACCGGCGTGCCCTCAGCACTCGATGACGTTCACCGCGAGGCCGCCGCGCGAGGTTTCCTTGTACTTGTCCTGCATGTCGCGGCCGGTGTCGCGCATGGTCTTGATGACCTTGTCGAGCGAGACCTTGTGGCTGCCGTCGCCGCGCGCGGCCATGCGCTGCGCGTTGATCGCCTTCACCGCACCCATGGCGTTCCGCTCGATGCAGGGAATCTGCACGAGGCCACCGATGGGATCGCAGGTGAGCCCGAGGTTGTGCTCCATGCCGATTTCGGCGGCGTTCTCCACCTGCGCCGGCGTGCCGCCGAGTGCGGCGGTGAGGCCGGCCGCGGCCATCGAGCAGGCCACGCCCACTTCGCCTTGGCAGCCCACTTCCGCGCCGGAGATCGACGCGTTCTCCTTGTAGAGGATGCCGATGGCGGCGGCGGTGAGCAGGTAGTCGTGGATGCCCTGTACGTTGGCCTGCGGGCAGAAGCGCTCGTAGTAGTGGCCGACCGCGGGGATGATGCCGGCCGCGCCATTGGTCGGCGCGGTGACCACGCGGCCACCGGCGGCGTTTTCTTCGTTCACCGCCAGCGCGTAGAGGTTCACCCAGTCGAGGATGGTCAGCGGGTCGCGCAGCGCGGCTTCGGGACGGCTCGACAGGTCGCGTGCCATCGACGGCGCGCGGCGCCCCACCTTCAGCCCGCCCGGCAGCACGCCTTCCTCGCGCGTGCCGCGGGCCACGCAGGACTGCATGGCGGCCCAGAGGCGGTCGAGGCCTTCGCGGATCTCGGCCTCGGGGCGCCACACTTTCTCGTTCTCGAACATCAGCTGCGCGATCGACAGACCGCTCTCCTTGCAGCGCACCAGCAGCTCGTCGCCGGAGTGGAAGGGGAAGGGCAGTTCGGTGGTGTCGGCGACGATGCGGTCTTCCGCCGCTTCGTCGGTGTTGACGACGAAGCCGCCGCCCACCGAGTAGTAGTCGCGCGTGGCGATCACCTCGCCGTCGGCACCGAACGCGGTGAAGCGCATGCCGTTGGTGTGGTACGGCAGCTTCTCGCGCTTGTTGAACACGAGGTCGCGCTTTTCGTCGAAGGCGATCTCGTGCATGCCCATCAGCCGGATCCGCTTCGTGCCGCGGATGCGCTCGAGGCTGTCGGGGATCACGTCGGGGTCGATGCGGTCGGGCCAGTGGCCCTCGAAGCCCATCAGCACGGCCTTGTCGGTGCCGTGGCCGCGGCCCGTGAGGGCGAGCGAGCCGTAAAGTTCGGCGCGCACCCGCGCCACCTCGCCCAGCTGGCCCGGCTCTTGCAGCCAGCGCTCGAGGAAGCGCGCCGCGGCGCGCATCGGCCCCACGGTGTGCGAGGAGGACGGCCCGATGCCGATCTTGAAGATGTCGAAGAGGCTGACGGCCATGGGCGCGCGGACGGCGTTGGTTCAGGAAGGGTGCCTAGTCTAACGGCCATGAAACTCGCCCTGTACCAGCGCGACGACTGCCATTTGTGCGATGCCGCATTGGACGTGCTCGCCCAAGCCGGCGCGCCCGATTTCGAAAGCGTGTGGATCGACGGCGATGCCGCCCTCGAAGCCCGCTACGGCGCGCGCGTGCCGGTGCTGCGCGACGAGGCCACCGGCATCGAACTGGCCTGGCCCTTCGACCTCGTCGCCGTCAACGCCTTCCTGCGCGCCGGCTGAGTCCGCGGCTGCGCTGGTCGGCACCCTGACTTCCGCCACTTCGGTGGCGAGGACGTGGGGCCCAGGGTGTCGCCATTCCCTGTGGAGCACCCGGCCATGTCCCGCAAGTTCGCTTTCGCCCTCGGCGGCGCCTTCCTCGGCGTCGTCGCCGTGTGGCTCCTCATCAAGGTGGCGTCGTCGGGCTACGATTTCGGCCAGTTCTTGGCCCGCAGCGGCGCGGGCTGATCCTCAGGGCTTCGGCTGCAGCACCAGCCGCGTCGTCACGCTGACGGCGTCGGGCATCACCTCGGTGTCGTCCCAATCGCCGGTCCCGATCCCGAACTCGAGGCGCTTCACCGAGGCCGTTCCTTCGAGCGTCGGCGTCGCACCCGGCGTCCAGCGAAAGGTCAGCGGCACCGGCTTGGTGATGCCGCGCAGCGTCAGCGTGCCGTCGGCGACAAAGCGCCCATCGGCCAGCTTGCGGAAGGCCGTGGCCTGGTAGCGCGCTTGCGGCATCGCGGTGGCATTGAAGAACTCGGCGCCGAGCAGGGTCTCGTCGCGCTCGTCATTCTCTGTGCCCGCGGACGCGAGCTGGATCACCACGTCGAAGCGGCCGGCGGCGCTCGCCGGATCGAAGGCGATGTCGGTCGTGAACTGCGCGAAGCGGCCATCGAAGGTTTCACCGTCGTAGCTCGACGCGAAGCCGAGCGTCGAGCCGGCGGTGTGGCTGTAGCGCACCGGGCCCATCGGCGAGGTGGCGAGGGCGAGCGGGGCCGCGAGGGCCAGGGTGAGGGCGAGCAGGAAGCGCATGGCGGGGGTCGTCACGGAATAGGGAGAGTTCGAGAGCAGCGTGGGAAGCGACGCGCGAGGCCGGCGTGATCAGCCCGCCGGCTTGATCCACGGCGCCATGCGCCGCAGCACCGCGTCCTTCAGCTGGTAGTGGTGGTAGAAGGCCGCGCCGGCATGCGCCACCAGCAGGGCGAGCAGGGCGTACACGCCCCATTCGTGCACCACGCCGGCGATCGCCTTGAGTTCGCGGTCCACGGCGCCGGCGCGGTCCAAGAGCGTCCAGCCGAAGTAGGGCGTGGCGAAGTTCGAGGCCCAGTTGTAGGCCCAGCCGCTGGCCGGGATGGCGATCATCAGGCCGTACAGGCCGAGGTGGCCACCGCGCGCGGCCCAGCGTTGCCAGACGGGCGTGCCATCCGGCAGCGCCGGCGTCGGCTGCACGAAGCGCCAGCCCAGCCGCAGCGCGGTGAGCGCCAGCACCGTCAGGCCGAAGCTCTTGTGCAGCAGGTACAGGTCGCGCTTGAACGGCGTGTTCGGCAGGTCCTCCATCACGAAGCCGACGGTCACCAGCGAGAGGATCAGCACCACGGTGACCCAGTGCAGCGCGATGCTCAGGTGGCCCCAGCGCTCAGTCGTGTTGCGGATCGGCATCGTCGTTCTCCTGCGATTCGGTGGGCGCCTCGGCATTGCTCCGGCGCGTGCGCACGGCTTCGACCTCGATGCGCACGCGCACCGTCGAGCCGATCAAATTGGGCGAGCTGTCGAGCCCGAAGGCGCGGCGGTCGAGTTCAGCGGTGGCCGAGAAGCCGACGGTGCGGCGCAGTGTCAACGGATGGCGGCGAAGGCCGTTGCGGTGCACATCGAGCACCACGGGTGCCGTGGTGCCGCGCACCGTCAGCTCGCCGTGCACGCGCGCATGGCGTTCATCGATCGCTTCCACACGCGTGGAGCGGAAGGTGATCGTCGGGAACTCCTCGGCGCGGAACCAGCGGCGGCCGAGCATCGTGCGGTTCCAGTCGGCGTCGCCGAAATCCAGGCGCTCCACCGCCAGTTCGATCGAGGCTTCGGCGCCCTCCCAGCCTTCCGGGTCGTAGTGAAGTCGGCCGGTCGGTGCCGAGAGCGTGGCCAGGCTGTACGAAAACCCCGCGTGGTCGACGTCGAAAACCACCCGCGAATGGGTCGGATCGAGTCGCCATTCCGGCACCGACGCTGCGGCCCAGGCCGCCTGCGCCGACAGCGCGAGCGCCAGCAGTGGCGCGGCGAAGCGGGCTATCGGGTGGTGGCGGGCGAGGGGGTGCATGGCCGGCATTCTAGGCGCCGTGCCGGGCCGGGCGTCCCTTGCGGGCGCAATGCTGCGTTGCGAGCATGGCGCGCCACCGCCGCGAGGGCGGTTCGAAAGGGAAGCGATCGATGCGCGGCATGCTGAGGCTGTTCGGATGGATGCTGGGGCTCGCCGTCGCGCAGGCCGCGATGGCGCGGGTGCCGGAAACCCCGCAGTTCCGCCGCATCGGCATCGAACAGGGCCTGCCCTCCAGCCGCATCAACGGCCTCGCCCAGGACCGCGCCGGCTACCTGTGGATCGCCACCGACGACGGCGTGGCGCGCTTCGACGGCCTGTCCATGCGGGTGTGGCGGCACAACCCCGGCATCGTCGGCGGCATGCCCGACAACTTGGTGAACACGCTCCTCATCGATCGTGGCGACAACGTGTGGCTGAGCTTCGGCAAGAACGGCGTCGGCGTCATCGACACCCTTCGCCGCGAAGTGCGTCCGCTGCACTCCGACGACGTTCCCGGCTTCGCCACCGCCGATGTCTGGGCCATCGCAGAAACGCCCGACGGCTCGCTGTGGTTCGGCAGCTTCGGTGACGGCCTGTTCCAGCGCGAGCCGGACGGGCGCGTGCGCGCGCACGGCCCGGTGCTCGCCGGTGCTGGCACCGAGCCGGATGCGCTGGTGGTCAGCCTCGCCACGACCACCGACGGCAGCCTGTTCATCGGCACCGCCACCGGGCTGGCGCAGTGGGTGGACGGCCGTGCGGAGCCGGTCTCCGTGCCCGGCCTCGACGGCGACGCCATCACCAGCCTGCAGGCCGAAGCCGACGGTTCGCTGTGGATCGGCGCGCGCAGCAGGTTGTGGCGGCGCAGCCCCGACGGCCGCATCGCGCCCTCGCCGTGGGACGCCGAACTGGCCGGCACGCGCGTGCACGGCGTGCAGCGCGATGGCCGCGGCGGGCGCTGGATCTACACCGTGCGTGGCCTCTACTACGACGACGGCGAGGGCCTGCGCCGCTTCCTCGCGCCGGAAGCCGCCGAGGGCGATTACCAGCAGATGCTCGTTGATCGCCAGGGTGGCCTGTGGTTCGGCGATGCCGAATTCGGCCTCGTCTGGCTCTCCGGCTACTGGCGCAGCTTCGCCACCCTGACGCGCCGGAGCGACCCGAGCGCGCGGCTGTCGATGCGCCAGGCCGGCGCGCTGGCCGAAGACGCCGACGGCAGCGTGCTGGTCGGCGGCGAAGAGGGCCGCCTCGATCGCCTCGATCCCACCCGCCAGCGCATCGAGAACAACGCCATCGCGCCCGCGGAACTCGGCAACGTGCGGCTGTACTCGCTGGCCCGCACGGCCGACGGCGCGCTGTGGGTGGGCGCGGCCAGCGGCCGCCTGTCGCGGCGCGACGCCGACGGCACGTGGCGACGCTGGGGGCCCGGCGATGGCGGCCCCGACGCCGCGCCGCGCGGGGCCATCGATTTCCTCGTGCCGCTGCCGGACGGCGGGCTCTGGGTCGCTGGTTACGGCGGCGGCCTGCAGCGCCGCGATGCCGAGGGCCGCGTCACGCTCACCGTCGCGCCGTCCAGCGGCCATGGGCTCGACACCTTCGACATGGAAGCCGTCACCCTCGGCCCCGACGGCGCGCTGTGGGTGGCCAACGCGAAGGGCGTGCTGCGCTGGGACGGTGAGCGCTTCCAGCCGCAGATCGGCGCCGACGGCGGTCCCGTGCAGGGCCTCGCCTTCGTCGACGCCGGCGACGTGTGGGTGTATCGCCCCGGCCTGCTGCAGCGCTGGCAGCGCGAGGCCGGCACGTGGACGAAAGTCGACCAGGTCGATTCCGGCAACGACGGCCTGCCGAGCGCGGAAGCCGGTGGCCTCGTGCGCGACGCCGCCGGCCGGCTGTGGCTGTTCACCGTGCGCGGCCTCATCCGTTTCGACCCCGCCACGCGCGCCATCCGCCGCTTCGGCCCCGGCGACGGCCTCGGCGAGAGCGAGTTCGGCCTGCGTCCGCCGCGCGTGCTCGCCGACGGCGTGGTGGTCGCCGGCACCGTCGGCGGCGCGGTGGTCTTCGATCCGATGCAGGTGGAACCCGACACCCGGGTGGCGACGATGGTGCTGGAGTCGATCAGCGTCCGTCGCGCCGAGGACGTCGTCGACCTCGACGCCGTCGCCGCCGTGCAGCCCGGCGCGGTGGTGACCCTGCAGCCCGACGACCGCGATCTTCGCGTGGTGGCGCGGCTGATGTCCTTCGCCGATCCGTCCGCGCACCGCTACCGCTTCCGCCTCAACGGCTACGACCCCGACTGGGTCGATGTCGGCGCCAGCGGCGAACGCCTGCTGCCGCGGCAGTCGCCGGGCCGCTACACGCTCGATGTCATCGCGGCCGGCGCCGATGGGCGCTGGTCCGAACCGATCACGCTCGCCGTCGACGTGATGCCGCCGTGGTGGCGCGCCTGGTGGGCGTGGGTGCTGTACGCGCTGGGCGGCCTCGCGGTGCTGGGCGCCGCGGCCCTGGTGTACCGGCGGCGCGTGCAGGCCCAGGCCGAGGAGCGTGGCCTGCAGGACGCGCGTCGCGTCGCGCAGCAGGCCTCCGAAGCCAAGACCGCCTTCCTCGCCGACCTCGGCCACGAATTGCGCACGCCGCTCACCGGCGTGCTCGGCATGACCGAGCTGATGCTGAAGGACCCGCTGCCGGAGCCGCAGCGCCAGCGCGCCGAAACCGTGATGCGCGCCGGCCAGCACCTGCTGCGGCTGGTGAATGACACCCTCGATCTCGCCCGCATCGAGGCCGGCCGCCTGCTGCTGCAGGACGAGGCCTTCGACCTCGCCGCGCTGGCTACCGACGTCGGCCAGCTGCTGCGCCCGAACGCGCAGGCCAAGGGCCTCGATTTCGCCGTGCAGCTCGCGCCGGGCCTGCCGCCGCGCGTTCGCGGCGACGAGTCGCGGCTGCGGCAGATCCTGCTCAACCTCGGCGGCAACGCCATCAAGTTCACCGAGCGTGGCCGCGTCACCCTGACGCTGCGTCCGCTGCCGGGCGGCGGCGTGCAGTTCGACGTCGAGGACACCGGCATCGGCCTCGACGAGGCCCAACAGCGCCGGCTTTTCCAGCGTTTCGAACAGGCCGACGGCGAGACCACGCAGCGCCGCTACGGCGGCACCGGGCTCGGCCTCGCCATCAGCCGCGAACTGGCCCGCGCCATGGGTGGCGAACTCACTTTGCGCAGCGCGAAGGGCGAGGGCAGCTGCTTCAGCGTGCGCCTGCCGCTGGCCGCCGACACCGCCCTCGCACCGGTCGATCCCGGCACCGCGCGGCCACCCACCGGCGACCTCGCGGCCGCGCGCCCCGGCCTCGACCTGCTGCTGGTGGAAGACGACCCCATCGTCGCCGAGGTGATGCTCGGGCTGCTCGGCGCGCAGGGACATCGCGTTCACCACGCCACGCAAGCGCTGAACGCGCTCACCCTGATGAAGACCGAGCGCATCGACGTCGGGCTCCTCGATCTCGACTTGCCCGCGGTCGATGGCTTCGAACTGGCCACCCTGATCCGCCAGAACGGCTGGACCCTGCCCCTGATCGCCGTCACCGCGCGCGCCGACGCCGTCTCCGAACGTCGCGCCCGCGCCGCCGGCATGGACGGCTACCTGCGCAAGCCCGTCACCGGCGCGATGCTGGCTGAAGCGCTGGATGGCATCGGCGCGGCCCCGCGACGTGGTGAATCACCCGTCGAGGGCGACCGGCGCGCACGCCCGCGCGGCGAAGGACGCCCTGACGAGGCCGGCTGAGCGGCGGCGCCTCAGCGCCGCGAGTGCGAATGCACCGCGGCCACCAGGGCCGCGACATGCTCCGGCGACATGTCGGGCGACATGCCGTGGCCGAGGTTGAATACGTGGCCGTCGCGCGAGCCGCCGTTGGCGGCCGCGTAGTCGTCCAGCGCGCGAGCCGCTTCGCGGGCGATGCCTTCCGGCGTCGCGTACAGGGTCACCGGATCGAGGTTGCCCTGCAGCGCCACCTTGCCGCCCGTGCGACGGCGTGCGTCGCCGAGCGACACGGTCCAGTCCACGCCCAGCGCTTCCGCACCGGAGGCCGCCAGTTCTTCGAGATAGGGGCCGTTGCCCTTGCCGAACAGGATCAGCGGCGCGTGGTTCGCGCCTTCGCCGCGCGGCAGCTTCTGTGCGACTTCAACGAGATACGGCAGGGAGAACTCGCGGTACAGGTGCGGCGCCATCACGCCGCCCCAGGTGTCGAACACCTGCATCGCCTGCGCGCCGGCAAGGCGCTGCGCGTCGAGGTAGGCGATGACGGCATCGGTCACTTTGCGCAGCAGCGCGTGCAGGGTGGCCGGCTCGTTCAGCGCCATCGCCTTGATGCGCGCGAAGTTGTCGGAACCGCCGCCTTCCACCATGTAGCAGGCCAGCGTCCACGGGCTGCCCGAGAAGCCGATCAGCGGCACGCGGCCGCGCAGCTCGCGGCGGATCACCCGCACCGCGTCCATCACGTAGCGCAGCTCGGTTTCCATGTCCGGCGTGCCGAGGGCTTCGACATCGGCCATCGAGCGCACCGTGCGCTCGAACTTCGGGCCCTCGCCATCGGCGAAGTACAGGCCGAGGCCCATCGCGTCCGGCACGGTGAGGATGTCGGAGAACAGGATGGCGGCGTCGAGCGGGAAGCGCTCCAGCGGCTGCAGCGTGACCTCGCAGGCCAGCTCCGGGTTCTTCGCCATCGCCAGGAAGCTGCCGGCCTTGGCGCGGGTGGCGCGGTACTCCGGCAGGTAGCGGCCGGCCTGGCGCATCAGCCACACCGGCGTGTGCGGCACCGGCTCGCGGCGCAGGGCGCGCAGGAACACATCGTTATGCAGCGGGTCGTTCTTCAACGGGGTGGTCACGGTCGCCCTCCGGGCGGCAGGGCGGCGCGAGCGCGCCGCAGGATCAACGGGGCGCGTCCGCGCCTTGCGCGAACATCACTTGGAAGCCGCGCTTCAGCTGCGCGTCTCGGGCCGACTCGAAGGCGGCGAGCGCGGTGTCGCGGGCGAGGTACTGCTCCCGCTTCACCGTGGGGCGAGCGCCGGTGGTGCCGCTCTCGCGGACAAGGAACCATCCGCCGAACAGGTCCTGCTCCAAGGTGAGCTGGACGTACTTCGGGGCTTCGCCGGCGGTCGGGCGCTGTTGCAGATAGAGGCGCATAGGGCGCGCATTGTAAGGGAGCCGCGCCGTCGCGGCCCCGTGCACCGGCCTCGGCCGCTCAGCGCGTGGCCAGAAGAGGTGCGGACGCGGGCTCGACAACCGCCGCCAGCGCTGCCAGCTCCCCCGAGGCCTGCATGGCCTCGAGCGCCGCCGCCAGGCGCGGTGCGAGCGCCGCATGGCGCCGGTGGAGCCCGTGGTAGGCGGGCTGCTCGCACAGCGTCGCCTGCGCCACGACGTTCCGAAGCCCGAGCTGTGCCGTGTGTCGGCGCTGGTCCATCGGGGCGTCCACGACCACGTCCAGCCGGCCGGCGGCCAGCATGCGGTAGAGCTGGGCGCCGGTCGTCACTTCGGTCACGCGGTCCAATCCCGCCACCAGTCGCTGCGATTGCAGCAGCCCGCGCACGATCCCCACCCGGCGCCCACGAAGGTCCGCCACGTTGCGCACCGTGAAGCCGGCATCCGAGCGAACGTAGGCCACCAAGGACACCTGCATCAGCGGCGGCCCCACCCGCATCAGGGCCGGGTGCGCGTCGAAGTAGGGGGCGATGCGCGCCACTTCGCCGTCCAGCCGTCCCGCGTCCAGGCGCTGCGAGGCCCGCGGGGCCGGAAGGGGCTCCAAGCGGAGCGGCAGCCCCGCCCGCGCATAGGCCCGCTGCAGGATCGCTGAGAGCCTGTCCGATGCGGCGGAGTCGTGGGCCCGCGCGATGTTCAGCACGGCGGGGGCCTCAGGACGGGGCGGCGAGGACGGGGCCGCGCCCCCGGCGAGTCCCGGCAGCAGGGCCAGGATCAGGCCGAAGGTCCGCCAACCGCCGCCCAGACAGGACACGGCCTCCGGCCGGTGCGGGCGGGGTTGGCAGTAGCAGACAGGGGAGGGCATGCCGCAGCCTTCGTCCTCGACGTTGACTCAAGTCCGCAGTCTCCCCGCGCCGCGGCCCGGGCGGCATCGGGAAAATCAGCGATCCAGGGGGCTGAGCACGCCCCCGGCGCCCCGGTTCAGCACGTGGGTGTAGATCTGGGTGGTCTTCACGTCCCGATGGCCGAGCAGCTCCTGCACCGTGCGGATGTCGGCGCCCGACTCCAGCAGGTGGGTGGCGAAACTGTGCCGCAGCGTGTGGCAGGTCACCGGCTTCGGGATGCCGGCCTCGACGCGGGCGCGCTTCACCGCCGCCTGCAGCACCTTCTCGTCGAGGTGGTGGCGGCGCTCGATCCCGGTGCGCGGGTCCTTCGAACGCCGCGAGGCCGGGAACACGTACTGCCACACCCAGTCCTCGCCGGCATTCGGGAACTTGCGCGCCAAGGCGTTCGGCAGCCACACCGAACCGAAGCCGGCCTCGAGGTCGCGCGCATGCTCCACCCGCGCATCCTCCATCTGCCGGCGCAGCGGCTCGGCCAGCTTCGACGGCAGCATCGTGTGGCGGTCCTTGTTGCCCTTGCCCGAGCGCACCGTGATCTCCCAGCGCTCGAAGTCGACATCCTTCACTCGTAAACGGATGACCTCCATCAGGCGCAGGCCCGAGCCGTAGAGCAGCGAGGCCATCAGCCACTCACGGCCCTGCATCCGCGAGAGCAGGCGCACCACCTCCCCGCGCGAGAGCACCACCGGCACGCGGATGCTGCGCTTCGCCCGCACCACGTCGTCCAGCCACTCCGGCGACATCCCGAGCAGTTCGCGATACAGAAAGAGCAAAGCCGACAGCGCCTGCGACTGCGTGCTCGCCGACACCCGGCCCTCCACCGCCAGCCGAGTGAGGAACGCGCCCATCGCTCGCCCGTCCATTTCTTTAGGGTGGCGCCGACCGTTCTCCGCCATATACCGGCGAATCCACCCGAGATATGCATGTTCGGTCCGAATGCTGTAGTGCTTCGTCCGCAACATGAGGCGAACCGCGTCGATCACCTCCCTCGGCGTCGCCGCACCAAGCGCCACTTCCCGAGGGTCCTTTAGCACCCCCGACTCGCCGCCCGATTTTTTCATCCCGGTATTCCCGCCGCGCATTCCGTCGCTGTGGGCACAAGGGTGGCGGGCCCGAACCCCCTCAGCCATCGGATATCGTGTTGATCCAGCGTAGGATTTCGGCCGTTGACCGGACGGCGGCGGCCTTTCAAGCTGCTGCTACACCCCCCATTGGGGTACACAAGTAGTTAGCGGGGCGGCGGTGGACG
>NZ_JBILJW010000046.1:0-5518 GCF_044377035.1 Silanimonas sp.
GACTCCGAGCGCACTTCGTAGAGGAAGCCGCGGACGCGATCACCCGGACGCAGGGCGTCGCGCGGGATCGACTTGTCCTTCGGGATGAAGGCTTCGGCGTTGCCGCCGAGGTCGACGTAGATGTTGCCGCGCTCGGCGCGCTTGACGACGCCGGTGACGAGCTCGCCCACGCGGTCGCTCCACGCATCGACCACCTGCTGGCGCTCGGCCTCGCGGACGCGCTGAACGATGACCTGCTTGGCGGCCTGGGCGCTGATGCGGCCGAATTCCGGGTTCTCGATCTGCTCTTCGATGAACTCGCCGACCTCGGCGCCTTCGCGCTCGTCGACCGCATCCATCAAGCGGATCATCCGGTCCGGCGATTCCATCACCACGTCGTCGGCCACGACTTCCCAGCGACGGAACGTCTCGTAGTTGCCGTCCTTCGGGTTGATCGCGACGCGGCAGGCGACGTCCTGCTCCGGGTAACGCTTCTTGGCGGCGGACGCCAATGCAGCCTCCATCGCCTCGAGGATGACCTGGCGCGGCACGCCCTTTTCATTGGCGACCGCTTCGATGACCAGCAACAGTTCCTTGCTCATGCTTGACTCCGCGACAGCGCGACCTAGGGCCGGCTTCAGTGGGTTCCGGGTGATTTCGAATTCGGGGTTTCGGCGCGCTTGCGGCGCGGACGGGGTGCTTTCGGCGCCGCCGTCTCGAGGCCCAGCGCCGCGTAATCCGGCACCAGCCTCGCTTTGTCGATGTTGTCGAACGAGACGGCGAACTCGCCGCCGTTCTCGAGGCCGATGACCAGCAGGTCGGCCTCGGCCCTGAGGATGGCGCCCTGGACGCGGCGACGACCGTCCTGCGGCAGCGCCAGCGCCACCTTGACCTGTTGGCCGGCGAAGCGCGTCGCCTGCGCGGCATTGAAGATCAGGCGGTCAAGGCCCGGCGACGAGACTTCGAGCGTGTAGGCGCTCGCGATCGGGTCGTTCACGTCCATCACCGCCGACACTTCGCGGCTGACCGCTTCGCAATCTTCGACGGTGACGTGGCGCTCTCCCGAGGCGACGTCGATGTACAGGCGCAGCAGGCCATGGCTGCGCGAGGGCGCGAACTCGATGCCCTGCAGCTCGAGGCCGAGGCCAAGGCCTTCGACGACGGGGGCGAGCATGGCAGTGAGTTCTTCGGTCTTTGTGCTCATGGGCCTGCGCGAAAAAACGGAAACAAAAAAGGGCCGAGAGGCCCTTTCCGGTACATCCAATTTCCGGGGGCCGGAACCCCTCGAGAGGGACTTCCGACCCAGCCTGACGTCGATCCGGAGCAGAGGATACGACGCGAAACTGGTAGCGGGGGCAGGATTTGAACCTGCGACCTTCGGGTTATGAGCCCGACGAGCTGCCAGACTGCTCCACCCCGCAGCAGAGACGGCGAGTATACGGGGTTACCTGCGCCCTGCGCAAGCACCCTGTTCGATCATGCGAATGCGGCGCGCGTCCAAACCATGATCAGGTTGGCGAAGACGCCGAGAACCAGCAGCGCGATCGCGTTGGTGGCGAACACGAAGCGCAGCGTTCCGTCGGGGTGCACGACCGCGACATCACGTTCCGGCTCGTCGAAGAACATGACCTTGATGACGCGCAGGTAGTAGAACGCACCGATCACGGCCATCACGACACCAGCGATCGCCAGCCACAGCAGGTCGGCCTGCACGGCGGCGCGGATCGCTTCCAGCTTGGCCCAGAAGCCGAGCAGTGGCGGCAGGCCGGTCAGCGACGCCATCACGATCAGGATCAGGGTGGCGTGGAACGGACTCTTCTGCCACAGACCCTTGTAGTGCGCGATCGACTCGGCTTCAAAGCCTTGGCGGGACATCAGGATGATCGCGCCAAAGGCGGCGGTGGCCGAAATCGCGTAGCTGATGGCGTAGAACATCGCGGCCGAATACCCGGTCGGCCCGGCGTTGGCCAGCGCCATGAACAGGAAGCCGACGTGCGAAATCGTCGAGTACGCGAGCATGCGCTTGAGGTTCGTCTGCGCCAGCGCCAGCAGGTTGCCGATCACTAGCGACAGCAGGGCCAGCCACGCCACCATCTGCGACCATTCCGCCGAGGTCGCGCCGAGGCCCGACTCCAGCAGGCGGTAAGCGAAGCCGAAGGCCGCGATCTTCGGCACCGAGCCGATGAAGAGCGTGATGGCCGTGGGCGCGCCCTGGTAGACGTCGGGCACCCACATGTGGAACGGCGCGGCGCCGAACTTGAACGACACACCGACCAGCACGAAGACCACGCCGAACAGCAGCAGGCTGCGGTCGCTGCTGCTCGCGGCAGCCTGGTGCACGGCCTCGAGGCCGAGGCTGCCGGTGGCGCCGTAGATCATCGACATGCCGTACAGCAGCAGGCCCGACGCCAGCGCGCCCAGAACGAAGTACTTCATGGCGGCTTCGGAGGCGACCTTGCTGTCGCGGTCCATCGCCACTAGGCCGTACGAGCTCAGCGCCAGCATCTCGAGGCCAAGGTACAGCGTGACCATGTTGCCGGCCGACACCATCACCATCATGCCGAGCAGGGCGAACAGCACAATCGCGTAGAACTCACCGGCCATCAGGCCGCGCTCGGTCAGGTACGGGCGGGCATAGGCCAGCGCGAGACCGGTGGTGATGCACATCGCGATCTTCAGCACGTCGGCCAAGGTGTCGCGGACGAACATGCCGCCGAAGGCCGAGATCGGTTCGCCGGCGAGACCGCGACCGACCAGCAGGGCCGTCACGAGGAGCGCCAGCAGCGCGAGGAAGTGGATCAGGCCGCGACGCTTGGCGTCGACGAAGAGATCGGCCAGCAGCAGGCCGAACGCGGCGCCGCAGAGGACGATCTCGGGGAGGACGGGGACCAGGTCCGCGGCGGTGGGCAGGGGCATCATCGCGATCAGGTCTCCGTCACGGCGTCACGAGTTTGGTGGCCGACAGCTGCGACACCAGCTGAACCACGGACGCGTCCATCAGGTCGGTCAAGGGCTTCGGATAGACGCCGAGCAGCAGCACGCCGACGGCGAACAGGCCCAGCACCCAGGCTTCCCGGGCATTGATCTCGGTGAGCTCGGCCACATGGCTGTTGGCGACCTCGCCGAACAGGATGCGCTTCACCATCCACAACGTGTAGGCGGCGCCGAGGATCAGGGTCGTGGCGGCGATGAAGCCGATCCACGGCTTGGCCTGGAAGGCGGCCAGGATGACCATGAACTCGCCCACGAAGCCCGACGTGCCCGGCAGGCCGGCGTTCGCCATCGCGAACAGCACGAAGAATCCGCCGAACCACGGCATGACGTTCATCACGCCGCCGTAGTCCTTGATCATGCGGGAGTGCATGCGGTCGTAGAGCACGCCGACGCAGCTGAACATCGCGCCGGACACAAAGCCGTGCGAAATCATCTGCACCATCGCGCCCTGCAAGCCGAGCTCCGCTGCGTCCTGGCGGACGTCGCCACCGCGCATCAGGCCGAAGGCGATGAAGATGCCCAGCGTCACGAAACCCATGTGGGCGATCGACGAATACGCGATCAGCTTCTTCATGTCCTCCTGCACCAGCGCCACGAGGCCGATGTAGGCCACGGCGACCAGCGAGAAGGCGATGACCAGCCACGCCCACTCGGCACCCGCGTCGGGGACGATCGGCAGCGTGAAGCGGATGAAGCCGTAGCCGCCGATCTTCAGCATGATCGCGGCCAGCACCACCGAGCCCGCGGTCGGCGCCTCGACGTGGGCGTCCGGCAGCCAGGTGTGCACCGGGAACATCGGGATCTTCACCGCGAAGGCGGCGAAGAACGCGAAGAACAGCCAGGTCTGCTCGGTGGCCGTCAGCTGCAGCGTGTAGAGGTCGGCGAGCTGGAAGCTGCCGCCCTTCACGTACAGGTAAAGCAACCCGACCAGCATGAACACCGAGCCGAGGAAGGTGTACAGGAAGAACTTGAGGCTGGCGTAGACGCGGTTCGCACCGCCCCACACGCCGATCACGATGAACATCGGGATCAGCATCGCCTCGAAGAACACGTAGAACAGGATGGCGTCCTGCGCGGCGAACACGCCGATCATCAGGCTCTCGAGCACCAGGAAGGCCGCGTAGTACTGGTGCACGCGGCGCTCGACCGAACCCCAGGCCCCCATCAGCACCAGCACGCTGGTGATCGTGGTGAGCAGGATCAGCGCCACCGCGATGCCGTCGACCCCGAGGTGGTAGAAGATGTCGAAGGCCGGGATCCACTCGCGCTTCTCGACGAACTGCATCGAGGCCGACGACGCATCGAAGCCGGTGTAGAGCGGGATGCTCAGCGCGAGCGTCGCCAGCGCGACCAGCAGCGCGAACCACTTCGCCTGCGTGCCGCGCGACTCACCGAAATAGAGCGTGGCCAGACCGCCCAGGAGGGGCAGCCAGATCAGGGCGCTCAGCAGGGGAAAACCATCCATCAGGGCGTCCTTGGTCGGTTCAGGCGGCGGTCCATCGACCGACCAGCCACATCAGGGCGATCAGGCCGACGATCATCGCGAAGGCGTAGTGGTAGAGGTAACCCGACTGCACGTGGCGGCTGACGGCGGCGACCCGATCGATCACCCACGCGGAGCCGTTGACCAGCACACCGTCGATCAGGCCGCGGTCACCGCGCTTCCAGGCGATCTGGCCGAGCTTGATGCCGCCGTCGGCAAAGCCGTTGATCCAGAGGTGGTCCATCCAGTACTTGGCCTCGAGCACCTTGACCAGCGGCGCGAGCGCCTTGCGGATCTTCCCGCTGAGGCCCGGACGCAGCAGGTAAAGGAAGGTCGCCAGCGCGAAGCCTCCGAGCATCAGCCAGAACGGCAGCGCCACGAAACCGTGCGATCCGAAACCGACCGCGCCGTGGCCAAAGTATTTGCAGCCGACATAGCCCAGCAGATCCGGCGTCAGCGCCACGCCCGAACCGTGGCTGGCCTCGTCCGCGGCGTTGATGGCCTCGCAGTTGGCCGGAGCCTCGACCGCCGGCTCGAAGGTCACGCGCGACGGCAGCGTTGCGATGGCGTCGGGCGAACGCTCAACGTACTGGTAGATCGCCCCCTCGAAGAACGGGGTGACGTCCTTCTGGCCGGAGAGATCCTTGCCGAACAGCATCGGCCCCACCGTAAAGAAGCCGACCAGCACCGACGGAATCGCCAGCAGCACCAGCGGCACGGTGACGACCCACGGCGACTCGTGCGGTTCGACCGGGCCATGGTGGCCATGGTCGTCGTGCGCGTCGTGGTGGTCGTGGTGGTCGCCGTGCGCCCCATGTCCGTCATCGGCGTGCGCGTGGCGGAAGCGCTCTTCACCGTGGAACGTCAGGTAGAACAGGCGGAAGCTGTAGAAGCTGGTGACGAAGACGCCCGCCAGCACCGCGAAGATCGCGTACTGGTTGACCCAGCTGCCGCCCTCGCCCGCCGCGCGGACCGCTTCGATGATGCTGTCCTTCGAGTAGAAGCCCGAGAAGAACGGGAAGCCGACCAAGGCCAGCGTTCCGATCAACGAGGTCCAGTAGG
>NZ_JBILJW010000047.1:0-5423 GCF_044377035.1 Silanimonas sp.
GAGGCCAGGTAGTTCATCTTCACTTCGGCGTGCACGCGGCCTTCGAAGTTGCGGTTGCCCGAGAGCACCGAGGTCACGACGAGGTCACCCTCGGCGATCGCCTTCGAGACGGCCTCCGGCAGCGGGCCGGAGTTGCCGATGCAGGTGGTGCAGCCGTAGCCGACGACGTGGAAGCCGAGCGCTTCCAGGTCATCCATCACGCCACCCTTCTTCAGGTAATCGGTGACGACGAGCGAGCCCGGGCCGAGGGAGGTCTTCACCCACGGCGCGACCTTGAGGCCCTTGGCCACGGCGTTGCGGGCCAGCAGGCCGGCGCCCAGCATCACTGCCGGGTTCGAGGTGTTGGTGCAGGAGGTGATGGCGGCGATGACCACCGCGCCGTCCTTCAGCTTGGTGCCTTGGAAGTCGGCTTCACCCGAGGCCTTGGCCGGGGTCTTGGCGGCGCGCGCCTCGGCCATCGGCTTCAGCGACTCGCGGTAGACCTTCTGCATGTCGGAGAGCAGCACGCGGTCCTGCGGGCGCTTCGGGCCGGCCAGCGAGGGAAGCACGCTCCCCATATCGAGGCCGAGCGTCGAGCTGTATTCGGCTTCCACCGAGGGGTCGCGCCACAGGCCCTGGGCCTTGGCATAGGCCTCGACCAGCGCGATCTGCTCGGCCGAACGGCCCGAGAGACGCAGGTAGTTCAGCGATTCGCCGTCGATCGGGAAGATGCCGCAGGTCGCGCCGTATTCCGGGGCCATGTTGGCGATGGTGGCGCGGTCGGCCAGCGGCAGCTGGTCGAGGCCGTCGCCGTAGAACTCGACGAACTTGCCGACCACGCCGTGCTTGCGGAGCATCTGGGTGACGGTGAGCACGAGGTCGGTGGCGGTGGCGCCTTCCGGCAGCTTGCCGGTGAGCTTGAAGCCCACGACCTGCGGGATCAGCATCGACGAGGACTGGCCGAGCATCGCGGCTTCAGCCTCGATGCCGCCCACGCCCCAGCCCAACACGCCGATGCCGTTGATCATCGTGGTGTGCGAGTCGGTGCCATAGACCGTATCCGGGAAGGCGTGCTCGACGCCGTCGATCGTGCGGGTCATGACCACGCGCGCCAGGTTCTCGAGGTTCACCTGGTGGACGATGCCGGTGTTCGGCGGCACGACCTTGAAGTTGTCGAACGCCTTCTGGCCCCAGCGCAGGAAGCTGTAGCGCTCCTTGTTGCGGGTGAACTCGAACACGCCGTTCTCGTCGGCCGCCGAGGGCTTGCCGAACACGTCGACCTGCACCGAGTGGTCGATGACCAGCTCCGACGGGATCAGCGGGTTGATGCGCTTCGGATCACCGCCCAGCTTCTTGACCGCATCACGCATGGCAGCGAGGTCGACCACGCAGGGCACGCCGGTGAAGTCCTGCAGCACCACGCGCGCCGGCATGAAGGCGATCTCGGTGTCCGGCTCCTTCTTCGGCTCCCACTTCGCCACGGCCTCGATATGGCCCGCGTTGACGGTGACGCCGTCCTCGCAGCGCAGCAGGTTCTCGAGAAGGATCTTCATCGAGTAGGGCAGGCGCTTGATGTCGAAGCGCTGGCCCAGCTTGGGCAGGCTGTAGAAGGCGTAGGACTTGCCGTTGACGGCAAGCGTGTCGCGGGTGGCGAAGGAGTCGCTCATGGATGGCTCCAGGCTGGTGGTGCGGCGAAAAGGGTCCGGTCGCACCGCCTCACGGCGGGGCGCTGGCAGGCGTGAATTATGCCGGAAGCCGTCACGGTCCGGGGCGGCCTCAGTCGAGCGGCGACAGCAATTGATGCGCGGCTTCGGTCATGGCCCGGCGGCGGAGCAGGAAATCCAGCCGGGTGCCCCCCATCTGGCGCCAGAGCACCGCGGCGCGAAGACCGCAGAGGAGCAGGGCGCGCACTTCGGCCACGATCGGCGGCTGGCCGAGGTAGACCGGGTTGCCCTGCACGAGCACGCGCTGTCCGATCGGGCTCACCTGCTCGGCATAGAGGTCGCCGAGCCGGTTGATCACCGTCGGGTGCATCGGGCCGAGGTGCTGGCGCTGCCGTTCGACATCGCGCAGCGTCGATTGGACGCGGTCCCCGGCGGTCGGGTGGCGCACGAAGCTGCGTTCCAGGGCGAGCAGGGTCAGGCCCATGCGCCCAACGGCGGGATCCTTCGGTCCATGGCCGAGCAGGGCGAGGAGCTCCCGAAGGCCGCGATCGAGGCCGCGCCCCAGCGTCTCGGTGCCGCCATAGATCGTCTCGGCGTCGTCGGCCTCGAAGCGGAACAGGCTGTCGAACAGGACCGACTCCGGGTGCTGTTCGGTCTGGCCCAGCGAGGCGAGCTGCTGGACGAGCTTGAGGGATTGCGCCAGGGCGGCGAGGGCGATGACGCGTTCGATCATGGGGACGCAGGGGCAGGAAAGGGGGCGAGGGAGGCGGCGACGGTACCGCGAAGCGGGTCGAGCGGGGCGTCGGTCGCGGCGATGATCGCGCCGCCCAGGCACTCGTCGCCACGGTAGAGCACCAGCGATTGGCCGGGCGTGACGGCGCGCTGGGGTTCGTCGAAACGGACGTCCACGCCGTGATCGTCCCGGGGGAGGACCGTGCACGCCTGTGGCGGCTGGCGGTAGCGCACCTGCGCCTCGCAGCGCAGCGGGAAGGCCGGCGGCCCGCCAGCGATCCAATGGAAGGCTTCGCTGCGCAGCGTCGAAGACTTCAGCAGTGGGGTTTCGCCCTGTTCGACGACCAGGCGGTTGCGTTCCGTGTCCTTGCCGACCACGAACCAGGGCGCGTCGGGCCGTCCCCGGACGCCACCGATCCGCAGGCCCTCGCGCTGGCCCAGGGTGTAGAAGGCGATGCCATCGTGGCGGCCCAGAACCTGGCCGTCGGCATCGACGATCTCGCCGGGCGTGATCGCGATGTACTGGGCGAGGAATGCGCGGAAATCACGCTCGCCGATGAAGCAGATGCCGGTGCTGTCCTTTTTCTTCGCTGTGGCAAGCCCCAGCCGGGCGGCGATGGCCCGTACTTCGGACTTCGGCAGCTCGCCCACCGGGAACAGTGTGTGGGCCAACTGCGCCTGCCCCAGCTGGTGGAGGAAGTAACTCTGGTCCTTGGAGGCGTCGACCCCGCGCAGCAGCCGCCAGCGCCCGTCGACCTCGTCCACGCGGGCGTAGTGCCCGGTGGCGATCTTTTCCGCGCCCAGCGCCTTCGCCTCGTCGAGGAAAGTCTTGAACTTGATCTCGCGGTTGCAGAGCACGTCCGGGTTCGGCGTGCGCCCGGCCCGGTACTCGGCGAGGAAAGTCTCGAACACGCCGGACCAGTAATCGGCGGCGAAATTGCGCGCGATGAAGGGCAGGCCCAGCTGGCCGCAGACCTTCAGGGCGTCCCGGCGATCGTCCTCGGCGCGGCACTCGCCGCTGCCGTCCTCGTCCCAGTTCTGCATGAACAGGCCGGCCAGGGACTCGCCGCGCTCGCGAAGCAGGCACGCCGCCACCGAGGAATCGACACCGCCGGACATGCCGACGATGACGCGCGCCGCCACGGCATTCACCGCCGGCCCCTCACAGCGCCGCCACCGACTCCAAGGGCAAGCGGCGCCCGTCGAGGGCGTCCTGCACCACGCGCCAAACCAGCGGGCTGCGGTGTTCGGCCTCGCGGGCGCGCAATTCCGAGGGCGTCAGCCAGTGCGCCTGCACGATGCCGGCGTCCAGCGGCCGCTCGGGGTCGTGCGCCACCGGTTCCGCGGTGAAGGCGAGGCGGAGATAGCTGCGGCCGGTTTCCGGCGCCTGCCACTGGTAGGCGCCTACGAAGGCGGTCAGCCGCACCGTCCAGCCGGTTTCCTCCAGCGTCTCCCGGATCGCGGCATCGACGATGGCTTCGTCCGGCTCGAGGTGTCCGGCGGGCTGGTTCAGCACCCGGCGACCCCCGACCTCTTCCTCCACGACCAGCAGGCGGCCATCACGAAAGACCACGGTCGCGACCGTCACATCGGGTTGCCAGAAGCGGCCTTGGCGATAGCTCAATGCGGACTCCGCGGCCGCGCGGCGGCCAGATCGGGGGAAGCCCGCATTGTGACGCCCGCATCCCGCAGCGTCCACGTTCGCGCGCCTCGCTTCCGGCCCTTGCCGTCGCGCGCGAAGCGCCTCATATACTGCCCGCATGAGCCAACACGAACGCCCCGATTCCGAACATGAACGCGGCCTCGCCGTCGAGACGGCCAAGCCCGAACTGGAACGCCCGTCGCTGTACCGGGTCGTCCTGCTGAACGATGACTACACCCCGATGGATTTCGTCATCGAGGTGCTGCAGGTGTTCTTCGGCATGAACCGCGAGAAAGCCACCCAGGTGATGCTGCACGTGCACACCCGCGGCAAGGGCGTCTGCGGCGTCTACACACGCGAAGTGGCAGAAACGAAAGTGTCGCAGGTGAACGATTTTTCCCGGACGCACCAGCATCCGCTGATGTGCACGATGGAAAAGGCCTGAGCCGCCCCCATATCCGGGTCATTGCCCTGGAGGCCCCGAATGTTCAGCAAAGATCTCGAATTCACCATCGGCCAGTGCTACAAGCAGGCCCGCGAAGCCCGCCATGAGTTCATGACGGTCGAGCACCTGCTGCTGGCGCTGCTCGACAACGCCTCGGCGGTCCAGGTCCTGAAGGCCTGCGGCTCCGACAACGGGCGTCTCGGGCAAGACCTGCGCAACGTCATCGCCGAGACGGTGCCGATCCTCCCCGAGGACGACACCCGCGACACGCAGCCCACGCTGGGCTTCCAGCGCGTCCTCCAGCGCGCCGTCTACCACGTGCAGAGCAGCGGCCGGAAGGAAGTGACCGGTGCCAACGTGCTGGTGGCGATCTTCGGCGAGAAGGACAGCCACGCGGTCTATCACCTGCAGCAGCAGGACGTGACCCGGCTCGACGTCGTCAACTACATCTCGCACGGCGTCGCCAAGAGCGGCGAGTCGACCGACGCCAAGCCGGCCGATGCGCCGAAGTCGGAAGGCGAGACGGGCGATGACGGCCAGCCGAAGCAGAATCCGCTCGAGGAATTCGCGGCCAACCTCAACCAGCTTGCCCGCGAAGGCAAGATCGACCCGCTGATCGGCCGCGAGGCGGAGATCGAGCGCACGATCCAGGTGCTTTGCCGTCGCCGCAAGAACAACCCGCTCTACGTCGGTGAGGCCGGCGTGGGCAAAACCGCGTTGGCGGAAGGCCTCGCCTGGCGCATCGTCGAGGGCGACGTTCCGGACGTGCTGAAGGACGCCACGGTCTATTCGCTCGACCTCGGCGCGCTGGTCGCCGGCACCAAGTACCGCGGTGACTTCGAGAAGCGCCTGAAGGCCGTGGTCAACCAGATCAAGAAGGAGCCGAACGCCATCCTGTTCATCGACGAGATCCACACCATCATCGGTGCGGGTTCGGCGTCGGGTGGCACGATGGATGCGT
>NZ_JBILJW010000021.1:0-60769 GCF_044377035.1 Silanimonas sp.
CTTGGGCGCGGTGAAGAACACCGCCAAGGTGCAGCCGGGCGACACGGTGGCCGTGTTCGGGCTCGGCGGCATCGGCCTCGCGGTGGTGCAGGGCGCGAAGCAGGCGCAAGCCGGCCGCATCATCGCCATCGACACCAACCCGTCGAAGTTCGAGCTCGCCAAGCGCTTCGGCGCCACCGATTGCGTGAACCCGAAGGACTTCGACAAGCCGATCCAGCAGGTGATCGTCGAGATGACCGGCTGGGGCGTGGACCACAGCTTCGAATGCATCGGTAACGTGCACGTGATGCGCGCGGCCTTGGAATGCGCGCACCGCGGTTGGGGCCAGAGCGTGATCATCGGCGTCGCCGGCTCGGGGCAGGAGATCAGCACGCGGCCCTTCCAGCTCGTCACCGGTCGGCGCTGGCTCGGCACGGCGTTCGGCGGCGTGAAGGGCCGCACGCAGCTGCCCGGCATGGTGGAAGACGCGATGGCCGGCCGCATCGATCTGGCGCCGTTTGTCACGCACACGATGCCGCTCGAGCGCATCAACGAAGCCTTCGACCTGATGCACGAAGGGAAGTCGATCCGCAGCGTCATCCACTACGGGGCGAAGGCATGACGGCCGCCGCGCCCTTCGAATTCGCCGTGCCGGCCGGGCTGCAGCGCCTCGAGCACCGCGCCTGCTTCGGCGGCTGGCAGGACGTCTACCAGCATGAGTCGACGGCCACCGGCACGTCGATGCGCTTTGGCCTCTACCTGCCGCCGCAGGCCGCGCACGGGCGCTGTCCGGTGCTGTACTGGCTCTCCGGCCTGACGTGCACCGAACAGAACTTCATCACCAAGGCGGGCGTGCAGCGCTACGCGGCCGAGCACGGCCTGATCGTCGTCGCTCCCGACACCAGCCCGCGCGGCGAAGGCGTGGCCGACGCCGACCGCTACGACCTCGGACAGGGCGCCGGCTTCTACGTCGATGCCACGCAGGCGCCGTGGGCGCCGCACTTCCGCATGCAGACCTACGTGGCGCAGGAACTGCCCGCGCTCGTCGAATCGGCGTTTCCGGCCAACGACCGCCGCGCGATCAGCGGGCACTCGATGGGCGGCCACGGCGCACTGGTGACGGCCCTGCGCCATCCTGACCGCTACCGCAGCGTTTCGGCCTTCGCGCCGATCTCGGCGCCGACGCAGGTGCCGTGGGGGCAGGAGGCGTTGGGCGCCTACCTCGGCGCGGATCGCGAGGCGTGGAAGGCCTACGACGCCTGCGAACTGATCGCCCGCGCCACCGAGCGCCTGCCGCTGCGCGTCGACCAAGGCGCCGTCGACGAGTTCATCGGCCGAAGCCTGCGTCCCGAACTGCTGCAGGCCGCCTGCGAGACGGCGGGGTACCCGCTCGACCTGCGCCTCCGTGCCGGCTACGACCACAGCTACTACTTCGTGGCCAGCTTCATCGGCGAACACATCGCCTACCACGCGGCCGCACTGAAGGCCTGAAGGAGATCGCCATGCGCCTGATCCGCCCGTTCTTTCCCGCCGTGATCGCCTTCGGTTCGCTGTCGGTGTTCGCGTCGGCGCCGGTGACAACGCCGCAGGCGGCTGCCCCGGCCCCGGCCTTCGATGCCGATCTCGCCCAGCGCCACGGTGCGGACGAACTCGGCATGCGCCGCTACGTGCTGGTGGTGCTGAAGAGCGGCCCCACCCGCATGCCGGACGGGGAAGCGCGCACCGCGATGTTCGCCGGGCACATGGCCAACATCCAGCGCCTCGCCAAGGAGGGAAAGCTTGCGGTGGCTGGCCCCTTCATGCCGGGCGATTCCGGCTGGCGCGGCCTGTTCATCTTCGCGGTCGAGAGCATCGAGGAAGCGAAAGCGCTCACCGAAACCGACCCCGTGATCGTCAACGGCGAAATGGTCGCCGAGTACCACCCGTGGTACGGCTCGGCGGCGCTGATGGCCACCGCCGAGCTGCATGAGCGGATGGTGCCGCCGAAGGCAGCAAAGGCGGACTGAGTCGGTCGTCGCTCCACAGGCCTCAGGACGCGGAGGCCGGTCGCGCGGTCCATCCATCCAGCAGCGGCTCGCGCGTCACGCGCTCAGCGAACCACTGTCCAGCCTGGCCCAGTTCATTGGAGCGATACGCTAGGGCGAATACCGCGTCCGGGCGCGGCTGCTGCACGTCCAAACGAAGGAGCGTGCCCTGCTCGAACTCAGGCTTGGCAAGGAAGCGGGGAAGGAAGCCGACGCCCAGGCCGGCACGCTGCGCGTCGAGCTTCGCTGCCATGCTTCCAACCGTCAGTGTCTCCTGGCCGGCCAGCAATCCATATGTTTTCGCTGGACGGGCACGCGAGCTGTCGGCGACTCGCACTGCGCGATGCGGCAGAACGGCCGACTCGGGCAACGGTGCACCAAGCGCCGCGGCCTGGATCGCCAGGGGGTGGCCGGGCGCGACGGCGAAGTCGAACGCAACGGCTCCCAGCGGGGCGACGGCATACCCGCCGCCGGAGGGAATGCCACCGGCGCCCAGTCCGGCGATGACAAGGTCAGCGCGATGTTCGACCAGTGCTTCCCAGCAGCCCTCCAAGGACTCCTCGGCAACGCGCACCCGCGTGCCGGACCCCAGCGCATAGAAGTCTTCCAATGCGGGGAAGAGCCGCTGCGTTCCGAGCAACGAGTCGATGACGATGCACAGGTCCGTCTCCCAGCCGGTGGCGATCCGACCAAGCCGACGCTCCGCAGCGGCGGCCAGCTGCAGAAGCCGTCGACCTTCCTCCAGCAGGTCCTTGCCTCCCGGCGTCAACCGTGTCTGCTGCTTGCTCCGCTCGAACAGCTTGATGCCGAGCTCGCGCTCAAGCTGCCCGACCGTGTAACTCAGGGCCGATGGCACTTTGTGGAGCTCGGCTGCCGCCTTTGCGAACGATCCGTGCCGCGCGATGGCGTCGACGACATAGATCGCCTCAAGCGAAAGGGTGGGGCGTGGGCTCATGGCTCAAGGAATTTGGTGACGGTGTTCAATTCGGCTCGCTTTCCAACGCGGATGCAGGCTTCTATGGTTCCGGGACTTTCCAAGAGGTGGAATCATGACGGCAGAAATCGGAACAAAAGCCGCTTCCGCACGGGCATCGGCGTCGATCGCAGGATTGTGGCGCAAGCATGTGCTTTGCGCGTCGTTGTGGCTCCTCGCATGGCCGATGATGGCGCTCGCGGAACCCGGGTCCCGCACCCTGGCGCCCACGACCGAAGCCACCGAAGCCTCCAGCGCCCGAGTCGTGACGATGACCTACCTGAAGTCCGCTCCCGGGAAGCTGGGGCAGCTTGAGCGCTATGTCCGTGCCAACTGGTTCGCGATGGACAAGATCGCCGTCGAGCGGGGACTCTTCGTCAGCTACCTGTGGCTCGACACGGGCTCGGACGAGGGCCCATGGAATGCCGTCGTGATGGTGACGTACCGCGACGCGCAGGGGTTCGCCGGCATCGAGCAGGAATGGGCCGGGATCAAGGCCGCCCACCGTGAAGTGCTGATCGATGGTGCGAGGCAAGCCGATCTCGGTCGCGTGGTCGAGAGTCGGGAGTTCTTCGAGCGAGCGCCGTTCGTCAACGTCGTTGCCGCAGGCATCCCGACTGACGAGGCCGCATCGGATGCCCATTCACGCGATGAATCCGCGATCAGGGAAGTCGTTGGCAAGTACTTCGAAGCGGGCATCACCGGAAGCCCCGGGCTGATCCGCGAAGCCTTTCTTCCGACGGCGAGAATCGAGGGCTTGCGTGGCGAGCGGCTGGTCACATGGTCATTCGACGAGTACATCCGGTTCTTCAACGGCACTCCTGCACCCGGTGCAGATCAGGTCGAGCGAACGATCACCCGTGTCATGACGCATGGAAGCAGCGCGACCGTCCACCTGCGCCTCCGATTCAGCCCCGCACAAGCGCTTGATGAACAGCTCCTGCTGCTTCGAATCGACGGCCGATGGAAGATCGCCTACAAGTCGTACACACCCTCGCCGTAGGACTTGGCGATGCATTGGTCGCCCCGGATGCACGATGTCGGCAGAGATCACCTCGGAGGCGCGGCGCTGACCGGCGGCGTCGTCGCCTGCGGCACCTTCACCGTCGGAGCGGTCGAGAACGGCTGGATGCCGAAGCGCGGGTAGAGCTCGCTCGGGAAATACACCACGCCGTCCTTCATCACCATGCGGGCGTTCTTCAGCTCGCTGAGCGAGGCGGTCGGGTCGCCGGGGACGAGTAAGAAGTCGGCCAGCTTCCCGCGCTCGATGCTGCCGAGCTGCTGGTCTTCGCCGAGGTATTCGGCCATGTCGATCGTCGCGCGGCGCAGGGCCTCGGCCGGCGTGAAGCCGACCTGTTCAAACAGCTGCAGCTCACGATGGAAGGCGAGGCCGCCGCCGAGGTCGGTGCCCGGGATCAGGAACACGCCGCGCTGGTGCATCTCGCGAACGCCCTCGAGGATCTTCCGGTAGGCGCCGGCATAGGCCTCGCGGTCGCCGGGGGCGCTCATGTCGCTCCATGCCCGCTTGGCGTTGCGCTGCGCGCCGATCGGCAGGTTCGCGATCCATTCGGCCTGACCGCTCGGCACCTGTCCGTCTTGGTTGAGCAGCAGGTTCTCGTGGATGGCCAGCGTCGGCTCGACGGCCACCTTCTTCGCGACGATCGCGTCCATCGTCTTGCGCACGCGCGGCGATTGCATGTCCAGCGCGTCCAAGCGCTTCAGCGCGGTGAGGCGGAGCAGGGTGCGGGTGTCCTCCTCCGGCGTCAGCACCCAGCCCAGCATCACTTGGTTGATGTGGGTGAGCTCGTCGTAGCCGGCTTCGATCATCGCGTCGGCGTTGGTGAAGGCCGGGATGTGGCCCGAAACGCGCAGCCCGAGGCGATGCGCTTCCGCGGCGGCGGCCGCCGACCATGCCGGGTTCATGCTGTTGTAGAGCTTGATCTGGGGGAAGCCACGGGCGGCGTACCAGCGCACCGCCTCGAGCGCCTGCGCCTGGCTGCTGACGAGGTAGCCGTTGTTGGAGTTGAACGGGCTGCGGCCCTCGATGAAGCCGGCGCGGGTGATGCGCGGCCCGGCGAGCTTGCCGGATTCGATGCTCTGGATCAGGCGATCGAGGACGTCGTTGTCGTTGCCCATGTCGCGCACCGAGGTGATGCCGGCGGCGAGGTTCAGCACGGTGCGGTTCTGGCCGATGTGGCCATGCATCTCGTACATGCCGGGCACCAGCGTGCCGCCTTCGCCCTCGACGATGACTTCCGGGCCGGTACCGGTGGCGTCGAGTGGCTGGATGCCGCTGATGCGGTTGCGGTAGACGACCACGCTCACCGGCTCGGAACGCGTGCCGGTCTTCGGATCGAACACGCGAACGTTGCGGATGCGGACGGGGTGCTCGTAGCGATGGGCCACCTCGGCCTGCATCGCGATGAAGCGCTGTTCGCCCAGCTCGACGGTGAGCTGGCGCAGGCGCTCGGCGTCGGCTTCGAAGCCTTCGCGGATCAGCAGGCCGCGGGTTGCGAGCACGGCGAACAGGTCGCCGTCGGCTTCGACCAGGAGGTGCGTCGGGTCGAGGTCGAGGCCGGACAGCGTGACGCGCCGGACGGTCTGCTTGGCATCGCCGCTGCCCACCTCCAGCGTGTCGCCCTTCTCGAGGCGCAGTTCGCCGCCGGGGAGGGTGGCGATGCGGCCGTCGGCATCGGCCATCAGCGCGCGGGCGTACACGCCCAGTGCCCACGGCGTTCCGCTCTGCCCGACGTACAGCGCGCCGGCAGCCGCGTTCGACTCGCCGGCGCCCACGGCGTCCTTCCACGTGGCCTTGCCATCGACGAGGCTGAAGCGCTCGTCGACCTTGCTGCCGAAGGTCGTCGCGCCGCTGATCGACCAGTCGACGGGCAGGCCGGCATCGGAGAGGCGCAGCGTCTCCTTCATCGTCGGGCCGCGGCCGTTGTCCTTGACGTCGTAGTCGACGCTGACGGTGTCGCCCTCGACCGTGGCGTGCAGGTGGCCGATGGTGGCCTCCGGCGTCAGCACGACGTAGCGCTGGGTCTCGGCGGCTTCGGCGGTGCCGAGCGCGAGGGCGAGTGCGGCGAACAGCAGGGTCGATCGCATGGCGTGGTGTCCTCCCGTGGAGGCCGCACTGTACCCTTGCCGCCGATGACGCGCGCCATGCCCATTCCAACGAGCTTCCCCGTGCTGCGCGCCGGGCTCGTGTTCATGGCCGTCGTCGCGTTGGGATGGGGCGCGTTGGTGCTCCTGTTGCAGCCGTCGAGTGACCGCGACTGGGTGCCCGAGCAGGCCCGCATGCCGATCGCCACGATGGCGGGCGATGAACTTCGACTGGCGAACGTCCGCAACGCGCGTTACCGCAGCACGACGGACTTCGATCTCCATTGGGAGGCCCGCGACTACCGGCTGGATGACGTGGAAAGCGCCTGGTTCATCGTCGAGCCCTTCGCGGATTGGCGCGGTCCGGCGCACACCTTCGTGAGCTTCGGCTTCCGCGACGGCCGCCACCTCGCGATTTCCGCCGAAGTGCGCAAGGAAGTGGGCGAAACCTATTCCCCGCTGGCGGGCCTGTTCCGGCAATACGAACTGATGCTGGTGCTGGGCGACGAGCGCGACCTGATCGGTTTGCGGGCGGCGCATCGACGCGACCCGGTCCACCTGTACCGCCTGCGGGCGACGCCGGCGCAGGCGCGGGCGCTGCTGGTGGCGCTGCTGGAGAAGACCAATGCGCTCGCCGAACGACCGGCGTTCTACAACACGCTGTCGGCGAACTGCACCACGACCATCGTCGATGCTGTCGATGCGCTGGCCCCCGGTACCGTCCCGATGAGTTGGCAGACCCGGCTGCCCGGCTACAGCGACGACCTCGCCTTCGACCTCGGGCTCATCGACACCGACCTGCCGCGCGACGGCTACCGCGAGGTGCACCGCATCGACGGCCTCGCCCGCGACGCCGAGGCCGCGGGCCTCGACGGCGTGGCTTACTCCGCCGCCATCCGGTCGCGCTGGGCGGGGTCGACCACGAGTTCGGCCAGCCGGTAGCCGCGGGCCTCGGCACGCTGCCGGATGCGCTCGAACAGGGCGGGGTCGAGCGTGGTTTCGCGCGCCAGGATCCACAGCGCGCCCTGGCCAGGGCCCCCGACCACCGCCCATTGGTAGTCCGGGTCGAGGTCCACCACCCAGTAGTCGGCCCAGACCATCGGCAGCCAGCCCAGCCAACCGGGGGCGAAGCGTACTTCCAGCGCTCCGCCGTCGCCGGCCCGACGCGCGGCACCGGTCGATTCGATCACTCCTTCGTCGGTAAGGCAGGCGTTGCGGACTTCGATGCTGCCGTCAGCGCGCGAGGTGTACGTGGCCGTGGTGTCGCCGATGCACTTCCGCTGGAAGAACATCGGCAATCGGGCCACTTCGTGCCAGCGCCCGGCGTAGCGTTCGAGGTCCAGCGCCTCGACCGGGGCGTTCGTGGTGCCGGAGGGGAGGGCGGCGGGCATTGCCCCCGCCGCGGCTTCGGCGTGCGCGGCGAGCGGCAGGCCGAGGGCGAGGATCGCGCCCAGGAGAGCGGGGCATCGGAGCATGGGGGGATCCTCGGGTTCGGAGTCCCGGAGCGTGCGCCCCCGCGCGTTCAAGTGCCGTGCAGGCGGCGAGGACGATTGAGCCGGGGTGGGGGCTTCGGGCATCGTTCGCCCATGGACATGCCCACTGCTCTCGGCCTCGGCGCCGCCTTTCTCACCAGCGTCGCCTTCGTGCCACAGGTGGTGCGGAACTTCCGCCGCAAGCACGTCGACGACCTCTCGTTCTCGACCTTCGGCACCTTCACCCTCGGCGTGCTGCTCTGGCTGGTGTACGGCCTGATGATCGACAGCCTGCCGATCATCCTCGCGAACGTCTTCACCCTCGGTGTGAACGGCCTGAACCTCTGGCAGATGTGGGCCTACCGCAAGCCGGCCCCTCCCGCGACGTGACGCGACAGCGACGCCGCGCACGACGAAGGTCACCCGCAGGCGGTACGCTCCGCACCCTGAGTCCCCTGGAGGAGCCTTCGATGCGCATCACCCGCCTTGCCCTTGCCGCTGCCCTGCTCGCCGCGCTGCCCGCCGCCGCCTTTGCCGAAGAGGTCGCCGAAGGGGCCCTGCAGCTCACCGACAAGCAGACCTTCCTGCTGCCGATCGACGAGCCGGGCAACCGCCTGCCGGAGTACCCGGCCGAGGTGCTGGCGCAGCAGCAGGTGCCGTCGCGCGCCATTTGCATGCGTGTCGACATCGACGAGGAAGGCGCGGTCAGCTACACCGGCCCGCTGGTGCGCGAACCGGAGTGCCCGGCCGTGACGGAACTGAGCAAGCAGTTCGTCGATGTCTCGGTGGCGGCGCTGTCGAGCTGGCGCTTCGAGCCGGCCGTCGTCTGCACCTTCCGCACCAAGGACGCGAAGGAAGCCGCCGGCATGAGCTGCGAGGGCGGCCGCGAGAAGCCGCAGGCCACCAGCCTCACCTTCCGCCTGCTGTTCAACCAGGTCGACGGCAAGGGCGTCGTGCTGCTGCAGCGTGGCTGAGAAGCCCGGCGCCCCGTTCATCTTGCAAGGCTGGCGCACGCGGGAGCTGCGCTTCGCCGAGGGCACCGCCCAGAGCCGCATGTCGCGCTGGGCCCCCGATCGCCTCGTCGTCGACTACACGCGGACGATGCTCGGCGCGCTGGCCCTGGTGCCGGCGCCCGGGCGCATCGCGATGGTCGGGCTGGGGGGCGGCTCGCAGGCGAAGTTCCTGCACCGCCACCTGCCGGCCGCGACGCTCGAGGCCATCGAAATCAACCCGGCGGTCATCGCCCTGCGTCGCCGGTTCCGCATCCCTGACGACGACACACGTTTCCGCGTGGTCGAAGCCGACGCCGCCGAGTGGCTCAAGACGCAGCCGGCGTCGATCGACCTTCTGCTCGTCGATGGTTACGACACCAGCGGCATCCCGGCCGCGCTGTCGACCCAGCGCTTCTACAACGACTGCCGCGCCGCCCTGCGCCCCGGCGGCGTGGCCGCGTTCAACCTGTACGACACCGCCCACGCCGAGCATCGGCACCGGCTGCAGGTGGCTTTCGGCGCCGCGAACGTGGCGGTGATCGAGGAGGCGCGGCAGAGCAACCGCGTGGCCTTCGCCTGGGTGGGGCCCTTGGCGGCGGCCGATGTGACGCCCGCGCTGTCGCGGGCGGGGCAGCGCGAGTTGCGTGAGGCGCTGGCCGCGGTGCGGGCGGTGGTTCAAGGGCGCTAAACTGCGCGCCCGCCGCCGGGTTCCCTGGCGGAGGGTCGAATCGAGGAACCGCCGTGAACACGCCCCTGGTGCGCCAGCCCGAACCCCCGAAGCCCGAAGCCCTGCGGCTGGAACAGAAGCGCGCGGGTGCGAAGACGTTCTTCGATTTCGGCGAGGAGTCGCTGCGCTACGGCTTGGACGACGGCAACGCCTCGCGCACCTGGACGATCGAATACGCGGAGCTCTCCGTGGAGCGCGAGCGTTTCGTCGAGCGCAACACCTGGTGGCGCAACGTCGGCGCGATCTGGGTCGTGCTTGGCGCGGTGCTCACATCGATGGACTGGGCGAAGACGCAGGTGTTGGGGCTGTCGATCTGGCTGCCGCTCGGTGCCGGCTGTCTCGTCTGGTACGCGATGCGCATCCGCCGCTTCGTCGTCGTGGCGTCGCCGCGCGCGAACGTTCTGGTGATCGACGACGCCTCCGCGGCCGCCATCCTGGCCGAGATCGACCGGCGTCGTGCGGCCCAGCTGCGCGACCGCTTCGACTACCTCAGCCCGGACGAAAGCCCGGAGCAGCAGCGCCATCGCGTGCTCTGGCTGCAGCGGCAGGGCTCGCTCGACGACCACGAGGTGTCGGCGCGCCTGCTGCAGATCGACCTGATGGCGCAGAGCCCCTCAGCGGACCCGCGGCAGGGCGAGCGCGACGAGTAAGGCCGCGCCGCAGGCCACGAAGGCGAGGTAGTGGGTGTTGAAGTCGCGTAGCGCGTAGGCCGCGAGGCCGTAGCCGGCCCAAGCGAGGCCGAGGGGCAGCAGGGTCGCTCCATGCAGCGGCTGGTCGCGCCACGCCCGCCAAGCCTGCGCGCCGACGATGGCGCCACTGGCCAGCATCATCACCGTGCCGAACGCCCAAGCGCTGCCGATGGCGCCGATGAGGTACGGGTCCGCCCCAAGCGCCACCAACCCCTCGCGGAAGTGCGGCCACGCCCCGAGGGCATGGGGCAGGCTGCACAGCGCCATGCCGAGCGCGGCGAGGGCGAGGACGAGCGGGGCGGCGCGACGGCGTGGCGGCATGGACGGCAGGGTTCAGGGCAGGCCGGCAGCATAAGCGCGAGGATCGGTGTTCAATAGCCGGGCTGCGGTGTCGCAGCCTTCCCCCGGAGTGCCGACATGGTCAGGACATCCCCCTCTTTCACACGCGTTGTCGTGGCGATGGTCCTGGCCATCGTTTCCGTTTCATCGATGGCGACCGTGTCCGGTGCCCGCCCCGCGGCCGCGGCGATCGCTCCGGGCCTCGCGCGCTACACCCACCAGATCAGCCTTCCGGCGAATGCGCTGTCGCGCAGCCCGGAATCGGCGTTTGCGATGCATGCGCGCGGGCTCGACTGGCTGGGGGCCAACGGCACGGTCACGTTCACCCTGCGCAAGCCGAAGGACTACGCCGGTGGGCGGGTTCGCGTGACGTACGCCTACCAGGTTGTGTCGGACGAGAGCGGCACCCTGGGCTTCAACGTGACGCCGATGACCTTCAACAGCGGCAACAGCTTCGAGACCTACGGGGCCCGCGCCACGGCCACGCGAGCGGCGCCGGAGAACACCAGCACCTTGTTGACGTCGTCGGTGACGCTCCTGCCGGGCAACGGCTGGAGCGACGGGGCATGGTGGTACGTCGAAGCACAGCGTCTCGGTGGCGGGCAGGGCGGGTTTCCCGGCCGGCTGCGACTGATGTCGGTTTCGGTCGAGTATTGAGGCGCCGATGGCTGCGTCGCCGGACATCGTCCACCGGGACGTCGAGGCTCGCTTCGAAGCCCGTCTCGATGGGCATCGCGGCGAGCTCCACTATCGGCGCCGCGAAAGTGCAGGCGTGCCGGTGCTTCTGATTCCCTCGGTGGTGGTCGATCGCGCCATCGAAGGCCGTGGCGTGGCCGGCGCGCTGACGCGGGCAGCGCTCGAGTGGGCGAGGGCCGAAGGCCTGCGCGTCGAGCCGCTTTGCCCCTACGTCGATGCATGGATGCGCCGCCACCCCGAGTTCGCCGGGCTCCGCGCATGAATGAGACCACCCCTGCACCCTTCGTGGTGCCGTGTCGCGACCTGCCGTTGTACGCGCCGCTGCGCTGGCTGGCCGCGGGCTGGCGCGATCTGGTCCGCGCCCCGGTGCTCACGTCGGCCTTCGGCGCCATCGTCGTCGTGGTCAGCCTCGGCGTGGCGGCGATGGCCTGGCAACTCGGCCGTTTCGCGCTGTTGGCGGCCTTGCTGTCCGGATTCGTGTTCGTGGCGCCGCTGATCGGCGTCGGGCTCTACGCCGTCAGTCGCGCGCTCGAGCGCGGCGAGGTGCCGCGTTTCAAGGATTGCCTCGCGCTGATGCGTCGCGTGGTCGGGCAAGCCGGCGTGTTCGCCTTGGTGCAGATGGTGATCCTGCTGCTGTGGTCGCGCGCCGGCATGCTGGTGAACGCCTTCGTGCCGGTCGAGGACGGCAGCCTTGTCTCGCTGCTGGAGTTCCTCGCCCTCGGCTCGCTGTTCGGCTCGGTGTTCGCGGTGGCTACGTTCGCCATCGCGGCGTTCTCGCTGCCGATGATCGCCGACCGCGACGTCGACATGGTCACGGCCGGCATCTCCAGCGTAAACGCGGTGCTGCGAAACAAGGCCACCGCGCTGGTCTGGGCGGGCTTGATCGCCCTGCTCACCGCCGTGGGTCTCGCCACGGCCTTCATCGGCCTCGGGATCGTGATGCCGTGGCTGGCCTACGCGGCCTGGCACGGTTACCGCGAGGCGCTGGACGCCTCCGCCTGGCCCTCGCTGGATGCCGACGGCGCGGAGCCCGGAAGCACGCGGTCGAGCGCGTAGATCATCGCGATCGTGCTGGCGAGGGTGATCGCCATCAGATGGATGTAGTGCAGGCCGAAGGGCTGCCAGACGAAGGTGAACACCGCATACAGCGCCACGCCGAACAGCAGCCCGGCGCGCAGCGCGATCGACAAGACGCGCCGACCGACGACGGCAACGAGGAAGGCGGCGAGCACGGGCATCGAGTACAGCCCGTTCATCTTCTGCATCGTCGCGACGATGCTCTCGGCGTTCTGGTACAGGGGCACGAGCGCGACGCCGCCGATCGTGAAGGCGATGGCCACGCGTTGGCCGATGCGCTTCAGATCGGCCTGAGGATTCACGTACTTCACGTGCAGGTCCATCGCGTACAGCGCCGCGGCGGAGTTCAGGCAGGAATTGAAGCTCGACAGCACGGCGCCGAAGATCATCGCGGCGAAGCCGCCGGCCAGCCACGGCGGCAGCACGTCGGCGACGAGGCGGCCGTAGGTGACGTCGCCGATGTCGCCGTAGAGCTTGTAGGCGATGACGCCCGGCACCACGACGATCAGCGGCATCAGCAGCTTGATCGCCGCCGCCGCATAGATGCCCTTTTGCGCCTCGCGGAGGTTTGGCGCGGCGAGCGCGCGCTGCGCGATCACCATGTTCGTGCCCCAGTAGAACAGGTGGATGAACACCATGCCGGTGAGCAGGGTCGTCCACGGGATGTCGGATTCCGGCCCGCCGATCAGCGTGAGGCGCTCCGCGGGGATGCCGGAGAGATCGAAGTCGATGGCCTTGAAGGCGAAGAAGGTCACCAACAGCCCCATGGCGCCCAGCATCACGCCGTTGTAGGTGTCGGAAATGGCGATGGCGCGCAGGCCGCCGAAGGCCGCGTAGGCGAGGCCGGCCAGCGCGTACACGATCGCGATGGTGAGGATCGACGCCTCCAGCGCGAACATCGACTTCAGGAACACCGCGCCGGTGTACAGGACCACGGGCAGCAGGATGAAGAGATAGCCGAGCAGGAAGAGGATCGACACGGCGGTGCGGATGCTGGCGTCGCCGAGGCGCTTTTCGAGCAGCTCGGTCGTGGTGGTGCAGCCGTGGCGGTAGTACATCGGCAACAGCACATGGGCGAGGATCACGAGGCCCACCGCCGCGCCGATCTCCCACCAGGCCGTCAGCATCACCTGCGTGCCGTTCATGCCGACGATCTGCTCGGCGCTGATGTTGGTGAGCAGCAGCGAGCCGGCGATGAAGGGCCAGGTGAGCGTGCCGCCGGCGAGGAAGACCTCCTTGGAGGCGTCAGCGGAGGGCACCTCCTGCCGGCAGCGCCACCAGGTGAGCAACGCGATGGCGGCCGTCAGGCCGATGAAAATCCCCCACTGGATGGCGCCGGCGCCCATTCGTTTCCCCCGAACCGAAGTCCGGGAACGCTAGCCCGTTACGCCCCGGAAGCCCAGAGCCGCATACGTATTCACTGCCGCGGCGAGCGCCTGCGGCCGGGCGTTAGTCGGCGAGCATCGGCCCGAGGGCGGCCCACACGTGGTCGGCCAGCACCGGCTGCGCTTCGGCGGTCGGATGCAGGCGATCCCCTTGGAATGCCGCCTCGTCGAAGGCGATCGGCTCGAGAAGGAAGGGCAGGTGGGCCACGCCTTCCGCCTGCGCGATCTGGCCGAACATCCCGAAGAAGCCTTCGGTGTAGTCCGGGCCGTAGTTCGGTGGCAGCCGCATGCCCACCACCAGCACTTCGGCGCCGGCGGCCTTCGAGGCCCGCACCATGCGCTCGAGGTTCGCGCGGGATTCCTCCAGCGGCAGGCCGCGCAGCCCGTCGTTGGCGCCGAGTTCGATCACTACGAGGGTGGGCCGATGCTCGGCCAGCGCGGCGTCGATGCGCGAGGCGCCTCCGGCGGTCGTCTCGCCGCTGATCGAGGCATTCACCATGCGGAAGCCCGGCGCCTCGGTGCGCAACCGCGTGTCGAGCAGCGCTACCCAGCCCTGTTCCGCCGCGAGGTTGTAGGCGGCGGAGAGCGAATCGCCCATGACCAGCACGGTGCGCGCCTCCGTCGGGGCGACCTGGCCTTGCGTGCTGCCGGCCGCAGGCGCGGGTGCTGCGGCCAACGCGGCGGCGGCCGGCGGGGGCGTCTGGGGCATTCCGCCGTCGTCGGTCTGCCCGCAGGCGGCGAGCCCTGCCGAAAGGCCCATGCCAAGCACCATTGCGCGCAGCACCATGACGCCCTGTAGAGCCTGTTGCACGCACAGTGCGCCCTGAACTTTGCTGGATGAACGCATTCCGATGACCGCCCTTCTCAATCCTGACCTGACCGCGTCGACGACGCCGCTGTTGCACGTGGAGGGTTTGGGCAAGCAGGTCGCCCTGCCTTCGGGCCCGCTCACCATTCTCGCCGATGTCGGTTTTAGCATCGCGGCGGGTGAAGCGTTCGCCATCGTCGGGGCCTCCGGTTCAGGCAAGAGCACCCTGCTGTCGCTGCTGGCCGGCCTCGATGTCGCCAGCACCGGCCGGGTTCGCCTCGGTGGCGCCGACCTTGGCGCGCTCGACGAGGACGGCCGCGCCGCGCTGCGTGCCGAGAAAGTCGGTTTCGTTTTCCAGAACTTCCAGCTGCTACCGGCACTGACGGCGCTGGAGAACGTGATGCTGCCGCTGGAACTGCGCGGCGATCGCGACGCCGAAGCCCCGGCCCGCAAGGTGCTGGAGCAGGTGGGCCTGGCCGAGCGCATGACCCACTACCCGCGCCAGCTCTCCGGCGGCGAGCAGCAGCGCGTGGCCATCGCCCGCGCCTTCGTCACCCGGCCGGCCCTGCTGTTCGCTGACGAACCCACGGGCAACCTCGACACCACCACCGGCCAGCAGGTCATCGAGCTGCTGTTCCGCCTGAATGCCGAAGCGGGCACCACCCTCGTGCTGGTGACGCACGACGAGCGCCTCGCCGCGCGTTGCAGCCGCCAACTCCGGCTTGCGGGTGGGCGGGTGCAGGCGTGAGCACCGCGGCGGCGCGTGCGGGAAGCCCATGGCGGCTGGCGTGGCGACAGGCCCTGCGCGATCTCGCGGCCGGCGAAGTGCGCCTGTTGATCGCCGCCCTCGCTCTCGCGGTTGCCTCGGTCACCACCATCAGCTTCCTCACCGACCGCGCCGAGCGTGCGTTGGCCCTCGAGGCCAATCGCCTGCTGGGTGGCGATGCCGTGCTGCGTGCTGATGCGCCACTGGCGCCCGAACTGCGCGCGCTGGCCGATCGCCCGGGCCTGAAGGCTGTCGACACCGTCGAATTCCCCAGCATGTTGCGTGTGGCCGACCGCTTCCGGCTGGGCGAACTGCGCGCGGTGGGCCGCGAGTTCCCGCTGCGCGGCAGCTTCGTCATCAGTGACGACGCCGGCCGCCGCGAGCTGGCCGAAGGCCCGCCGGCTGGCGTCGTCTGGATGACGCGCGCCGGGGCGAACACCCTCGGTGCGAAGCTCGGCGACCCCATCACCCTCGGCGAGTCGACGTTGCGGCTCGCGGCGCTGATCGAGCAGGAGCCCGACGGCGCGCTCGACTACTTCAACGTCGCGCCCAAGGTCGTCATGAACCTCGACGACCTGCCGGCCACCGGCCTCGTGCAGCCCGGCAGCCGCATCGCCTACCGGCTCGTCGTGGCGGGAACCCCGGACGCCGTCGAGGCCTTCAGCGCCGAGGCGCGCGATGCGCTCGGCCGCGGACAGCGACTGGAGACCGCCTCCGAAGGGCGGCCGGAGGTGCGCCGCGCGCTGGACCGCGCCGGACGCTTCCTCGGTCTCGCGACTCTCGTCTCGGTGATCCTCGCCGCGATCGCCGTGGCCATGGCCGCGCGCCGTCACAGCGCGCGCCACCTTGATGCGTGCGCGGTGATGCGCTGCCTCGGGACCAGTCAGCGCACCATCGTGATCGTGCAGGTGGGCGCCCTGATGCTGCTGGGGCTGCTCGGCAGCACGCTCGGCGTGGCCTTGGCCTGGGCGCTGTCCTTCGCGATCGGCGAGTGGCTGGGTAGCGCGCTCGGCATCGCCGTGCCCTCCGCCAGCCTCGTGCCGGTTCTCAGCGGTTACGCCGTCGGCCTCGTCGTGCTGCTGGCCTTCGCCGTGCCGCCGGTGTTGGCGCTGCGCGGCGTTCCGGCATTGCGCGTGCTGCGACGCGATCTCGACGTTCGCTCGCCGAGCGCGCTGGCGCTGACCGCGGTGGCCTTGGGAGGTTTCGGCGCGCTGCTCTGGTGGCAGGCGAAGTCGCCGGAGCTGGCTGGTGCCATGCTTGGCGGCCTGGTCATCACGTTCGCCATCCTCGCCGCACTCGGCTACGCGCTGGTGCGTGGTGTCGATCTGCTGCGGCCGCGCCTGCGCGGGCCTTGGCGCTATGGTCTCGCCAACATCAGCCGCCGTGCCGGCACCACGGTGGCGCAGGTCAGCGCCCTCGGGCTCGGGCTGATGGCCCTTCTGCTGCTGGTGTTCGTGCGCACCGATCTGCTCGAGCGCTGGCGCGAGGCCCTGCCGGCCGACGCGCCGAACCGCTTCATCGTCAACGTGCAGCCCGCGCAGATCGAACCGTTGCGTGCGTTCCTCGAAAGCGAGGGCATCACGAACCCGGAGATCTTCCCGATGATCCGCGGCCGGTGGATCGAGAAGAACGGCGCGCCGATGAACGCGCAGGCCCTCCCGGAGGGCAATGGGCGAGCCCGCCGCCTCGCCGAGCGCGAATTCAACCTCAGCACCGCTGATACGCTCGACGACAGCAACACCATCCTCGAAGGGCAGTTCTGGGACGCGTCGATGGCCGCCGATGCGCCCACCGAATTCTCGGTGGAGCAGGGCCTCGCGCAGTCGCTGGGCTGGACGCTCGGTGACCGCGTCGTGTTCGACATCGCCGGCACGCGTCTCGAAGGCGAGGTCACGTCGATCCGCGAGGTGAAATGGGAGAGCGTGCGGCCGAACTTCTTCGTGCTGGTCTCGCCCGGCGCGCTGGAAGGCCTGCAGGGCAGTGCCATCACCGCGATCCACCTGCCGCCGGGCCGCGACGGCTTCACGCGTTCGCTGCTGGATCGGTTCGCGAACCTCTCGGTGATCGACGTCGACGCCATCCTCAAGCAGGTGCGCAGCACGGTCGACCAGGTGTCGACCGTGGTCGAAGCCGTCTTCCTTGTCGCCCTGCTCGCGGGCGCGCTGGTGCTGCTCGCTGCCGTTGGCGCCAGCCAGGACGAACGCCTGCGCGAGGGCGCAGTGATGCGTGTGCTGGGCGGCAGTCGGCGCCAATTGCGTCTGGCCCAAGCCGGCGAGTTCGCCGCGCTGGGCTTGATCTCCGGCTTGGTCGCCGCCATCGCCTCGACGGTGCTCGCCGGGGTCATCGCGCTGCAGGTGCTGGAGCTGCCGTGGACGCCCGACCCGCGCCTTGCCGCGACCGGTGCGCTGGTCGGCGTGGTCGTGGCGTTGCTGGCCGGCCTGTGGGCCACGCGACGCATCCTCGATGCCCCGCCCTCGGTGACCCTGCGCGAACTGTGAGTCGGCGCGAACGCTGGGGAGGCGCGGCGCTCGCCGCGCCCCAACGGCCTGCGATTACAGCCAGATCGCCAGCGCGAAGATGCCGAGCATGGTGAACGCCACCGCCAGCTTCAGCGCGGCGCCGATGGCCATCGCCAGCCACGTAGCGAGGCCGATCTTCGCGGCTTCGCCCACGTTGGCGCGGTCGTAGGCCTGGCGGTGGATCAGTTCGCCGGCCACGGCACCGACGAAGGGGCCGATCAGCAGGCCGGGGATCGCGAAGGGCAGGCCGGCGATCGTGCCGAGGGCCGCGCCGATCGCCGCTTTGTTCGAGGCGCCGACCTTCTTGACGCCGAGGGTCGAGGCGAGGAAGTCGATGCCCAGTGCGAACAGCGACATCAGGCCAAGCACCAGCAGCACCCAGCCGCCGATGATCTGGAAATCACCGACCCACGCGGCGAGCAGCATGCCGCCGAAGATCAGCGGCATGCCGGGCAGGGCCGGCAGAAAGGTGCCCAGCAGCCCGATCACGATCAACGCGCCCGCAAGCACGTACAGCCACACCGTCATGTCCATCGTCGTCCTTATCCGGCGGTCGCGCCGCGTGCCCAGAGGACGTTGAGGCTACCCAAGCCGGAGCGGTACTGCGAGGCCGAGACGATCTCGCTGATCGCCGTTTCCGGGTTGCGGCTGTCGCGGATCTGCGGATACGCGAGCGGTGCGCCGTCCCTGCCGATCACGCAGCGCAGCTGCGGATGCGCGCCATCGGTGGTGCGGCGGACCGCGACGGCGATCTCGCCATTGGCCAGCTTCACCATCGTGCCCGGCGGGTACACGCCCAACTCCTTGATGAACATCATCGCCAGGCGCTCGTCGATGCGCTGGCCGCGCTCGAGGAAGATGTCGCGCAAGGCCACGCGCGAGGGCTGGGCGTCGCGGTAGGCGCGCGGCCGGATCATCGCGCTGTAGATGTCGACGATGCCGAGGATGCGTGCTTCGATCGAGACCGTCTCGCCGCGCAGCCCGCGCGGGTAGCCCGTGCCATCGACGCGCTCGTGGTGGTCGCGCACGGCCTCCAGCCAGATCGGATCGTTGACGCCGCAGCGCTGCAGCAGGTCGACGCTCTCCAGCGTGTGGCTCTGGATCGCGCGCCACTGTGCTTCCGAGAGGGGCGTGGTCTGCGCCGCGAGCTGCTCGCTCATCGGTGCGAGGGCCACGTCGAAGGTGAGCGCGGCGCACATCAGGCTCAGGCGGTGGTCGGCGGGCAGGCCGCTCGGCAGCGCCAGCACCTGGGTCAGCACGGCGGCATGCATCAGCCGCCGCGAGAGACGGTGGTCGGTCGCTTCGAGCTGCAGCAGGCCCATGGCCTGGTCCGGGTCCTGCTCGTAGGCGTCGCGCAGTTGAACGGCCAAGGCCGAGACGCGCGCCGTGGCGTCCTGCGCCGTGCCGGCCTGCAGGTCGCGGTGGATCAGGGTGAGTTCCTCCTGCGCATCGCGCAGGCGGACGGTCTGGCGCTCCTCGACGATGCGGGCGCGCGGCTCGTCGGGACGCCCCACCTCCTGCCGCAGGCTGCCCACGCCATCCTCGACCATGCCGCGCTCCTGCAGGCGCACCAGCATGAGGTCACTGTCGATGACGTTGCCCTTCACCAGCAGCGCCTTCCCCGTGCGGTCGAACACGGTGAAGGGCAGGGCGTCGCCGACCTGGATGGGAATATCCGGCAGGGGCCTGAAACGCATCGACGGGCTCCTAGGGGCGCCGAACCCCAAGCCGACCAACGGCTTGGGGCAAGGTCTTGAGCCGGCAGATTAGCGCAAGGCCGGGTGCCGATCAGAAGCGGTAACGCACTTTTGCGAGGAACTGGTCGGCGTCTCGGAGGGCCAGGGCTTCGTCCAGAAGGTCGAGGGTCGACTCACCGCTACGCTCCTCGCGGAGGAAGCCACCGCGCGACCAGACGAGGTACACGTCCGACTGCGGCGCGAACTCCCAGCGGTAGCGCACCTGCACGCCGAAGTTGTTGATGTCGAAGTCCGGCTCGGCCCCGGCGATCGGGCGCAGCCGGGTGTCCGGCCCGAGCTGGTAGCGGCGGCCCTCGCGGGCGCGGATGGCCAGCCATTCGGCCTTCACGCGGATCTCGTGCTTCGGCGCCGGGAACCAGTTCAGGCCGAGGTTGGCGGCGTCGAGCCGGCGGCTGTGGCGGGCGAAGCGCGTGCCGCCCTTCCAGATCAACCAGTCCGGGCTCCACATCGGCTCGATCTCGAACATCAGGTTCACGCGCTCGTTCGGGAACCAGTACAGCTGCAGGTCGGCCTCGACGGCCGTCGCGCGGGACAGGCCCTCCGGACGAGCGCTGAGGTTGAAGTCCCAGCCGAGCTTCCCTTCGCGGCTCGGGTACCAGCCGGCATAGGCCTCGGTGCGCGCGGAGCGCCACACCAGCCCGTTGCCTCGCGAGAGCAGGTCGTCGAAGCCGTCGCTGCGCGGGATCAGGCCGGCTTCGACGATGTCGCCGTTCCGGAAGGTAGTGCTGTGCTCGAGGATCAGCCACGTCGGCAGGCGCACGCCGCTGTCGCTGCGCCGCGCTTGCAGTTCGGCGTACCAGCGGGTGGACGCGAGCGTGCTGCCGGCGTCGTCGATGGTGTGGTTGTACTCGCCGGTCAGTTCGACTTCGTTGAGGCTGCCGCGGCGCATGAAGCCGAGGTCGTTGAAGTCGAGGCCTTGGCCGAAATGGGTGGCTTCCAGCTCGTAGCGCCAGGCCGAGGAGGGGTTCCAGTTCGCGCGGACCCAGCCGCCCTGGCCGCTGCGTTCGCGCCCGGCCTGCTCGACCCGCGAGCCCATCACCTGCGCATTCACCAGCAGTGAATCGCCAGCCTGCCAGCGCAGGTCGGCGGCCTGCACGTCGGCCGTCCGGTCGAGGAAGGGGCGCTCCACTTGCGTGCCGAGCCAGCCGAGGCCGAGCCGTTCGCTCGCGTCCCAGAGCAGGCGCCCCACGCGGAAGTCGCGGCCGGCGTCGCCGTCCTCGGTGGCGCCGAAAACGCCATAGCCCAAGCGCCCCCAGCTGCCGTTGGCCTTCAGCGCGAGGTCGATGTCCGACACGCCCTGGCCGTCGTCGGCCGGGCCGCCGATGCGCCGCGTGTAGACGAGCTGGCCGCTGTCCGGCGTGCGCAGGTCGAAGAAGGTCTGGTTCTCGGTGAAGAACGGCCGCTTGTCGCTGAAGAACACCTCGACGGCCTCGAAATTCACCACGAGGTCGTCGGCTTCCACCTGGCCGAAATCGGGGTTCAGCGCGGCCGAGAGCTGGAAGCTCGCGGAGGGCTTCCAGAACAGGTCGGCACCGGTCTTCCAGCGGGTGTCGCCGTCGAGCTGGTCGTGGATCACCGTCGCATAGGGCCACACGTGCAGCAGCGAGGCCGGGTACTGCGGGATCTCGACCTTGGCGAACTCCGAGACGAACCGGCCGCGGTAGAACGAGGTCGCTGGCCAACCTTGGCGTTCGTTGCGGCTGGCCACCACGCGGTCGAGGTGCAGGCCGATGGTGCGCTCCGGGGCATCGGCGCCGCGCATGGCCGCCGTGGTCCACGGGATCAGGATCTCCACGCTCCAGCCGCCGTCCTCGGTGTGCACGGCGTGTTTCCAATCGCCGTCGAAGTCGGGGCTGAACTGGGTCTCGTTGGTGATGGTGTTGTCCTGGATCGAGCCCGAGGCCAGCACCGCGAAGTTGTAGGCCGCGCGGCCGTCGCCGTCGAAATCGAGGTAGACGTTGACGCGGTCCGCGGTGGTCATCTCGTCGCGCGCCACCTTCGGCGCCAGCAGGGGCACGTCGGCCGGCTGCTTCATGCGGAAACCGAGGGCGATGCCGGACGGCGTCGACAGCAGGCGGACCTCGGTGGCTAGGGCCGGGTCCGGCGCAGCTTCCGTCCACGGTTCGACGATGACGAACTGGTCGAAGACGCGGGCGTCGGCCCAGGCGGCCTCGTCGAGCCGGCCGTCGATGGCCAGGGCGGGTGTCTCTGCGGCGCGGGCGGTGGCGGACGTCGCGGCCAAGGCCACGGCGAGGGCGAAAGGAAGGGGCAGGCGGCGCGGGGCGGCGCCCGTCGTGCGATGGCAAGCGGTCATGGGCGCAAGGATGTCGTTCGTCACGTGACGCCGGCATGTGCCTTCGGCCATGCTCGGGCCATGTCCGATGCCCCGATCCCGGCCCGCGCGGCCCTGCTGTGGCTCCCCGCGTTGGGCGTTCCCGCGCGCAAGTACGAGCGCCTCGGTGCCTCGCTGTCGGCCCACGGCATCGCCCTCGGCGTGCACGAGTGGCGCGGCACCGGCGCGCATCCGGCGCGACCCTCGCGGCGCCTCGACTGGGGTTACCGCGAGTTGCTGCTCGAGGACATCCCCGCCACCGCCGCGGCGCTGCGATCGTCGCATCCGGGTCTGCCGCTGCTCCATGGCGGCCACAGCATCGGCGCACAGTTCGCGGTCATGGCGGCGGCCCTGCACGGCGGCGCGCAGGGCCTCGTCGCCGTGGGTAGCGGCGTGCCGCATTGGCGTTTGTTCCCGGGGCCGCTGCGCTGGCTGGTCGGCGCGTTCGGCCACGTGCTGCCGCCGCTGACGCGCGCGGTCGGCAACTATCCCGGGCATCGCCTCGGCTTCGCTGGCCGCGAGGCTGGGCAACTGATGCGCGATTGGGCGCAGACGGTGCGCCGCGGCCACTACGACGGTCTGCCGGGGCTGCCCGAGCGGTTCGGAGAGCGGATCGCGGCCCTCGACCTGCCTTTCCTCGGCGTGCGCCTGGCCGAGGACCGACTGGTGCCGGCGGCGTCGCTACAGGCCCTGATCGCCGCCACCGGAACCCTCTCGGCCAGCGAGCGCTTGCTCGATACCGGACACCTCGGCGTCGCCGCCGATCACTTCGCCTGGATGCGTGAACCGCGGGCGGTGGCCGATGCGATCGCCGGGTGGTGGCCCGGCGGGCGGGGCGGCCTCAGCTCTTGAACTGCTGGTGGCAGGCTTTGCAGGTCGCGCTGATGGTGTTGAGGGACTTCGCTGCGGCGTCGCAGTCGGCGGGCGCCGTGGCCAAGGCGGCATCGACGGCCGCGCGGTAATCCGAGGCGTACTTGCTGAAGGCTTCGTCGTCGGGCGTCGGCAGGAAGGCAGGTTCGAGGTCGTTGCCCAGGGCGACGAGCGTGCCGAGGTTGGCTTCGAGGTCCGGGCCCGCGCAGGCCTTGGCCTTGATGCGGGCGTCGAGCTGGCCCATCTGGGCCGACATCACCGCCATCACGCCGTTCGGGTACGCCGTGCCTTTCTTCATGCTGTTGAGGGCGATGACGGTGAGCATGGCGCCCACGAACAGTCCGATGATCAGGGTCACCACGCTACGCATTGCCTTCCGCTCCATTCCGACACCGGCGGCCTGCCGGCGCCGGAACGATAGCAGGCCGTCAGCGCAGCGCCTGCAGGCGGCGGCCGTCGTAACGCACGTAGGCGCCGTTGCGCACACCGTTCGGCAGCGTGGTCACGTTGACAGTCAGGCGACGGCCATCGTCCATCCGCACGGTGACGTCGAAGGACTCCTCGTTCGCGCGGTTTTCGATGGCGTTGCCGGCGAGGGCGCCAGCCGCGGCACCGGCCACGGTGGCGGTGTTCCGGCGTCCGCGGCTGCTGTCGTCGGCCAACTCGCGGCCGACGATGGCCCCGAGCACGCCGCCGATCACAGCACCCGTGCGCGTGTTGTCCCGAGCCCCGTAGACGCGGACGATGGTTTCGACGGTGCCGCAGTCGTAACAGCGCTGCGGCTCCTGGTAGGGCGCCGGCTCGTACTGCGCGTAGCGGCGGGTGGTCGGCTGGGTGCTGCAGGCGGACAGCAGCGCAGTGGCGACCAAGCCGAGGGCAAGGGCGGGGCGTGGGATGGAGAGGGTCGTCATGGCGGATCTCCCGGGGGGGCGTTGGTGCCTGAACGCTAGTCCGTGCGAACTGAACGCGAGCCGTCGCTTCGGGTCGCGCGAGGGTGCGGCTTACACTGTGGCGATGATGTCCCGCCCCGCAGCCCCGACGGCCGTCGCCTCCGAGCGCACCGCGTCGCCCGATCCCCGTTTCGCCGGCATCGACCGCCTCTACGGCACCGGCACCGTCGCCCGCCTGTCCGGCAAGCATGTCGCCGTCGTCGGCCTCGGGGGCGTCGGCTCCTGGGCCGCCGAAGCGCTGGTGCGCAGCGGCGTCGGCCGGCTCACCTTGATCGATGCCGACGACCTCTGCGTCTCCAACACGAACCGTCAGTTGCATGCGCTCGACGGCGAGTACGGCCGGTCGAAGGTCGAGGTGCTGGCCGAGCGTTTCCGGCGCATCAATCCCGCGCTGGACGTTCGCGCGGTCGCGGCGTTCGTGACGCCCGCCAACCTGGCGGAACAGCTGGATGGTGGCTTCGACCTCGTGCTCGATGCCTTCGACAGCTTCCGGGCCAAGGTCGAGACCATCGCCTTCTGCCGGCGCCGCAAGCAGCCGATCGTCGTCGTCGGCTCCGCTGGCGGCCGCATCGATCCGACCCTGGTGCGCGTGCGCGACCTCTCGCGCACCGAGCACGACGCGTTGCTGGCGCTGGTGCGGAAGAAGCTGCGCGGCGAGTTCAACTTCCCGAAGAACAAGGACCGCTACTTTGGCGTGCCGGCGGTCTACTCGCTCGAGAACGTTCGCTACCCGCAGGCCGACGGTTCGGTGTGCGGCCTGCGGCCAGCGCTCGATCCCGATGCGGCCCTAAAGCTGGACTGCGGCATGGGCCTCGGGGCGGCGACGCACCTCACCGGCACCTTCGCCTTCGTCGCGGCGGGCAAGGCCATTGAGATGCTGTTGAAGAAAGCGGACTGAAAAACCACACGCTTGCCGCTCGCGCAGCGCTTTCAGATTCAGGCGCCGAACAGCGCTTCCGCATTGCGTCGCGTCGCCTCGGCGACCACCGATTCGTCCTCGCCGCGAAGCCGCGCCACCTCGCGCAGCACGTCGACGAGGAAGGCGGGTTCGTTGCGCTGGCCGCGCCGCGTCGCATCGGGCTGGTCCGGGCTGTCGGTTTCGAGCAGCAGGTGTTCGATCGGCATCGTCGCCACCGTGCGCCGCAAGCGCTGCGCGCGCTCGAAAGTCACCGGTCCGCCGATGCCCAGCGAGAAGCCGAGCCGATAGAGCTGCGCGGCCTGTTCCTCGCTGCCCGACCAGCTGTGCACCACGCCGCGCAGCCCGCCGATGCGGCGGATCGTGGCGATGATCTCGTCCACCGCGCGCCGGGCATGCAGCACCACAGGCAGGCCGAAGTCGCGGGCGATCTCCAGTTGGCGGACGAAGTAGCGCCGCTGGGACTCCGGATCCAGCCCCTCGACGAAGAAATCCAGCCCGCACTCGCCGACGGCGGCGGGCCGCTCGCGTTCGATCCAGTCGGGAAGGGCGTCCAGATGCTCTGGCCGGTGCTCGGCGAGGACCATCGGGTGCAGGCCGTAGGCGGCCTTCAGGCCTGGGCGCAGCGCGCAGGTCGCTTTCAGCGCCGGCCAGGCCTGGAAGGCGACGGCGGGCACCAGTTGCTGCATGACGCCGACAGCCTCGGCGCGGCCGATCACGGCCTCGCGGTCGGCCTCGAACTCGGGAGCGTCGAGGTGGCTGTGGCTGTCGTAGAGCCGCACTCAGCCCTCGCGGCGCACCTGGTCGCGCGGCAGGTCGATGACGTCGCGCGGCGCCGTCTGCGCCGTGGGGGGCGCTTCGGCCGGCGGTGCCTTGCGATCCTTCCAGCGGGCGAGCACCAGCGTCGCGAGGCCGAGAAGCAGCTCATCGGCGAGGGGAATGAAGTCCGGAACGACAAGGTTGATCGCGAACAGCGCGGCCGTGATCAGGAACAGGTTGCGGAAGCGCAGGTCGCCGAGGAACTTCGTGATGGCGGGGACGAGCAGGGCGCGCATGGGGAACCTCCGTGGGCGATGGCCGGACGATACACCGGCGCTGAACACATGGATTGACAGTTTCGGCGCGTGTTCAGTTTCGCCGCGGCATGTTGCCCGTCAGCGCGCGATTGCGCTGTCCACCCCGGGGAATGCCATGAACACCAAGACTCTCATCGCCATCAGCGTCGTTCTCGCGGCTGGCGCCGCCGTAGGCGCATACAACGTTTTCGGCCCGAGCTACGCCGACGTGGTCGCGGCCGAGCCCATCACCGTGAAGGAGCCGATCCTCGCCAACGTGCTGGCCGCGACCCCGATCAAGGAGACCGTGACCGGCACGCGCCAGGTCTGCGAGGACCGCGTGGTCGAGCGTCGTGCCCAGGAACGCTTCGGCGACAAGGACGGCATGGTCGTCGGGGCGCTGGTGGGCGGCCTGCTCGGTAACCAGGTGGGTGGTGGCCGAGGCCGCGACGTCGCGACGGTGGCCGGCGCCGTGGCGGGCGGCTATGCCGGGCGCGAGATCGACCGCAACCACACCGGCGGCCAGCGCTACAACGAGACCGTGCAGGACTGCCGGACGGTCAGCGAGCCGCGTGAAGAGGTCGTGGGCTACGACGTGCAGTACGCGCTGGAGGGTGAGGTGAAGAACCTCCGCCTCGACGAGAAGCCCGGCGACACGATCCAGCTCGGTGAGCGCGACAAGGTCATCGGCTATGACGTCCGCTGGACCTACGAGGGCCAGGGCGGCACGGTCCGCACCATCGACAAGCCGGGCGAGCGCCTGCCGATCAAGGACGGCGTGATCATCGTCGCCAACCCGGCCCCGGTGGCCGACACCCAAGGCTGAGCGCACGCCGCCGTCACTCCGGGGCGGCAGCGCCCCGGCCGGCTGGGCTACAATCCTTGCATCCCGAAGAGGCCGGTTTTCCGGCCTCTTCCCTTTCCGAGCGAGCCCCCGCCATGCCCCTGAACCCGACCGATCTGTTCGACATCCGTTCGCTGCTCACCGAGGAAGAATGCGCCGTCCAGGACGCCGTCGCCCGCTTCACCGACGAGAAGGTCATCCCGATCATCGGCGACGCGTTCGACCAGGGCCGCTTCCCGAAGGAACTGGTGCCCGAGATCGCGTCGATGGGCCTGCTCGGTTCTTCGCTGCCGGAGCAGTACGGCTGCGCCGGCCTCAATGCCGTCAGCTACGGCCTGATCTGCCAAGAACTCGAGCGCGGCGATTCCGGCATCCGCAGCTTCGTCTCGGTGCAGAGCTCGCTGTGCATGTACCCGATCTACGCCTACGGCAGCGAAGAGCAGCGCCAGCGCTACCTGCCGGGCATGGCGAAGGCCGAGATCATCGGCTGCTTCGGCCTGACCGAACCGCACGGCGGCTCCGACCCGGCCAACATGAAGACCACCGCGAAGAAGGACGGCGGTGACTGGGTGATCAACGGCGCGAAGATGTGGATCACCAACGGCAACCTGGCGCACATCGCCATTGTCTGGGCGCAGACCGACGACGGCATCCAGGGCTTCATCGTTCCGACGGACACCAAGGGCTTCGCCGCCCAGGAAATCCACAAGAAGATGAGCCTGCGCGCTTCGGTCACCAGCGCGCTGTTCTTCGACAACGTCCGCATCCCGGACAGCCAGCGCCTGCCGAACGTGAAGGGCTTGAAGGGCCCGCTGGGCTGCCTCACGCAGGCTCGCTACGGCATCACCTGGGGGCCGATTGGCGCCGCGCAGGCCTGCCTGACGGAAGTCGTGAACTACACCAAGGAGCGCATCCTGTTCGGCCGTCCGGTGTCGGCCAACCAGAGCGCGCAGGTCAAGATGGCCGACATGGCCCGTCGCATCACGCTGGCGCAGCTGCTCTCTCTGCAGCTCGGTCGTCTGAAGGATGCCGGCACCATGCAGCCCACGCAGGTGTCGCTGGCCAAGTGGAACAACGTGCGCATGGCGATCGACATCGCCCGCGAGGCCCGCGACCTGCTCGGCGGCTCCGGCATCACCACCGAGTACTGCCCGATCCGCCACGCGCTGAACCTCGAGTCGGTCATCACCTACGAGGGCACCGAGACGGTGCACCAGTTGGTGGTCGGCCGCGAGCTGACCGGCATCAACGCCTTCTGATCCCTCGGGCCCGGCAACGGGCCCGATCGCTATCCGGGGAATGACGATGGCCGTTCTGGGCCCGACGCTGGAAACCGAGCGACTGCTGCTGCGCGTGCCGGTGCTGGCGGATTTCGACCGCTACGCCGAGATGCTGGCCAGCGAGGACGCCGCGCGCTACATCGGCGGCACGCTGTTGCGCGCGCCCGCCTGGCGGAAGTTCCTGCAGATGCCCGGTGCATGGCTGCTGCAGGGCTTCGCGATGTTCAGCGTGGTCGAGAAGTCCAGCGGCCGCTGGCTGGGCCAGATGGGGCCGTGGCGCCCCGACGGCTGGCCCGGCAATGAGATCGGCTATGCGTTCCACCCCGATGCGTGGGGCCAGGGTTTCGCCGTGGAAGCCGGCCTCGCCGCCCGCGACTGGGCTTTCGAAACCCTCGGCTGGGACGACGCCATCCACTGCATCGATCCCGGCAACGTGCCGTCGCAGAAGGTCGCCCAGCGGCTCGGCTCGCGGAAGCGCGGCCCCGGGACGCTGCCGCCGCCCTTCGAGGAGGTCCCGATCGAGATCTGGGGACAGACCCGCGCCGAATGGTTGGCGGCGAAGGGCGCGAAGGCCGGGGAGGGCGCATGAAGCTTTACGGCATGCGGGCCAGCGGCAACTGCTACAAGGCGCTGCTGGCCGCCTCGATGCTGGGCCTCGAGCTCGAGTGGATCGAGACCGACCTGTTCAAGGGCGAGACGCGCTCGCCTGATTTCCTCGCCAAGAACCCGAACGGCAAGGTGCCGCTGCTCGAACTCGACGACGGGCGCGTGCTGCCCGAGTCGAACGCCATCCTCTGCTACCTCGCCGAAGGCTCGCCGCTGCTGCCGCAGGGCCGCTTCGAGCGCGCCGAGGTGCTGCAATGGCTGTTCTTCGAGCAATACAGCCACGAGCCCTATGTCGCCGTGGCGCGCTTCATCGCGAAGTTCCTGCCGTCCGACCACCCGCGCCGCGCCGACTTGCCGCGGTTGCGCGAGAAATCGCGCGAGGCTCTCGGAGTGATGGAAACGGCGCTGTCGAAACGGCCTTACCTCGCGAGCACCGGTTTCGGCATCGCCGACATCGCCCTGTTCGCCTACACCCACGACGCCCCCGCGGCCGGTATCGCGCTCGATGATTTCCCCCACGTCACGCAATGGCTCGCACGCGTGCGCGCGCAGCCCGGCTTCGTCCCCCAGTAGCCCGCACTGTCCAACGGTTCACGGATGACCCACGCCCTCCACCGCCTTCTCCTGCTGCTCCTGCTCGGTCTCGCCGCGGCGTCCTGTCTCGCGGAGACGGTCGATCCCGCCCGATCGCGCATCGGTTACGGCCCCGTGCCGTCCTGGGTGGAACAGCCGGAATGGCCGGATGGTGCCGAAGTGCCGGCCGCTTCCGGCCTGCGTTACCTGCTCGTCGACGACCAGTGGAACGCCGCATTGCCGTCGCCGGTCAGCTATCGACGGCTGGTAGTCGAGATCGCCGATCGCGCTGGTCTGGAAGACGGCGGCCGCTTCTCGGTGGGCTTCCAGCCCGATTTCCACACCGTCACCCTGCATGCCATCCGCCTTCGTCGCGACGGGCGCTGGCTCGATCGCACGCAGGCCACGCGCATCGACATCCTGCGCACCGAGGACGATGCCGACGTGGGCATCCTCGACGGCTGGCGCACGGCCAGCCTGCTGATCCCCGATGTGCGGGTCGGCGATGTCGTCGACCTCGCCTACAGCGTCTCGGGCACCAATCCGGTGTTCGGGGAGCTGCGTAGCGCGGCTTTTTCCGCCGCGTATTCGCAGGGCGCCGCCATGCGCCTGGTGCGCGCCCTCGGCCCCGCTGCGACGCCGCTGCAGTGGCGCGTGACCGGCCCGATCGAGTACGCGATGACCGCCTCGGTGTCCGGCGGCGTCGAGGCGCGCCGCTTCGTCGCTCGCCCGATGCCCGCGGTGGAGAGCGAGGACGGAGCCCCGGAGGGCTTCGACGGCTACGGTGCGATCGCTTTCAGCAACGCTCGCGATTGGGGTGAGGTCGTGCGCTGGGCACGACCGCTGTTCGACGACGGTGAGCGCGGACCGCGCTATGCGGAGGAGCTCGCCGCGGTGAGGGCCGGTGAGGGCGAGGACGCGATCCTCCATCGCGCGCTTGAGATCGCACAGCGCGACGTGCGCTACGTCAGCTTGTCCATCGGCCGCTCCTCGCATGCGCCGGCCAGCCCCGAGGCCACGCTGGAGCGCCGCTTTGGCGATTGCAAGGACAAGTCGCGACTGCTCGTCAGCCTGCTGCGTGATGCCGGGGTGGCGGCGGAGCCGGTCTTCGTCGATACGGTGAAGCGTGGTCGAATCGGCGAGCGCCTTCCCGGCCCGTCCGCATTCGACCACGTGATTGTCCGTGCACGCGTCGACGGCGAATGGCACTACGTCGATCCAACCCGCAATGTCGAAGTGGGCGGCAGCGCCGACCGGGCCCCGGCCGCCTTCGGCAGCGGCCTGCCGGTGGGCGACGGCGTGGCCGACCTGGTGCCGATCCCCGAGGCCGCACCCGGGCAGGACGAGGTGCAGGTCGAGCAGGTGGTGGAGCGCGCGCCGGCCAAAGCGGTGGATCCGGATGACGCGCCGCATCTCGATATCGAGGTGGCCAGCACCTATCGCCGCGACGAGGCGAACCGCGTGCGTGCGCGCTTCGCCGCTGGCAGTGCCGACGACGTGGGCCGCGACTACCTCGACTACATGCGCGGCATGTACCGCGACATCCGCAGCACCGAGGCCCCGGGCTTCATCGATGAGGCCGCGCGCAACCTCGTCAGGGTGACCGAACGTTATCGCGCGCCGATGCAGCCCGAAGGCGGTGGCGGGACCGGCCATGAGTTCAACCTCCGCCTGTTCCAGATCGCGGATTGGCTGCCCGACAGTTCGCTGCCGGAGCGTCGCTGGCCCTTGGCCATCGAGGGGCCGCGCGGCGGGTCTCAGGAGATCCGCATGACGCTCAAGGGCGGATGGGACATCGAGCCCGAGCGGGAGGTCATCGAGAACGCGGCCTTCCGCTTCGAACGCGAGGTCGACGCCGAGGGCGACACCCTGCGGGTCCGCGGACGCTGGCAGCGCCTCGCCGACGAGATCGCCCCGGAGGATTACGCCGCGGTCCGCACCGACCTGGAGCGCGTCGACGCCTTGCTCGACTACTCGATCGTCACCGGTGCGGAAGCGATGGCGGCCGCCACGGTGTTCTGGCGCGACCTGGTCTGGGTGGTGTTCGCCCTCGTGCTTGCCGGTGGCTCGCTGGCCGCGCTTTTCGCCACGCGTGCCATGGGCCTGCTCGGGCCACTGATGTTTGCGCCCTCGGCGGCGGGCACTGCGCTGCGGGAACGTCCGCGGCTTGCGCTCGGCCTCCTGCCGTTTCTCGCTTCGGGCGTGCTCCTGCTGTTGTTCGAACGCCTTCCCGCCCACCTGGCGGGTATCGAGTCGGAGGCACTTCCATGGTGGACCGCGCTGCCGGTCGACCTCGGCCTGTGGTTGGCCGGCGCCGTCGCGAGCTGGATCGCGCTGCGGGTGCTGCGCGTGCAGGTGCCCTGGCAGCCGGTCATCGCGGCGGCGTTCTGGTCGTCGCTGCCGCTGCTGCTGTTCTTCGGCGTCGGGCTCGTCGCCTTCGGGCCGGCCTTGCCACTGCTGGCCGATGCGGTCGTGGACGGGCCTGCCGTCGTCCGCGTGAGCATGCAGGTGTTCGGCATCGCCTTCGTGCTCACCGGCCTCGTCTGGTACCTCGTGGTGCTGATCGCCAGCACGGCGCGTGCCGCCGGCTGCGGCGTCGGCCAGGTCATCGGCGCCTTCGTGCTCAGTTCGCCGGTCCTTCTCCTGCTGACGGCAGCCGCCGTCGCTGCGGGCTGGACCGAGGCCTAGCGGCTGGGGGGAAGGTCGAGGCGGTGCTGCGGGGCCGGGCCGCGCCCCGACCACCAGAGATGCCACGAGAAAAGCAGCCCGCAGGCGCCGAGCGCGGTGTAGAACCACATGCCCGGCGTATAGCCGGCGGGGTTCTCCGGTGAAGCGCCCGCCCAGTCGTTGAGCGCGCCGATCACCAGCGGCACGGCGGCCATGCCGAGCTGTTGGCAGAAGGTCATCATCGCGTAGGCGGAGCCCAGCCGCTCCTCGTCGACGAGCTGGGCCACGGAGGGCCACAGCACCGCGGGGATCAGGGAAAACACCAATCCGAACAGGCCGATGCAGACGAGCAGGGTGAGGGGCACCTCGGCGCCCCCCGGCAGGCCGACCAGCGGCCCCGGCGGCAGGTAGGTGACCGCGAGGAACAGCGGCAGCATCAGCAGCGAGCCCGCCGCCATGAACAGGGAACGCTTGCCGACGCGATCCACGATCAGTCCGAAGATCGGCGTGGCGACGATGGCGGCCATGGGCAGCAGGCTGGAGAGCGCGCCGGCGCTCTCGCGATCGAGGCCGTGCGCCTGCTGGAAGTAGTTGATGGCGAAACCGCGGAACGGAAACACCGTGGCGTAGAACACCACGCAGAGCGCGACGATGGTCCAGTACGTGCGCGGGAAGCGGAAGATCTGCGAGAGCTTCAGCTCGTCCGGCGGCGCACGCTCGCCGAGGTGGGCACGGCCTTCGACGCGCCGCTCGTGCATCCAGTAAAGCATCGCCGCCGCCACCGCGACGCCGCCGATGGCCGTCGCCAGCCACAGCGGGTCCTGCCAGTTCGAGTACAGCGGTGCGGCGAAGCCCGTGGACCAGTCGGCCGAGGCCGAGCCCAACCGCGAGATCGACAGGTTCAGCCCGAAGGCGAAGCTGAGTTCGCTGCCCTTGAACCAGCGGGCAAGCACCGTCGTTGCGGCGACGATCATCGGTTCCGCACCCAGGCCGAGCAGGAAGCGTCCGGCCACGATCGATTCGAAATCTGGTCCCAAGGCCGTCATTGCGGCGGCGATGACGCAGACCACGGCGAAGACCAGCAGGGCCAGGCGGGTGCCGAAGCGGTCGATGAACCAGCCTCCCGCCAGCAGCACCAGCAGGGCCGCGATGCTGTAGGCGGTGTACAGCCAGCCCACCTGGCTGTGGCTGAAACCGAGCTGCGAGCGCATCAGGTCGACCACCGGGCCGAGCGCGTCGTAGAGGTAGTAGTTGCCGAACATCGCCAGGCTGACCAGCACCAGCGCGGTCCAGCGCTGCATGGGCGAAGGCGGGGGCAGGGCGGTCGGGTTCATCCGGGGCGTCTCCAAGGCTCGCCGAACCCTAGCGGAAGCCCCGTCCGCCGGGAACGGCCGCCTCACCGCACGATCACGCAGCGCCTACAATGGCGGTTTTCCTGCTCCCGGCTCCGCCATGTCCGCCGCCTACGCCCCCGCGATCCCCCGCCCGGTCCCCGCCCGCATGCGCGGCCTCAATCGCGCCGAGATCTGCGACCAGAACTTCAGCGAATTCGTGAGGGCCTGGGACGGCCCGGTGCAGGCCGCGCCGCCCGCCGATGCCGCGGTGCTGCCGGGCGCCACGCTCACGGCCGCGGACTTCCTGCACCTGTTCGAGTCGCAGTTGATCAGCCGCCATCTCGACCTGATGGCGCGCGTGCTGCGCGTGCAGAACAAGGTCTTCTACACGATCGGCTCCAGCGGCCACGAAGGCAACGCGATGGTCGCGCGCGCCACGCGCCACACCGATCCGGCCTTCCTGCACTACCGTTCCGGCGGCTTCATGGCCGAACGCTTCCGCAAGCTGCCGGGCATGGATCCGATCATGGATTCGGCGCTCAGCTTCGCGGCCAGCAAGGACGATCCGGCCTCGGGCGGTCGCCACAAGGTCTGGGGCAGCAAGCCGCTGTGGGTTCTGCCGCAGACCTCGACCATCGCCTCGCACCTGCCGAAGGCGCTCGGGACCGCCGTCGCCATCGAGCAGGCGCGCCGCATCGGCCACGCGCTGCCGATCCCCGAGGATTCGATCTCGATCTGCTCGTTCGGTGACGCCAGCAGCAACCACGCCACGGCGCAGACGGCCTTCAACGCCGCCGCTTGGACGGCGCACCAGAAGCTCCCCGCACCGGTGCTCTACGTCTGCGAGGACAACGGTATCGGCATTTCGGTGAAGACGCCCACGGGCTGGGTCGCCGAGCGTTACCGCAACATGCACGGCCTCGACTACTTCTTCGCCGATGGCCTCGACCTCGCGACCGGCTACGGTCAGGTTGCGGCGGCCGTCGAGCACTGCCGCCGCACGCGCCGGCCCACTTTCCTGCACCTGAAGACCACCCGGATCATGGGCCACGCCGGCACCGACTTCGAAATCGAGTGGCGCTCGATCGACGAACTCGTGCAGGTGGAAGCCAGCGACCCGCTGCTGCGCTCGGCCGAGATCGCGCTGATGTCCGGGCTGATGTCGAAGGACCAACTGCTGGCGTACTACGAGTCCTTCCGCGCGAAGTGCTTCGCTGCCGCCGAAGAGGCCGACCGCCGCCCGAAGATCGAGACCCTCGCGGAGATCATTGCGCCGCTGGCGCCGTACCACGCGGACCTCGTGCAGCGCGAAGCCACCCGCAACGACTACGCCGAGGCCCGCCTCAAAGCCTTCGGCGGCGAGGCCAAGCTGCCCGAGAAGCAGCCGGCCAAGCACCTCGCCATCCAGATCAACCAGGCGTTGCACGACCTGTTCGCCAAGTACCCGGAAACCCTGCTGTTCGGCGAGGACGTCGCGCAGAAGGGCGGCGTGTACACGGTGACGAAGGGCCTGCACAAGGCCTTCGGTCCCGCGCGCGTGTTCAACACCCTGCTCGACGAGACGATCATCCTCGGCCTCGCGCAGGGCTACGCCAACCTCGGCATGATCCCGGTGCCCGAGATCCAGTACCTCGCCTACTTCCACAACGCCTGCGACCAGATCCGCGGCGAGGCCTGCTCGCTGCAGTTCTTCTCGAACGGCCAGTACCGCAACCCGATGGTGGTACGCATCGCCGGCCTCGGCTACCAGCGTGGCTTCGGCGGGCATTTCCACAACGACAACTCGATCACCGCGCTGCGCGACATCCCGGGCCTCGTCATCGGTTGCCCCAGCCGTGGCGACGACGCGGCGATGATGCTCCGCACGATGATGGCGTTGGCTCGCGTCGACGGCCGCGTCTGCGCCTTCCTCGAGCCGATCGCCACGTACATGACGAAGGATCTGCACGAGGCCGGCGACGGCCTGTGGCTCACCGAGTACCCGGCACCGGACCGCGCCATCCCGGTAGGCGAGGGCAAGGTCTACGGCGAAGGCGATGATCTGGTGATCTACACCTTCGGCAACGGCGTGCCGATGAGCCTGAAGGCCGCTCGCCAGATCGAGGCCGCGCAGGGCTGGAAGGTCCGCGTGGTCGACCTGCGCTGGCTGCTGCCGCTCAACGAAGCCTTGATCGTCGAACAGGCGCGCAGCGCGAAGCGCATCCTGGTTGTCGACGAGGGCCGGCGCAGCGCCGGGGTGGGCGAGGGCATCATCACCGCGCTGGTCGAGGGCGGCCTCGGCGCCACGCCGCTGGCCCGCGTCTGTGGCGTCGACACCTACACGCCGCTAGCCGGCGCGGCCTTCCTCGTGCTGCCGTCCGAAGCGGACATCGTGGCCGCCGCCGCCGGGTTGGCCTGAGGTAAGCTTCCCGCTGGAAGGAGTTCGCCCGATGCCCCAGTCCAGGCCCCTGACCTTGCTGTTCGCCGACGTCAGTGGCAGCACCAAGCTGTTCGAGCAGCGCGGTGACGTGATCGCCCGCCAGCTGATCGCGCAGATCCTCGAGGGTCTGTCGGTGGTCTGCCGCAAGTACGACGGGCGCGTCATCAAGACCATCGGCGACGAGATCATGTGCGCCATCCCGACCGCGATGGATGGCGTCGATGCCGCCGTCGCCATGCAGCGCCACGTCGCCGCCGACCCGACCTGCATCGCCAACCACCTGGCGATCCGCATCGGCCTTCATTACGGTGAGTGCCTCGTGGAGGACGACGGCGATGTCTACGGCGATGCCGTCAACACGGCGGCGCGCATGGCGAAGTTGGCGGGTCGCGAGCAGATCGTCACGACCGCTTCCACGGTGGCAGGCCTCAAGCACGCACCCTTCCGCTCGCTGGGCACGGCCCAGGTGTCGGGCAAGCTGCAGGCCATCGATATCGTCGACATCATCTGGCAGGAGAACCCCGCCGGCATGACCATGGTGCAGAGCGCGCTCGGCATCGGCAATGCGCCGGCGCTCGACAACCGCCTTTTCCTGGAGTTCAAGGGCCGCACCATCGAACTGACGCCTACCTCGCCGCCGCTCACCCTCGGCCGCGATCCGGGCAGCAGCATCGTCGTGGAGTCCGATTGCGTCAGCCGAAGCCATGCCGTCATCGAGTTCCAGCGTGGCCAGTACATCCTGACCGACCGCTCCACCAACGGCAGCTTCTTCCGCATCGAGGGCGATGAGGAACAGCGCGTGCACCGCGACGAGGCCAAGCTGCGCCGCTCGGGCGTGATCAGCCTCGGCAAGGGCTCCGCGCAGAACGCCGACACCCTGATCTTCTTCCGCTGCCCCTGACGGGGCAGCGTGACGGTGCCCGCCTCAGTTGGCGGGAGCCGGCGCTTCGGTCGGTGCTTCCGCCGCGGGGGGAGGCGCGGCGGCGGGCGCCGCCGGGTCCGCGGGCGCCACGTAACCGAACGAATTGACCAGCAGGCGCTCGAGGCCGTCGTACGCGGCCTGATCGACGTTCACCAAACGCTCCGTGCGGAGCTCGGTCATCACGGCGTAGGCCTCGGCGTCCTCGTGCAGCTTGAGCAGCGCGTCGGCCACCTTCTGACGGACGTCCTGCGGCAGCTCCGGCGAGGCGCTGAATACGCGGCCGGGCACTTCGCGGCTGCGCCAGATCTCGGTGAGTGCCGGGTTCTCGCTCGCCATGTAGGCCGGCAGCAGGGTGCCCTCCACGTCCCCGGAGAAGACCAGGTCGGGGCCATCCGACCACTTGCTGCTGACCGAGCGCACTTCGGGCTGCGCCAGCGGGTTGCGGAAGGCGTCGAACACCAGCACGTAGGCGAGGTTCGGCGCGCCGAGGCTGGCCACGGTGCGGCCGACGATGCCCTCGCGGCCTTCGGCGGCGATTTCCGGGTCGGCCACGGCCATCACGAACGCCGAGTTCTCCTGCGTGCGCGCCACGCCGATGGCGCCACTGCGCTTGCGGCGGTAGTCGAAGAAGTGCCCTTCCTCGAAGACGAATTGGTTCTTGGCACCAGAGCGCAGCTCGCGCCAATGCTCGTTGAAGTTGGCCGCCGATCGCACTGTGAAGCGATGGCCGGTGGTCCGGTTGAGGTAGCCCAACAGCGGCCCGTACACCTCGCGGATCTGGTCCGCGGGGTAGTTGGGTTCGACCGTCAGGGTGTAGTTCGCCCCTTGGGCGGCCGCCGACACGCCGGCCATCAGGCCGGCCACGAGAACGGCGCCCCAGGCGCCGCGGAACACATTCGACATCGCTCACTGCCTCCGGAATACGGTGCCCCGCGCCGCCCCCCGGCAGCGCAGACCGCTCGCGGCCAGTTTAGAGCTTTTCCTCAGGCGGGGCGCGCGAGGCCCGTCAATGGCAGTGAAGCCAGCGCCGGGCCATGGACGCCCCCTACCGGGCCTGCGGAGGGCAGGGCGGCCACGGCGAGGGCGCCGCGTCCGTCTGCGGTGGCCTCGACCACCTCGCCGATCGAGCGGCCCTCCGCGTCCAACACGGCCTGCCCGGTCGCGAGGCCCACCCCGTCCAGCCACCAGGCCTGGCGCTTGGACTGGCCGAGGAAATGCGTTCTGGCGACGATCTCCTGGCCCGGATAGCAACCTTTGCGGGTGCTGAAGGCCTTGAGCCTGTCGAGGGAAAGCATGTGTGGGGTCCAACCATGCTCGCGTCCCGCCGGCCAGCGCGGCAGGCCGTGGCGAAGATCGGCTTCCCGCCAGCGTCGGGTGGCTTCGGCGTCGATCGCTTGGTCGCCGCGTGCGGCGATCCGCAGGCGCCGAGCCACGTGGTCGGTGCTGACATCGAGGACCAGTCCGCCATCGGGCTCCTGGATGCAGCGATCGCGCGTCTCCAGCGGGCTGGGCGCCTCCGCGGCCTCGGCGAAGGCGCCGAGGTCGTCGCGGACGGCGAGGCGGACCTTGCTCCGGAACACGAAGCGCTGCAGGCCGTCGCGCAGGGCATGGGCCGATTCGTCGAGCACCACGAGCAGCAGTTCGCCCGGGGCCGGCCTCGCCAAGGCGAACAGGGCGAGCACGCGACCCTTCGCGTTGAGCCAGCCGTTCCAGTGCCAATGGCCGACGGCCAGCGCCTGCACGTCGTTCATGGTTTGCGACTGCGCGAAGGCCTCGGCGTCCGGGCCCTGCATCGACAGCAGGGTGAGGTCACCGATCAGGGCGTTTTCAGTGGATTTCACGGTGCCGTGCTTGAACGTCGGGGAACGGGTGCTTAACATCCGCGGATGCTTCCGCAGACGCACATTCTAGGCGACCTCGATCCAGCCGAGCGTCGGCCTGAATCGACGCACGCCGAGGCGGACGCATCCAGCCCCATGCCCTCGGCTGCCACTGGAGCCGGCACGCCGGCCGAGGTTGGCGGTCGCGACGGCCCGGAACCCACCCGCTTCGGCGACTGGGAAAAGAACGGCCGCTGCATCGACTTCTGACCGCAGGACGCGGTCCCCCATCCGACACCCGAACGAGCGGAGCCCATGGCCACGCAGCAACGACCCCTGTCACCGCATCTGCAGATCTACGCGAAGCAGATCACTTCCACGATGTCGATCCTGCATCGCATCACCGGCATCGTGAATGCCCTGGGCGTGCTGGCGCTGGCGTGGTGGCTGGTGGCCCTCGCCTCGGGCGGTGAGGCCTACGCGCAGTTCATCGCCGTCGCCGGCTCGCTCCCGGGCCAGGTCGCCCTGTTTGGCTTCGCCGCCACCCTGGTCTACCACCTGCTCAACGGCGTCCGCCACCTCGTGTGGGACATGGGCCTCGGCTTCGAGATCCCGCAGGTCTACCGCTCGGGCTACACCGTGATCGCTCTCGCGGTCGTCTTCACCGGCCTGCTCTGGTACGCGGGCCTGAGCGTCGGAGGTGCCGCATGAGCCGTCTCCGCCATCCCTGGGCCGTGGCCCGTGGTCTCGGCAGCGCGAAGGAAGGCGTGGCCCATTGGTGGGCGCAGCGCGTCAGCGCCGCGGCGCTGCTCTTCCTCGTGCCGTGGTTCGTCATCACCGCCGTTTCGCTCATCGGCCTCGACCATGCGAACGCTCGCGCGTTCCTCGCCGAGCCGATGAACGCCACGCTGATGCTGGCCTTCGTGCTTGCCGTGACCTGGCACGCGCGCCTCGGCCTGCAGGTGGTCATCGAGGACTACATCCACACGCCGTGGCTGGAAGTCGCGCTGCAGCTTCTCGTGAAGTTCGCCTACGCGCTCGCCGCCCTCGCTTCCGTCGTGGCCATCGGCCGCATCGCCTTCACCGCCTGAGTCCCCCATGACGACTGCCTACAAGATCACCGAGCACCAGTACGACATGATCGTCGTCGGTGCCGGCGGCGCCGGCCTCCGCGCCACCTTTGGCCTCGCGGCCAAGGGCCTGCAGACGGCCTGCATCTCCAAGGTTTTCCCGACCCGCTCGCACACCGTGGCGGCGCAGGGCGGCATTTCCGCCGCGCTGGCCAACATGGGCGAGGACGACTGGCGCTACCACTTCTTCGACACCGTGAAGGGCTCGGACTGGCTGGGCGACCAGGACGCCATCGAGTACATGTGCCGCGAGGCCATCCCGGCCATCATCGAGCTCGAGCACTACGGCGTGCCGTTCTCGCGCACCGAGGAAGGCAAGATCTACCAGCGCCCCTTCGGCGGCATGACCACCCGCTACGGCGAGGGCCCGCCGGCCCAGCGCACCTGCGCCGCCGCCGACCGCACCGGCCACGCCATCCTGCACACGCTGTACCAGCAGTCGCTGGCGCATGACGCGCGCTTCTTCATCGAGTACTTCGCCCTCGACCTGATCATGGACGAGGAGGGCGTCTGCCGCGGCGTCATCGCGCTGGACATGGCCGAAGGAACGATCCACGTGTTCCGCGCCCACGGCGTGGTGCTGGCCACCGGCGGTTACGGCCGTGCCTACTTCTCGGCCACCTCGGCGCACACCTGCACCGGCGACGGCGGCGGCATGGCGCTGCGCGCCGGCCTGCCGCTGCAGGACATGGAGTTCGTGCAGTTCCACCCGACCGGTATCTACGGGGCCGGCTGCCTGATCACCGAAGGCGTGCGTGGCGAAGGCGGCATCCTGCGCAACGCGCAGGGCGAGCGCTTCATGGAGCGCTATGCCCCGAGCGTGAAGGACCTCGCGCCGCGCGACATGGTCAGCCGTTCGATGACCATCGAGATCCGCGAAGGCCGCGGCGTGGGCGCCAACGGCGACCACATCCACCTCGACCTGACCCACCTCGACCCGAAGGTCATCCACGAGCGCCTGCCGGGCATCGCGGAGACGGCGAAGATTTTCGCCGGCGTCGACGTCGAGAAGCAGCCGATCCCGGTGCTGCCGACCGTCCACTACAACATGGGCGGCCTGCAGACCAACTACCACGGCGAAGTCGTCACCAAAACGGACGGCAACCCGGATTCGGTCGTACCCGGCCTGTACTCGATCGGCGAAGCGGCCTGCGTGTCGGTGCACGGCGCCAACCGCCTCGGCTCGAACTCGCTGCTCGACCTCGTGGTGTTCGGTCGCGCCGTGGCCAATCGTTGTGCCGAGACGATCAAGCCGGGCCAGCCGCACAAGCGCCTCGCCTCCGATGCGCTCGACAAGTCGCTCGCCAACCTCGACAAGCTGCGCTTCGCCAAGGGCGGCACGCCGACCGCCGACATCCGCCTGAACATGCAGCGCATCATGCAGAACGACGCCGCGGTGTTCCGCACCGGCGAAACGCTGCAGCAGGGCGTCAGCAAGATCAACGCCGCGTTCAAGAGCTTCGAGGACGTCAAGGTCACCGACCGCTCGCTGGTCTGGAACTCCGATCTCATCGAGACGCTGGAGCTGCAGAACCTGCTCTCGCAGGCGGTGGTCACCATGGTCTCGGCGGAGAACCGCAAGGAATCGCGCGGCGCCCACGCCCGCGAGGACTTCCCGAACCGCAACGACGCCGACTGGATGAAGCACACGCTGTGCTGGATCGACGAGAAGGGCGACACGCGCATCGACTACCGTCCGGTGCACCTGTACACCCAGACCGATGCCGTGCAGACCATCCCGCCCAAGGCGCGCAAGTACTGACATGGGCGCCGAGCGCGAAGGCGGCTTGCTGGCCTGGCAGTTCCGCGATTACGCGGAACGCCACCAGGACAAGCTCAACCTCTGGTTGCACCTCTACGCGGTGCCGGCCTTCATCGCTGGCACGCTCGCGGCGGGGCTCAACCTGCTCGCGCTCAGCCTAGTCGGTGTCGTCGCGTCGCTTTCGTTCGTGGTGCTCGCCTTCCTCATCCAAGGCCTCGGCCACAAGCGCGAGGCTTCGGCGCCGGTTCCTTTCGATGGCCCCGGTGATTTCCTGAAGCGCGTCTTCGCCGAGCAGTTCGTCACCTTTCCCCGTTTCGTCCTTTCCGGCGGCTGGATGCGCAACGTCACGCGCCCCGCCGGGCACCACTGACCCGAGGTCACACGATGGCTGAGTTCACCCTTCCCCAGAACTCCAAGATCGGCAAGGGCAAGCATTTCCCCGCGCCGGCCGGGGCGAAGAACGTCCGCAGTTTCAAGGTGTACCGCTGGAATCCGGATGACGGAAAGAACCCCAGCGTCGACACCTACGACGTCGACCTCGACAGCTGCGGCCCGATGGTTCTGGACGCGCTGATCAAGATCAAGAACGAGATCGATCCGACGCTGACCTTCCGCCGTTCCTGCCGCGAGGGCATCTGCGGTTCGTGCGCGATGAACATCGACGGCACGAACACGCTGGCCTGCACCAAGGCCATCGACGAGTGCGGCAAGAAGGACGTGCCGATCTACCCGCTGCCGCACATGCCGGTGATCAAGGACCTGGTGCCGGACCTGACGCACTTCTACGCGCAGTACGCCTCGATCCGCCCGTGGATGCGCACCCAGAGCGCCGCGCCGGCCAGCGGCGAGCGCCTGCAGAGCCCGGAAGACCGCAAGAAGCTCGACGGCCTCTACGAGTGCATCCTTTGCGCGTGCTGCAGCACCAGCTGCCCGAGCTACTGGTGGAACGGCGACCGCTACCTCGGCCCGGCCATCCTGCTGCAGGCCTACCGCTGGATCATCGATTCGCGCGACGAAGACACTGGTGCGCGACTCGACGACCTCGAAGACCCGTTCAAGCTTTTCCGCTGCCACACGATCATGAACTGCGCGCGCACCTGCCCGAAGGGCCTGAACCCCGCGAAGGCGATCGCCGAGATCAAGAAGCTGATGCTCGCGCGCCGGGGCGCCTGATGCTTGCCGCCTCGTCGCTTGCGTGGCCGATGCTGGCGATGGTCGCGCTGGTGTTCGGCGTGGCCGCGCGCTTGTTCCTCACCCGGATCCCCGAGATGCAGCGCCGCGGTATCCATCCGCAGGCCGTGGCGTCGGCGAAACAGATGGCCGAGGCTATGGAGGACACCCGGGCAGCGGACCACTTCCGCAATCTCTTCGAGACCCCGGTGCTTTTCTACGCCGGTTGCCTCGCGGCGATGCAGGCGGGCGTGGACAGCGTCGGCGTGCTGCTGATGGCTTGGGCCTTCGTCGGCGCGCGCGCGCTGATGGCCTTCGAGGCCTGCGGCCGGAACAAGGTGATGCGCCGCTTCCAGGCCTTCATCGCCGGCTGCACAGCCCTGCTGTTCCTCTGGGTCCAGCTCGCCCTGCACTGGGCCGGCGTGCTCTGACCGCCAGGTCGGAGCGGGGACTCGCATCGTGACCGACGTCGATCCCGTCGAACTCAAGCGGCTGAAGTGGCGCTGCCGCCGCGGCATGCGTGAACTCGACCAGCTGATGGAGCGGTTCCTCGATCGTTCGTTCGCGACGTCTTCCGAGGCCGACCGAGCGCTTTTCCTCAAGCTTCTGGACACCGAAGACGACATCCTGTGGCGATGGTGCATGGGCCGCGAGCGCCCGGAGGACCCCGCCCTTGCTGGATTCGTCGACCGACTGCTCACCCTGCCGCCTTGAGTGGCGCCCGTCGCGTTGCCACGCTGCGGTGATCGTGATGCTGTGGCCCTTGGTTGCCATTTCCCTGCTGGCGACACGCTGGGCTATGGATTTGCCTTCATGGGTCTCGTGGGTGCTCCTCGGCGCTGCGATGGGCCTCGGGCTGTGGCGCGCGAAAGCCGCCCGATGCCAGCCCCGCGCATTGCTCGAACTGCTGCCGGAAGGTTGGGCGCGTTGGTCGCCGGCGGGCAGCGCGCCAATGGAGGGTCCGGCCGCTGCGCATGAACAGTGGCCGGTGACCACGATTCGATTCGCCACGGGCGGCACCACGGTGGTGTTCTGGCCGGATACGCTGTGCGCGCCCGGACGCCGCCTGCTGCGACGCTGGGCCCGCTCGGCGACGCCGGTGTCGCCGCTCCCGCAGTTCTGGATGGGCTAGCCAATGTTCCAACCCCTTCCGCTGGCGATCGGCCTGCGCTACCTGCGCGCTCGCCGCCGTGACCGGCGCATCAGCTTCACGTCCGCCGCATCGATTCTCGGCATCGTCGTCGGCGTGGTCGCCCTGATCACCGTCATCGCGGTGATGAGCGGCTTCCAGCGCGAGATCCGCGACCGCCTGCTCGGCTCGGTGGCGCACGTGACCGTCGCCGGTTACGGCGGTCCGCTCGAAGACTGGTCCACGGTGGTCGAGGTGGCGCGCGAGGACGCCCGCGTGGTCGGCGCAGCGCCCTACGTTCAGCGCGAGGGCCTGCTCAGCGGCGCGCGCACCAGCGCCGGGCTGGTGATGGGCGTTCGGCCGGATCAGGAGCGCGGGGTCTCGGAACTGGCGACCCGCATGCGCAGCGGTTCCATCGATGATCTGGTCGATGGCGGCTTCGGCATCCTGCTTGGCGACCAGCTGGCCATCGCGCTCGGCGTGCGCGTCGGCGACCGCATCAATGTCACCCTCAACGAATTCACCAGCACGCCGATCGGGGCGATTCCGCGATCGAAGCGCTTCACCGTGGTCGGCACGTTCTCGATGGGCGAGCACACCGCCGACAGCAGCTTCGCCTTCATCGCCCTCGGTGACGCCCAGCGCCTGCTGCGGATGGGCGAGGGTGTCAGCGGCGTTCGCATCAAGGTGGCCGACCTTTGGACGGCCGGCACCGTGGCCGACGATCTCGCAACGCGCATTCCGGTGCCGGTGATCGCCAGCGACTGGATGCGCGACAACCGCAATTTCTTCAGCGCGTTGGCGCTCGAGCGCACGGTGATGTTCCTGCTGCTCTCGCTGGTGGTGACGATCGCCTCGTTCAATCTCGTCTCCTCGCTGGTGATGCTGGTGCAGGAGAAACAGGCCGACATCGCCATCCTGCGCACGCTCGGGCTCACGCCGCGCCAGGTGATGGGCGTGTTCATCGTGCAGGGCAGCGTGATCGGATTCGTCGGCACCGCGCTGGGCGTGATCGGCGGCGTGCTGCTCGGCACGAACCTCGGTGCGGTGGTGCGCTGGGTCGAAGGCCTGCTCGGCGTGACCCTGATGCCGCCGGACGTCTACTACATCACCGGCGTGCCGACCGCCGTCTACCCCGGCGATGTCGCCGCCGTGGCCGGCATGACCCTGCTGCTCAGCTTCCTCGCCACCCTGTACCCGGCCTGGCGTGCCTCGCGCACCGATCCGGCGACGGCCCTCCGCTATGAGTGACGCGATGACCACCGTGCTGGAGGCCCGGCGCCTCACCAAGACCTACCGCGAAGGGACGCTCGAGACGCCGGTCTTCCACGACCTCGACCTCAGCGTGAAGCGCGGCGAGACCGTCGCGATCATCGGCGCTTCCGGCGCGGGAAAGAGCACGCTGCTGCACCTGCTCGGGGGGCTCGACACACCGACCTCGGGCGAGGTGGACGTCGACGGGCAGTCGATGGCAGCGCTGGACGACGCGGCGCGCGGAAGGCTGCGCAATCGCGCGCTGGGCTTCATCTACCAGTTCCACCATCTGTTGCCCGAGTTCACCGCGCTGGAGAACGTGATGCTGCCCCTGCTGGTGCGTGGCGTTTCGCCGCGCGAGGCGGAAGCTCCGGCCCGCGCGCTGCTCGAGGCGGTGGGCATCGGGCATCGTTTGACGCACAAACCCGGGGAACTCTCCGGTGGCGAGCGGCAGCGCTGCGCGGTCGCGCGTGCCCTGGTGACGAAGCCGGCCTGCGTGCTCGGCGACGAGCCGACGGGCAATCTCGACGAACACTCGGCACGCGTGGTGTTCGACCTGCTGCTCTCGCTGAACCGCGCGCAGGGCACGGCGCTGGTGATGGTCACGCACGACCGCCGCCTCGCGCAGCGGCTCGACCGGGTGCTCGAACTCAAGGGCGGGCGCCTGCAACCCTGGGTGCCGGACTGACATGACGCCCGGGCAAGGACGCCCTCCCACCCTCGATGCCGGATGGATCGCCGCGCTTTGCGCGGGTGTCCTTGCGCAGCTCCAGGCGCCGACGCTGTTGCACCACGGGCCGGCGGTCGGCCTCGTCGTGTTCGCTGTCGCGGCCTGGGCGGTGGCGCACCACCTCGCCAGGCGCGCGTCGCCATCGAGCGGCGGCGCCGTGAGCATGGCGCTTTCGTGGTGTGCTGCCTTCGCCCTCGGCGCCGGGCTTTGTGCAATGCACGGCCAGGCCGCCATGGATCGTCGTGCGCCGGCCTTCCTCGATGGCACGACGGTCCGACTCGACGTCCGCATCGTTGGATTGAGCGAGTTCCGCGCCAACGGCGCGCGCTTCACGGCCGACATCGAACGCGTCGTCGGCGCATCTGAGGAAGTGGCCGATGCGCTGGCCACGCGGCGGATCGCCCTGGATTGGTACGGCGGTGGGCACGACTTGCGATCCGGCGAGGTGTGGCGGTTGGCGGTTCGGCTGCGCCCATGGTCGCGGCCGCTGAATCCCGGCGATCCCGACGAGACGCGTCGCGCGCTGCTGGCCGGGATCGATGCTCAGGGAAGCGTTCTGGCCAGCGAGCGGCCGCTGCGGCTCGGCGCGCCGGATGGCCTGCACGCCCTGCGCGGCGGCGTGTCCGATCGCATCACCGAGGCGCTGGGCGGCGAACGTGCGCGGTTTGTCGCTGCGCTGGCCGTGGGCGACACGCGCGGCCTGTCGGACGGCGACTGGGAGCGGCTGCGGCAGTTCGGCCTGACCCATCTGATCGCGATCTCCGGCTTCCATGTCGGCATGGTCGCGGGGCTGGGTGTCGTTCTGGTGCGTCTGGTCTGGTGGTGGTGGCCGACCCTCGCGCACCGGATGCGACGCCGACCGGCCGCCGCCGCGGCGGCGTTGGCGGTGGCGACCGCATATGCGGCCCTCGCGGGCTTCAGCCTGCCGACCGTGCGCACCGTGCTGATGATCGGCGTGGTCGCCTTCGTCATTGGCCGCCGTCGACGAAGCCCGACCGCCCAGCCCCTGCTGCTCGCGATGGCGCTTCTTGTTCTGAGCGATCCCTTCGCGCTGTTGACGCCGGGCTTCTGGCTGTCCTGCGGTGGAGTGGCGTGGTTGCTGTGGTGCCTTCCGGGCACGGCCGATCCTTGGAGCCCGCGCACTTTCCTGAAGGCGCAGTGGGTTGCGACGCTGGGTCTGCTGCCGCTCGGTGCAGCGTTCTTCCTGCAGGTGCCGGTGGCCGGGCCGCTCGCGAACCTGGTCGCGATTCCATGGATCAGCCTGGTCGTCGTGCCCCTGAGCCTGCTGGGCACGCTGCTGATGCCGATTTCGGAGGCGCCTTCCACTTGGGCGTGGCAGGGCGCCGCGGGGGCGATGGACGCGTTCTGGTGGGCGATGACCCAAGTGCCTGAGACGTGGTCATCCAGCCGTTGGCTGCCGGAGGTCTCCGGGGGGGCGCTGGCCCTCGCCGTGCTCGGCGTGGCAATCGTGCTGCTGCCGCGCGGGCTCCGCTGGCGCTACGCCGGTGCGTTGCTCTTACTGCCGATGCTGTTCCCAGCGATGACGTCGCCCCCGCGCGGCGAGTTCTCGGTCACTGCGTTCGCGCTGCCGCGAGGCGATGCGCTTCTCGTGCGCACGGCCACGCGCACCGTGCTCGTCGATGCCGGGCCCGAGCCTGTGGATCTCGCGCGCCGACTGCGGGCCGCCGGGGTCGAGTCCATCGACCTGCGTATCGAAACCCGTCGGAATGCCGGTCGCGTCGGCGGCGCCGCGGCCGTCGACCGTGCCTTCGTGCCCCGGCACCACTGGCGTGCGCCGGGCACGACGGCGTCGGTCCGAGGAACCCTCCGCTGCGAAGCTGGTCGACGCTGGACGGCCGACGGCGTTGTGATCGTCGCGCTATCGCCCGCGCCACCGGCGGCGGGCGCGTCGCCGGACGAGGCCTGCGTGCTCCTCGTTTCCAGCGCATCGGGTCGGGAGGCGTGGCTGGCCAGTGACGCGGGCCGATGGGTCGCCCATCGTTTGGCCTCGCCCTCCGCCGGGGCGTGGGTGATTGGCGCGCCCGCGACCCTCGGGCACTGGCACGCCGCGATCGGCGCGTCCGGGGGCATCGCGACCCGCGCTCCGGGCCCGTCGCTCGCCCGTCGCTGGCCGAACGACCTCCATCGCGTCGACCGCCAAGGCGCCCTGTCGTGGCACTCGTCTGAGCCCAATGCGCCGGCAGGCGCGCGGAACGGCCCGCCCCGCTGGTGGCACCCCGCGTTGCCGTGACATGCGCCGGCCGGCTGCCGCGCCAGGCGGGGCAGGGCGGCATCGCGAGCGGCTATGCTGTCCGCTCCCCTCATGAGGTTTCGCCATGCTTGAACTGGTCATCGCCGGCGGATGGGTCATGGTGCCGATCCTGCTGCTCGCGGTGGGTGCCATCGGTATCTCGATCGAACGCGCCTGGACCCTCCGCCGTCGCGAGGTCCTGCCGCCGGGGCTCGGCGACGAAGTGCGCCAGTGGGCGCGCGGTCGCCAGCTCGACCCGAAGCACATCGACGTGCTGCGGACCAATTCGCCGCTCGGGGCGCTGCTCGCCGCGGCGCTCGATATCCGCCACCGCTCCCGCGAGCTCATCAAGGAGCGCGTCGAGGACACCGGGCGCCACGTGCTGCACGACCTCGAGCGCTTCCTGCCGACACTGGGCACGATCGCCGCGGTCACGCCGTTGCTCGGCCTGCTCGGCACGGTGTTCGGCATGATCTCGATGTTCATGGGCATCCTCGAAGCCGGCGTCGGCGACGCCAACCGCTTGGCCGGGGGCATCGGGCAGGCCCTGATCTCGACGGCGGCCGGCCTGTTGGTCGCCATCCCGGCGCTCGTCGCACACCGCTGGTTCCGGGCCCGCGTCGCCGGTTTCGTCATCGAGATGGAGAAGGAAGCCATCGCCCTAGTCGACGCCATCGACGACCACGCGGTGAGCGGCAAGGCGAAGGGGAAGGGAGCCGCGGCGTGAGGCTGCAGCGTGCCAACGAAGGCGACGAACCCGAGATCAACCTGATCTCGCTGATCGACGTCATCTTCTGCATCATCATCTTCCTCGTCGTCACCACCACCTTCGATGTCCGCACGTCGCTGCGACTCGAACTGCCGACGGCCGCCGGCCCGACGATCGAAGCCTCGGACGACCCGTTGACGGTGGTCGTCGACGCCGAGGGAAGGCTCTACCTCGGCACCGTGGAACTCCCGAAGGAGGATCGCGCGGCCCTCATTGCGGCGTTGTCGCGCGTCGACGGTGACCACGCATCGACCCGCGTGGTGCTCCGCGCCGACGCCCGCGCCCCGCACCAGGCCGTCGTGACGGCGATGGATGCGCTCGGCCAGGCCGGGTTCGTCCGCCTCTCCATCGCCACGATGCCGGAGGGTGGCGAGTGAGGGAGCCGGAAGTGCCGGAGGTCTCCGGCTGGACCATCTACAAGCGGCTGCTGCGCTGGACCCTGCCGCATCGCCTGCTGCTGGGCCTTGCCTTCGTGGGCATGATCGTCGAGGCCGCGGCCGCCGGCGCCTTCACCTCCCTGATGCAGCCGATGATCGATGAGACCCTGGTCTCGCAGAACGACGCCGCGCGCTGGGAGTTGCCGCTGGTCATCGTCGGCATCTTCGTCCTGCGCGGTATCGCCACCTTCATCACCGATTACGGCATGGCGCGCGCCGGCCGCAGCGTGGTGCGCGACCTGCGCGTGGCGGTACTCGACAAGATGTTGCGCCTGCCGAGCGCGCGCTTCGACCGCGAGCCCGTGGCCTCGCTGGTGTCGCGCCTGAACTTCGACACCGAACAAGTGGCGCAGGCCAGCACCGAGGCGCTGAAGGTGCTGATCACCGACACGCTCACCGTGATGGCCCTGGTGGGCGTCATGCTCTGGCACAGCCCTACGGTGACCGCGGCCATCGCCGTCATCGTGCCGCTGATCGCCGTGATCGCCGCGTACGTGAGCGGGCGCTACCGGCGGCTAAACCGGCGGATCCAGGAAGGCGTCGGTGAACTCGCCACCGGCGCGGAGGAAATCCTGGCCGGCCAGCAGGACATCAAGGTCTACGGCCGGCAGCCGGCCGAGGTGGCGCGCTACCGAGTACTGGCGAACGCCAACCTGTTGCTGAACATGAAGGTCGAATCGACCCGTGCCGGTGCCTCGTCGGTGATCCAGCTCCTAGGCGCCATCGCGCTGGCCGTGCTGCTTGGCGTGGCGAGCATGGAGGCCTCGAAGGGGCGACTCTCCGCCGGCGCTTTCGTGGCGATCATGACCTCGATGATGGTGCTGATTCCCTCGCTGAAGCGCCTCGCGAACGTGCAGGCACTCGTGCAGCGCGGCATCGCCGCGTCGGTGCGCCTGTTCGGCCTGCTCGATGAGTTGGAGGAAGGCGACCACGGCACCCATGCGCCCGAGCGTGCCCGCGGCGTCGTGGTCTTCGAAGGGGTTGGCTTGCGCTACCCCGGCGCCGAGCTGGCTGCGCTGGACGGCGTGTCACTTCGCGCGGAACCCGGCACGGTCACGGCCATCGTCGGCCGCTCGGGCAGCGGCAAGACCACGCTGGCCCGCCTGCTGCCGCGCTTCTACGAACCCAGTGATGGGCGCATCACCCTCGATGGCGTGCCCCTAGGCGAGTGGTCGCTGCCTGCCCTGCGCCGGCAGATCGCGCTGGTGGGGCAGAAGGTCATGCTGTTCGACGACAGCGTGGCTGCGAACATCGCCTATGGTGCCGCGGGCGAACCGTCCCCCGAGGCGATCCGCGCGGCAGCCGATGCCGCGAATGCCAGCGAATTCATCGATCGCCTGCCGGAGGGCATGGCCACCCGCATCGGCGAGAACGGCAACAGGCTCTCCGGCGGCCAGCGCCAACGCATCGCCATCGCCCGGGCCGTGCTGAAGGACGCGCCGATCCTCGTGCTCGACGAGGCCACCGCGGCGCTCGACAACGAGTCCGAGCGCCTCGTGCAGACGGCGCTGGAGCGTCTGATCCCGAATCACACCACGTTCGTGATTGCGCACCGGCTCTCCACGATCGAGCGTGCCGACCAGGTGCTGGTCATGGAGTCGGGCCGCATCGTCGAGGCCGGCACCCATGCCGAGCTTCTGGGTCGCGGCGGCCTCTACGCGCAGTTGCATCGCGCCCAATTCCGCGATGCCTGAAGGCCGGCCCACGCTGCGGGCGGCGCTCGAGGAGGGCCTGCTGGCGCGCTGGTACGGCGGTGCGCCGGCCGGCATCGCGCTGCGCATGCTCGGTGCGCTGTACGGCACGCTGATGCGCTGGCGTCGCTGGGCCTACCGCGTCGGGCTGCGTCGCCAGCATCGTCTCGATATCCCGGTGGTCGTGGTCGGCAACCGCACCGTCGGGGGCGCGGGCAAGACCCCATTGGTCATCGCCCTCGTCGACGCACTGCGCGAGCGCGGCTGGCGCCCCGGCGTGCTGAGTCGCGGCTACGGCCGGCGCAGCACCGGCCTGCAGTGGGTCGATGGCCGCAGCGATGCCGGCACTGTGGGCGATGAGCCCCTGCTGGTCCATCTCGCCACCGGCGCGCCGGTGGCCGTCGATGCGGACCGGATCTCCGCCGCGAACGCGCTCATCGCCGCTGGTTGCGATGTGCTCATCGCCGATGACGGCCTGCAGCATTTGCGTCTCGGCCGCGTGCTCGAGATCGAGGTGCAGGATGCGCGCGGCCTCGGCAATGCACGGGTGATGCCCGCGGGGCCGCTGCGCGAGCCGCTGCCGGCACGACCGGCGGATTTCCGCGTCGTGCACGGGCGCGAGCCCCGCGGCGCGGACGTGCCGATGCGCCTCACGCTGGGCGACGCCCGTCGCGTCGGCCGTGGTGCGGCGCCCTCGAGCTGCGCGCTGTCCAGCTTCGTCGGCCGTCCCGTGCATGCCGTCGCCGGCATCGGCCATCCCGCGCGGTTCTTCCGGGCGTTGCGCGACGCGGGGCTTACCGTGCTCGAGCACGCCTTCCCGGATCACCACGGCTTCACCGACGCCGATTTTTCCGCGATGCGCGACGCGCCCGTGCTGATGACCGGCAAGGACGCGGTGAAATGCCGCCAGCTCGATCTGCCTGACGCCTGGGAGGTGCCGGTCACGGCCGAGCTCCCCGGCACTTTCATCGACGCCCTCGACCACCGTCTTCGCGAATCGCCCCGCCATGTCGAACCCTGAATTCATCGTCGCCGTCCCGGCGCGGTTTTCCGCCTCGCGCCTGCCCGGCAAGCCGCTCCGCCTGCTAGGGGGCGAGCCCATCGTCCGCCACGTCGTGCGCCGCGCGCTGGCGGCGGGTGCCGCCGAGGTGGTGTTGGCCACCGACGATGCCCGCATCGCCGAGGCGGTGGCGGGCCTCGCCGTCCGCGTGTGCATGACCCGCAGCGACCACCCCTCGGGCACCGATCGCCTCGCCGAGTGCGCCCAACTGTGCGGCTGGCCCGACGACGCGCTGGTGGTGAACCTCCAGGGCGACGAGCCCTTCGCGCCGGTCGCGGCACTGCAGTGTGTGGCGGCGACGCTGGCCGCCAGCGTCGCACCGATGGCCACGTTGGCCAGCCCGATCACCGACATGGCGACGCTGTTCGACCCGAATGCAGTGAAGGTGGTCACCGACGCCTCGGGCCATGCGCTGTACTTCAGTCGCGCCCCCATCCCCTGGCATCGCGACCGCTACGCGAGCGACCGCGTGACCGCGCCTGCCGCTCCCTGCCTTCGCCACATCGGCCTGTACGCTTATCGCGCGGGCTTCCTCCGGGTGTTCCAGTCCTTGCCGCCGGGCCGGCTGGAGCAGCTCGAGGCTCTCGAGCAGTTGCGCGTGCTCGAGGCCGGGCACCGCATCGCCGTGGCCCTCAGCCCCGCGGCCTTCCCGCCGGGCATTGACACCGAGGACGATCTTTTGCGTGCCGAAGCCGCGCTGCGGGACGCATAATCCGCCCATCCCTCCAGGTGGTCCCGCATGGCTTCGACCGCACCCTCCGGCCTCGCCCTGAGCATCGCGCCCGAGTTCGATCCCTCGATGGGATGGATCAACACCGCGCCCATCACGCTCGCGGGACTGCGCGGCCATCCGGTGGTGCTGCTGTTCTGGAATGCCGGGTCGGCGCATTGCCACAACGCCCTGCAGACGGTCGGCGCGCTGGCGGCGCGATTCCGTGAGAGCGCTGCCTTCATCGCCGTGCACGTGCCGAAGTTCGACCACGAGCGCGACGGTTCCGCCGCTTGGGATGTGCTGCAAGGCGAGGGCGCGGCGCTCCCGCTGGTCAACGATGGCGACTGGGCGGCCTGGCAGCAGTACGCCCTGAGTGCATGGCCGACCGTCGTCTTCGTCGATGCGCAGGGCTTCATCCGCGAACGCTTCGTCGGCGATCGCGCCATCGAGGCCCTGCAGCCGGCCTTGGAAGCCGAGATCGACGCGAACTTCCTCAAATCGCCCGGCCATGTCGACACCCCACGCCTCGACACGGTGGCGGGCCGTAGCGCGCTGGCCGCGCCGGGCGGTCTGGTCGCGAGTGCTTCCCGGCTGTACATCGCCGACACCGGCAACCACCGCATCCTCGAGTGCACGCATGACGGCCGGATCCTCCGCCGCATCGGCACTGGCAATCGCGATTTCGTCGATGGACTCGCCGACGTGGCCGGCTTCAATTCGCCGCGTGGCCTCGCCCTGCTGCAGGACCGCCTTTACGTGGCGGATACCGGCAACCACGCGATCCGCCGCATCAATACCCGGACCGGTGAAGTCGACACACTCGTCGGCAGTGGGCGCAGCGGCGACCCGGTCGCGGGGGTGTTCCGCCTGCCGAAGGACGGCGCGCTCGATCGTCCTTACGCACTCGCCGTCGCCGAGAACACGCTCCTCGTCACCCTCGCGGCATCACACCAGCTCTGGGCCATCGAGCTGGGCACCGTGACACTGCGCCTCGTCAGCGGTAGCGGCCGTTTCGGCGAGGACGAAGGCGCGGCCAGCGACGCCAGCTTCGCCCAGCCCACCGGCCTCGTCGTCCTCGGTGACCGGGCCTACGTGCTCGATGCCGCGGCCTCGAGCCTGCGCGAGGTCAAGCTCGCCGATGGCAGCGTCCGCAACCTGTTCGGCCGCGGGCTGTTCGAGTTCGGCCTCAAGGATGGCGGCGGCCGGCAAGCCCTGATGCAATACCCCACGGCGCTCGCCGCGCTGCCGAACGGCCAGGGGCTCTGGATCGCGGATACGGGAAACGGCGTGCTGCGGCGTTGGGTCTCGCGCAACCAGGCGCTATCCACCGTGCCGCTGCCGACCGCGCTGCATCGGCCCACGGCCCTTGCGGCCTGGCAGGGACAAGTGTGGATCGCCGACGCCGGCAATCACCTGGTCTGGCGCTTCGACAGCGATTCCGGCGAGATGCACCGCCTGCCGGTCGGCGAATGAGCGACGCGGCCTTAGGCGCCGCGCCTCCCCCCGCGACGCCCGAACCCTTCGACCCCCGCGCTTTCGTCCGTGGCCTGACCACCGCGCCCGGCGTGTACCGGATGTTCGACGCCGACGGCGGAATCCTCTACGTCGGCAAGGCGGCCTCGTTGAAGAAGCGCGTGGGGAGCTACTTCAGCAAGCAGCATGCACCACGCATCGCGATGATGGTCGCGCGCATCGCCCGCATCGAGACGACGGTGACGCGCACCGCGAGCGAGGCGCTCATCCTCGAGAACCAGCTGATCAAGGCCTTGAAGCCGCGCTTCAACATCCTGATGCGCGACGACAAGAGCTACCCGTACGTGCTGCTCACCCAGGAGGCGTGGCCGCGTCTCGCCTACCACCGTGGCGCCCGCGGGCAGCCGGGCCGCTATTTCGGCCCGTATACGGGTGCGCTCGCGGTGCGCGAAACGATGGACCTCATGTTCAAGCTTTTCCGCCTGCGCAGCTGCGAGGACAGCGTCTTCCGCAACCGCACGCGCCCCTGCCTGCAGCACCAGATCGGCCGCTGCAGCGCGCCATGCGTGGGCTTGGTGGCCGCGCCGGACTATGCGGATGCCGTGCGCCGGGTGGGGCTCTTCCTCGACGGTCGCAGCGACGACGTGGTGCGCGAGCTCGGGCAGTCGATGGAGAGTGCGAGTGCGGCGCTGGAGTTCGAGCGGGCGGCGGGGCTGCGCGACCAGATCGCCGCGATCCGCAAGGTGCAGGCGCGGCAGTACGTCGATGGCGACCGCCCCGACCTCGACGTGCTCGCCTGCGTGCAGCAGGCCGGTGTGGCGGTGGTGCTGGTGCTGAGCTTCCGCGACGGCGTGAACCTCGGCACGGCCTCGCACCCGCTGCGCATCGACCGCGACGTGGCGGAAGGCGAGATCCTCGAAGCCTTCATCACCCAGCATTACGCCGCGCGCAAGCCGCCCCGCGAGATGGTGCTCAGCCATGCGCTCGACGATACGGAAACCTTGGAGGCGGCGCTGGCCGAACAGGCCGGACACGCGGTGGAGATCAAGGCCAGCGTGCGCGGCGATCGCGCGCGCTACCTCGAGATGGCCGTGCGCAACGCGCACCTCGCGCTCGCCACCGAGCAGGCCACGCGGGCCAGCCAGCAGGCACGCCTCGACGACCTGCAGCAGCTGCTGGGCCTGCCGGCGCCGCCTCAGCGCATCGAGTGCTTCGACATCAGCCACACGATGGGCGAGGCGACGGTCGCGAGCAACGTCGTGTTCGGCCCGGAGGGCGCGCAGACCGCCAACTACCGGCGCTTCAACATCACCGGCATCGAACCCGGCGACGACTACGCCGCCATGCGTCAGGCGCTGACACGCCGCTTCCGGCGCGGGGTGGAGGAGGGCGTGCTGCCCGACCTGCTGCTGATCGACGGCGGGATGGGCCAGTTGCGGCAAGCCCTCGAGGTGCTGGAGGAGCTGGCGGTGCAGGGCGTGGCCGTCATCGGCGTGGCCAAGGGCGAGGCGCGAAAGGCCGGCGAGGAACGCCTGGTGTTCCCTGACGGCCGTGAACTGCGTCCCGGGGCGGCGTCACCGGGCCTGCAACTGGTGCAGCAGGCGCGCGACGAGGCGCACCGCTTCGCCATCACCGGGCATCGCAAGCGTCGGGCCAAGGCCCGCGACACCAGCCGCCTCGAGGACATCCCCGGAGTCGGCCCGAGACGCCGCCAGGCCCTGCTGAAGCACTTCGGCGGCCTCAAGGGGCTGAAGGACGCGGGCATCGAGGAGATCGCCCGGGCCGACGGCGTGAGTGCGGCCTTGGCTTCGCGCATCTATGCTTTCCTGCATGGCCTGCCCGAAGAGGGCGGCCCAGGAGCCCCGACTTGATGCTGACGATCCCCACCGCGCTCACGCTGTTCCGCATCGTCCTGATCCCGGTGATGGTGATCGTGTTCTATTCGTCGATGGAGAACGCGCGCTTCTGGGCGGCGGTGATCTTCACCGTCGGCGCGCTGACCGACTGGCTCGACGGCTGGATCGCGCGGCGCTTCAACATGTATTCCGCGTTCGGCGCCTTCCTCGATCCGGTGGCCGACAAGCTCGCCGTGGCCGCGGCGCTGTTCATCGTCGTGCAGGCGCATCCGACCATCTGGCTCACCCTGCTGTCGGCGGTCATCGTCGGCCGTGAGATCACCATCTCCGCCTTGCGCGAATGGATGGCCGAGATCGGCGCACGCGGCGCGGTCGCGGTGGCTTGGGTCGGCAAGCTGAAGACCATCGTGCAGATGGTGGCGATCGTGGCCCTGCTGATTGGCCCGAGCCTGTGGTTGGGGCCGCATCTGCCGGCGCTGCCGGCACAGGCGCTCGGCGAATGGCTGCTGGCGCTGGCGGCCGCGCTGACGCTGTGGTCCGGCGCCGATTACCTGCGCGCGGCTTGGCCGTCTTTCGCTCGGGACGGGCGCTGAACCGCCGCGATCCGAACCACGGCGATACGCGTCATGGTGTTGACATCGTCGCCGGAATCACCATAATGCGCGTCTCCGGTGCGGGAATAGCTCAGTTGGTAGAGCACGACCTTGCCAAGGTCGGGGTCGCGAGTTCGAGTCTCGTTTCCCGCTCCACGTTTTCCCAAGACCTCGGCTCGCCGAGGTTTTGTTTTTTCAGCGGGGCCTGGTGGCAGAGTGGTTATGCAGCGGACTGCAAATCCGCGTACGCCGGTTCAATTCCGACCCAGGCCTCCATCGAACCGCGCACTGCGCGGTTTTTTTTGCCCGACGCCGGCACGTATGATCGCCGCATGCCCGGGTGGTGAAACCGGTAGACACAGGGGACTTAAAATCCCTCGGCCGCGAGGCCATGCGGGTTCGAGTCCCGCCCCGGGCACCAGGGAGGATGTCTTCGACGGGTGAGCGGCGCGTGCACCTGTAACGATGCTGCGCTTGCAACATGCACGAGAGACGTTCAGGCTTGTGAGGCCAGCACGAGGACGGCCATGGCGGAATCCACGCTTGAACTGATCGACGTGAGTCGACTTCGCGTAGGGATGTACGTGCAGATCGACCTGCACGACGCGGCGCGTTCGCTCCCGACCGGGGGCTTCCTGATCAAGACTGACGCGCAATTGGCCGAACTCCGCGCCGCGGGACTGAAGCGCGTGCGCTATTCCCCGACCCAGAGCAGTGTCCCGCCGTTGCCCGAGCAGGGCGTGGTCCCCACCTGGTCGACGCTGGGGGTGCCGCGCTTCGATGATCCGCCGGCGGATCCCGTCGCGTTGGACGCGCCCGCCGTCGTGGAGGGCGCTGCGGGCGATGGCCCTGCCGCACGGGCGGACGACGCCTTGGCCAGCCCGGACGCCACTGCGCCCGCATCCGTGCCTGCACCCGAGCCCGTCCGCTCGCCCGCGGCGCAGCGCCGCGCGCTGCTCGCCGACCAGCAGGCCAGCCTCGACCGCTGCGAACACCAGTTCAGTGAAGCCACGCGCCAATTGCGTGGCGTTCTGCAGAACGCCAAGTCCAATCCCGGCCAGGCCCGCGAAGTCGCGCAGGCGCAGGTCGACGCCATGGTCGGTCAGGTCGCCGGCATGGGCGAAGTCGCCATCCGCCTGCTGTCCGAGAAGGCAGGGCAGGAGACCACCTTCCATGCGATGAACGTCAGCGTGCTCTCGATCCTGCTCGGGCGCGCGCTGCGGTTCGACGATGCGCGCCTCGCCAGCCTCGGCTTGGGCGCGCTGCTGCACGACATCGGCAAGCTCGAACTGCCCGACCGGCTGCGCTGGCGCGACGACCACGCTCCGGCCGTCGAGCGGAGGCTGTTCCAGGGCCATGCGGCGCAAGGCATGACCCTCGGCAAGAAGATGGGCCTGCCGGCCGACGTCCTCGATGTGATCGCCCAACACCATGAATACGCCGACGGCAGTGGCTACCCCTCGGGCTTGAAGGGCGAGCAGATCAAGCCGCTCGCCCGGGTCGTCGCTCTCGTGAACCAGTACGACAACCTGTGCAATCCCGGCAATCCGGCCCAGGCACTCACGCCGCACGACGCCTTGGCGCTGATCTTCGCGCGCCAGCGCGATGCGTTCGACGCCGCGGTGCTCGCCGCCTTCATCCGAATGATGGGCGTCTATCCGCCGGGCTCGGTGTTGCAGCTCAACGACGAGCGCTATGCCATTGTCGTCTCGGTGAATTCCGACCTGCCGCTCAAGCCGCGCATCCTGATCCACGAGCCCGAAGTGCCGTCCGACGAAGCCCTCGTCTTCGACCTCGAGCAACATCCGGAGATCGGCATCCAGCGGGCGATCAAGCCTGTTCAGCTGCCGAGGGCGGTCTTCGACTACCTCTCGCCGCGCAAGCGCATGTGCTACTTCTTCGAGCGCTCGCTCTCGGGGGGCGGGAGGGACGCCTCGCCATGACGGCGAAGTTGCCGCAGATGCTGATCGAGAGCGTCATCGAGGCCGTCTGGCTCGTTGACGCCGTCGACCTGCGCATCCTCGCGGTCAACCGTGCCGCCGAGGACATGATCGGCCTCTCGCGCGCCGAGCTGGTCGGCCGGCCAGTGGTCGATTTCGCCTCCACCTCGCAGGACCTGTTCTTCTGGGAGGACGTGGCCGCCGGCCGCTCCCGCGCCATCCGTTCCGAGACCCTGCTCAAGCGGGGCAATGGCGACATCCGCCAGATCGAGCGTCGCGTCAGCCTCGTCCAGATCGAGCAGGGCGCCGCCGTCTACATGGTGGCAATGGTCGACCGCAGCGAGCAGCGCAGCGCCGAACAGCAGCTCGAGAACATCATCGCCGAACTGCGCGCCACGCTCGAATCCACCGCCGACGGCATCCTCGTGGTCGACATGGACGGCGGCATCCGCGGCTTCAACCAGCGCTTCGCCGAGCTCTGGGACCTGCCGGATTCGATGCTCAGCGAGCGCAACGACGCCGCCATCTTCGGTTGGCTCACCGAGCACGTGCGCGATGTCGAAGGCTACCGCGACCGCATGGGCCAGATCTCCCGCGCGCCGCTGCTCGAAGCCGACGACGTGCTCGTGTTGCGCAGCGGGAAGGTGCTCGAGCGCGTGACGCTCCCGCAGTTCGCGCGAGGGCGCCCGATCGGCCGCGTGTTCTCGTTCCGCGATATCACCCAGCGGCTGGCCGACGAAGCCCGCCTGAAGCTGGCGGCGCGCGTCTTCGAATCCAGCCTCGACGCGATCTTCGTCACTGATGCGCACTTCCGCATGGTGGCGGCGAACCCGACCTTCGAGCGCCAGACCGGCTGGCAGTCCGCCGAGATCGAGGGGCGGCCGGTCGCATCGCTGCTCTCGAACGTCGCTTCGCGCTCCGAGGCGCGTGCCATCCGCAAGGCCCTGCTGCACGACGGCTACTGGCAGGGCGAGCTGTGGGCGCGCCGGAACAACGGCTCGCCTTACCCCTGCCTGCTGTCACTCGTGCGCGTCGCGGACGACGCGGGGGGCACCCTGCACATGATCGGTTTCGCCAAGGACCTCAGCGAAGCGATGGCGGCGCGCCAGCGCATCGAGGAGCTGGCGTTCACCGACCCGCTCACCGGCCTGCCGAACCGCGTGCTGCTGCGCGAACGCTTCGAGATGGCCATCAATTACGCGAAGCGGGAGCGTGGCAGTTTCGCGGTGTTGTTCCTCGACCTCGACCGATTCAAGCAGATCAACGACTCGCTGGGCCACGGCTTCGGCGACCGCGTGCTGGTGAGTGTCTCCGAGCGCCTTCACGAATGCGTGCGCCAGGTCGATACGGCCGCGCGCGTCGGCGGTGACGAGTTCATCCTGATCCTCGCCGGTGTGGATGCCGCAGGGGCCGAGATCGCGGCGCGCCGCATCCTGCATGCCATCTCCCAGCCGGTGGTGGTCGATGGGATGAGCTTCACCCTCACCGTCTCGATCGGCATCGCCATGTTCCCGGAAGACGGCACCGATGCCGACGAGCTCACCAAGAACGCCGACAGCGCGATGTATGCGGTGAAGGAGCGCGGCCGGGCCGACCTCCGCTTCTACCAGCGGCAGATGAACATCGGCCTCCTCTCGCGGATGAAGCTCGACCATGCCTTGCGGCATGCGCTGGTCGAAGGGGCCCTCGAAGTCCACTACCAGCCGAAGTTCCGCATCGAGGACCGCAGCCTGATCGGTGCCGAAGCGCTGGTGCGCTGGAACGACCCCGAGCTCGGGGCGGTCTCGCCGGGGCGCTTCATCCCGGTCGCCGAGGAAAGCGGCGCGATCATCCCGCTCGGCCGCTTCGTGCTGGAGACGACGCTGGCCCAGCTGAGCGAGTGGTGGCGAGCCGGTCTCTGCGTCGCCGTGGCCGTCAACGTCTCCGCCCTGCAGTTCCACCAGAGCGATTTCGTCGAGTCCGTCGCCGAGGGCTTACGCCGCCACGGACTGCCGGGCGAGGCGCTGGAGCTCGAGTTGACGGAGTCGATCCTGATCGCCGACGTCGAGGACGCCATGCGCCGCCTCACGGCGCTCAGCGCCCTGGGCGTCCGCCTCGCTATCGACGACTTCGGTACGGGTTACTCATCGCTGTCCTACCTGAAACGCTTCCCGATCGAGCGCATCAAGATCGACCGCAGCTTCATCGCCGACCTGCCGGGCAGTGCGGAGAGCGAGGCCATCGTGGTGGCGATCATCCAGATGGGCCGCGCGCTCCGCTTGTCCGTCACCGCGGAAGGTGTCGAGACCGAGGCCCAGCGCGAACTCCTCCACGCCGCCGGTTGCCACGAGATGCAGGGCTGGCTGATGGCGCCCGCACTCACGGCCGAGGTGTTCTCGAAGCGCTTCGGCGGTGATCCGGGCCAGCGTAAGGCCGGCTGAAAACACGAAACCCGCCTTTCGGCGGGTCGCGTGGTGGAGATGGTGGGGTGGCGCCACTCGAACTCAAGCCGGAGAGGGAGTAACTGCGCAACTCCTGCTGGGTTGATGCTGCGCGATGCCCCCAAAAATGCCCCCACTGAGGACCTGCTGGGTCAGTCCTGATCGACGTCGAACACACATGGGGGCGACGCCGAGACCATCGATCAGCTTGGGTGAATCGAGTCGGCCCTGACGTTTGGTCGATGCCTAGATGGGGCAGGTGCCTCAGGTCGAGCTGCGGTCCGCGCGCACAAGCTCGCGGTGATTGATCTGTGAAGTTGTCGGCTGGGGTGTGGAAAAAATGCCAATTGCGTGAGCAGAGAAAATGCTCCGCATGGAACGTAACCTCCCCCGTCAAGCGGACAGTTCGAAAGTAGAGCTTCTGGCCTCGTGGTGATTTCGGAACTCGGCGGGCGTCATGCCGCCAAGGGCGTCGTGGGGGCGGTGCTCGTTGTAGTCG
>NZ_JBILJW010000048.1:0-5251 GCF_044377035.1 Silanimonas sp.
CGATCGTGGGCGGCCTCGCCCGCATCGACGGCCGCAGCGTCATGGTGATCGGCCACCAGAAGGGCCGCGACACCAAGAGCAAGATCCGCCGCAATTTCGGCATGCCGCGCCCCGAGGGCTACCGCAAAGCGCTGCGCCTCATGCAGACGGCCGAGCGCTTCAAGCTGCCCATCCTCACCTTCATCGATACGCCGGGCGCCTACCCGGGCATCGGCGCCGAAGAGCGCGGACAGTCGGAAGCCATCGCCCGCAACCTGCTCGAGATGGCCGAGTTCGGCGTGCCGATCCTTTGCACGGTGATCGGCGAAGGCGGCTCCGGCGGCGCGCTGGCCGTGGGTGTCGGCGACGTGACCCTGATGCTCGAGTACGGCACCTACTCGGTGATTTCGCCCGAAGGCTGCGCGTCGATCCTCTGGAAGTCGGCCGACAAGGCCAAGGACGCGGCCGAGGCCATGGGCCTGACCGCGCCGCGGCTCAAGGACAACGGGCTCATCGACCTCATCGTCAAGGAGCCGCTGGGCGGCGCCCACCGCGACCCGGCGGCGATGGCCCAGACCCTCAAGACCACGCTGATGGCGGAGCTGGCGAAACTCGAAGGGCTGTCGAAGGACGCCCTGCTTGACCGCCGCTACGCGCGTCTGCGCAAGTACGGGGCGTTCGCGTCGGCCTGAGCGATCGCTTGATGGTGTGTTGCAGCACGCCGTGAGGGCGTCCAGGCTGAACGATGTCGCACCGCGTCAAGGGAATGTCGACGGAATCGCAAAATGGCGTGTCCCGTGTGTGAATTGCGGGATCGGCTTCAAGTGTTCGCGTGAAGGCAAACGTTAAAGTTTCGCTGCCCGGGGCCGATGCCCTGTTCGCGTCACCACCTATCGGAGAACTCTCGATGAAGCGCCTGTTGGCCCTCGGCATCCTCGCCGCCCTTGCGGCGACGTCCACTGCGGCACAAAGCGTCCAGATCACCGGTTTCGGCCAGATGGTGGCCGGCACCGTCTCCGACGGAACGACTTTCCCCGGCACCGGCTATGACTCGGACTGGGACTTCAAGGACGAATCGCTCTTCGCGCTGCAGGTCCGTGGCGACCTCAACGAGCAGTGGTCGGCGACGGCGCAGATCGTGGCCCGTGGCCGCGACGATTTCGACCCCGAGTTCGCCTGGGCCTACGTCGGCTGGAACGGCGGCAACGGCTGGTCGGCGAAGGCCGGCCGCCAGCGCGTGCCCTTCTTCCGCTACTCCGACTTCCTCGAGGTGGGCTACGCCTACCCGTGGCTGCGTCCGCCGCATGCCGTCTACAACGCTTCCTTCAGCAACTACGACGGCTTCAGCGCCGCCTACTCGTTCGGCTCGGGCGACTGGTTCTCGAATGTCGGCGTCGTCGGCGGCAAGAACGAGGAAGAGTTGAGCGACAACGCCTCGCAAGAGATCGACTCGCTCACGGGTGTCTACGTCGACACCACGTATAGCGATTGGCTGAGTCTGCGTGCGAGCTATTTGCAGGCAGATGTGTCGGTCAACATCCTCGATCTCGAACCCCTGCTATCGGCCTTGCGAGGCAACGGATTCTCCAATGTGGCCGAGGAAATCGATTACAGCGAGGACCCAGCCGAATTTGTCGGAATTTCTGCCGAGATTAACCGCGGAAATTGGCTGGTGATCGGAGAGTGGACCAAGACCACTATCGACGACTCCTCTTACTCGGACCGTACCCAGTACTACGTCACCGGCGCATACCGTTTCGGCGCGTGGACGCCAAACCTTACTTGGGGCCGTCGCGACAACGAGGCCAAGCCGGGCATCATCGCCCTGCTGCCGAACGTCCCGCCGCTGGCCGGACTGCGCGCAGCAACCTCTGGCGTGGTTCAGTCGGAAGCCCTCGACGCCACGTACTGGAGCTATGGCCTTCGCTGGGACGTCGCGACCAACGTCGCGTTGAAGGCCGATTACACCCAGTACACCAACGACACGCCCGCCAGCGCAGACGCGGATTCACTCGCCGTCGGCGTCGTGTTCACGTTCTGACCGGAGGACGACCATGAAGCGCATTCTCAGCATCGCCGCCCTCGCCCTCCTCACCGCATCTCCGGCCTTCGCCGGCAAGGTGGTGGTTGCCGCCAACTCCAGCCAGGGCACCCTCGACAAGGCCGGCGTGCAGGCCATCTTCCTCGGCCGTACGGCCCAGGTCGGTGGCCAGCCGGCCGTCGTCGTGTTCCAGAAAGGGCCGGTCCGCGCCCCCTTCGAATCGGGTGTCGTCGGCCGCGCCGGCGCGCAGCTCGCCTCGCACTGGTCGCGTCTGGTGTTCACCGGCCGCGCCAAGGCCCCGGAAGACCTCGCGGACGACGCCGCGGTCAAGGCCAAGGTGGCTTCGACGCCGGGCGCCATCGGCTACATCAGCGACGGCGCCGTGGACGCCTCGGTCAAGGTGCTGTTCGACTTCTGATCGCGCCTCCGTGGCATCGGCAGCGCCCGCCCCTGAGGCGGGCGTTGTCGTTTCGAGCCCCGCGGTTTGCGTGGGCCGGGCGGCAAACGGCAGGCTTGCCGGATGGACCTGACGCCCTTCCCCGCCGACGCGCCGCGACGACTGCTCGTCGGCTTCAGCGGCGGGCGCGATTCGACCGCCCTGCTGCACCGCCTGGCGACGCTCCCGGATGCGCCTTGGGCCGGGCTTCGCGCCATCCACGTGCACCATGGCCTGCATGCCGGCGCCGATCGCTGGGCGCAGCAGTGCGAAGCGCAGGCACGGGATTGGAACGTGGACTGCGCCGTGCGCCGTGTGGCGGTGAAGCGCGAGGGACGCGGCCTCGAGGACGCCGCACGCCAAGCCCGCTATGCCGCCTTCGACGCGGAACGTCGCGCCGATGAGTGCCTGGTGCTCGCCCACCACCGCGACGACCAGGCCGAGACGCTGCTTCTGGCGCTGCTGCGCGGCAGCGGCGAACGCGGGCTGTCGGCGATGCGCGACTTCACCGTCGATGCCCGCGGACCGATCTGGCGCCCGCTGCTCGCCACGCCCGGTGCCGCGGTGGCGGACTACGCCGCGCAGCACGAGCTGTCGTGGATCGAGGACCCCTCGAACCGTGACGAGCGGCTGTCGCGGAACCAGCTTCGGTACACCGTGATGCCGCTGCTGCGCCGCCACTGGCCGCAAGCGGACGCGGCGCTCGCTGCCAGTGCGCAGCGTCTGGCAGAGGCGGACGGCCTGCTGCGGGCGCAAGCGAAGCGGGACCTCGCCACGGTGCTGGGGCTGCGCGATGACGTGGTCGAGGTGTCGGCCTTACGCGCTCTTCCGCAGGAGCGCGCCGCGCGCGCGCTGCGGCTGTGGGCGGAATCGCGGAACCTCCGGCTCACCGGCGATGCCCTTCGGCGCGTGCTCGGCGACTGGTCGCGGCAGCCGGCCGGCCGGGCGCTCCGGCATCCGCTGGGCGACGCCACGCTGCGGCAGTGGGGCGGACGCCTCTGGCTCACGCCGCGCGAATCGACGGAGCCCGCCACGGACGCGCACGCCATCGCGCCACTCTCCCAGCTCGCATGGGACGGCCGCGCCCCGCTGCGGCTGGGCCACGGCGCCGACGACGCGGACGCGGGCACGCTCCAACTGCTCGGCGCCGAGGGCTTCGAGGCACCGCTCCGACGGGTCGCGCGACGCGACGCCCCCGCGCGCTTCCGTGCCGCCGGCGACCGGCACGCCCGCGCGCTGCAGACGCATTTCGCTGCGCTCGGCGTGCCGCCGTGGGCGCGCGACGCCGTGCCCTTGCTCATCGATGCGGAAGGCGAGCTGCAAGCCTTGGGCGATCTCGCCTATGGGGCCGAGCTCGACACTTGGCTACGCGCCCGCGGCGCGCGTCTGGTTTGGCAGCCAGCCGACCCAGCCGGGTAAACTGCAGTCATGAGCCCGACCCCGACGCCGCCGCAGGATTTCGAGCGCGCCCTCGATGAACTCGAGGCGCTGGTGCAACGATTGGAAGGCGGCGACCTGAGCCTCGAGGAATCGCTCGGCGCCTACGAGCGCGGCGTCGCCCTCTACCGGCAATGCCAGGGCGCTTTGGAGCAGGCCGAACTGCGTATCCGCCTGCTGGCCGATCCGGCCGACCCGGGCAGCGCGCGCGAGTTCCGCGCCGATGCGGAGTAAGGCCACGCTCGACGCGTGGCGCGAACGCGTCGACGCCGCGCTGGCGCGGCACCTTCCCGACGACACGCGCGAACCCCGCACCCTCCACGCCGCGATGCGCTACGCCGTGCTCGGCGACGGCAAGCGCCTGCGTCCGCTGCTGGTCTACGCCGCCGGCGCCGCGCTCGGCAGCCCGCCCGAGGATGCACACGACGACGCGCTGGACCACGCTGCGGTCGCCATCGAACTCGTCCACGCGTATTCGCTGGTGCACGACGATCTGCCCGCGATGGACGACGACGCACTGCGCCGCGGTCGGCCCACGGTGCACATCGCGTTCGACGAGGCGACGGCGATCCTCGTCGGCGACGCGCTGCAATCGGAAGCCTTCCTCGTTCTCTCGGCCGCGCCGGCGCCGGCCGACGCGGTGCGCGCCGCGCTGCGCGAACTCGCCCACGCCGCCGGCTCGCGCGGCATGTGCGGCGGCCAGGCCATCGACATGGCGATGACTGGCCAGTCGCAGGCGCTGGAGGCCCTCGCGACGATGCACCGGATGAAGACCGGCGCACTGATCGAAGCGGCCGTGGTGATGGGCGGCCTGCTGCGCGGCGCGGACACCGCGACGATCGACGCCCTGCGCCGTGTTGGTGCCCTGCTCGGCCTCGGCTTCCAGATCAAGGACGACCTGCTCGACGCCGAGGCGGATTCCGCCACGCTGGGCAAGACCGCCGGCAAGGACCAAGCGCAGGGCAAGAGCACCTACATGACCCTGCTCGGCCTCGACGGCGCCCGCGCGCGGCTCGACGCCGTGGCGCGCGATCTCGACGCGGCGCTGGCGTCGCTCACCGGCAGAGGAAACGACAACGGCCGGGCCCTCGCGGACCTGGCCGTCATGGCCGTTCGGCGCTCGCGCTGATTACTTGATCAGGCGGAGCGCGAAGGGGTAGCGGTAGTACTGGCCTTCGTTGGCCTTCAGGCCGGCCATGATCGTCAACACCAGCCAAGCGATGCCGAGCAGGATGCCCAGCGGCACGGTGAGCACGGCGCCGATGCCGAACGTAACAACCGTGATGATCGTCAGCACGATGCCAATGATGCCGAGCGTGATGTTGAAGTTCAGGGCTTCCTTCGCCTGGTCTTCGACG
>NZ_JBILJW010000049.1:0-5158 GCF_044377035.1 Silanimonas sp.
AGCTCAAAATCGTCGAGACCGACCCGGGCGTCCGTGGCGACACCTCGGGCGGCGGTGGCAAGCCGGCCAAGCTGGAAACCGGCGCGGTCGTGCGCGTGCCGCTTTTCGTCGGCCAGGACGAAATCATCAAGGTCGACACCCGCACCGGTGAGTACGTCAGCCGCGTCAAGTAATCGCGTACGCCAGCCTCTGGCGTCATCGCCCCGCCACGGCGGGGCCTTCATCCTTGCGGCGCGCCCTCACCGGCGCGCCGCAGCCTTATCCGGGGAATGAATGTGCTGGAACCCTGCGACCTGTTGATCGAAGCCGGCCACGTCGTGCCGGTAGTGCCGAAAGGCGCTGTGCTCGCCGACCATGCCGTCGCGGTCAAGGACGGCCGCATCCTCGCCGTGCTGCCGCGCGCCGAGGCGCGCGCCCGCTTCCTGCCCGCGGAGATCGTGTCGCGGCCGGAGGCCGCGCTGATCCCGGGCCTCGTCAACATCCACACCCACAACCCCATGACCCTGCTGCGCGGCGTGGCGGACGACCTGCCGCTGATGCCTTGGCTGCAGGAGCACATCTGGCCGATCGAGGGTGCGGTGATGGGCCCGGACTACATCGCCGATGGCATCGAACTGGCCGTCGCCGAAATGCTCCGAGGTGGCACCACCACCTGCAACGAGAACTACTTCTTCCCCGACGTGCAGGCGCAGACCTACAAGCGCCTCGGTTTCCGCGCCACCGTGGGCCTGCCGGTCATCGAGTTTCCGTCGCCCTGGGCCAAGACCACCGCCGAGTACTTCGACAAGGCCCTCGAGGTTTACGACGCCTGGCGCACCGATCCGCTGATCCGCTTCGCCTTTGCGCCGCACGCACCGTACACGGTGTCGGACGCCAGCTTCGAACGCATCGGTATGCTCTCGGCGCAGCTCGACATCCCCATCCACTGCCATGTCCACGAGACGGCGCAGGAGATCACCGATTCGCAGGCGCAGCACGGCCAGCGTCCGCTGGCGCGGCTGGATCGGCTCGGCATCGTCGATTCGCGCCTGATCGCCGTGCACATGACCCAGCTCACCGAGGGCGAGATCAAGCTGTGCGCGGAGCGCGGCGTCCACATCGCCCACTGCCCGCAGTCGAACCTCAAGCTCGCCTCGGGCTTCTGCCCGGTCGAGGCCCTGCGCACTGCCGGGGTCAACGTGGCCATCGGCACCGACGGCTGCGCCAGCAACAACGACCTCGACATGTTCGAGGAAACCCGGCACGCCGCGCTGCTGGCCAAGGCCGTGGCCGGCGACGCGCGGGCACTCGACGCCGCCTCGGCGCTCGAGGCCGCGACGCTGGCCGGCGCCAAGGCCCTCGGCCGCGACGACGAGATCGGCTCGATCGAAGCGGGCAAGCAGGCGGATCTGGCGCTCGTGGATCTCGGCGAGCTCGAACTGCAGCCCTGCTACCACGTGATCTCGCACCTGATCTACGTGGCCACGCGTCACCAGGTCAGCGACGTCTGGATCGCTGGGCGGCCCAAGCTCCGTGATCGCCGACTGATCGACATCGACGTGGAGGCCTTGAAGGCGAAGGCGAAGCAGTGGGCGCGTCGGATCGCCGACATCCCGCGGCCGGGGAGCCCGGCATGAGCGCGCCCGTGGCCCCAGCCAACGTCAATCCAGCCGAAGTGGCCAAGTTCTCCGCGCTCGCGAACCGCTGGTGGGACCCGGACGGCCCGCAGGCACCGTTGCACGTGCTGAATCCCGCGCGCCTCGGCTACGTGTCGGCGCGCCAGCCGCTGCGCGGTGCTCGCGTGCTGGACGTCGGATGCGGCGGCGGCCTGCTCAGCGAGGCCATGGCACGCGAGGGCGCTCGCGTCCTCGGTCTCGACCTCTCGCCCGAGTTGATCGACATCGCCAAGCTGCATCGTCTGGAGTCGACGCAGGGCGGAGCGATCCTCGACCTCGACTACCGCGTGCAGGCGGTCGAAGCACTGGCCGACGCCGAACCCGCCAGCTTCGACGCCATCACCTGCATGGAAATGCTCGAGCACGTGCCGGAACCGGGAAGCATCCTCGAGGCCTGCGCGCGGCTGCTGAAGCCGGGCGGGCGACTGTTCGTCTCCACCATCAACCGCACGCCGGCCGCCTTCGCGCTCGCCATCGTCGGGGCGGAGTACGTCGCTGGCCTGCTGGCGAAGGGCACCCACGACTACCGCAGCTTCATCAAGCCCTCGGAAATCACGCGCGTTCTCCGCGCCGTGGGCCTCGACGTCGAGGACGCGAGCGGCCTGCATTACGACCCGCTGCGCAAGTCGGCCAGGGTCGCGCCGGGCACCCGCGTGAACTACCTCCTGTCGGCACGGAAGCCCGGATGACGTTCCGCGCCGTGCTGTTCGACCTCGATGGCACCCTCGCCGACACCGCGCCCGACCTGATCGCCGCGGTGAACCGTATCCTCGCCGAGGAATCGAGGCCGCCGCTGCCGGAGTCGGCGTTGCGACCACTGGTCTCGAAGGGGGGGCGTGCCCTCCTGGCACGCGCCTTCGCCGACCTGAGCGAAGAAGCTCGAGAGCCGTTGCTGCCGCGCTTCCTCGCCGCCTACGCCGAAGCCCTTGCAGTGCACACGCGGCCGTTCGAAGGCATCGAGCTCCTGCTCGCTGACATCGAAGCCCGCGCTTGGCCGTGGGGCATCGTCACCAACAAGCCGGAAGGCCTCGCGGTCGGCGTGGTGGCGGGCCTAGGCTGGTCGACGCGTTCGAAGGCCCTGGTGGGCGGCGACACGCTGCCGGTCCGGAAGCCGGCGCCGGAACCGCTCTGGCTGGCCGCCTCGCATCTCGGTGTCCCTCCCGAGGCCTGCCTCTACGTCGGCGACGACGCCCGCGACATCGAAGCGGCGAAGGCGGCGGGCATGCCCAGCGTCGCTGCCCTGTGGGGCTATCGCGAAGCGCACGAGGACCCTCGCGCCTGGGGCGCGACGGTCGATTGCGTCGACGCCGAAGCGATGCGCCGTTGGCTGGGCGGGCAGGGCGCATGAGTCCCGCGTCGCTCGACGAAGGGCTGCGTGCCGCTTTCGCCAAGGCCGAGGCACGGGAGCCGATCCACCGCGCCGCCGCCGGTTTCGTGCCGATGGAATCGCGCATCGTGTTCATGGCCTGGGTGGCCCTGCTCGAGGAGTTGCGGGAGTGCGTGTTTGAGCTCTCGGACCCCCGCGTCACGGCAGTGAAGTCAGGATGGTGGGCCGAGGAACTCGATGGCGTTTCCCGAGGTGCGGCACGGCATCCGCTCACCCGCGTGCTCGTGCGCAGCGGCGGCCCTTGGGCCGGCATCGGCGATGCCCTCTTGGCCGTGGCCAGTGACGATGCGCCGTCGGCTGACCTCGACGCGACCATCGCGGCCCTCCGTCCGCTCGCCGAGGCTCTGGTCCGCGTTGAAGCGCACCTGTTCGGCGCCGAGCCCGGCATCGAAGCCCAGGCCCGCAGCCTCGTCGTGCACTGGCTGCGGCTTCGGCTCGAACGCGGCCTCGAGGCGAGCGACCGCGGCCGCGTGCCACTCGCGATGTTCGCCCGCCATGGCCTTCGCCGTGACCAGCTGGCCGGCACGGAGGCCGACGCCCTTCGTCGTGACTGGGCGATGCAGTTGCATGACGCCTTGCCCATCGCGTCGCCGCAGGGTTGGGCGTATCCCCGTCTCATCGGGTTGCACACCGATCGCCGCGCGCTCCACTGCGCGGCGGAAGGTCGGGGCGCGTCCCGCGGCATCACCACGGGCTTCTTCGAGGTGTGGCAGGCGTGGCGTTGTGCCCGCAACGCTGCATTGCGGGTCGAACCTCCGGCCACCCACACGACTTGACGTACGCTGCACCCGCACCCACTTAGGGTGCCTGTCTTTCCCGACCGGACCCCCCATGTCCCCGACCCGCGAAAACGTCGTCCGCATCATGCCGGACATCGCCAACGACGCCCGCCCCGCGACAGCTGGCCAACTCGCCTGGGTAGGCATGGGCGAGATCGAGGCCCCGGTGCGCGTCGCCACCGCCGGCGCCGAGTCGGTCGCCGTGCCGGCCCGCATCAAGGCCTTCGTCAACCTGCATCGCGCCGACGTGCGCGGCATCCACATGTCGCGCCTGTACCTGCACCTCGACCGCCATCTGGCCGCCGAACCCCTGAGTGCGAACAGCCTGCGCCGTCTGCTTCGTGACTTCCTCGATTCGCATGCCGACCTGTCGGATCGCGCGATGGTCGAGATCCGTTTCGACCACCTGCTGCGCCGCAAGGCATTGGTGAGCGACAACACCGGCTGGAAGGCCTACCCGGTGACCCTGATCGCCACCCTCGACCGCACGGGTTTCGAGCTCGAACTCGGCGTGCAGGTGGCCTACTCAAGCACCTGCCCGTGCTCGGCGGCCTTGGCGCGCCAGCTCATCCAGGAGCAGTTCCGCAACGACTTCGCCGCCGGTGGACCGGTCGATGCCGATGCGGTGCTGCGTTGGTTGGGTTCGGAACAGGGCATCGTTGCGACGCCACACAGCCAGCGCAGCCACGCCGACGTCAAGGTGCGGCTGGCGTCGAACGTGAGCGAGCTGCCGATCGTCGACCTCGTCGATCGCATCGAAGGGTCCCTCAAGACGCCCGTGCAGACCGCCGTGAAGCGCGAGGACGAGCAGGCCTTCGCACGACTCAACGGCCAGAACCTGATGTTTTGCGAAGACGCCGCTCGCCGGATGCAGTCGGCCCTCCAGACTGACGAGCGCATCGCCGACTTCTGGCTGCGCGCCTCGCATTTCGAAAGCCTGCACGCCCACGATGCCGTTGCGGTAGCCGTGAAGGGCGTCGAAGGCGGCTACGGTCCCCGAGGCTGAGGTTCCCGCGGGAAAACGACCCGGGGCGCCTCAGGGCACCGGGTCGATGCCCCCCGGATGCAGCGGGTGGCAGCGGCAGACGCGCTTCGTGCCCAACCACACCCCCTTGGCCGTGCCGTGCTTCTGCACGGCCTCGTACATGTACATGGAACACGTGGGGTGGAAGCGGCAGTGCTGGCCCAGCAAGGGGCTGATGAAGCGCTTATAGCCGCGCAGGCTGGCGAGGACGAAGCGCTTCAAGTTCGGACTTCCGCGAGACGGCGGGTTGCCCCGCTGGGGCCGAAAGGCTATAACACGCCGCCGCAACGGCTCAACGACCCAGAGGAACCTC
>NZ_JBILJW010000030.1:0-17745 GCF_044377035.1 Silanimonas sp.
GCGTTCCTTTTCCTGGTCGTTGCTGTCCATCACGCGCTCGGCCAGCACGGTGCGCTCGCTCAGCGTGCCCGACTGCTTCAGCAGGCAGTCGACGAGGGTGGTCTTGCCGTGGTCGACGTGGGCGACGATGGCGATGTTGCGCAGGTTCTCGATGGACATGGGGAGGCGGCGCCACGGGGGCGCTGGAGCTCGGTCGGAAAGGAAGCCGCGGAGTATACCGGTCCAGATTGACGGGACGTTAACGCCGCCCGACCCGGTGAAGCCCCCCGCGGCCGGGGTCTCGGGCCCGGGCGGCAGGGCGGCACGGGTACACTGCGCGCCCTTTCCCGTACGCCGGAGCGCGCCCATGAGCACCGTCACCGCCACTTTCCACACCGCCCGCGGCCCGATCCAGGTCGCCCTGCATGCCGACAAGGCCCCGCTCACGGTCGCCAACTTCGTGAACCTGGCGCGCCGCAAGTTCTACGACGGCCTGAATTTCCATCGCGTCATCGCCGATTTCATGATCCAGGGCGGCTGCCCGCAGGGCCGCGGAACCGGCAACCCGGGCTACCGCTTCGAGGACGAGGTCGGCACCGGCCTGTCGCACGAGCGCGGCGTGCTCTCGATGGCCAACGCCGGCCCGAAGACCAATGGCAGCCAGTTCTTCATCACCCACGTGCCCTGCCCGTGGCTGGATGGCAAGCACACCGTGTTCGGCAAGGTGCTCTCGGGCCTGGATGTCGTCGACAGCATCAAGACCGGCGACCTGATCGAGAAGGTCACGCTCGAGGGTGACGTCGATGCCGTGCTGGCCGCCAAGGCCGAGCGCGTCGCCGAGTGGAACAAGGTGATGGACGAAGCCGCCCGCTGAGCCGGCGCGCCGCACCCGCGAAGCCGCCCTCCGGGGCGGCTTTGTCGTTTCCGCAGATCAGAGTGGCCGGATCGAGTCGATCAAGGCCGCCACCGCCGCCGCGTCGCGGGCGTGGTAATGCTCCACGGGCGCCTGCCAGTAGATCGTGGTGAGCCTGCCATCGCGCTCGAACAAGGCGGCGGTGCCGGCGTAGCGCAGGCCGCGCTGCGAGGCCATGGTGAACTCGAAGCGCAGGCCCTCGACGGTGCCGAAGCGCGCCGGGCGCAGGTTGCTGGACTCGACCTCGGCCCAGCCCTGTTCGCGCAGGGCGGCGAGCAGCAGTTCGTGCAGTTCGTCGGGGCGCAGGCCGGGGTGGTACCACGCGCCCTGCGGGATGTTCCGACGCTCGCGCCCGAGGTGGAACACGTGCTCGCCCGGTCGGGTGCCGGTGATCAGGCGGAGCTGGTTCAGGGCGGTGCCATCGATGGTCCAGGCCTCCTGCCGCGGGCTGGCATAGCGCGCCCAATCGAGTGAGGTCTCGACCGTCATGCCCAGCACCTCGGTACGGCCGGCTGTCTGCAGTCGGCCGCCGGTGGCGCAGGCGGCAAGCCCCGCGAGGACGAGCAGCAGCAAGGCGGTGCGTGCGGCGCGCGGGCAGCGGCCGAGCATTCCGTGGGTGTGTCCGGCCGGCCTCATGGCGACAGCGTCCCGAGGTCACGTTCGACAAAGGCGCGGTCCGGGGCGTCCGGCCGCAGGCTGAGGTAGCGGGCGAGGGCGTCGCGCGCACCGGCGGCGTCGCCGGCCGCACGTAGCGCGTAGCCGTGTTCGCGGAAGGCGGCGGGCGGAGCGTCAGGCGCGGCGACGGCTTCGGCCTGGAGGGCGGCAGCCTTCGCCGCATCGCCTTCCCCGCGACGAAGGCGGTGGGCTTCGCCGAGGTAGTGCGCGGTGCGACCGCGCCAGTCCGGCGGCGCGTCGGCATGCAGGGCGCCGATCATCTGGATCGAGGCGGCGTAGCGGCGGCGCGTGAGTTCGTCCGACAGCCAGCCATCGAGGAAAGGCTCGATGACCGCTTGGTAACGCTCACGGCGCTGGGCCACGAGATCGAGGGGCGGGACGACCGCCGCGTCCGTCGCCATCCGTCGATGGGCCTCGACGCGGTCCGCGGTCGCCGGGTGGCTGGCGAACACCGGATGGCGCCGCCGACCGATCGTGGCGGCTTCCTCCTGCGCCAGTCGCTCCCACAGCGCGAGCCCCGCGCCCGGCACGTAGCCCTGCGCGGCGGCGAATTCGAAACCCAGCGCATCCGCCTCGCGTTCGTGATCCCGCGAGAAGCCGGACAGCCCCGCCGCGCCCGCGAGCTCGGCGACGCCGCCGACCAAGCCCACGCCGGCGCCCAGGGTGGCCACCCCGAAGGTGCCCAGCGCCGCGCCACTGCGTTTGCTGGCCCGCCACTGCTGCAGCGAATGGCGCTGCCGGTAATGCGCGAACTCGTGGCCCAACAGCATCGCCAACTCATCCTCGGATCGCAGCCGCAGCAGGGCGCCGGTGAACACGAGGGTCGCGCCGTTGGGGGCCATCGAGGCGTTGAACTCGGGGTTCGTCACCACGTAGAGCCGCAAGTCGCCGCAATGCGGCCCGGCCACCCGGCACAGCACCTCCCGCACGTAGGCGTTGAGCGCGGCATCGCGTTCCACGTGGGGCAGGTGGCGGAGTTCCTGCTCGGCGCGGTCCATGCCGTACCAGAGCTCGGCTTCCGTGCTGTCCGCCTCCGGGCGTTCCCCCGGCGCGATCGGTGGCGGCGTGGCGCCCGCGCAGGGCGCGAACGAGGCGGTCCCGAGCGCGAGGCCCACGAAAAGCGCGACCGGGCGTGCCCACGGCGTCACAGGGGCAGGTCCTCGAGCAGTCGGTCGACCGTCTTCCGCGCCTCATCGGGCTCGCGCAAGTCGCCGCTATGCCGTGCCAACTGGTTGAACCACACCACCTTGCCCGTGCGGAGGTCGACGAGGGTCGCGATGCCGTGTTGCTGGCCGCCGCCGATGTCCAGGCCCGTGCCCATCGCTGCGCCAGCGATGAAGCCGAAGACGCGCAAGGCGGTGCGGCCGCCGCTGGCGTAGCTGTCGCGCACGTAGGTGAACAGCGCGTAGTCCGCGTCGCTGGCGGCCCCCAGTTCCGCCACGCCCTCGCCGAGCGTCCAGTCGAGGCGCGGCCGGCCGGCGGCGTCGCGCTTCGTGGCCAGCGCGCCGCCGGGTAGGAGGAACTGGCTGATCGACAGCGCCACCGCTTCGTTCAGCCGCACCACCTGGCCGAGGCGCGAGTCGGGGTCGAGGTCGTCGGGAATGTCGAAATCCGGCGCCTGCGGGGTGTTCGCAGCGGCGAGGTGGGCGCGCACCGCGTCGGCGTAGAAGCGACGGGCGTCGCGTGACCACGCCTCGCGCGGTTCCGGCAGGCCGCCGGTGGTGATGAGGCTCAGCTCGATGTCGGGTTCGACGAGCACCACCGTGCCGTCGATCCGGAGCGGACGGCCGTCCTCGCCGGTGGCGGTCGACGGGCGGGTCGCGGCGGCGGCGCAGGCGCTCCCCAGCAGGGCCAGCACGAAGGCGGTAGCGAAGCGGCCGCGTGGGAATCGGGCGGTCATGCGCGGGTCCGGCGAGGGGCGTGGCCCGGAGCTTCGGTGATGCGGCACCGCCCCCGCAAGGCGGGTGCCGGGCGGCGCGGTGCTACACTTTCGGGCTTACCGCCAACGCCGCCGAGGGGAGTCCGATGCCGCAGCTCAGCCATCGAATGGGTCACGCCAAGCCAAGCGCCATCATGGCCGTGGCGGAGAAGGCGAAAGCCCTCAAGGCCCAGGGGCGCGACATCATCAGCTTCTCGATCGGCGTACCGAACTTCCTCCCCGGCGAGCACGTCTACACCGCCGCCCGCGAGGCGCTGGCCAAGGACAGCGGCCAGTACGGCAGCAACCGCGGCGCCGACGCACTGCTGGACGCCTTCATCGCCCACATGGGCCGACTCGGCCTGACCGGCTACACGCGCAAGCACTGCGCCACCGGCGTGGGCGCCAAGCACCTGCTGTACAACCTGGCCGAAGCGCTGCTCGATCCGGGCGACACCATCGCCTTCGCCACGCCGTACTGGACGACCTACGTCGACATCGCCGACATCGTCGGCGCCAAGACGCTGTTGCTGCCGGCCCCGGCCTCGCAGGACTACAAGATCACGCCGGCCCAGCTCGACGCCGCGCTGGCGCAGAAGCCGAAGGTCTACCTGTTCAACAACCCGTCCAACCCGACGGGCATGGTGTATTCGAAGGACGAGATCGCCGCGCTGGCGGACGTGTTCGCGAAGCATCCGGACACCTGGATCATCAGCGACGACATCTACAACACGCTGGTGTTCGACGGCCTCGGTTACCACAACATCGTCAATTTCCGGCCCGAATTGCGCGAGCGCACGATCTTCGTCGACTCGCTGTCGAAGACCTACGGCATGCCGGGCTGGCGCGTCGGCCTGATGGCCGGCCCCGAGTCGGTGGCGCAGGCCATCACCACGCTCAACTCGAACCACATCACCAACCTGCCCGAGATCGTCGTGGCCGCCGCCGTGGCCGCCCTGGCCGGTCCGCAGGACGTGCCGCAGCAGAAGTGCAAGGAGTTCGAGGCCAAGCGCGATGTGGTGCTGGCCGCGCTCGCCGCCATCCCGGGCGTGAATTGCCCGCGTCCGCAGGGCGCGTTCTACGTCTTCCCGGACATCAGCTGCGCCTTCGGCAAATCGCACGGCGGCAAGCTCATCGCCAACGACGTCGACTTCTGCAACCTGCTGCTGGAAACCGAGGGCGTCGCCTGCGTGCCCGGCTCAGCCTTCGGCGAGCCCAGTGCCCTGCGCATCAGCTACACCTGCCCCGACGCCCCGATGAAGGAAGGCCTGCGCCGCATCCAGGCCTTCTTCGCCGCCCTCGCCTAAATCCCCACAAGGAGCCCGCCTCATGAAGACCCCCGTCCGCGTTGCCGTCACCGGCGCAGCTGGCCAGATCGGTTACTCCCTCCTGTTCCGCATTGCCTCGGGCGAGATGCTCGGTAAGGACCAGCCGGTCATCCTGCAGCTGCTCGAGCTGCCGATGGACAAGGCCCAGGCCGCGCTGCGCGGCGTGATCATGGAGCTCGAAGACTGCGCGTTCCCGCTGCTCGCCGGCGTGGTCGGCACGGCCGACCCGATGGTCGCGTTCAAGGACGCCGACGTCGCCCTGCTGGTCGGCGCCATGCCGCGCGGCCCGGGCATGGAGCGCAAGGACCTGCTGCTCAAGAACGCCGAGATCTTCACCGTGCAGGGCAAGGCGCTCGACGCCGTGGCCTCGCGCGACGTCAAGGTGCTGGTGGTCGGCAACCCGGCCAACACCAACGCCTACATCGCCATGAAGTCGGCGCCGTCGCTGCCGGCGAAGAACTTCACCGCGATGCTGCGCCTCGACCACAACCGCGCGCTCTCGCAGCTCTCGGCCAAGGCCGGCGTGGCCGTCGGCGACATCGAGAAGCTGATCGTGTGGGGCAACCACAGCCCGACCATGTACCCCGACTACCGCTTCGCCACCGTCGGCGGCGCGTCGTTGAAGGACAAGATCGGCGACGAGAACTGGAACCGCGCCGACTTCATCCCGAAGGTCGGCAAGCGCGGCGCCGCGATCATCGAAGCCCGTGGCCTCTCCTCGGCCGCTTCGGCCGCGAACGCCGCCATCGACCACATCCGTGACTGGGTGCTGGGCACCAATGGCAAGTGGACGACGATGGGCATCCCGTCGGATGGCAGCTACGGCATCCCGAAGGACGTCATGTACGGCTTCCCGGTCACCTGCACGAACGGCCAGTACGAAATCGTCCAGGGCTTGGCCATCGACGACTTCTCGCGCGAGATGATGAACAAGACGCTGGCCGAGCTCGAGGAAGAGCGCAGCGGCGTGGCACACCTCCTCGGCTGATCGCCGGGAACAACGGAAAGGCGGCCTAGGCCGCCTTTCTTGTCACTGCACCAAGGAAAAACGATGAGCATGAATTCCGCTGGCGCGCGCTTCCGCGCCGCCCTCGCCGACGAATCCCCGCTGCAGGTGATGGGCGCGATCACCGCCTACGCCGGCTTGATGGCCAAGCGCACGGGCTACAAGGCGCTGTACCTCTCCGGAGGCGGCGTGGCCGCCAATTCGCTGGGCATGCCCGATCTCGGCATCAGCACGATGGAAGACGTACTCACCGACGCCCGACGCATCGTCGACGCCACGCAGATGCCGCTGCTCGTCGATATCGACACCGGTTGGGGCGGCGCCTTCAACATCGCCCGCACCATCCGCAGCTTCACCAATATCGGTGTCGCCGCCGTCCATATGGAGGACCAGGTGGGGCAGAAGCGCTGCGGCCATCGTCCCGGCAAGGAGGTGGTGTCGAAGGCCGAGATGGTGGATCGCATCAAGGCCGCCGTCGATGCGAAGACCGATGCGAATTTCGTGCTGATGGCGCGCACCGACGCCGCCGCGATCGAAGGCCTCGATGCCGCCATCGAGCGCGCGGTCGCCTATGTCGAAGCCGGCGCCGACATGGTCTTCCCGGAGGCGATGAAGTCGCTCGAGGACTATCGCAAGGTCAAGGCCGCAGTGAAGGTGCCGATCCTCGCCAACCTCACCGAGTTCGGCAGCACGCCCTTCTTCACCACCGACGACTTGCGTGGTGCCGGCGTCGACATCGCCCTGTACTGCTGTGGCGCCTACCGCGCCATGAACAAGGCCGCGCTGCACTTCTACGAGACCGTGCGCCGCGACGGCACCCAGAAAAACATCATCGATACCCTGCAGACGCGCGCCGAGCTCTACGACTTCCTCGGTTACCACGCCTACGAGGACAAGCTCGACGCACTGTTCGCCAAGTAGGGTGGCTGAGGAGGGCGAGCCTCAGCCTTCGTCGACGCGCAGCTCGCGCACCGTCTGGGTGCGCGAGGCGCCGCTCTCGAGCACCGTCTTCTGGATGCGGCTGAAGTCGATGGCCTTCAGGTCGAGCTTGCGCACCTGGCGGTCCCACATCGAGTGGAAATAGAACACGCGGTTGCGCAGGTCGGCCGCGGTGGTGATCTGCGTGGCGCTCACGATGTCCTCGGCGCGCTGCTCGGGCGCGCCCGTGCTGCCCACGGTGAGGTTGAAGCTGTCGAGGATGCGGAAGGCCTCGAACACAGCCTCCGGGCCGTCCTTGAGCGGGCGCGCCGAGGCGGTCAGGGCGACGGCGCGGACGAAGCGCGCGGGCGGCGTGAAGTCGCCGGGCAGGCCGCGCAGGCCGGTGCCCGCGCCGAGGGGCGAGAAAGTGCGCCCGTCGACTGTGATCGGCTTCTCAGGTGCAGGCGCCAGCCCGAGGTGGTTGCGCAGGTTCGTCAGGTGCCAGTCGTAGGTGGGCGAATTGGTCACCACGCCGAGCAGGGCGTCGTGCACCTTCACCTCGCCACCCTCGATGATCTCGATGATGATTGCGGCTCCGCTGGCATCGGCCACCTTCCAGTGGAAGGGCAGCGGGGCCCCCCCGAAGCGCGGGTCCTCGACATTGACCACGGTGACGTCGCGCAGGTGCTCGCGCACTTCCGCCACCGTCGAGAACGACGAGAGCATCCACTGCATGTAGTCGCCGACGCTCAGCGACTGGCTGCGGCGCGCAGGCTCGAAGGGCGCGAAGCGGGCGAAATCGGGGAAGTAGTACATGCCCACATAGAGGCCGGCTTCGTTGAGCCCGTCGGGGCCGTAGGGCTCGCCATAGGCCATGAGCGATACGAAACCGTGCCGCCCCGTCCAAGCGTGGCCGTTTTCGCCCTCGGGGGTTCTGCCGGCGAAGCGGTGGCCGCGCGGGAACAGCACGAGGTGGTCGTGGCTGGCGTCGCTCAAGGCCCACTCCACGGTGCGTGCCGTCACGACGCTGCCATCGCTGGCCTTGAGCGAGATGCCGGTGCAGGCGAGTGCCACGGTGGACAGTGCTGAAGCGGCGACGAGGCAGGCGGCGGCGAGGGCGTGGCGGGCGAGGTGGGGCATGGGTGGGCCGTTCGGGTCGGGGTGGGAGGGGCGTCGCGAAGTATCGCAGGCGTCGGAGGGGGGTACGAGCGCCGCGTGCTGGCGATACCATGCGCGCCTCGACTCCCTGTTGGAACCGATCCGATGAGTGACGCCGCGCCCACCCTCCCCAAGGCCAAGAAGTCCGTCGCCCTCTCGGGCACCGCCGCCGGCAACACGGCGCTGTGCACCGTCGGCCGCAGCGGCAACGACCTGCATTACCGGGGCTACGACATCAAGGACCTGGCCGACCACGCCAGCTTCGAGGAAGTGGCCCACCTGCTGGTGCACGGCGTTCTGCCCACGGCCAGCCAGCTGAAGGCCTACAAGGCCAAGCTGAAGCGCCTGCGCGGCCTGCCGGCGATCGTCGCCGAGGCGCTGGAACTCGTTCCGGCCGCCGCCCACCCGATGGACGTGCTGCGCACCGGCTGCTCGGTGATGGGTACGGTGCTTCCGGAGCGCGAAGGCCACCCGGAGAACGAGGCCCGCGACATCGCCGACCGCCTCATCGCCAGCTTCGGCTCGATGCTGCTGTACTGGTGGCACTTCACCCGCAACGGCGACCGCATCCAGACCCAGACCGACGATGATTCGGTCGCGGCGCACTTCCTGCACCTTCTGCACGGCGAGCCGCCGAGCGCGCTGCACGCCCGTTCGCTGGACCGCTCGCTGGTGCTGTACGCCGAGCACGAATTCAACGCCAGCACCTTCACGGCACGCGTCATCGCCGGCACCGGGTCCGACCTGTTCTCGTGCATCACCGGCGCGATCGGCGCGTTGCGTGGCCCGAAGCACGGCGGCGCGAACGAAGTGGCCATGGACATCATCGCCCGCTACGACAGCGCCGATGCCGCCGAGGCGGACATCCGCGCTCGCGTCGAGCGCAAGGAGATCGTGATCGGCTTCGGCCACCCGGTGTACACCATCGGCGACCCGCGCAACCCGATCATCAAGGGCATCTCGCGCGAACTCTGCAAGGACGGCGGCAACGAGGTGCTGTTCGACGTGTCCGAGCGCATCGAGACGCTGATGTGGGACATGAAGAAGATGTTCCCGAACCTCGATTGGTACAGCGCTTCGGCGTACCACATGATGGGCATCCCGACGGCGATGTTCACCCCGCTGTTCGTCATCGCCCGCACCACGGGCTGGAGCGCACACGTGATCGAGCAGCGCCAGGACGGCAAGATCATCCGCCCGAGCGCGAACTACACGGGCCCGGAAGACCGCGCGTACGTGCCGATTGAACAGCGCTGAGCGCGATCCCCTTCCGCCGGCCCCGTGTCGGCGGGTAGGGTGGGCCCATGTACCCGCACTGGGATGCCAACCTGCTGATCGTCGCGGTGACGGTGGTGACCGTCGCCCTCGCGACCCTCGTGCATTACGAGGGCCTCGTGCTGATGTCGCGCTGGCTTTACCAGCGCAAGCAGGGTGAGCGTCGCCGCAAGGTGCTGTACGGCATCTTCGGCGTGCTCGCCTTGCATGTCATCGAGATCTGGATCTTCGGCACCAGCACCTGGCTGCTGCTGATGTACCCGAACACCGGGACGATTGCCGGCGCCCATCCGCCGCACCTTTTCGATGCGATCTATCTGTCCGCAGTGAGCTTCACGACGGTGGGCTTCGGCGACCTGACGCCGGTCGGCCCCATCCGCTTCAAGGTCGGCACCACGGCCCTGACGGGCTTCGTGCTGATCGCCTGGTCGGCGTCTTTCACTTATCTGGAGATGGAGCGCTTCTGGCGGCGCTGAGCGGGCGGCCTGTGGCCCGCCGGGGAGCTCAGCGCGATCCGCCCGCCGTGCCGGCGGCGTCGCTCGTCTCGTCGCGGGAGCGGAGCCGGTTCACCCGGAAGAAGGTGTGGTCGTCGATGGTCGCGACCTGCGGGTAGCTGGCCCAGCTCGGGTTGGCGATGCGCATGGCGGCGAAGTGGCTGGCGCCGGGGACGACCTCGCGGCGCTCGGCGCGCGGGCGGTTCCATTCCTTCTGGGCGGCGAAGGCGACGGCGACGGCCTCTTCCCAGGCCTCGACGTTGTTCAGTCGGGTGCGCGGGGGAACCAGGGTCGGGGCGAACTGCTTGGGCGCCTTCACGACCGCGCAGACGTCGTCACCCCACATGCCGGAATCCCGGCGGCGCAGTGCGACTTCGGCGACGGCACGCTGGCCCAGTTCGGACTGGTTGCGGGCTTCGAGGTAGACCGTGGTGGCGAGGCAGAGCGGCTCGGCCTGGGCCGGGGGCAGCAGCGTCGACAACCACATCAAAAACGAGAGTTCCATGGCTTTCCTTGCTCCGTTGCGTCCGTGGCGTCCCGTGCGATGTGCGGCGCGGGCGGAGCCAGTGACTTGGCGTAATGGGGATGAACGGGTCCAGGAGTTCTGTGCTGACCCGCCTTCCCGGTCCGCTGAAGCGGTGGGAAGCCCCCGAAGCGCCATGAGCCCGGGAGTCACGAGAACGCCGTACTGGCCAAGGGGCGGTCGGGCGAACGGGGCGAACCGTAGCCCGGTCTTTCCAAACCCGGGCTGAATGCCTATTTCATAAGTTTTTGAATTTGCTCGGGCTTTTACTCTAGCCCGAGGCCGCGCAGCCCGATTTTCCGGGCTTACAGGGCGGCAGCGGCCCGCGTTCCCTGGGCGATCGCGCGCTTGGCGTCGAGCTCCGATGCCACGTCGGCACCGCCGATCAGCTGCACCGGCACGTTGGCCGCCTGCAGGGGTTCCAGAAGCTCGCGCAGCGGCTCCTGGCCGGCGCAGACCACCACGTGATCGACGGGCAGCAGGGTGTCCTTGCCTTCGATCCGCACATGGAAGCCGGCGTCGTCCACCTTGAGGTACTCGACGTCACCCTGCGCCTTCACCCCCTTCATCTTCAGTGCGGCGCGATGGATCCAGCCCGTGGTCTTGCCCAGGCGGGCGCCGGGGCGGCCCTTGGAGCGCTGCAGCAGCCAGACCTCGCGGGCGGCCGGCTCGGGATGCGGCTTGGCTAGGCCCCCGGGGCCGTCGAAGTCGCTGGCGACGCCCCATTCGGCCATCCAGGCCTTCGGGTCGAGGCTCGGCGAGACGCCGCGATGCACCAGGAACTCGCCCACGTCGAAACCGATGCCGCCGGCGCCGACGATGGCCGCCTTGGCGCCGACCTGCACCTTGCCGGTCAACACGTCGATGTAGCTGACGACCTTCGGATGGTCGTGGCCTTCGAAGGTGGCCTTGCGCGGACGGATGCCCGTGGCCAGCAGGACGGTGTCGAAGCCCTTGAGGTCGTCCGCCGTCACCCGGGTGTTCAGTCGCACGTCGACGCCGTGCTTCTTCAACAAGGTGTAGAAGTAGCGCAGGGTCTCGTGGAACTCTTCCTTGCCCGGGATCGTCTTGGCGAGGTTGAACTGGCCGCCGATCTCCGCCGCGGCGTCGAACAGCGTGACGGCGTGGCCGCGCTCGGCGGCCGTGGTGGCGGCGGCCAGCCCGGCCGGGCCGGCGCCAACGACGGCCACGGTCTTCTTCTGCGTGGCTGGCTTGATCACCAGCTCGGTCTCGGCGCAGGCGCGCGGGTTGACGAGGCAGCTCGCCTTCTTGTTCTCGAAGACGTGGTCGAGGCAGGCCTGGTTGCAGGCGATGCAGGTGTTGATCTCGTCCACCCGGCCGGCCTTGGCCTTCACCACCCACGCCGGATCGGCGAGCAGCGGACGAGCCATGGAGACCATGTCGACCTCGCCCGTGGCCAGGATGCGCTCGGCCACGTCCGGCATGTTGATGCGGTTGGTGGCGACGAGCGGCAGGGCCACGTGCGGCCGCAGCTTCGCCGTCACGCCGGCGAAGGCCGCGCGCGGCACGGAAGTGGCGATGGTCGGTACCCGGGCCTCGTGCCAGCCGATGCCGGTGTTGATGATGGTGGCGCCCGCGGCCTCGATGGCCTTGGCCTGCATCACGATCTCGTCCCAGGCGGCGCCGCCGTCGACGAGCTCCAGCATCGAGAGGCGATAGATGAGGATGAAGTCCGGGCCGACGGCCTCGCGGATGCGGCGGACGATCTCCACCGCAAAGCGCATGCGCTTCTCCGGCGTGCCGCCCCAGGCGTCGGTGCGCTGGTTGGTGCGGGCCGAGAGGAACTGGTTGATCAGGTAGCCCTCGGAACCCATCACCTCGACGCCGTCGTAGCCCGCGTCGCGGGCGAGCTTCGCGGCGCGCACGAAGGCCTTGATCTGGCGTTCGACGCCCCAGCTGGTGAGCGCGCGCGGCTTGAACGGATTGATCGGTGCCTGGATGGCCGAGGCCGACACCGACAGCGGGTGGTAGGCGTAGCGGCCGGCGTGCAGGATCTGCATGCAGATCTTGCCGCCCTCGGCGTGCACGGCCTTCGTCACGATCCGGTGCTTGTGCGTTTCCCAAGGCCAGCTGAGCTTCCCGGAGAAGGGCTTGAGCCAACCGACCAGGTTCGGGGCGATGCCGCCGGTCACCATCAAGCCCACGCCGCCGCGGGCGCGTTCGGCGAAGTAGGCGGCGAGCTTCGGGAAGTCGCGGGAGCGATCCTCGAGGCCGGTGTGCATCGAACCCATGAGCACGCGGTTGGGCAGGGTGCAGAAGCCGAGGTCGAGGGGTTTGAACAGATGCGGGAAGGCGGCGGCCGTCATATCAATACGGTGGCGTAGGGTGGGGCGAGCATGCCCGTGCCCTCAAGCATGCACAAGGCACGGCCGCGAAGGGGCGACGGACACATGCGTCGGACCGATGAGCCATCGTCCCGCTCTCTTGACCCCAAGTGAAGGGCGGCCCAATCTCGTAACTTGCGTGGCTTGTCACGACTTAGCGCGGTGTTAACATCCACCGGGCAAGGCAACCCCTGGAAGGGGTTCGGCCTGCAGGGCTGTCCCTTCCCCCATTTGGAGTCGATCATGAAGAAGAATCTGCTTTGTCTGGCCGTGCTGGCCGCCTCCTTCGCCAACGTGGCCACGGCGCAGGACTTCGATGACCGCTGGTACCTGACCGGCTCGGCCGGCATGAACTTCCAGGACAATGAGCGCAACACGACCGATGCGCCGGAAATCGGTTTCGGCGTGGGCAAGTTCTTCGCTCCGGAGTGGTCGCTCGACGCCGAACTGTTCTCGGCCAACCCGCACCTCAAGGGCCGTCAGGACCTGAACTTCAGCCAGTACGGCCTGTCGGTCGACCTGCGTCGCCACTTCCGTTCGGAAGCCCGCAACTGGTGGCCCTACCTGAAGGCCGGCGTCGGCGTGATCCGCAACGAGGAAGAGTTCAACGCCTTCCCGAACCCGAACTCGCCGGGCGAGCGCAAGGACAACAACCTCGCCGCGAATTTCGGCGGCGGTCTGCAGTCCGAGCTCGAGAACTTCAGCATGCGCGTTGAGGGTGGCCTGCGCTACAACCTCGACGACCAGAACATCTCGGGTCGCGGCGAAGATCGTTTCGCTGACACCTACGTGAAGGCCATCGTCCTCGTGCCGCTGGGCCCGAAGGCCGCTCCGGCCGCCCCCCCGGCCCCGGCTCCGGCGCCGGCTCCGGTCGCCAGCTGCGAAACGCAGGACGACGACGGTGACGGCGTCAACAACTGCGTCGACAAGTGCCCGGGCTCGCAGGCCGGCCAGGCCATCGGTCCGGACGGCTGCGCCGTGCCGCTGACGATCGACCTGAAGGGCGTCAACTTCGACTTCGACCAGGCCACCCTGCGTCCGGACGCGGTGACGATCCTCAACGAGGCGATCGACATCCTGAAGAAGTACCCGCAGCTGAAGGTTGAAGTCGCCGGCCACACCGACGCCGTCGGTACCGACGCCTACAACCAGGGCCTGTCGGAGCGCCGTGCCCGCACGGTGTTCGACTACCTGACCAGCAACGGCATCGACGCTGCCCGCCTGAACGGCCCGACCGGTTACGGCGAAGCCCGTCCGATCGACAGCAACGACACCGCCGAGGGTCGTGCGAAGAACCGCCGCACCGAGCTGAACGTCCAGAACTAAGGCGTTCTCCGGCAAGGCAGGAAAGCCCGGCGAAAGCCGGGCTTTTCTTTTGTGCGCCTTTCGTCGGGCACGGCCTCCGCGGCCTTGGCTTGCCGCACCGCGTCACGCTGCGTAAGCTCCCGCTCACGTTCAGTTGCACGGAGTTGCCGCCATGGCGCGTCGCCACGTTCTTTCGTTCGCCCTGGCCGTCTTGGCGGCGTCGACGACCCACGCCGCGCCGGCCCTCGAGCTTTCCGGTGGTCCTGCCGCCACGCCGTCGCACTCGCCGGTGTCGGTGCAGGCCTTCCTGCAGCGCATTCGCCAGCCGGTGGCTGCCGCGCCCGCGGCCTCGGCACCGGGCGGCTACGTGCCGCGCACGGCCCACGACAACTCGCCCTACCGCTTCGACATGACGCAGAACGGCCGCCGCATGACCGCGGAGGAGTTCGACGCGTGGATGAAGGCCCGCGGTATCCGCGTGGCGACCGGCAAGCCGGCTGGCAGCGAGCCGGCCGCCGCCGCGCCGGCCGCGGCGACCGCCCAGGCGTGCCAGCCGACCGCGACGACGTCCTGCTGAGGAATCAGCGCTTCACGAAGCGGTAGTGGGCGACGCCCCACTCCGAACCGCCGGCGTAACCGAACAGCTCGGCGCAGGCCATCCAGAACATCCGCCAGCGCTGAGCCCACACCGCGGCGTTCTTCGCGCCGTAGGTTTCGGCCAGCACGCGATGCACTTCCTCGGCGTGGCGATCCTGGTTCTCGAGCCAGTGGTTCGCGGTCTTCTCGTAGTGGATGCCCGACAGCACCCAGCGCTGTTCGATGCGCAGCGCGTTCTGGAAGTGCAGCAGCGTGTCGGCGCTGGGCATCAGGCCGCCGGTGAAGAAATAGCGACCCATCCAGTTGTCCGAGCCCTCGGTCTCGAACGGGTACATCAGGCTGCGATGGCAGAAGATGTGCACGAACAGCTTGCCGCCGGGCTTCAGCCAGCGCGCGATGTTGCCGAGCAGCGTGTCGTAGTTGCGCATGTGCTCGAACATCTCGATCGACACGCAGCGGTCGAAGGTCTCCGGGCTGAGGTCGAGACGGTTGACGTCGGTGGTGATGATCTCGACGTTGGCCAGTCCGCGCACGGCGGCCTGGGCGAGGATGTGCTCGCGCTGCGTGCGTGAGTTGGAGACGCCGGTGATGCGCGAGTTGGGGAAGCGTTCCGCCATCCACAGCGTGAGCGAGCCCCAGCCGCAGCCGAGTTCGAGGATGCGCATGCCGTCCTTCAGCTCGGCGCGCTCGCCGTAAAGCGCGAGCATCTTCTCCTCGGCCTCGTCGAGGGTCTCGTTGCCGTCGGGGTAGTAGCAGCCCGAGTACTTCAGGCGCTTGCCGAGGCTGAGCTCGAAGAAGCGCGTCGGCACCTCGTAGTGCTGCTCGTTGGCGGCGGCCGTCTCGATGGCGATCGGGCTGGAGCGCAGCTCGGAGAGCAGGGTGCGGAAACGCGCATCGGCGCGGTCGAGGTCGGCGTCATGCTCGTCGCGAAGGCGCTGCTCGCAGAGCTTGCGGATGCCGTAGCGGGTCAGGAGGTCGGGCACGAGGCCGCGTTCGCACAAATCGATCAGCGCCATGGGTACTCAGTTCGAAGAAGGGTCGGACGCCTTGGGCGGCCACGGGAAGAATGCACTGACTTCGCGCTGGTAGCGACGGTAGGCGTCGCCGCGGCTGCGCAGGGCCTGCGCTTCCGTCCACGGGATGCCGCTGACCCGCCACAGGAAGGCGAACATCACCACCGGGCCCAGCAGGCTCCACCAGAAATAGGGGCCGCACCACGCCAGCAGGACGTAGGCGAACCAGTGGACCCACTCGAAGAAGTAGTTGGGGTGGCGCGACCACGCCCAAAGCCCTGCGCGGCAGAGCTTGCCCTTGTTGGCGGGGTCGCTGCGGAACGCGTCCAGCTGGCGATCCGCCAGCGTTTCGCCGCCGATGGCGACGATCCATACGGCGACGGCCAATAGCATCAGGGGCTCGAGTCCCTCGGCGTCGGCGGAAGCCGCGGCGGTGAATGGGATGGCGAACAGCGCGACGACGAGGGCCTGCACCTGGAAGAACGCGAACCAGCGCAGCGGGGAATCGCCGATGGCGGCGCGCATGGCCTGGTAGCGGCCGTCCTCCGGCTCGCGCAGCACGCGATGCATCAGGTGCAGGCACAAGCGCGAACCCCAGACGCCGCCGAAGACGGCGACTAGGCCGCGCGGCATCTCATCGCCCTCGCCAGCGAGGCCGGCGAACATCGCCGCCAGCGCCATCAGGCCGGCCCAGGCCACGTCGACCCAGCCGGCATTGCGCACGCGCATCGAGAAGGCCCAGACGGCCGCCATGCCCACCGCGGCGCCGAGCCAGGTCAGCAGGATGATGGTCCAGAAGCTCACGCCGTCGCGCCCTCGCGCGCCGTGGCGGCCGGGGCCGTGCGATGCAGGGCGTAGAGAGCCGGCATCGCCACGCCCCAGACCACGGCCAGCGCGGCCAGGGCGATCGGCAAGCCCAGGCCGAAGTCGACCGCATCGAAGCCGCGTGCCGCGCCCCAGTACGCCAGCGGGCCGCCGATGGCGCCGAAAGCGGCGGCGACCAGCCATCGACCGCGCAGGAAGGCCATGGAGTGGTTCAAGGTGAGCGCGAAGCCGGCCCACATGGCGAGGATCCACACCGGGGCGGCGAAGGTCCAAGGCCACGGGCTGGCGAAAGCCAGCACCCCGGTGGCGGCAAGCAGCGAGTCGGCCACCACGCCCATGGCGAGGGCGATGGCGAGCATGCGCAAGTCGCTACGGCGGTCGGGCGTCCAGGCGAAATGCGCCGCGGCATAAAGGGTCACGGCCAGCGGCCCGGCCCACGGCAGGCCGTTCGCGGCACCGATCACGCTGGCGAACCACACGGTCTGGAAGCCGAGAACATTCGCGATGAGGAACGCTTTCGGCATCACACGGACTCGGGCGCGGGCATCCACGGGTCGCGGCGGTTCATCGGCCGCGCGAACAGCAGCTGCGAGACACCGATCGAGCGCTCGAGGAAGCCACCCTCGCAGTAGGCGAGGTAGAACTCCCACATCCGCACGAAACGCTCGTCGTAGCCGAGGGCGCGCACGTCGGTGAGCTTCGCCATGAAGCGCTCGCGCCAGTGGCGCAGCGTGAGGGCGTAGCTGGGGCCGAAGTCCTCCTGCGACACGAGGCGCAGGTCGGTGCTGCGGCCCATCGCGCCGGCGATCGCGCTGATGGACGGGATGAAGCTGCCCGGGAAGATGTGGCGCTTGATGAAGTCGACCGAATGCAGCGCCTGCTCGTAGCGGTGGTCCTCGATGGTTATGGCCTGGACCATCGCGAGGCCGTCCGGCTTCAGCAGCGACGCGCACTTGGCGAGGTAGGTGTCGAGGTACTGGTGGCCGATGGCTTCGATCATCTCGATCGACACCAGCTTGTCGTAGGTGCCGGTGAGGTCGCGGTAGTCCTCGAGCAGCAGGGTCACGCGGTCGGAGAGCCCGGCGCGGGCGACGCGCTCGGTGGCCAGTGCGTGCTGCTCCTTCGAGATCGTCGTCGTGGTGACGCGGCAGCCGAAGTGCTTCGCGGCGTGCAGGGCCATGCCGCCCCAACCGGTGCCGATCTCGACGAGATGGTCCGACGGCTTGAGGTCGAGCTTGCGGCCGATGCGCTGGAGCTTGCGGAAGGAGGCCGCTTCGAGCGTCTCGGTGGGATCCGCGAAGATGGCCGAGGAGTACATCAGGTCGTCGGAGAGGAACAGGCGGAACAGCTCGTTGCCGAGGTCGTAGTGCGCGGCGATGTTCTTGCGCGAGCCCGCGCGGGTGTTGCGGCGGAAGGCGTGCACGGCCTTCAGCAGCCAGCCGGAGAGGCGGCCATGCCGCCCTCCATCGCGTC
>NZ_JBILJW010000050.1:0-5010 GCF_044377035.1 Silanimonas sp.
ATGCGGAGGCAGGCTTCCATGCAGCTCTTCGCGGTGACGTTCGCGGTGCTCTGCCCGCCTTTCGAGTACAGCAGGTGCACGACGTTCGGCTGGTCGATGAACAGCTCGCGGGCGTCTTCGATAGTGACGAGCCGCTCGTGGTGCGGGATGTGCGTCACCAGCGACTTCATGAACGTCGTCTTGCCGGAGCCCGTCGCGCCGGCGACGACGATATTCTTTCGGTAGGCCACGGCCTTGCGGAAGAAGTTTCCGTAGTCGCGTGCGCGTCGCAGCGCCAGCAATTCGGCGTCCTCCGCGCTGATCTCGCCGGAATGCTCGATGACCTTGTCGAAAAAGCCATCGGCCTGGTACTGGTCGAGCGTTCGCGTCTGCTTCGAAGGCAGGCGGATCGTGATCGAGGTCCGGCCGGCATCGCAGGCGGGGGGAATCACGAACTGCGCGCGCTGGCCGGTCGGGAAGGTCAGCGAAACGACGGGATCGATGTCGGTGATGCGCTGGCCGGTGTTGCTCTCGTTGACCACCGAAACGCAGAACTGCCGTGCGCGATCGAAGGTGAGCGTCGGCACCTCGACCTTGCTCCACCCTCCCCGGCCCTCGACCCAGACCTCGCCCGGTCGATTGATGCAGATCTCGGTGATCGACGGATCCGCCATGAACGGCAGGATGCCCAGCACCTGGAACTGGTACTCGAGGAAGTCGTTCGAGACCAGCGCCAGCCGCGAGCTGTCGTCGATCAGGTCCACGCCGGGCGCTCCGTCCGGGCTCATGGTCAGTTCGCGCCGACCACGTTGCCGAAGTCGATGTCCGCGGTGACGTAGATGTTCACCACGGTGCCCTGGTTGATCGTGACGGTCGGCGGACGACGGCTGTTCTCGGCGATGGCCTGCTGCGCGAGGTTCTGGATGCTTTCCGCCGTGTTGCTCTCGAAAGGCTCCTGCGTGACGAAGCCCCCGCTCGTCAGCCCGGTCTGTGCAGGGCCTTCCTCCGCCGCGTAGTACTTGAAGGCGTCACTGAGCAGGCTGATCATCAGCGCGCTCGAGATGCGTCGCGCCCAATGCGCGTCGTACTGGCCCGGCATGCCACTGGAGCCCAAGTTGTCCACGCCCGGGGCCTGCAGCGTCACGTCGATGCCCAACGGCGTCAGCACGCGATCCCAGACCACCGCCATCCGGTTGTTCATGAAGTCTCCGGCGCCGTAGCGGCCGTAGATCTTCGAGCCCTTCGGCATCAGCAAGGCCCGGCCATTGAACGAGTAGACCGGCTCGGTGACGACGCACGATGCGAAGCCGTCGAGATCGGAAACGATCCGCGTCTCGAGCACGCAACGCAGGTAGGTGCCACGCACCATCGTCGTGTCCGGCTTGGCGAGGCGCGTCGGCTGGGCACTGGCCACGGGGCGCGCGGCCCCGCCCGCAGCAGCGAGCGCCCCGGAAAGATCCGTGCCCTGCGCGCCCCCGGCCGACGACGACGACGCCGCGGACGAAGGCGAGTTGCCTCCGGCATCAGCGATGCGGCGCTCCATCACGCTACGCCGCGGATCCACGCGCACGGGAGCCGAGCCGGCACCGGTCGCGTCGATGGCCGGCAGCGGTGGCGGCATGTCGGCGACCGGCGCTTCGTCGACGACGGGAATCGGCGGCGCCTCGGGCTGGGGACGCTCCGTAACCGCCCGCGGCAGCTGCGGCATGGCCATCGCCTGCTCGGGTTCCGGGGCACGGGCCGTGGGACCGTCACCGCCCGAGCGCAACACGAGCATCGCCATCAACAGCACGATGACGAGCGTGCCGCCCAGGAAGAACAGCGCCTTTCGATTGAGGCGCTGGGTCTCCTCGTCCTTCAGGACCGGGGTCGCCGCGTCGAGGTCCGGGCCTGCGGCCTGCTGGTAGTAGGGGTTGCCCGCGGCGCCGGCATCGGCGTCGTTCGGCGGCATGTTCTGGCTCATTCGGCGGGATTCCTGCGCAAACCCACCGTCTCTTCGCCATGGCGAAGTACGAGGAAGGGGTAGATGCCATGGACGACGATCGTGTCGGCTTCGACGTTCGAGTTCACGACGAAGTCCTCGTCGTGCCGCGCGTTGCGCGCATACACCGTCGGCCAGTTCCCCGAGGGGATGTTCCCGGGGTTCGGCAGGCGGATGTAGGTGAAGCTGCCGTCGTCGTAGACGCTGGTCGGGACCAGCCATTCCCGGCGGGTCTTGGTGGAGAGGTCGTAGTCGTAATGCATCGGCTTCACGGCTTCGATCGGCGGCTCGGGCGCGACGTCCGCCACCGGTTCGGCACTCGCCTCCGGCACATCCTCGTAGTCGAACGCGATGCGGTACTGCACGCCACGGCTGCGCACCTCATCGAGCTTGCGCCAGTCCGACGCCGCCACCTGCAGCTCGAAGATGTACGAGCGGCGCTGGGTGCGGATCAGCAGATTGGTGTCGACGTCGACGTTCTTGGGCTTGATGTAGAACAGGTGGTCGCGCCGAACGATGTCCCAGCCACCGCTGAAGCCGGCGCTGTAATCCAGCACCGGGTCGGCGGGATCGAGCTCGATCGTGGTCGCGATGCCGAGCCCCGTGCGAACGGGGTAGATCCCACCCTCCTCGTACGTGTATCGGGAAATGGCATTGGCCGCGCTGGCGCCCATGGGCGCGGCGACAGCCATCAAGGCCAGGGCGAAAATCAAACAACGGCGCATCATGTCGCTGGAACTCCATTGGGAGACGGGGCGGCGGTTCCGGGCGCCGGCGTGCCTCCGGCAGGCGCGGCGTCCGTGGCGGAAGGTTCGGCCGCGGGCGCGCCGAGGCTGGGAGGGGGCGGAACGCCGCTGCCGTCGGATGCGGCAGCGGGTTGGCCGGCAGCAGCAGCCGCCGCAGCGCGCGCCTGGGCCTTCAGCGCTTCGATCGAGGCATCCCGCTCGCCGATCAGCGCGGATGCCGACGTCATCGCGGCGTTGAACGCCTCGTCGAGCGCGCCCGGCCCGGTGGCCGAGAGGTCGAGGTCGGAGCGGTAATGCGTGACCACGAAACCCAACGGGTTCAGCCAACGCAATGCCTCGTCCAACTGCAGGTTTGGCAGATAGTTGAACGACAGGGTGATGAGGCGACGGTCGATCGGTTGAAGCGCTCCGCTGGTGCGATCGAACAGGTTGCGCTGCAGCCGCACCGTGGCTCCAACCACGCGGCCGCCGTCGTAGATCGAGGTGATGCTCGAGATCTGGACGCGGATGGCCTGGTTCGCACGGACGAACTTCGCCGGGCTGCTGGGATTCGTCTCGGCGAGGATGGACGCGAAGGCCTTCTGCTGCTCGCCGCTGGACATCACGTTGACCTGCGCCCAGTCGCGCGCCTTCAAGAGGTCGGCATCGAACGACTCGCGCGCGGTCACGTAATTGGCGACATTGGCACGGGCGAGCGTCTCGTTCGCCACGGTCGACTGGTAGAAGGGATCGTCCCTCAGCACAGCGACCGAAGCCGTTCCGGAGAACGGGTCCGCCATCACGACGTAGGGAATCTTTTCCTTCAACGGCAGCATGAAGTAGTAGCCGCCGGCGAGCGCCAACGACATCAGCATCGAGCCGAACGCGACGAACCACGCGCGACGTTCGCTCTTGCGGGCGAGTTCGCCGATCGTGACCTCGAAGCTGGCGGCCGCGGCCACCGCCTTCTGGACGTTGGGCGTGTCTTTCTTGTTCTTTCCGAACATCGTCGCGCGCTCAGCTCTTCGCGCCGGAGGCCGGCTCAGCCGGGACGCCGCCAGCGGACGAGACCACGATCGAATCCCCTTCCAGCGCGAACCCGATGCCCTGCGCGGCGTAGGCCGAAGCCAGCTGGCCCAGCGCGGCATCGAGCGAAGCGGCCGTCACCTTCGTGGCCTGCAGGTGCACCGAGTAGTTCATCGGCGCGCGGTACGCAACGCGGCGGTTCGATTCCCGGCCCCAGCGATCGACGACATCGCGTAGCGTGCGATCGGAGGGCAGGACGACAAAAGCGTGCAACGGGCGCAGCGGGATCGCGCGGGGCTCCGCATCGATCGTGTTGACCTCCCGCCAGCGACCGCGGAAATCAGGCGCCGGCGTGGTGCCGCACGCGGAAAGCAGAGACATCACGACCACGGCGAGCGTGGCCGTTCGAACGAATCCCATCACGAAACACATCCTGATTCGAAGCAAGAAACCGGAGCCGGAAGGTCGACCACGCGTCGTGGCCGAAATGCCTCCCGATGCAATGCCGGGAGGCGATCAGAGCGTCGAGTAAGCGCTCTGCTGGAGCTGGTCGCGTCGACCGCCGTTACGCCGGCGCTCTTCGCGGTCCGCTTCGTAGCGCGCCTGCGCGGCGGAGGCCCCATCCGGCTCGGACCAGAACCCGCCATCCAAGGGTTCGCCGATGTACACGGGCACGGAATCCTTGAGATCCGTGTACTCATGCGCGTAGTACTCGGCGCAATCGCCCGGCATGTCATTGGCGATGTAGAACTCGCCATCACCCAGCGGGCGTCGGTTCACCGTATTGATCGCCGAAGCGCTGCAGATGCGGCCCTCGTCGTCGGCCCCCGGGGCACGGGCCATGATCTCGACCAGGCGATCCATCCGCGCGTCGCCCTGCCCGCTCGTCTTCGGGCACAGCTTCAGGAAGTTCAGGCGGCGCCAAGGCTTGATGGTCAGGTACTTGCGGATCGGCGGGACGCACTGCGAAACGCGCCCACCGGCGCCGGCGCTACCGGCGAGACACAGGATGACTTCGCAGGCAGTGGCGGCGTCGCCGCTCGGGCCCGGAGGAAGCGTCGACATCAGCTGCTGGATCTGGGCAGCCACCTCGGGCGAGACACCTGGGGGAATCATCGGGTCCACGGGGGTGGCCGCCGACGGCGTCGGAGCGCTCACGTTCGCGGGATCGACCGCCGCGTTCGCGAGGAGTGGGGCAAGGCCCAAGGCGAGCACAAGGGCGGGAACGAACACGGAGGATCGCATGGGGGGCTTTCCTTGCCACGACGCGGGGACGACGTGGCGCTCGGGGGGCTGGGG
>NZ_JBILJW010000022.1:0-58076 GCF_044377035.1 Silanimonas sp.
GCCGCTGGTGGGCGTGTTCACGCTGCTGCAGTTCCGCCCGGACGCGGCGTGGCTGCTGTTCGACGCCTCGATGCTGGCGCAGGCGGAAGCCATGTACGACCCCGCGGCCGAGCACTACGGCCGCGAGCGCGGCGCCGACGGCGACTTCCAGATGTTCGGCTTCTACGTGATGAACAACATCAGCATTGGCTTCCGCAGCTTCGCGTCCGGCCTGCCGGCGGGCCTCGGCGCGCTGTACGTGATGGTGTTCAACGGCGTCACGATCGGCGGCATCGCCGGGCACCTGCACGTGTCCGGCTATGGCGACACCTTCTGGCGCTTCGTCGTCACCCATGGCGCGCCGGAACTCACCGCCATCGTCATCGCCGGTGGCGCCGGCCTGCGCATCGGCCTCTCGCTGATCGCGCCGGGCCGCCTGCGCCGCCGCGACGCGCTCATCGCTTCCGGCCGCGACGGCGCCAAGCTCTGCCTCGGCGTGTTCGTGATGCTGCTGCTGGCGGCCTTCATCGAAGCCTTCTGGTCGTCGAAGGCGGACCTGCCGGATCTCGTGCGCTTCCCGCTGGCGGCCGCACTCTGGGCGGCCATTTTCTGGTGGTTGGCGATGGGCGGGCGAGGGCGTAGCGATGCGGATTGACCGCCTCGGCATCGCGCTGCGCGCGCGCACCTCTTGGGAGGCCGTCGATCTCGGCATCGCCTTGGCACGCCAACACGCGCGAGTCTGGGTCGGGCCGTGGCTGCTCTGCGCCGGCCTGCTCTGCGCGGTGCTGCTGGGCGTGGGGCATCTGCTCGGTTGGCTGTGGCTGGCGCCGCTGATGCTGTGGTGGCTGAAGCCCGCCCTCGACCGCATTCCGCTGTTCGTGTTGTCGCGCGCGGTGTTCGGCCACGAGCCGACGCGCGCCGAGGTGTATCGCGCCGCGTGGCGCTGGGGCTGGGGCCCGACGCTGCCGCGCTTGCTGTGGCTGCGCTTCGACCCCTTCCGCGCGCTCTCGCTGCCCAGTGACCTGCTCGAAGGCCTGCCGCGTGCCGAGCGCGGCCAGCGCCGCAGCCTGCTGCGTCGAGACGGGGCACCGCAGGCGGCCGGCTTGTGGCTGCTGCTGCCGTGGTTCGAACTGGTGCTGGTGGCGAGCGTCTGGGCGCTGGTGGGCTTGATGATCCCGCTGGAGTGGTGGGAAGCCCGTGGCGGGGATTGGATGGGCGCGCTGGGCAAGGACGCCACGCCGTGGCTCGACCTCGTCCTCAACGCCGTGGGTTGCGTCGGCGTGCTGGTGATCGAACCGTTCTTTGTCGCCGCCGGCTTCGGCCTCTACCTCAGCCGCCGTGTGCACCTCGAAGCCTGGGACCTCGAGCTCGGCTTCAAGCGCATGGCCGCGCGTGCCGTGGCGGCCGGTCGCGGCGCAGGTGGCGTGCTCGTGCTGCTGCTCGCGGTGCTGGCGATGCCGACGGCGCTCGATGCGAAAGAGAAGGTGGCGAAGTCGCTCGACCTGCCCGAGCGCGCGACGCGCCTGCCCGAGGGCTTCGCCGATGACGCGCAGACCGCGCGCTTGGATGCGGCGCTGCGCGAGGCGCGCAACGATGCCTCGCTCGGCGGCACCAAGACGGTGCAGCGCTGGCGCATGAAGGACCTGCTCTCCGACCTCGACGAGGAACAGGCGCAGCCGCTGATCGACTGGCGCGAGAAGCTGGGCGAACTGGTCGGCCGCCTGGTGGGCATGGCCGCCGAGCTGCTGCTGTGGGCCGTGGCCCTGCTGGCGCTGGCCTACGTGCTCTGGCGCTACCGCGATTGGCTGCCGTGGCGTCGCGAGCGCGCGGCCGAAGCGCATGCCCCGCCGCCGCTGCGCCACCGGGGACTCGCGCCGGAAGACGTCGCCGCCGCGCCCGAGCTGCTGCAGCGTGCGCGCGCCGCATGGGCGCGTGGCGAGGCCCGCGAGGCCTTCGCCTGCCTGTATCGCGCCGGCCTGCGCGAGGTGTCGGCGCGGCGCCCGCGGCCGCTGCCGCCTGGCACCACCGAAGGCGAGCTGCTGCGCGCGGCACGCACGCTGGCGCATGCGCCGGCCGCCGAGCACGTGCGCCGTCTCGTGCAGGCCTGGCGCGCCGTGGCCTACGCCGGGGCACGCCCTGATGCCGCGGCCTTCGAGGCGCTGATCGCCGCGTGGCCCGACGCCTTCGGGGAGGGCCGCGCATGACACCGCGTCGTCGCAACCTCGCCATCGGTGCCGCGGCGCTCGTCTTCGTCGGCCTGATGGTCGGCGCCTTCCTCGCCACCCATGAGCGCGTCACCGTCGAGCAGCCCACGCCGCCCACCGCGGAAGCGCGCGCGAACCCGCTGCACGGGCTGACGCTGGCCCTGCGCGCCGCCGGACAGGAGGTGGTGCTAAAGGGCCATGTCGATTTCCGCCGCACCCCGCCGCCGCCGCGCGGCACGCTGGTGCTGCTGTACCCCGAAGCCCAAGTGGAAACCGACGACGACAGCTGGGCCTTGCTGGACTGGGTGGAGCAGGGCGGACGCCTCGTGCTGCCCATGCCTTCCGGCGATGCCGCGCCGTCGCTTTCGACCATGCTCGGCGAAGGGCTCGGCGTCGAGGCACTGCGTGGCGCCGCGGCCGACGTTGACTGCCCGCGCCTGCGGTTGGCCGAAGGGGTGTCGGAGGTCGTCTGCGGAACACCGTTCGCGGTGACCGGCCTGATCGACGACGCCCTCGTCTGGCCGAAGGCTGGCCACGCCCGCATCGCCCGCCTGCCCTATGGCGAAGGCGAGGTGCTGGTCCTGAGCGAGCTCGATGCCTTCACCAACCGCCGGCTTTCGCCGCTCGGCACCACCGCCGATGCCGAGGCCGATGCCGAGCGGCAGCAGCGACGCGACGCGCAGACGCGCCTGATGGCGCAGCTCGCCGGCGCCTGGGTCGATGGCGAAGCGGTGTGGATTCTTAGCCATCGCGGCGGCTCGCTGGCCGCGCTGCTGTGGCGCGAAGGTTGGCCGGTGATGCTCGGCCTCGCGCTCGCCTTGCTGGCGTGGCTGCGCTGGGCGAGCCAGCGCCTCGGGCCGATGGTGCCCTCGCCCGCCGCGCATCGCCGCGCGCTGATGGAGCACATCGACGCCGCCGGGCAGTTCGCCTTCCGCAACGACCACGGCGCCTCCCTGCATGCCGCGCTTCGCGAGGCCGTGCTGGAACGCCTTGCGCAACGGCATGCCCTGGCGCGTCTCGACGAGGCCGCGCTCGCGCAGGCCTTGGCCGACCGCAGCCGCGTCCCCGTCGACGCCATCGCCGCGGCGCTCGCGCTGCCGCATCGCGCCACGCCCGACCAGTTCCGCGAGGCCGTCGCCACGCTCGCCACCCTGCTGCACCGACTCTGATCCCCACTTCCGCCTCGCTACACGAACCGGACCCGCGCATGAGCCCCGACCAACCCGCCCCGCCGCCGCTGCCCTTCGCCGAACTCGCCGACCGCGTCGCCGCGGTGCGCCGCGAGATCGGCCAGGCCTTCATCGGCCAGGACGCCGTCCTCGACCAGCTGTTGTTGGCGCTGCTCGGCGGCGGCCACGTGCTGATCGAAGGCGTGCCCGGCCTCGGCAAGACCTTGCTGGTGCGCGCGCTGGCCGCCGTGATGCGCTGCCAGTTCTCGCGCGTGCAGTTCACGCCCGACCTGATGCCCAGCGACGTGAGCGGCCACGCCGTGTACGACCCGAAGACCGAAACCTTCAGCGTGCGCCGCGGCCCGGTGTTCACGAACCTCCTGCTCGCCGACGAGATCAACCGCGCCCCGGCGAAGACGCAGTCGGCCCTGCTGGAGGCGATGCAGGAGCAGCAGGTGACGATCGAAGGCCAGAGCTTCCCACTGGCCGCTCCGTTCATGACCATCGCCACGCAGAACCCGGTCGAGCAGGAGGGCACCTACCCGCTGCCGGAAGCCCAGCTCGACCGCTTCCTGCTGAAGATCCTGATCGGCTATCCCTCGCTGGCCGACGAAGTGCGCATGGTCGAGGCCATCAGCACCGGCCGTGCGCGCGCCGACTTCGACCTGTCCACGCTGAAGGCGCTGCTCGCGCCCGAGGATGTGGTGGCCATGCAGCAGGCGGTCGCGTCGGTGCGCGTCGATGCCGCCGTGCTCGACTACGCGGTGCGCCTCGTCCACGCCACCCGCGAATGGCCGGGGATTGCGATGGGCGCCGGCCCGCGCGGTAGTCTCGCGCTGGTGCGGCTGGCTCGCGCGCAGGCAGCGATGGAGGGTCGCGATTTCGTCGTGCCGGACGACGTGCGCGACGTGCTGCTGCCGGCGCTGCGCCATCGCATCGCGCTGAGCCCTGAGCTGCAGCTCGAAGGCCAGTCGCCGGATGCGGTGCTTTCGGCCTTGCGTGAACGGGTGAAGGCCCCGCAGAAGTGAGGCCGACCCGCGCCACCATCGCGCTGCTGGCCCTGTGGGGCCTGGCTGGTTTGGCGATTCCGCTCGCTGGCCTCGCGACGATGCATTGGGGCGTGGCGGGCGCCGTGCTCGGTGCCGCACTGCTGCTGGATGCTCTCGCGCTGTCGCGGCAGCCGTCGCCGGGCTTCGAACGCCAGATGCCCGCCGTGCTGCCCCTCGGCCCGTGGGCGACGGTGACCTTGCGGCTGACCAACACCGCCCGCGGTGCGTTGCGCGGCACCCTGCATGACGGGCATCCCGGTGACTGGACCGTGGAGGACCAGCCCCGCGATCTGCGCATCGCGCCCCGCGAGGTGCTGGAGCTCACCTACCGCACGCTGCCGCCGCGCCGCGGCGAAGCGGTGTTCGAGCCCGGCTGGTGGCGGCAGGTCTCGACCCTGCGCCTGTGGACGCAAACCCGCCGTCTTGGCGCGACCACGCCGGTGCGCGTGTTCCCGAACTTCGCGCCGCTCGCCGGCCTCGCCCTGCACACCGCCGAGCAGGCCACGCGGATGACCGGCGCGCACCTCGCCCGGCGTCGCGGCGACGGCACCGAGTTCCACCAGATGCGCGAGTACCGCACTGGCGACAGCCTGCGGCAGATCGACTGGAAGGCCACGGCTCGTGCGCGCCGCCTGATCTCGCGCGAGTACCAGGAAGAGAAGAACCAGCGCGTCACCCTGTTGCTCGACTGCGGCCGCCGCCTGCTCGCCGAGGATGGCGGGCTGACGCACTTCGACCACGCCCTCAACGCCGCCTTGCTGGTCGCCTACACGGCACTGCGGCAGGGCGATGCCGTCGCTTTGCAGACCTTCGGCGCGGTCGATCGCAGCGTGCCTTCGGTGCGCGGTGTTGGTGGGCTGGACGCGCTGGTGGAAGCGACCTTCGACGTGCAGCCGGCACCGGTGGCCGCCGACTACCTCGAGGCCGCGCGCCGCGTGCTGGCGCAGAACGCCCGCCGCAGCCTGGTGCTGGTCGTCACCAATGTGCGCGACGAGGACGCCGACGACCTGCTCGCCGGGCTCGAACTGCTGCAGCGCCGTCATCTCGTCTGCGTGGCCAGCTTGCGCGAAAGCGCGCTCGACGCCGCGATGGCGGCCGAGCCCCACCGCTTCGAGGACGCGCTGCGCCTCGGCGCGACCCAGCAGTACCTCGCCTCGCGCAAGCGCGCCCACGCCCAGCTGCGGGCGCGTCGCATCGATGTGCTGGACGTGCGCTGCGAGCAGCTGCCCGCAGCCCTCGTGCAGCACTACCTCGCCATCAAGCGGGCCGGGCGGCTGTAAGGGCCGGCCTTCCGCTGGCGTACCACGGACATGACCTCCGTCACTTCCACCCCTCGGCGCCAGGCCACAGTCTGAGCTCGAGGACTCTCCCTCCACGCATTGGGGAATGCGCGCATGAAACTCGTCGACATCTTCCTTGACCCGGCCAAGGTCTTCACGGCCGAAAAGGACAAGCCCACCTTCCTGCTGCCGATGGCGATCATGGTCGTCCTGTCGGTGGCGATGATCCTCGCCTACTACCTGCGCGTCGATTCCGTGTGGTTCCAGGACTTCTCGCTGACGATGATGGGCCAGGAGATGACGCCGGCCGAGATCGCCCAGGCGAAGCAGTTCATGCCCGGCGCCAAGGTGCAGGGCTACATCGGTGCCGCCGGTACCCTGATCTTCGTGCCCATCGTGTACGCGGTGTTCGCGCTGTACTACTTCCTCGCCGGCAAGATCGCCGGCGCCGGGCTGTCCTACAAGCACAGCCTGTCGCTGACCACGTGGGCCGCGATGCCGACCGCGCTTGGCGCCCTGATCGGCACCATCGGCGCGCTGACGATGGAACCGCAGACGCCGCTGCACGCGATCTCGCTGACGCGCATCGACCCGCTGCTGGTGCAGCTGCCCTTCGACCACGACCTGAGCACGCTCGCCAAGGGCTTCGACCTGCTCGGCTTCTGGGCCATTGCGCTCGGCGCCATCGGCTGGAAGACCTTCACCCGCAGCGGCTGGGGTTCGGCCGTCTTCGTCGCGGCGCTGCCTTCGGTGCTGATCTACGGCATCTGGCTGCTGATCGCCCTGCTCTGACCTCCTGGCCCCTCCTCCATGCGCATCCCGAAGAAAGCCCTGATCGCGGGCGGCATCGTTCTGCTCCTCGCCCTGCCCTTTATCGCCAAGCGCGGTGGCGGTGATGCGGTGGAGGTGCAGGCCGCCACCGCGGCGCCGCAGGCCATCCGCCCGACCATACTTGCCTCCGGCACGCTGGCCTTCCGCACCGAGGTGAAGCTCACCGCGGAAGTGCTGGCGCAGGTCAGCGAGGTGCTGGTGAAGGACGGCGACCGCGTGCAGCGCGGCCAGGTGCTGCTTCGCCTCGACCCGGAGACCTACCGAAACGCCATCGAGCGCGAGGAAGCCAGCCGTCGGCAGGCCCTGATCAGCATCGAGCGCCAGCGCGTCACGCTGGCCCTGCGCGAGAAGCAGTTCGAGCGCTACCAGCGTTTGGCGGACGCACAGACCATCGACCGCGCCCGCTTCGACGAAGAGAAGAACCAGCTCGAACTCGCCCGCATCGAACTGAAGAGCAGCGAGGAAGCACTCAAGCGCTCCGAGGCCATCCTCGCCGACGCGCGCGAGACCCTGCAGAAGACGGAAGTGGTGGCACCGATCGACGGCACCGTCGTGGGCGTGACCATCAAGGCCGGCGAGACCGCCGTGCCCTCCACGCAAGCCTTCGCCGGCGCGCAGCTGATGACCATCGCCGACACCAGCGCCATCGAGGCGCGGCTGAGGGTCGACGAGGGCGACATCGCCAAGGTCGCCGCCGGCCAGAAGGTCGATGTCTACCCCGCAGCCTTCCCCGACACCGCGGTGCCGGGCGTGGTGCGCCAGGTGGCTTTGGCGCCGATCCTTGAGAATCAGGGTCGTGCCTACGAGGTCATCGCCGAGCTCACGCCGCCGGAAGGCTTGGCCATGCGTTCGGGCATGAGCGCGCGCGCCGACCTGTTCCTTGGCGATGGCGCCTCGACGCTCGCCGTCCCGGTGGAAGCGGTGATCGCCAGCGAGCCCGAGCCGCGCAAGACCGCCCACCACGTGTGGCGCATCGTCGACGGCAAGGTGAACAAGATCGAAGTGCAGGTCGGTGAGGCTGACGATCGCTGGCAGGCCATCACCTCGGGCCTGTCCGAGGGCGACCGCGTGGTCTCGGGCCCCGGCCGCGCGCTGCGCCAGCTGATGGAAGGCGGCAGCATCAAGGAGATCGAGCCCAAGGACGACGAGGACGCCAAGGGCGACGACGCGGCTAATGCCGAAGACACCGACGCCGAGGACGACGCCGGGTGATCGAGCTCGTCGGCATCCACAAGCACTACTTGATGGGCGACCAGGAGGTCCGCGCCCTCGACGGCGTCGATCTCTTCATCGACCGCAACGAGTACGTGGCCCTGATCGGGCCCTCGGGCTCCGGCAAGTCGACGCTGATGAACCTGCTCGGCTGCCTCGACACGCCGAGTGCCGGCCACTATCTGTTGAATGGCCGCGACACCGCGACGCTCGACGACAACGAGCTGGCGCACGTGCGCAACCGCGAGGTGGGCTTCGTGTTCCAGAGCTTCCACCTGCTGCCGCGCATGAGCGTGCTCGACAACGTGATGCAGCCGCTGGTCTACCGCGGCCTGCCCCGCGCCGAGCGCCGCCGCCGGGCCGTCGAATCGTTGGAGCGCGTGGGCTTGGGCAATCGGCTCGACCACCGGCCGAACCAGCTCTCCGGCGGCCAGCGCCAGCGCGTGGCCGTCGCACGCGCGCTGGTGGGCGAGCCCTCGCTGCTGCTCGCCGACGAACCCACCGGCAACCTCGATTCGCGCACCTCCGCCGAGATCATGGCGCTGTTCGACGCGCTTCACGCGCAGGGCCAGACCGTCGTCGTGGTGACGCACGAACCCGACATCGCCGCGCACTGCCACCGCACGGTTCGCATCGGCGACGGCCGCATCGTCGAAGACCGGAGGACGCGCTGATGCAGGCCCTGCTCGAAGCCTTCCGCGCCGCCCTCGCCAGCCTGATGGCCAACCGCATGCGCAGCGTCTTGACGACGCTGGGCATCGTCATCGGCACCGGCTCGGTGATCGCCGTCGTGTCGCTGGTGCAGGGGTTCTCCGCCTCGATCAAGAACCAGCTCGCCGATCTCGGTGGCAGCACGCTGACGCTGCAGGCCGTCAACACCAACGAGAACTTCCAGAGCGGCCGGCTCAACTACATCACCTTCGACGACATCAACGTGCTGCGCTACCGCGTGCCCGGCGTTGGCCAAGTCGCACCGATCCTGGCGGTGAACGTCCCCGGCATCAGCTACCAGGGCCGCACGGTGACGGCGCAGGTGCAGGCCAGCAACGCCGACTACGCCGCCGTGTACGCGCGCTGGCCGGTGAAGGGCCGCTTCCTCGCGCCGGCCGACGATCGCGGCCGCCGCAAGGTGGCGGTGATCGGCGACAAGCTGCGCGTCGACCTCGACCTGCCCGAAGACCCGATCGGCGAATACATCCGCATCGGGAACGAGTGGTTCAAGGTGATCGGGCTGATGGAGAAGCAGGGCGACCTGCTCGGCTTCAGCCTCGACAACTATCTGATCATCCCCTTCGACGTCGGGCGCTCGATGATGGGGGCCAGCAACCGCCCCTTCATGCAGGCGAGCTTCACCGTGCCCGACCTCGAGCAGGTGAACACCGTGCGCGAGCGCGTCACGCGGGCCATCCGCACCGCGCGCCGCACGCCGGCCAGTGAAGGCAATACCTTCAAGGTCGAAGCGGCCGACGCTTTCGTGAAGCAGTTCGACCAGATCGCCGGCACGGCCACGCTGGTGGTCGGCGGTGTGGTCGGCATCAGCCTTCTCGTGGGCGGCATCGGCATCATGAACATCATGCTGGTGTCGGTGACGGAACGAACCCGCGAGATCGGCATCCTCAAGGCGCTGGGCGCCACGCGTCGCGACATCCTCGTGCAGTTCCTGCTCGAAGCCGCGATGCTCGCCCTGCTCGGCGGGATCATCGGAATCATCCTGGGCATTGCCGCGGGCGTGGGCATCGCCGCGATGATCCCGGGCTTCCCGCCGGCCTCGGTGCCGATCTGGGTGATCGCCGCGGCGGCCGGCTTCTCGGCCCTCGTGGGCGTCATCTTCGGCATCATGCCGGCCTCGAAAGCCGCGGGGCTCGACCCGATCGAGGCGCTGCGCTACGAGTAGCGCCGCCCACCGCTCCGGGCCCGCGCGCCCGGAGCGTCGGCCCGTCGGCTTGGGGGCACAGCCCCCTCGCCGCGGGGTGGTTCCTGCGTATGCTTCGGTGTCCCCGAAGCCACCCGCCTCGACCATGCCGCAGCCCCGCGCCGTCGCTCTTCGACTTGCTCCGCTTGCCCTGCTCGCGTCCGCGCTGGCCTCCGCGCCGTTCGCTGCCCACGCGGCACCGGCCACCGCCGCGCCGCTCGATGCGGCCATCGCCGAGGTGCTGCCCGAACTCACCGCATGGCGCCGCGACCTGCACCAGCACCCCGAGCTCGGCACGCTGGAAACGCGCACCGCGGCCAAGGCTGCGGCGCATCTGCGCAGCCTCGGCCTCGACGTGCGCGAAGGACTCGGCGTCACCGGCGTGGCCGCCATCCTCAAGGGCGCGAAGCCCGGTCCGCGCATCGCGCTACGCGCCGACATGGATGCGCTGCCGGTCACCGAGGCGACGGGCCTGCCGTTCGCATCGACCGTGCGCACGACGTATCGCGGGCAGGACGTCGGCGTGATGCACGCCTGCGGCCACGACGCCCACGTTGCTCTGCTGATGGCCGCGGCCGAGGTGCTGGTCGGCATGAAGGACCAGCTCGCTGGCGAAGTGATGTTCGTGTTCCAGCCAGCGGAGGAAGGCCCGCCGCAGCCCGGCCAGATCGTCGGTGCGAAGGCGATGATCGACGACGGCCTGTTTGCCGATTGGAAGCCTGACGCCATCTACGGCCTGCATGTCTGGGCGGCGCTGCCGGCCGGCACGGTGGGCTACCGCAGCGGCCCGACCATGGCCTCGGTCGATGAGTGGAACCTCGTCATCCGCGGCCGGCAGACCCACGGCGCGCGTCCCTGGGACGGCATCGACCCCGTCACCATCGCGGCGCAGGTGCAGATGGCGATGCAGACCATCGTCTCGCGCCAGACCGACATCGTGCGCTCGCCCGTGGTGCTCTCCACGGGCCAAGTGCAGGCCGGCGTGCGCTTCAACATCATCCCCGACGAGGCGCGCATGGCCGGCACGCTGCGCGCTTTCGACGACGGCGTGCGCGCCGACGTGATTGCGCGCTTCGAGCGCACCGCGAAGGCCATCGCCGAGTCGGCCGGTGCGACCGCCGAGCTCAGCGTCAACCTCAATGCGCCGCTCACCGCGAATGCCGCCGAACGCGCGGAGCGCGGCGGTGCGGCATTGCGCGCGGCGTTGGGCGAGGACAAGGTCGTGGAGATGCCACTGCTCACCATTGGCGAGGACTTCTCGCAGTTCAGCACGGTGGCGCCGACCTTCTACTGGTTCGTGGGCAGCACCGGCCCGGGTATCGACCCGCGCCGCGCGCCGATGAACCACTCGCCGGAATTCATGTTCGACGAATCGGCGCTCGAGCCGGGCCTGCGCAGCCTGCTGGCCGTGGCACTCGACGCCCTGCACTCACCGCCGCCCGCCACCGCGCCGTCCGCCGCCCGCTGAGCCGATGCGCCGCCTGCCGATCCACGCGCTGGTCATCCCGTTGCTGGCCGCCCTGCTGGTCGGCTTCAACCTGCTGGCGCCGTTCGACACGCGGGTTTACGACCAGCTGATGGGTCTGCACCAGCGCGAGGCGCCGCCGGAGATCGTGCTGGTCCACATCGACGGGGAAGCCGAGCGCCGCTACCCCGACTTCATCGATCGTCGGCCGCTGGCCTTGGCCCGCCTCGTCGATCGCCTGAACCAGGTGAAGCCGCGCGTGATCGGCGCCTACCTCGCCTTCGACGCGCGCGATCCGCGCGACCGCGAGGGCCTTGGCGTGCTGCGCGAGGCGCTGGCCCGCCATGGCAACACGGTCGGCAAGGCCTTCGTCGGCGACACCGCGCACCAGAGTGCCGAGGAAGCGTTCCGCGCCGCCGAGAAAGTGGGCTTCCGCACGCTGGGCCTGCAGCTCGTCGCCACCGGCGACGACAACGTGATCCGCGGCAGTTTCCATGCCGCGCCGCTGGCCGGCGCGCTGCGGCCGAGCTTTGCCCTCGCCCTGCTGCAGCAGGCCGGCGACCTCGTGCCCGAGGAGCGCCGCGCGGCCCTGCAGGCCGCGTTCGACTCGCCCACCGTCGCCGAGGACGCGTATGTCTTCGCCTTCCTGGGCGGTGGCGGCAGCGTGCGTCAGGTCAGCGCCGCCGACGTGCTCGATGGCGAGGTGCATCCGGACGTCTGGCGCGACCGCATCGTCATCATCGGGCAGTCCGAGCAGGACACCGAGATCAACCTCACCACCGCCGTCTCGGGCTGGGCCGAGCACGGCCTCACCGTCGACGAATACGAGGCGCAGGCGACCGCGGCCCTGCTCACCGGCCACGTGTTCCGCGTGCTTTCGTCGTGGACCGACGCGGCCATCGTCGGCAGCGTGCTGCTGGTCTTCGCCCTGGCCCTGAACCACCTGCGCCAACGCCGGGCCGCGGTGCTCGCGGTTGGCTTCCTCGTCCTGGTGCTGGTGGCCTACCTGGTGGCCTACCGCATGCTGGTGTGGCTGCCGCCGGTGGTGCTGGCGATCGCCTTGCCCGTTCAGGTGTTCGTCGAAGTGATCCATCGCTACGTGCGCTCGGCCTCGATGCTGGCCGCCGAGATCGCCGTGCTGCGCCGCGAAGCCACCGCGCCGCCGGCCACCCGTCGCGGCTTCGATTTCGACGAGGCGCTGGCCGCGGTGCGCCAGGCGGTGGCCAGCATCCGCCGGCAGCGCGAGTACGTGCATCGGCTGATCGACGTGCAGCCGGCCGCCATCATCGTCATCGACGGCCAGCAGCGCCTGCGCCTCGGCAACGCCCAGGCCGTGGCCTGGCGCACCGACCCCGAAGCGCCGATGGGCACGCTGCGCGACTGGTTGGCCGCGGTCGACCTGCGCCTTCCGGCCGACGCCGGTCAGTACGTGGGCGCCGGCAGCGCGCGCCTGCTGGCGCAGTGCGGCGAACGCGAGGTGGTCGTCGCCTTCGAACCCCTGCCCGGCGGCCGCGAGCCCGACCAGCACGACACCCTCGTCTGCGTCACCGAGCTCACTGGCCTGATGGCCGACCAGCGTGAGCGCCAGGCCGCCATCGACTTCCTCTCGCACGACCTGCGCGCGCCGGCCCATGCCCTCGTCGAGCTCTGCGAGGGGGTGCTGGCCGATCCGACCCTCACGCCGTCCACCCAGCAGGTGCTGCGCAGCGCCGAGCGGCTTTCCCGCCGCATGGTCCAGATGGCGACGACCTACCTCGATTTCGTGCGCTCGGCCTCGCCCGAGGCCTTCACCCGCGCCGAGCCGGTGCTGTTGGCCGACGTGGTGCTGGAAGCGGTCGAGACCAGCACGCCGGAAGCCAGCGCCAAGCAGGTTCGGATGGAGCTGGCCCTTGACGACCAGGAGGCCGGCTGGGTGATCGGCGACGCCGCCCTGCTGCGGCGCGCGGTCGAGAACCTGCTGAGCAATGCGGTGAAGGTGACCCCGTCCGGTGGGCATGTGGATGTGCGCGTGGAGCGCCGACACGAGGCGCTGGCCATCGTCGTCCGCGACGGTGGTCCGGGCATCGCCCCGTCCCGGCGCAGCCAGCTGTTCCAGCGCTTCGGGCCCCTGGCGCGCACGCCGAAGTCCTCGACCCGTTCGGTCGGCCTCGGTCTCGCCATGGTGATGAGCGTGGTGGCGCGCCACCGCGGCACCGTCTTCGTCGACAACCCGCCGGAAGGCGGTGCCGAGTTCCGCATCGAGCTGCCGCTCGAGCGCGAGGCCTCAGTCGTCTGAGGCGCCGGCCGCCGCGGGGGCGAGTTCCAGCCGGTAGCCCTCGCGATAGACGTTCGAGAGCCGGAGGCCGTTCTCCGCGAACATCAGCTTGCGGCGCAGCGTGTACAGGTGGGTGTCGAGCGTGCGGGCCGAACCGCCGATGTCGCGGCCCCAGATGGCGGCCACCAGCTCCTCGCGCCGGACCAGCCGGTCGCGATGCAGGAACAGGTACCACGCTAGGTCGAATTCCTTGGGCTGCAGCTCGATGCGCTCGCCGTCGCGGGTGAGCTCGCGGGAGGCGCCGTCGATCCGGTAGGGGCCGAACTCCACCCGCAGCGGGGCCGTGGTGGCGCCCTGGAAGCGTCGCGTCACGGCGGCGATCCGGGCCAGCAGCACGGTCGCCGAGGTCGGCTTGATGATGTAGTCGTCGGCGCCGACGGCCAGCGCCTCGACGATGCGCTCATCGTCGTCGAAGCGGCTGAAGATGATGATCGGGGCCCGGCGGCCGACGGAACGGTGCACCCAGCCCACCAGGGCGGTGCCCTCGGTGTCGGGCAGGTGCCAGTCGAACAGGAACAGTTCGTGCCTCGCCTCGCGCACCTCGGACATGAACTGCACGCCCTCGGTGAACCACTCCACCTCGTGGCCGGCGGCCCGCAGGGCGGCGATGGCGCGTTCCGCCTCGATGCGGTCGTCCTCCACCAGCGCCACGCGCAGCGGCGGGTGCGCCGTCACCATCGGCGTGCTCATGCGCGACCGCTCCCGGGGTGGGGGGAGGCGGGCGTCGCGAAGCGGGTCGGGCAGGCGGGCATGGCGTCGAGTGTGGCGATCGATCCCGGCGAAGTGAAGCCGCGCAAAAAAGAAAACCCGACCACGGCGGGGGCCGGGTCGGGCTCGGAGGGGGTGCGACCACCAAGCAGCACGGTCGCAGAACAGGGCGGAAGCGAAGGCAGGGGGGGTGCCTCGCGTCGCGCCGCTCGAAGCGTATCGAACCGCTCCTCCACCCCCCGGGGGTGAGGGGCGGGCGAAGCATGACGGAATCCCCGCGGCGAAGAGTCAGGAATACTCAAAACGCGCCGATTGAACGACGAACGGTTTCAGCGCCTACTAGCCGCGAACCGGCCCGGAGGCCGCCGGTGGCGGGTTTCCGGCAGGTCCGGACCCCTGCCGCGGCACGGGTCTTGCACTCCCCACCACGACCGCAAGGACCCACTCATGGCCGACAAAAAGCCCGCACCCGCCGCCGCACCCGCCGACGCCGCCGCCAAGCCCAAGGTGCCGCTCGTCCCGATCATCGGCGCCGCGGTGGGTTCGGCCGTCCTGGTGGCCGGCATCATGTTCTTCATGATGCCCAAGCCGGCGCACGCCCCGGCCGAGGGCGACGAGGCCGCGGAGGGTGCCGAGGCGGAGGAGGGCGAGGACGGCGCGCCCAAGCCCGAGACCCGCTACATCGAGGTCAAGGACCCGCTGGTGGTCAACCTCACGGGCGGCAGCGCCAAGTACCTGCAGGTGCAGATCCAGCTCGCCACCAAGAGCGAGGAGGGCCAGAAGGCCATCGAGACGCACCTGCCGGCGATCCGCAGTGGCTTGCTGGTGATGTTCCGCCAGCTCACCAACGAGGAGCTGTCCCAGCCCGACATCATGGTGACCCTGCAGGAGAAGGCCCTCGGGGAGACGAACAAGGTGCTGGAGGCCGAGACCGGCAAGAAGGACACCGTCACCGCCCTGCTGTTCACCAGTTTCGTCACCCAGTAAGCGACGGCCATGAGCGACCTGCTTTCCCAGGATGAGATCGACGCCCTGCTCCACGGCGTCGACTCGGGCGCAGTCGAGACCGAGACCGATGTCGATCCCGGCGTGGCGCGGTCCTTCGACTTCGCCACCCAGGACCGCATCGTCCGCGGGCGCATGCCCACCCTGGAAATGGTCAATGAGCGCTTCGCGCGCATGTGGCGCGTGGGCCTGTTCAACCTGCTGCGCCGCTCCGCCGACCTGTCGGTGCGCGGCGTCGAGCTGATGAAGTTCGCCGACTACCTGCACACGCTGTACGTGCCGACGAACCTCAACCTGATCAAGATGAAGCCGCTGCGCGGCACCGGCCTCATCGTTTTCGAGCCGACGCTGGTGTTTGCGGTGCTCGACAACTTCTTCGGTGGCGCCGGCCGCTTTCCCGCGAAGATCGAGGGCCGCGAGTTCACGCCGACCGAGATGCGCGTCATCCAGCTGATGCTGAAGCAGGCCTTCGCCGACCTGACGGAAGCCTGGGCGCCGGTGATGAACTTCGAGTTCGAATACACGAGCTCGGAAGTGAACCCGCACTTCGCCAGCATCGTCAGCCCCCGCGAATACGTGGTGGTGAGCAAGTTCCACGTCGAGCTGGAGGGCGGCGGCGGCGAGATGCACGTGACGCTGCCCTACGGGATGCTCGAGCCGATCCGCGAACTGCTGGATGCCGGCATCGCCTCCGACCGTTCCGAGAAGGACGAGAATTTCCCGATCCAGCTGCGCGAGGGCGTGAACCTCGCCGAGCTCGACGTGGCCGGCGTGCTGGCCACCAAGCGCCTCAGCGTGCGCCAGCTCGTCGCGCTGAAGGTCGGCGACGTGTTGCCGATCGACGTGCCCGCGAAGACCCCGCTGCACGTCGAAGGCCTGCCCCTGTTCGAAGGCGATTTCGGCCTGCACAAAGGCAAGAACGCCGTGAAGATCACCCGCATCACGCCCATGGCCGGCACCAAGCCGCGGGCGAACTGAGGACCACCCCATGAGCACCGAAAAAGACGCCGCTGATCTCGCCATGTGGGGCGACCTCGCGCCCAGCCCGTCGCCCGCGGCGAATCCGCCCACGGGCGGCGACGCCAACCTCGACCTGATCCTCGACGTGCAGGTCACCCTGTCGCTCGAAGTGGGCCGCGCGCGCATCCCGATCCGAAACCTGCTGCAGCTCAACCAGGGTTCGGTGGTGGAACTGGAACGCGTCGCCGGCGAACCGCTCGACGTCTACGTCAACGGCACGCTGGTTGCGCAAGGCGAAGTGGTGGTGGTGAACGAGCGCTTCGGCGTGCGGCTGACGGAAGTCGTCAGCCCGAGCGAACGCATCAAGCGCCTGCGCTGAAGCCACGCCATGAGCGAGCCCACCTCCCTGTTGCTGGCGGCTACGGCCGCCGCACCCGCCGCCGCCAAGACCCTGCAGGTCGGGCAGGCCGTGCCGCAGAGCGCCGGCCTCGGCGGCAGCCTGCTGGCGCTGGGCCTCGTCGTCGGCCTGATCCTGTTCCTCGCCTGGGTGCTGAAGAAGCTGCCGGGCGCCGGCCTGAAATCCATGGCCGGCCTGCGCACCGTGGCCAGCCTCGCGGTTGGCCCGCGCGAACGCGTGGTCATCGTCGATTGCGGCGGCCAGCAGCTGCTGCTGGGCGTCACCCAGCACAGCGTCAACCTGCTGCACACCCTGCCCGAGCCCCTGCTCGATGCGCCGACGCAAGCGGGCTTCGCCGAATTGCTGGCGCGGCTGAAGGCGCGGGATTCCGCCTAGCCCGGCACGCCGCTTGCACGTCACCGGGCATCCCCGCCGGATGCCCGTCGTGCCCACGCTCTCCACCGTCCTCCGTTACGCCTTCCTCGCCCTGACGCTGCTGCCGGCGCTGGGCTTCGCCACGCCCACCGGCCCGCAGCCCACCGGCCTGCCCGAGGTCACCGTCGCCAACGTCGGCGGCGAGAACGTCTCGGTCTCGCTCGCGGTGCTGCTGTCGATGACGGCCATCACCTTGCTGCCGAGCCTGCTGCTGGCCTGCACCGCGTTCACGCGGATCATCGTGGTGATGGCCCTGCTGCGCATGGCGCTGGGCACCGGGCAGACGCCCTCCAACCAGATCATGGTCGGGCTGGCCCTCTTCATCACGATGATGGTGATGATGCCGGTCGCCGACCAGGCGTGGGCCGCGGGCCTGAAGCCCTACCTCGACGGCACGATGCCCTTCGACGCGGCGTGGACGGCCACCTCCGAACCCTTCCGCGCCTTCATGCTGGCGCAGATCCGCGACACCGACCTGCTCACCTTCGCCAACCTCTCGGGGCACACGCAGGGCTTCGCTTCGCCGGAAGAGATCCCGTTCGGCGTGCTGGTGGCGTCCTTCATCACCTCGGAGCTGAAGACGGCCTTCGAGATCGGCTTCCTGATCTTCATTCCCTTCGTGGTGATCGACCTCGTCGTCGCCAGCGTGCTGATGTCGATGGGCATGATGATGATGTCGCCGATGCTGGTCTCGGCGCCGTTCAAGATCCTGCTCTTCGTCCTGGTCGACGGCTGGGTGCTGGTGGTCGGCACGCTGGCGGGCAGCTTCAATCCGGTCGCCATGGCGGCGGGGGCAGGCTGACATGACGCCGGAAACCGCGATCACCGAACTCCGCGCCGGCCTCGAGCTGGCCCTTCTCGTCGGCGGCCCGCTGCTGGTCGTCGTGCTGGGCGTCGGCGTCACCGTCGGCCTCGTGCAGGCGGCCACGCAGATCAACGAGCCGACCGTCGCCTTCATCGCCAAGGCCGTGGCGCTGGCCGTCGCGCTCGCCGCGATGGGCAGCTTCCTGCTCGGCAAGCTCGTCGACTACACCATCGCGCTGTTCCAGCGCATCCCCACGCTGGTGGGCTGATGGCCGCCGCGGGCAGCATCCCCGGCATCGTGCTCGACGGCGGCGACATGTTCGCCGTCATCAACGCGACGCTCTGGACCAGCCTGCGCGTCGGGGGCCTCCTGATGGTGGCGCCGCTGTTCGGCACGCGCACCGTGCCGCGCCGGGTGAAGGCCATGCTGGCGATCGCGCTGGCCTTCGCGATGGCGCCGCTGGCCGGGCCGCCGCCGCCGCTGCCGGGCGTGGATCCGCTCACCGTGCTCACCGCCGCCCGCGAGGTGTTGATCGGCGTGGGCATGGGCTTCGTCCTGCGACTCGCCTTCGAAGCCGGAGCGCTGGCCGGCGAGTTCGTCGCGCAGGGCACCGGCCTGTCCTTCGCCGTGCTGGCCGACCCGCTGCGCGGCACCAACGCGGGCGTGGTCGGGCAGTGGTTCTACCTGTGCTTCGCGCTGATCTTCCTCAGCATGAACGGGCATCTGATGATCGTGGAGCTGCTCGCCGACTCGTGGAAGGCGGTGCCGCTGCAGTCGAACTGGGTGCCGACGCCTGACGCGTTCCGCGCCATCGCCGACTTCGGCGGGCAGATGTTCCTCGTCGGCATCCAGATCGCCTTGCCCGTGGTGCTGGCGATGCTGGTGATCAACCTCGCCTTCGGCGTGATGAGCCGCGCCGCGCCTTCGCTCAACCCGATCCAGCTCGGCCTGCCGGCCTCGGTGCTGGTCGGCCTGTTGCTGATGGGCACGCTCACCGGCCAGTTGCTCGGCCCGCTGCGCGCCAATCTCGAAGCGGCCTTCGAACTCTCCACCGGCTGGTTGGGCTAGGGCCATGGCGGAGAATGAGAGCGGCCAGGAGAAAACCGAAGAGCCGAGTGCCAAACGGCTCAAGGATGCGCGCGAGAAAGGCGACAGCCCGCGATCCCCGGAGCTCGCCACGGCCTCGGTCTTTGTCGGCGCCTTGCTCTCACTGATTGCCTTCGGCGGCTGGATGGCCGGGCACGCGATGGCGTGGATGGGCAACCAGTTGCGCCATGCCGGCGAGGGCCGGGGGCTGGGTGCGGATCTGGTCAACCGAGCTGGCCTGTCGATCGGCGAGCTGATGCTGGCCGTCGGGCCGCTCATCGGCACCTGCCTGCTGTTCGCCTTCGTCGCGCCGGCCGTGATGGGTTTCAACTTCAGCACCGAGGCGCTGACGCCGAACGCCGAGCGCCTGTCGCCGATCGCCGGGCTCAAGCGCATCTTCGGTACGCAGGGTCTCGGCGAGCTGGTGAAGTCGCTGCTGCGCATCGCCATTCTGGGTGCCATCGGCACGGTCTACTACCTGTCCTACGAGGACCGCCTGCTGCAGCTCTCACAGCTGCCCGTGGCGACGGCCGCGGCGGAGGGCTTCGGCCTGATCCTCGGCCTGCTGATGGCGATGGGCGTGGGCCTCGTGTTGCTCGCCGTTGCCGACGTGCCCTGGCAGCTGTGGAGCTGGAAGCGCCGCCTGAAGATGACGCGGCAGGAACTGCTCGAGGAAATGAAGGAAATGGAGGGCCGCCCCGAGGTGAAGGGGCAGATCCGCCGCATGCAGCAGCAGCTCGCCAGCGGCCGGATGATGGAGGCCGTGCCCACCGCCGACGTGGTCGTGGTGAACCCGACGCACTACGCGGTCGCGCTGAAGTACGACCCGAAGAAGGCGCAGGCGCCCATCGTCGTCGCGAAAGGCTTGGACGAAGTCGCGCTGAACATCCGCAAGGTCGCGAGTGCGCACAAGGTTGCCATCGTCGAGGCGCCGCCGCTGGCGCGCGTGCTGCACGCGCAGGCCGAGATTGACCGAGAGATCCCGGTGAAGCTCTACCAGGCGGTGGCGCAGGTGTTGAGCTACGTCTACCAGCTCAAGGTGTGGACGCCGAAGCGCGGGGCGTACCCGACGTTGCCGGATTTCGGGGCGCTCGAGGGCGAGCCCTGATCGTCCTGCGCCGCCCGTGCAAAGGAGTGGCCGAGCCGCACGCCTTCCGCTAAGGTGCGCCGTCCCCCGCACCGCCCCCCGTCGATCCCGTGCTGTTGCTGCGCGCCCTACGTATTGCAAGGAAGCATCTGGCCACCGTCAGCTGGACGGCGCTGGCGGTCCTGATCGCCCTGCATTTCGCCAGCGCATGGGCCCTGATGGTCCTGTCCGGCGAGGAGCGCCTGGTCGAGCCGGTGGTGTGGGCCTACTTCTACGCGACGGTGGCGCTGACGGTCGGTTTCGGCGACTTCAGCCCGCAGACCGATGCCGGCCGGATGGTCGCGGCGTTCTACCTGATGCCCGGCGCCGTGGCACTGCTGGCGTCCATGATCGGAAAGACCACGGCCGTGCTCGCCGGACTGTGGCAGCGCGGCCTGCACGGCAAAAGGAGCTATCGCGACATGGAGCACCACACCATCCTCGTCGGCTGGAACGGCCGGGAATCGCACCGCATCGTCGACCTCCTCCGCCACGAGGAGCAGGGCCGCGGGGAGATCGTCATCATCGACGTCGACCTCGAAGCGAACCCCCGGCCCGACGAGGCGCGCTTCGTGAAGCTGGCCACGCTGGCGGATCCGACCGGCTACGTCCGCGCCGGCGTTCGCGCGGCGCGTCGAGTGATCATCGATGCCGCGACGGACGAGCAGACCCTGGCGGCGGCGATGGCGGTCCGCGCGCTCGGTGGCGACGCCCACGTCGTGGCGCAGTTCGACCGCGCCGAGTCGGCGACCCTGCTCAAGCGCCACCATCCGGAAGTCGAGTGCACGACGCCGGTGCAGGCCGAGCTCATCGTCCGCGCTTCGCACGACCTCGGCGCCTCCAGCGTCGCAATGGAGATGCTCTCGTTGGCTGATGGCCCGACGCAGTATTCGCTGGTGCTGCCCCTCGACACCGGCAGCCGCCGGTACGGTGACTACCTGGTCCTGCTGCGTCGCCAGCATCGCGCCACGCTGTTGGGCTACGCCCTTCGGGAAGCCCCTCTGAAGGCCATCCTCAACGCCGACGACGACACCCGCGTGCCGGCCGGCGCCACCCTGTTCTACCTCGCCAGCCGCCGCATCAAGGCGGCGGACATGCCGCTTGCGTCGGCGATGGCCTGAGCCGCCCCGCGTTTCCCCGTACCGCCCGTTCCGCATCGACAGGAGTCCCCGTGATCGCTTCGCTTACCGCCTACCTGCAGGGCCTGCCGGCCTTCCTCGCCTACTTCGGCACCTCGGTCGGGATGACCGTGCTGTTCGTGGTGGTCTATGTGCGCTTGACCCCCCACCGCGAGTTCGCGCTGATCAAGGCCAACAACGTCGCGGCTTCGCTGGCCCTCGGTGGCGCGGTCCTCGGGTTCATCCTTCCGCTGGCTTCGGCGATGGCGAATTCGGTGAGCCTCGTCGACTTCATGCTCTGGGGGCTCGTCGCCTTCGTCGTGCAGGCGGTCGCCCACCTTGCGAAGCGCCTCGTCATCGCCGACCTGCCGGAGCGCATCGCCGCGGGCGAAACCGCGGCGGGCGTGTTCGCCGGCGTCGTGTCGCTCGGCGTGGGCGTGCTCAACGCCGCCTCGATGACCTGGTGAGGGCGCGGCCATGAAGCGCAGCAAGACCCTGCGGCTGGCCCTGCTGGCCGCGTCGCCCGTGGCCCTGACCGCCTGCGGACCCGACTACATCGATCCGCCGCCGCAGCCCGGCAGCCTCGAATACGCCTCGGTGCAGGCGTGCTACGAGGCCAACGACATGAGCGATGCGCAGTGCGACCAGGCCTACGCCCAGGCCCGCGGCATGGCGCCCGGCTACGCCTCCGAGGAGGACTGCGAGCGCCTCTACGGGGACGAGGCCTGCGAGGACTTCGACGGGTGGAAGTACCGCTACATCCCGAAAACGTCGGCCTTCGCGACACCCTACGGCTACGGCACCTCCCGGGTTTCGCCCTACGGCAGCATCCGCCCGATCTATGGCGAGAGCCTGCAGGGTTTCGATACGAAGGGCCGCCGCGTGGTGCAGGTCGACCCACCGCGCCAGGCCGTGCCACGCGCGTCGCGCGGTGGCTTCGGCACCAGCGGATCGAGCCGCGGCGGCGGCTGGGGCGGCTGATGCGTCGGCGCCCGCTGGTCCCGCGGGCCCATTGGGAGGCGCAGGCGGCGCAGCACGGCTTCGCCTTCCATACCCTCGACGGCGCACCCTACTGGGACGAGCGCGCCTGCTACCTGTTCACCCTCGCGCAGGTGGAGCGCGACATCGAGGACGTCACGCAGGAGCTGCACGCGATGGCTCTTGATCTCGTCGACGCGGTCTGCGCGAGCGAGGCGCTGATGGCGAGGCTCGCCGTGCCGTCCGACTACCGCGACTGGATCGCGCGGTCGTGGCACCGCCGCGATCCGCATCTGTATGGTCGCGTCGACCTCGCCTATGGCGGCCGCGGCCCGGCGAAGCTCTACGAGTTCAACTACGACACGCCGACGGCGCTTTACGAGGCGGCCTACTTCCAGTGGTTGTGGTTGGAAGACCGGATCGCCGACGGCACCCTGCCGCCCGGCGCGGACCAGTACAACGGCTTGCAGGAAGCGATCGTCGAGGCTTTCGGCGCGATGGCCCGCGAGCGACGGCTGCGCCTGCCGCTGCATTTCGCCGCGCACGACGGCCACGCCGAGGACGGCGGCACCGTCGACTACCTGCGCGACTGTGCGCACCAGGCGGGGCTGGAGACGCACCGCCTCGCTGTCGAAGCCATCGGCCTTGGCGACGACGGCCGCACCTTCGCCGACGAGAGCGGCCACGCCATCCGCAGCCTGTTCAAGCTCTACCCCTACGAATTCATGTTCGAGGATGCCTTCGGGCCCGCGCTGCGCTTCGATGCGATGCAGCTCATCGAACCGCCGTGGAAGGCCCTGCTCTCGAACAAGGCCGCCTTGGCCTTGCTGTGGGAGCGCCATCCGGGCCACCCGAACCTGCTCGAGTGCCACATCGACGAGGCCCCTTCGGCCCCGCTGCCCGCCGGCTGGGTCCGCAAGCCCTTCTTCTCGCGCGAGGGGGCGAACATCGCCGCGACCCTCCCCGACGGCGAAGCGATCGTGACGCCGGGTCCCTACGCCGATGGCCCCCAAGTGCGGCAGGCCTGGCACCCGCTGCCGCGTTTCGATGCCGGCTGGCCGCTGATCGGCAGCTGGGTCATTGGCGATCGCGCCTGTGGCATGGGCCTCCGCGAAGACGACGGACCGATCACGATGAACACCTCGCGTTTCGTGCCGCACGCGATCGTGGGGTGAGCGTCGCCTTTCGGCGGCGTATTCGAGCGCGAGTAGTCGCCGGCGCGCCGATGGCGACGGCATGCCGCGTCCTCAAGGCGGCCCGCGTTGACGCTGGCCCGCCCCGTCACCGGTTCGGAAATCAACCCGGCTGTCTGCTCGAAGGCGACGTCCTGTCGCTCGAGCGGATGGCGCATCCCTGCGCCACCGCTTCGCTCGGGGGTTGGCGCGAAGCCCGGGTGCGCCGCGCCCGCGGCTCGGGGCAGGACAGCCCCGAGTCCGCGGAGAGCGGCCCACCGGCACGCGTGGCAGGCGCCGGCTTAGGCGGGTGATCCCCCGGCACACGTCTTGCACGTCTCGCCCGACCCCACGCCCACGCGAGACCCATGGCCGCCGTGATGACTCCCTTCGACCGCACCCGCCAGCTGATCCAGCAGGGTGCGGCCGTGCCGCTGGTGCTGATCGGCGTGCTGGCGATGATCGTGGTGCCGCTGCCGCCGCTGGCGCTGGACGTGCTGTTCACGCTGAACATCGCGGCCTCGCTGGTGGTGCTGCTCGCGGTGATCTACGTGAAGCGGCCGCTGGAGTTTTCGATCTTCCCGACCGTGCTTCTGCTGGTCACCTTGATGCGCCTGGCGCTCAACGTGGCCTCCACCCGCGTGGTGCTGCTGCACGGCCACGAAGGCCATGACGCCGCCGGCCAGGTGATCGCCAGCTTCGGCCAGTTCGTCATCGGCGGCAGCTTCGCCGTCGGCATCATCGTCTTCGCCATCCTGACGATCATCAACTTCATCGTCATCACCAAGGGCTCGACGCGCGTCTCGGAAGTGGCGGCGCGCTTCACCTTGGACGCCTTGCCCGGCAAGCAGATGGCGATCGACGCCGACTTGAACGCCGGCATCCTCACCCGCGAGGAAGCCAAGCTGCGTCGCGAGGAAGTGCGCGAGGAAGCGGACTTCTACGGTTCGATGGATGGTGCCGGCAAGTTCATCCGCGGCGACGCCATCGCCGGCATCCTGATCCTCTTCATCAACATCATCGGCGGCTTCGCCATCGGCGTGATGCAGCACGGCCTCTCGGCCGGAGATGCCGCCGAGATCTACATCCTGCTCGCCATCGGCGACGGCCTCGTGGCCCAGCTGCCGGCGCTGCTGGTTTCCACCGCCGTGGCCGTGATCGTGACGCGCGTCTCGCGCTCGCAGGACATGGGCAACGCCATGTTCGGCCAGGTGTTCGGCCAGTACCGCGCGCTCGCCATGACCGCCGCGATCATCGGCCTGGTCGGCCTGGTGCCGGGTATGCCCAACGTCGCCTTTTTGACGTTCGCGGTGGGCCTCGGCTACCTCGCGTGGATGCTCTACCAGCGCGAGCAGGCCGAGCAGGCGCGGGTGGCCGATGTGGAAGCCCGCAAGCTCATGGCGACGCAGACGCCGGGCGGCGCGCCGGCCGAGCTCAGCTGGGACGAAGTGCGTCCCGTCGATGCGCTCGGCCTCGAGGTCGGCTTCCGCCTGATCCCGCTGGTCGACAAGGCGCAGGGCGGCGACCTGATGGCGCGCATCAAGGCCATCCGCCGCAAGCAGACGCAGGACCTCGGCTTCCTCGTGCCGGCGGTGCACATCCGCGACAACCTCGACCTGCCGCCCAACCAGTACCGCGTGGTGATCCACGGCGTGCCGGTGGCCAGTGGCGAGGTCTACCCCGACCGCGACATGGCCCTGAACCCCGGGCAGGTCTACGGCGATCTGCAGGGCATCGCCGGCCGCGACCCGGCCTTCGGGTTGGACTCGGTGTGGATCCAGCCGGCGCAGCGCGCGCAGGCCGAATCGCTGGGCTACACGGTGGTCGACCCGGCCACCGTGATCGCCACGCATCTGTCGCACCTGGTGCGCGAGCACGCCAGCGAGCTGCTCGGCCACGAGGAGGCGCAAGCCCTGTTGGACACGCTGAAGAAGGCGGCCCCGAAGCTGGTGGAAGACCTCACGCCCAAGACTCTGCCGCTGGCGGTCGTGGTGCGCGTTCTGCAGAACCTTCTCGCCGAGAAGGTGCCGGTGCGGCAGATCCGCCAGATCGCCGAGGCGCTGATCGAGCACGGGGCCACCACGTCCGATCCGGCCACGCTGACCGCCGCGGTCCGCAACGCCCTGGGCCGCTTCATCGTGCAGGAGATCAACGGCATGAATCCCGAGCTGCCGGTCTACACGCTGGCGCCGCCGCTGGAACGCATCTTGCAGGACTCGGTGAACGGGAACACCGCGGCGCTCGAACCGAACCTGGCCGAGCGCCTGCACCAGAGCCTCGCCGACTGCGTGCAGCGGCAGGAGGCCCGTGGCGAACCCTCGGTGCTGCTGGTACCGGGCGGGGTGCGCGGGGTGCTCTCGCGGATGTTCCGGCACGGGGTGCCGTCGCTGCAGGTGCTGGCCTACAGCGAGATCCCCGAAGACAAACGGCTGAAGCTGGTCGGTTCGATCGGTTGAGGCCTCGAAACAACGGTTGCGGTTAGCAGGATTCGGAGAGAGCCACCATGAAGATCAAGCGCTTCGTTGCCCCGGACATGAGGACGGTGCTGCGCATGGTCCGCGAGGAGCAGGGGGCCGATGCGGTCATCCTCTCGAACCGTCCGGTGCCGGGCGGCATCGAGGTGGTGGCCGCCACCGACTACGACGAACAGCTGGCGCAGGACGCCCTGAAGTCGCTCCTGCCGCAGAAGCCCGCCACCGCCCTCGACAACGCCCGCGACGCAGACATCGGCCTCCCGGCGCAGCTCGCCGGCGCCCTGCGCGCCGCCGCGCCGCCGCCGGTGTCGGACGAGCGCCCCGCCTTGATCCCCGAGTCGCTGGTCAAGGCCATTGCCGCCAAGGCGGCCGCGCCCGCCGCCGCCCCACCGCCCAGCGCCGGCAAGCGCGCCGATTTCTCCGCCTTCCTCGCCGAGGCCAAGGAGCGCATCGCCCGCTCGACGTCGTCCGAGATGGCGTCTTCCGAGACCGTTCGGCCCGCCCCGGCGCCGCGCGCGCCCGCCGCCGCCTTCATGGACCCCGAGCCCACCGTCGCCCCGACGGCGGCCGCGCTCGACGCCCAGGCCCGCGCCACCCACCGCGAAGCCGAGGCCGTCGCCCGCCGCTCGGCGCCGCGCGCCGTCCGCATCTCGCCCTGGGACGAAGATCCGAGCCTGGTGCAGGTGCGCGCCGAGCTCATTGAGATGCGCGAGATGATGGAGCGCGAGATGCAGCGCATGACCGGCGAGCGCCTGCGCGGCAGCCCGGCGCGCGCCTTCGCCCTCGACGCGCTGGCCAGCTACGGCTGCGAAGACGCACTGGCCCGCGAGGTCGCCACCAAGATCCCGGCCGAGGCCGACCCGGCCCGCGCCCGCGGCCTGATGCTGGGCCAACTGGCCCACCTGCTGCCGGTCGCTACGTTCGATCCGCTGCGCACGCCCGGCGTGGTGGCGCTGGTCGGCCCGACCGGCGCCGGCAAGACGACGACGCTGGCCAAGCTGGCCGCCCGCTATGCGGCCGAGCACGGCCCGCGCGACGTCGCCCTGATCACCACCGACACCCAGCGCCCCGGCGGCCGCGAGCAGCTGCACGCCTATGGCCGCCAGTTCGGCCTCACGGTGGTCGAAGCCGGCAGCGAGGAGGCCCTGCACGAGGCCTTGCACCGCCTGCGCGACTACCCGCTGGTGCTGGTCGACACCGCCGGCCACGGCCAGCGCGACCGCGCCATGGTCGGGCAGCTGAACTGGTTGCGTCACGCCGGCAAGGTGCGGACGATGCTGGTCATGCCCGCGAACGCCCATAGCGCCGACCTGGATGAAGTCATCCGTCGCTTCGGCTTCGTCGCGCCCGAGGCCGCCATCCTCACCAAGCTCGACGAAACCGGCCGCCTCGGCGCCGCGCTCTCGGTGCTGGTGCGCCACCAGCTGCCGCTGGCCTACACCACCGACGGCCAGAACGTGCCCGACGACCTCAGCACCGCCGAGGCCAGCCGCCTCGTGCTGAAGCTGGAGGAGCTGCGCCGCGCCGGCGACCGTCCGGCGGAGGACGCCGATGCCGCCTGAGGCCACGCCGGCCCCGGTCCGTGTCCTCACCGTCGCCTCGGGCAAGGGCGGCGTGGGCAAGACCAATGTCTCGGTGAACCTCGCCACGGCGCTGGCCGCGCTCGGCGAGCGGGTGATGCTGCTCGACGCCGATTTCGGCCTCGCCAATGTCGACGTGCTGCTCGGCCTCACGCCGAAGCAGACCCTCGCCGATGTCGTCGCCGGCCGCGCCACGCTAGCCGACGTGATCCTGCCGGGGCCGCGCGGGCTGCAGATCGTGCCGTCGTCCTCCGGCAAGCGGCACATGGCGGAAATGACGCCGCAGCAGCACGCCGGCATCGTGCAGGCCGTCAGCACCTACGAGGGCCCGCTCGACACCCTCATCGTCGACACCGCCGCCGGCATCAACGACGCCGTGCTGACCTTCTGCCAGGCCGCGCAGGAGGTGTTGGTGGTGGTCTGCGACGAGCCCGCCTCGATCACTGACGCCTACGCGCTGGTGAAGGTGCTGTGCCGCGAGCGCGGCATCCAGCGGGTGCACGTCATCGCCAACATGGTGCGCAGCCCCGTCGAGGGCCGCGCCCTGTACGACAAGCTCGCCCGCGTGGTCGAGAAGTTCCTTCCCGAGGCCTCGCTGGCCTACCTCGGCGCCATCCCGCAGGACGATGCCCTGCGCCGCGCCGTGCAGAAGCAGAAGCCGGTCGTGGAGGCCTTTCCCTCCGCCCAGGCTTCGGCCGCCTTCCGCGAACTCGCCACCCGCATCCACCGCTGGTCCCGAGCCACCACGCCGCGAGGACATATCGAGTTCTTCGTCGAGCGTATGCTGGAGGCCGGAGGTGCCCGCGCATGATCGCTCCCGCCGCCCAATACCGAGCCGTGCAGCGCAGCGCCTCCGTCGAGGTGGTCGAGCGGCATGCCGACCTCGTGCGGCGCATCGCCCACCATCTCGCCGCCCGCCTGCCCGCCAGCGTCGAGGTCGATGACCTCGTGCAGGCCGGGATGCTCGGCCTGATCGAGGCCGCCCGGAATTTCGACAGCGACCAGGGCGCCAGCTTCGAGACCTACGCCTCGATCCGCATCCGCGGCGCGATGATCGACGAGATCCGCAAGGGCGACTGGACCCCGCGCTCGGTGCACCGCCGCACCCGCGAGGCCGCCGAGGTCACCCGCCAGATCGAGCAGACCACCGGCCGCGCCGCCACCGGTGCCGAGATCGCCCAGGCCTTGGGCCTTGCCCCGGAGGAGTACGCCCGCCTGCTCGAAGACGCCGTCTCCGGCCAGGTGCTCAGCCTCGATTCCCACATCGACGACCACGGCGAGCCGAACGTCGCCGCCGGGGCGGCCTATTCCCCGGAGCGTCGCCTGCAGGCCACCGAGTTCCGGCAGGCCTTGGGCGCGGCCATCGGCCAGCTGCCCGAACGCGAACAGCTCGTGCTCTCCCTGTATTACGAGCAGGAAATGAACCTCCGCGAGGTCGGCGCCGTGCTCGGCGTCTCGGAATCGCGGGTCTGCCAGATCCACGGCCAGGCCATGCTGCGCCTCCGCAGCCGTTTAGGAGAGTTCGGTTCTGCCGATAACGACACGGAGGACGTCGGCTAGCCCGGACTAAACTCGCCCGGCCGACGGCTGGGCGACCCCTGCGAAGGGGCGCTCCACCGCACCGATTCCGCACCCTTCCATCCGAGGCACTGCTGTGAACAAGAACATGCGCATCCTGGTCGTGGACGACTTCTCGACGATGCGACGCATCGTCAAGAACCTGCTCGCCGACCTGGGCTTCACCAACACCGCCGAGGCCGAAGACGGCGGCGCGGCCTACACCATCCTCAAGCAGGGCGGTTTCGACTTCGTCGTGACCGACTGGAACATGCCCGGCACCACCGGCATCGAGCTGCTGAAGCTGATCCGCGCCGACGAGAAGCTGAAGACCCTACCGGTGCTGATGGTCACGGCCGAATCGAAGCGCGAGCAGATCATCGAGGCCGCGCAGGCCGGGGTGAACGGCTACATCATCAAGCCCTTCACCGCCGCCACGCTGAAGGAGAAGCTCGACAAGATCTTCGAACGCCTGGGCAGCGCCGCATGACCAACCCGGCGCGCAACGCGGAAATCACCGCCCACCTGCGCGCCGCGTTGGCCGCGATCAGCGACGCCGACGACGCCAGCCTGAAAGCCGAACTGGGCGCCATCGTCCAGTGGCAGGAGCAGCCCCTGATGCAGGGGCTCGCCAAGCTGAGCCAGAGCCTCGGCGAAGCGCTCGGCGAGATTCCCGCCGTCGACGCCGCGGTGGGCGAACTGCCCGATGCCTGCGCCCGCCTCGACCACGTCGTGGCCATGACCGAGCAGGCCACCAACCGCACCCTCGACCTCGTCGAGGACTCGCAGAAACTGATGGAGAAGCTGCTGGTCCCCAGCGCCGACCACGAGGCCCTTCTGCGCGAGCTGCGCAGCAACCTCTCGGAAATGGCGCTGGCCCAGAGCTACCAGGACCTCACCGGCCAGATCATCAAGAAGGTGGCCGGGATCGTCCGTGGCGTGCACGACCAGCTCACCGCGATGGGCCTGCCGCCCACCGGCCCCGGCGCGCGCCGCAAGGACGACGACCCGCTGGCCGGTTCTGGCCCGGCGATTGCAGGGGTGGACAAGCCGCCGACATCGCAGAGCGATGCCGACGACCTGTTGTCCGACCTCGGCCTCTAAGGGAGTGCTTCCATGTCCGCCGTTTCGCCCGACATTGCCGCCGATTTCCTCGTCGAAGCCGGCGAGATCCTCGAGCGCCTCGGCGAACAGCTCGTGCAGCTCGAGCAGGCCGCCGACGACAAAGGCCTGCTGAACGCGGTCTTCCGCGGCTTCCACACCATCAAGGGCGGTGCCGGCTTCCTCGGCCTGGTGCCGATGGTCGAGCTCTGCCACGCGCTCGAAGACGCCTTCGACAAGGCCCGCGAGGGCAAGATCCTGCTCGACGACGACGCCTTCGACTACGCCCAGCGCTGCCACGACACCCTGACCGTGCAGATGGCGGCACTCGGCGCCGGCCAGCCACTCGAGCCCGCCGACCCCGACCTGATCGCCGCCATCAAGGCCTGGGCCTCCGGCCAGACGACCACCAAGCCGGCCAAGGCCGCGGCCGCGAAAGCGGCTCCCAAGCCCGGCGCCAAGGCGGCCGGCCCGGCCAAGACCGGCGGCGATACCGAACAGACCGTCCGCGTCGACACCAAGCGCCTCGACGCCATCGTCAACCTCACCGGCGAGCTCGTGCTCGCGCGCAACCGCCTCAAGGTGCTGCGCGACAAGCTCAAGGACGAGGACCTGCATCGGGCAGTGACCGCGCTCGACCACGCCACCGCGCGCCTGCAGGGCTCGGTGATGCGCACCCGCATGCAGCCCGTCAGCCGCGTGTTCCAGCGCTTCCCGAAGATGGCGCGCGACGTCGCGCGCCAGCTCGACAAGCAGGTGGAGCTGACGCTCGAAGGCGCCGAGACCGAACTCGACCGCAACCTCGTCGAGGCGCTTGCCGATCCGCTGGTGCATCTCGTCCGCAACGCCATCGACCACGGCGTCGAGCGGCCGGCCGTCCGCCAGGCCGCGGGCAAGAACCCGATGGGCCAGGTGTTCCTCTCCGCGCGCCAAGAGGGCGACGCGGTCGCCATCGAGATCCGCGACGACGGCGGCGGCATGGACCCGGAAAAACTCCGCGCCAAGGCCGTCGAGAAAGGCCTGCTGACGCCGGAGGCCGCGGCCCGCCTCGGCGCCGAGGACTGCTTCCAGCTCATCTTCATGCCGGGCTTCTCCACCAAGGTGGAGGTCACCGACATCTCCGGCCGCGGCGTCGGCATGGACGTGGTGCAGAGCAAGATCCGCGAGCTCTCCGGCCAGATCCAGATCCAGTCCGAGTTGGGCCAAGGCTCGCGCTTCACCATCCGCGTGCCGCTCACCCTGGCCATCCTGCCGACCCTGCTGGTGCGCGTCGCCGACACGACCTACGCGCTGCCGCTCGGCCGTGTCGTGGAAGTGCTGCCCATGCCGCAGCGCAAGCCCGACTATGTCGATGGCCAGCCCGTGCTCGACCTGCGTTCCAACACCCTGCCGCTGGTCTGGCTGCGCGCTTGGCTGCGCGTGCCGCCCTGCGAGAACGGCGAGGTCATCGTCGTGCTGCAGACCGGCGACTTCCGCTACGGCCTCGTCGTCGACCAGGTGCGCGGTCGCGAGGAGGTCGTCATCAAGGCCTTGCCGAAGCGCGTGCGCGGCCTGCTGGGCTATGCCGGCGCCACCCTGATCGGCGATGGCTCGCTCGCGTTGATCCTCGACGTCGACGGCATCCAGCGCAGCGTCAGCAGCGGGAACAACCGGCTCAAGCGGGCCTGATCGATGGACATCCTCAGCATCGCCGGCCTCGTCCTGGCGCTCATCGCCATCATCGGCGGGAGCATCGCCAAGGGCGCGGGGCTGTCGGCGCTGTGGAACTTCGCCGCCTTCCTCATCGTCATCGTCGGCACGCTCGGCGCGGTGCTGTTGCAAAGCGGCCTGCCCACCTTCAAGCGCGCCATGAAGATCGCGCGCTGGATCGTCCAGCCGCCGCCGGACAACCGCAAGAAGCTGATCGCGCAGATCGTCGACTGGGCCGCCACCGCCCGCAAGCAGGGCCTGCTGGGCCTCGAAGCGCAGGTCGCGCGGCAGCCCGACAAATACATCGCCAAGGGCCTGCAGATGCTCGTCGACGGCGTCGAGCCGGAAGGCATCCGGCACATGCTCGAGATCGAGATCGCCGCCGAGGAACACGCCGACATGCAGGCCGCCAAGGTGTTCGAGGCCGCGGGTATCTACGCGCCGACGCTGGGCATCGTCGGCGCCGTGCTTGGCCTGATGGCGGTGATGAAGAACCTCGCCGACCCCTCCAAGCTCGGCGGCGGCATCGCCGCGGCGTTCACCGCGACGATCTACGGCATCGCCTCGGCGAACTGCCTGTTCCTGCCGGCGGCGAACAAGCTGAAGTCGATCATCCGCCACCGTGCCGGCGACCGCGAGCTGGTGCTGGAAGGCCTGGTCTCGATCGCCCACGGCGAGAACCCGCGCAACATCGAGGCCCGTCTCGGCGGCTTCCTGCACTGACCGCCGTGCCATGGCCCGCCACGCCCGCCACGAAGAGCACGTCAACCACGAAGCCTGGGCCATCCCCTACGGCGACCTGATCACCCTGCTGCTCGCCTTCTTCGTCGTGATGTACGCCATCTCGACGCTCAACGAAGGCAAGTACCGGGTGATGTCCGATTCGCTCAACGCCGCTTTCGACGGCGTGCCGCGCAGCATCGCGCCCATCCAGATCGGCCAGCCCACCGAGGCGTCCAGCATCGCGCCGCCGCAGCCCTTCGAGAACGATCCGGGCTCGCCCAGCGTCGTGAACCTCAGCGAGCGCGTGCGTGCCGACGCCGTGATCACCCCGATCGAACTGATGCAGCTCGAGCAGCAGCAGGCGCAGGCCGACATCCAGCTCGATGCCATCCAGCGCCAGGTCGAGCGTGCGCTCGGACCGATGATCATGTCCGACCAGGTCACCGTCACCCGCGAGGGCCTGTGGCTGGAGGTGAACATCCGCAGCGACGTGTTGTTCGCCAGCGGCTCGGCGACGCTCTCCACGCCGGCCCGCGACGCCATCGACCAGCTCGCGACCGTGCTGCGCGAGCTGCCGAACGAGCTCCGCGTCGAAGGCCACACCGACAACCAGCCGATCGCCAGCGCCTTGTATCCGTCCAATTGGGAGCTTTCGGGCGCCCGCGCCGCCAGCGTGATCCGCTTGCTCGAGGGCCGCGGCGTCGATCCGCGGCGGATGGCGGCGATCGGCTTCGGCGACAAGCGGCCGGTCGCCGACAACGTCACGCCCGCCGGGCGCTCGACCAACCGCCGCGTGATGCTGGTGATCCTGGCCACGTCGCCAGGCACGCCCGGCGATGCCGCGGCGAGGCCGTCGAATCAAGTTTCGCCGCCACCGGCCGTTGAAGCCGGTGCGGCCACGCCGACCGAAGCCGCGCGTCCGCCGGCCCCGGTGTCGGTGCCACAGGCGCTTTCCGAGGATGTTCCCTGATGCAGGTGTGGGCGATCGCCAACCAGAAAGGCGGCGTGGGCAAGACCACGACGACGTTGCTGCTCGGACGGCTGCTGGCCGCCCGCGGGCAGCGCGTGTTGTTGGCCGACCTCGACCCGCACGCCTCGCTGACGCGCGCCTTCGGTATCCCTACCGAGCCGTCGCCGCCCGGCACTCTCGACCTGTTCGAGTCACCGCCGAAGGCCGTCGCCGAGGTGTCGCGCACCACGCCCATCGCCAACCTCCGCCTGCTGCCGGCGCAGGCCGGCATGGCCACGCTGGAGCGCCGCTCGGCCACGGCGCCCGGCCTTGGCCTCGCCCTCGGCCAGGGCCTCGCCGCCGCCGCTGCTGACTACGACTACGCGCTGCTGGATTGCCCACCCACGCTCGGCCTGCTGATGGTCAATGCGTTGGCCGCGGCCGACCAGCTGGTGGTGCCCACCCAGACCGAGCCGCTCGGCGTGCACGGCATGGAGGGCATGCTGAAGACGGCGACCATGATCGAGCGCTCGCGCAAGCGCCCCTTGCCGGCGCGGATCCTGCCCACGCTGTTCGACCGCCGCACCCGCGCCTGCACCGAGACCCTCGACCTGCTGCGCGAGCAGCACCCCGAGCGCACCTGGGTGCAGGCCGTGCCGCTCGACACCCGCCTGCGCGATGCCGCCGAGCTCACCCATGCCGAGCTGTCGCACGAGGTCACGCAGAGCCGCGGCTTCGACGCCTACCAGCGTGCTCTCGCCTGGCTGCTGCGCGAGGCGCCCCAGCCGCAGGAGCTGCCGGCATGAGTGGTGGCCTCGTCGACGACTACCTGTCGCAGCTGCTCGGTGCCGCCGCCGCCGGCACCATGGCCGGCGATCCCGCGCCCGCCGCACCCGCGCCTGTCGCGGCACCGCCGCCCGCGCCTACCCCGGAGCCGGCCGCGCCTGCGCCGCCCGTTGCCGAACTTCCCGCCTCCACGCCTGCCGTCGCCCCGGAGCCTGCCGTGACCGTGTCCACCCCGCCGCCGGCCAATCCCGACGAAATCACCGAAGACGAGTTCGAAGCCCTGCTTGACGCGCTGCACGGCGATGCACCGCCCGGCACCGCGGCGGCGGCTCCGGTGGCGTCGGCACCCGCGCCCAAGGCGCCGGCCAACCCCGACGAGATCAGCGAGGACGAGTTCGAAGCCCTGCTGGACGCGCTGCATGGGGGTGCCCCGCCCGGCGCGGTGACGTCGGCTCCGGTGCCGGCTGCGGCGACGCCCGCCAAGCCGGCCGCCGGCGGTGACGAGATCAGCGAGGACGAATTCGAAGCCCTGCTCGACACGCTGCATGGCGGAAAGCCGCCCGGCGCGGTCGCCTCGGCCGCCAGCGTCGCCGTGGCGGCCGCCCGTGCCACGGCCGCGCCGCCCCCGCGCGCCGCGGAGGAGCCTGCCGAAGCCCAGGCCGGCAGCGACGAGGGCGACGACTGGCGGGGCCAGGAGCGTCGCGCCAGCCGGCGCAGCTCGCGCTGGCTGCGCATGCGCGTGCACGGCCAGGACTACGGCGTCGAGCTGCTGAAGGTGCAGGAGGTGCTGCTCCCGGTTGGCGTCCTGCCCATGCGCGACACCGATGCCTCCATCCTCGGGGTCATGAACCTGCGGGGCGTCGTCGTTCCGGTCCTCGACCTCGGGGTGTGGCTCGGGCTTGAAGAAGTGGAGGAATCCGCACAAACCCGCTATGTCGTGCTGGAGCAGAATGGCGACTGCCTCGCGCTCAAGGTCAGTGCGGTCCTGGACGTCCACGCCATCGCGGACGGCCAGGTCGAGCCGGCCGAGAACACCCTGGCCGCCCCGGGCAGCGCGATGCTGCGTGGTGTGACACGATTGAATTCACAACCTGTGATACTCCTCGACGCGGTGGGGCTGCTAGGCTGAACGCAACCTCGTCGCCCACCGCAACGGGGCGGGGGGTGTTCCATGGATCGTCCTGGACGTCGAGGGGAAACATGCCGACCGTAGCGTTGAGTCCCGAATGGGGTATCGAAGCCAGCGAAGGCCTCAAGGCGGAGCTGGCCGCGCATCTCGACACCGCCGATGAGGTGGTGCTCGCCGCGGGCGAAGCCGGACGCGTCCACAGCGCCTCCATCCAGGTCCTCGCCGCTTTCGTCCGAACCCGTCGCCAAGCCGGCCGCACGACGCGCATCGCGCCGTGCGCCGCCGCCGTGCGCGACGCCGCGGTTTCCCTCGGTCTGGCCTCCGAGCTCGGCCTCGCCTGAACTCCATTGAATCAATGAGGACTGCCCCATGACTGCGCACATCCTGGTCGTCGACGACTCGGCTTCGATGCGACAAATGGTCGCCTTCACCCTGACGGGTGCCGGGTTCACCGTGACCGAGGCGGAGGACGGCGTCGTCGCGCTGGGCAAGGCCAAGGGGGCGAAGTTCAACGCGGTCGTGACCGACGTGAACATGCCGAACATGGACGGCATCACGCTCATCAAGCACCTGCGCGAGCTACCGGACTACAAGTTCACCCCGATGCTGATGCTCACGACCGAAGCCGGCGCCGACAAGAAGGCCGAAGGCAAGGCCGCGGGCGCCACGGGCTGGCTGGTGAAGCCGTTCAACCCCGACCAGCTGGTCGCGACGGTCAAGAAAGTGCTCGGCTGACAGCGCCGCCGGCGACCCGCCGGCGCGCTCCCCATGTTTCGCGGTTGGCACTCCGGGATTCTTCGATGAGCAACGATCTCAAGCGATTCCACGCCACCTTCTTCGAGGAAAGCCGCGAAGGCCTCGAGGTCATGGAGGCCGGCCTGCTCGACCTCGAAGGCGGCCGCGGCAGTGCGGACACCATCAACGCCGTGTTCCGCGCGGCGCATTCGATCAAGGGCGGTTCCGCCACCTTCGGCTTCACCAAGGTCGCCGAACTCACCCACGTGCTGGAAACGCTGCTCGACGAGCTGCGTGCTGGAAAGCGTCCGCTCACCACCGACGCGATGGACGCGCTGCTGGCTTCCGTCGACGTGCTGCGTGGCCTGCTCAAGGCCGCCGAGCAAGGCGTGCCGCCGGCCGATGACGGCGCCGGCATCGTTGCGCAGCTCAACGGCGTGCTCACCGGCAGGGCGACGATCGCCGTCGGTGGTGGCGCCAAGCCCGCCGCTGCGGCGCCCAAGCCCAAGGCGCCCGACCAGTTCGTCATCGCCTTCGCGCCGAAGCCCTCGATGTTCATGAGCGGCAACGACCCTCTGCGGATCATCCGCGAGCTGGCCGAACTCGGCGAGATGAAGGTCGACTGCGATCTCTCCGGGCTGCCGGCCTTCGGCGATCTCGATCCGACCCAGAGCTACCTGAAGTGGACGCTGACCCTCCCGGGGTCGGCATCGGAAGCGGTCATCCGCGACGCGTTCTCCTGGGTGGAGGACGAGTGCGACCTCTCCATCAATGGCGACGGTGGTGCCGCGCCCGCGGCGCCCGCCGCGGCGGAGCCGGCTCCCGCACCGGCGCCTGCGCCCGTGGCTGCCGAGGCCCCGGCCGCTCCCGCTGCGGGCGCGATCCCGATCGCCGCGGCCGGTGGCGGCGCGCCTGCCGGCGGCGGTGGTGCGAACGAGGACGCCTCGATCCGCGTGCAGGCCAGCAAGGTCGACATGCTGATCAACCTCGTCGGCGAACTGGTGATCACGCAGGCCATGCTGAAGCAGGTCGGTACTGGCATGGACGGCCCGCTGGCCGAGCGCCTGCTCGCCGGGCTGGAGACGCTGGAGCGCAACACGCGCGACCTCCAGGAAGCCGTCATCAGCGTGCGCATGCTGCCGGTCGATGCCGTGTTCAAGCGCTTCCCGCGCCTGGTCCGCGACCTCGCCGGGCGCCTTGGCAAGCAGGTGAACCTCAAGACCTTCGGTGAGAGCACCGAGCTCGACAAGGGCCTGATCGAGAAGATCAGCGACCCGATGGTGCACCTCGTGCGCAATGCCATCGACCACGGCCTCGAGACCACCGAGGACCGCATCAAGGCGGGCAAGGACCCGGTGGGCACCATCACGCTGGCGGCCTCCCACCAGGGCGGCAACATCATCATCGAGGTCAGCGACGACGGTAAGGGCCTCAACCGCGATCGCATCCTGGCGAAGGCTCGCGAGAAGGGCATCCCGATCGCCGACAATCCCACCGATGCCGACGTCTGGAACCTGATCTTCGCGCCGGGCTTCTCCACCGCCGATGCCGTTACCGACCTCTCGGGTCGTGGCGTGGGCATGGACGTGGTGCGTCGGAACATCCAGAGCCTGGGCGGCGAGACCGTGCTCGAGAGCTTCACGGGCAAGGGCACCAAGGTCACGATCAAGCTGCCGCTGACCCTCGCCATCCTCGACGGCATGACCGTGGGCGTCGGCAACGAGGTGTTCGTGCTGCCGCTGGGCTACGTCATCGAGTCGATGAAGCCGGCCGGCGAGAACGTCCGCACCGTCAACGCCGAAGGGCGCGTGCTGAAAGTGCGCGGCGAATACCTGCCGATGGTCCACCTCGGCAACCACTTCGGCATGGGTGGCGCCGACAAGCCCGAGATCACCGTCATCGTCGAAGGCGACGGCCAGAAGCTCGCGATCGAAGTCGATGCCCTCATCGGCCAGCAGCAGGTCGTGGTGAAGAGCCTCGAGACCAACTACCGCCGCATCGAAGGCATTTCCGGCGCGACGATCCTCGGCGACGGTCGCGTCGCCCTGATCCTCGACGTCCCCGGCCTCGTGCGGGGCCGGGTGAATACCAACAGCAAGGCGGCCTGACCCTCTCCCGCCAGCGTCCAACGGAGTAGCAGATGCGTTCTATCGCGGCACGCACCACTCTCGGCATCGGCGGCCTCGCCATCGTCGCTTTCGCAGTCGCGGCGTGGCTGATCAATGGCAAGGCCAGCGAGGTCCAGACCGAAAGCGCGGAAAGCGAACTGCATTCGCTGGCGGAGTCCCAGGCCTACCGCGTGCGCCTCGCGATGGAGAACACCCTCGCGCAGGTGCGCGGCCTCGCCGACGCCACCGAGGCCGAAATGGCCCGCGAGCGCCCCAGCCGCGAGCTGATCAACGACATGGTCGGCCGCTACACCCGCCGTGACACCACGGCGCTCGGGTATTGGGTGGAGTTCGAGCGCGACGCCTTCGATGGCCGGGACGCCGATTTCATCGGCAACAACGTCATTGCCATCCCCACCATCGGCCGCTTCACCGCCTACTGGGTCCGCAACGACGACGGCTCGGTCACCGCCGAAGAAGGCGGTGACACCGAGGACATCGGTGCCGAGGATTACTACGCCGCCGCGCGTGACCTCGGGGGCGAGACGATGTTCGAGCCCTATCCGTATGAGGTCAGCGGCGCCGAAGTGCTGATGACCAGCCTGATGGTGCCGATCTTCAAGGATGGCGAGTTCCGCGGCGTGGCCGGTGCCGACGTGACGCTGGCCGGCCTGCAGGCCGAGCTCGCCAAGGTCCGCCCCTACGAGACGGGTGTGCTTCGCCTCTACTCGCCGTCCGGCATGCTGATGGCCGGCCCGGAGGCCGACCAGCTGGGCAAGCCCGCGGTCCATCCGCGCATGGACGACATCCTCGCGGCGGCTGCCAAGGGCGAGACGCTGCTGATCAGTGCCGAGGATGCCGCGGTGGGCGGCGATTCCCTTCAGCTGTACATGCCCTTCCGCGTCGGCACCAAGGATCCGAAGCACTTCGTGCTTGGCGTGTCGGCGCCGGAGGCGGCGGTGTTCGAAGGCGTGAAGAGCATCCGAAACCGGGTGCTGCTGATCGGCCTGCTGAGCGCGCTCGCGCTGGCCTTCCTCGCCCGCCTGATCCTCGTCCGCCTCGTCCGTGATCCGCTGGAGCAAACGGTCGTCGATGTTTCGGCCTTGGCCGAGGGCAAGCTCGACCATCCGATCGCCGGCAAGGGCGAGGACGAAGTGGGCCAGGTGGCTTCGGCGCTGCGGAAGATGCAGCGCGATCTCGGCGCGCGCATCGCCGAGGAGCGTCGCGTCGCCGCCGTGAACCAGCGCGTCCGCAGCGCGCTTGATGGCGCCGCCGCCGGCGTGATGATCGCCGACGCTTCCGGCGCGATCGTCTACGCGAACGATGCCGCCCAGTCCTCCCTGCGCGACATGGCGCCGGCCATCGAAGCCAGCGTGACGGGCTTCAACCCCGCCACGCCGGTCGGGCAATCGCTGTTCGCGGTCCATCCGGAAGCCCGCCAGGCCACCGATGCCAACGGCGGCGTGAGCGTCGCGGCGCTGCGGTTCGGCGAGTTCCACGTGCAGCTGGCGCTGGCGCCGCTGCGTGATGACGAAGGGCGCTTCGCCGGCCTCGTCGCCAACTGGACCGACCGCACCGAAGAAGTGCGCACCGAGCTTGAGGTCAATGCGCTGGTGGGTGCCGCGTCCGAGGGCCGCCTCGACGGCCGCATCCGCCTCACCGGCAAGCACGGCTTCTTCCTGCAGCTGGGCACGGCACTCAACCGGCTGCTCGATGCGACCGCCACCGGCGTCAGCGAGGTGCAGGCGGTGCTGGCGGCTCTTGCGGTCGGCGACCTGACGGTGCGTTCGGAAGCGACGCTGCACGGCGTGTTCGCGCAGATGCGCGACGACGCCAACGCCACCGCCGATGCGCTCGAGGATGTCCTCTCCCAGATCAAGGTCGCCGTCGAGCAGATCCACACCGCGTCCAGCGAAATCGCGGCGGGCAACCAGGACCTCTCCGTCCGCACGGAACAGCAGGCGGCCAACCTCGAGGAAACCGCGGCCTCGGTCGAGGAGCTCACCGCCAGCGTTCGCGAGAACGCCGATTCGGCCCGCAGCGGCCGCGAGGTCGCGGCCCAGGCGGCCGACATCTCGGGTCGCGGCGCAAAAGAGATCGAGCAGGTCGTCCAGTCGATGCAGGGCATCGCCGACGGTGCGCGCCAGATCGAAAGCATCATCACCACCATCGACGGCATCGCCTTCCAGACCAACATCCTCGCGCTCAACGCGGCGGTGGAGGCTGCGCGTGCCGGCGAGCAGGGCCGCGGCTTCGCCGTGGTGGCGTCGGAAGTGCGCGCACTGGCGCAGCGTTCCGCTGCCTCGGCCCGCGAGATCAAGATGCTGATCCAGAAGTCGAACCAGCGCGTCGGCGAGGGCTCGACGGTGGTGAACGCTGCCGGCCGCACCATGCAGGACACCGAGGCGGCGATCCGCCGCGTCAATGGCCTGATGCAGCTCATCGCCGAGGCCTCGGTCGAGCAGGCCACCGGCATCGGCCAGGTCAGCCAGACCATCACGCAGATGGATTCCGCGACGCAACAAAACGCCGCACTGGTGGAGGAAGCCACCGCCGCGGCCAAGTCGATGGCCGACCAGGCCGCCGCCCTGGCCGAGCTCACCGCCCGCTTCACGCTGCGCGAGGAATCGGCCGCAGCGCACGGATCGTCGTTCCGCGACGACGCATGATCTCCACGTCTTCCCGAGGGTTCCGCCCATGAGCACGAACAGCAACGATGTCTCGCACGAGTTCCTCGCCTTCAAGCTCGGGCCCGAGGAGTACGGCGTCGACATCCTCTCGGTGCAGGAGATCCGGGGCTACGACACCGTCACCCGCGTCCCCGAAGCGCCCGAATACATCAAGGGTGTGATCAACCTCCGCGGCGTCATCGTCCCGGTGGTGGACCTGCGGCTGAAGTTCAAGCTCGGCAGCGCGACCTACGACGAATTCACCGTGATGATCGTGCTCAACCTCAAGGGCAAGGTGATCGCCGCGGTCGTCGACGGCGTCTCCGACGTCGTCCGCGTCGAACCGGTCGACATCCGCCCCACGCCGGAGTTCGGCGGGATCATCGACACGCGCTACATCTCCGGCATCGCGACCGTTGGCGAGCGCATGCTCATCCTGCTCGACATCGAGGCCCTGATCCTGAGTGCCGACATCACCGGCTCCACGCCGGTGGCCGCCTGATCCAGCACCCGAGGAGAACCGCATGGCGCAGCAGGGGCTGAAGCACGTGGCGCAGCGGGCCCTTGGCCTCCTGCGGCGCATCGGATCGGGCCTCGGTGGCGTGCTCCGCCATCCGGCGCTCGCGAAGTTGATCGGCCCGGTTACCGCGGCCTGGGGGCGCTTACGAGCGCTACCGCCGGTGCGCATGGCAGGCGTTGCGGCGAGGCGCAGCCTCGCGATGTTCCGCACCAGCGATGGTCGCGAATGGAGCGTCGGTGGGCGCCTGAGCATCGTCGCCGCCATCGTCGTCGTGCTGATCCTCGGACTGATCGCGCAGATCGTCTCGCGCAGCAGCGCCTCGGCGTTGAACGAAAAGGCGGAGCAGGGCCTGGCTTCTTCCACCGACGCGGTGATGGCCACCCTCGAGGTCTACCGCCAAGGGCTGGACGAGGACGTGCTGCGCATGTACGGCGCCTTCCTCGGAACGCTGCCGCAGACGATCATCGTCCGCAGCCCCGACGAGCGCATCCCGGCCGGTGAGGGCGACGCCCCGGCACTGCGCATGGATGATCGCCTGATCAATGGCGACACTGTGCTGGTCGACGACTTCACGACGAATACCGAGGCCGCCGCCGTGATCTTCGTGCTCGACGGCGAAGACTTGAAGCAGATCACTTCCTCGCTGCTGGACGACATGGGCAGCCGCCCGCTCGGCGCGACCATGTCGCGGGAGCATCCGGCCTACGCGAAGCTGATGGCTGGCGAACCGCTCACCTCGGCGGAGCGCATTTACGGCACCGACTACATCACCCATTACGAGCCGATCTTCTCCGCCAGCGGCACGACGGACGACGATGGTGGCGTCGTCGGTGCGGTCATGGTGGGCATCGGCTACGAGGCGGCTCTGACCGCCCTCAATGAGAAGCTGGCCGAGCTCGACCTCGGCGACGGCGGTCGCCTCGTCGTGGTGCAGACCCGCGATGGCGACTCGCGCTTCGTCGTCCATCCGATGCTCTACGACACGGCGCTGCGTGGCGAGGAAGCCGATCCGGCCGCCGCCAGCATTGCCGAGGCATTGGAGAATCCAGACGGCAGCCACGTCGCCGACCTGCCGGTGTGGGCCGAACCGACCCAGCCCGCGGTCAACGAGGCGCATCTCGTGGCTTTGCGCACCTTCGAGCCCTTCGGCTGGCGCCTGATGGCGCAGGTGCCGGAGAAAGCCGTGCAAGCGCAGGCCCGCGCCCTCGGCCGGCGCATCCTGCTGTTCTCCCTGATCGGCGCCCTCGTGATCGGCGCGGCGGTCGTGTGGTTGTCCCGACTGCTGGTGGCGCAGCCGCTGAACCGAGCCGTTGGCTTCGCCAACGCCGTCGCCGCCGGCGACCTCGACGCGCAGCCCGACGCCGAAGCGCGCGCCGAGATCGGTGCGCTGAACCGCGCGCTCAGCGACATGATCAACAAGCTGCGCAAGCGGCAGGAAGTCGAGCGTCGCGCCGCGGCCGAGGTGAAGCGCCTCGCCGACGAGACCTCGGCAATTGCGAATGCCCTGGACGCCGCGTCCAGCGCGGTGATGATGACTGACCGCGACCACGTGATCAGCTACGCCAACCGCGCGATGCGCACGCTGTTCACCGATGCCGAGGCCGCGATCGCCAGCGTCGCGAAGGGCTTCAGCGCCGAGGCGATGGTGGGGTTCCATTTCGGCACCCTCTACCCGATGGCCACGCCGCCGGTGCAGGCCTTCGAGGTCGAGCGTGCCTACGGCGGCCGCACCTTCCTGCTCGAGTTGAGCCCGTGGTTCGACGACGACGGCAGCTACCGCGGCAGCGTCGTGACCTGGACAGAGCGCACGGCCGAGCTGGCCACCCAGCGTGAGGTGCAGTCGATCGTCTCCGCGGCGGCGGCCGGCGACCTTTCCGGCGCGCTGTCGCTGGAAGGCAAGCAGGGCTTCCTGCGCGACCTCGCGGCCTCGATCAACGAGCTGCTCGGCGCGACCCGCGCCGGCGTGGCCGAAGTGCAGGTCGTCTTGGCGGCGCTGGCCGAGGGCGATCTCGCGCAGCGCTCCACCGCCGAGCTGCGCGGCGTATTCGCGCAGATGCGCGACGACGCCAACAGCAGCGCCGAGCGTCTTTCCGAGGTCATCGCCGCCATCCGCGACGCGGCCGAGTCGATCACCACGGCCTCGAGCGAGATCGCCGCGGGCAACCAGGACCTCTCCAGCCGCACCGAGCAGCAGGCCGCCAGCCTCGAGGAAACCGCCTCGTCGATGGAAGAGCTGACCGCGACGGTGAAGCAGAACGCCGAGTCGGCGAAGCAGGCGACGACGCTCTCCGGCGGTGCCGCCCAGGTGGCCGTCGACGGCGGCAAGCTGGTCGATGACGTGGTGCAGACCATGGCGCAGATCCAGGCCAGCTCGAAGAAGATTGGCGACATCATCGGCACCATCAACAGCATCGCCTTCCAGACCAACATCCTCGCTATCAACGCCGCGGTGGAAGCCGCGCGTGCCGGCGAAGCGGGCCGTGGCTTCGCGGTGGTCGCATCGGAAGTGCGCAGCCTCGCGCAGCGCACCGCGGACGCCAGCAAGCAGATCCGCGGCATCATCGAGGAATCGAACGCCCGCATCGGCACCGGCGCCAAGCTGGCCGGCCAGGCGGGACAGACCATGCACGAGGTGGTCGGCTCGGTGCGGCGCGTCACCGACCTGATCGGCGAGATCTCGGCGGCGTCGATCGAGCAGAGCCAGGGCATCGAGCAGGTCAACCAGACCATCACGCACATCGACGAGGCCACGCAGCAGAACGCCGCGCTCGTCGAGGAGGCCACGGCCGCCGCCCACTCCATGGAGGACCAGGCGGCCACGCTGGTGCAACTGGTCGCGCGCTTCCGGCTCGCGGGCGATGGCGAGGCCTGAGCCATGGCTGCCATCGGGACAGGGCCCAGGGACTTCGAGTACACCGACCGCGATTTCAAGGTCGTCTGCGACCTGATCCGCAAGCGGGTGGGCATCGCGCTCACCGACAGCAAGCGCGACATGGTCTACAGCCGCCTGACCCGGCGGTTGCGCACGCTCGGCCTGTCGAGCTTCGAGGAGTACCTCGCCCACCTGCAGCGGCAACCGCAGGACGACGAGGAGTGGCAGCAGTTCACCAACGCGCTGACCACCAACCTCACCAGCTTCTTCCGCGAGGGCCACCACTTCGAGATCCTCGCCGAGCAGCTCGGCAAGTTGAAGGCGAAGGGCGGCCACGTCGATCTGTGGTGCTGCGCCGCCTCCACCGGCGAGGAGCCGTATTCCATCCTCATCACCGCCTGCGAGGTCTGGGGCACGCTGAAGCCGCCGGTGCGGCTCTGGGCCACCGACGTCGACACTCAGGTGCTTGAGACCGGCTCGCGCGGCGTCTACCCCTTCGAGCGCATCGCCGGCCTGTCCGAGGAGCGCAAAAAGAAGTTCTTCTTGCGTGGCACCGGTGGCAACGATGGCCTCGTTCGTGTGAAGCCCGCTTTGCGCGAACTCGTCGAGTTCCAGACGCTCAACCTCCTCGACGCGAGCTATCCGCGCAGCCCGGAGTTCGCCGCGGTGTTCTGCCGCAACGTGATGATCTACTTCGACAAGCCGATGCAGCGCGAGATCCTGTCGAAGATCGTCCTGAAGATGGGTGCCGAGAGCCTGCTCTACACCGGGCACTCCGAGAACTACATGCACGCCAGCGACATCGTCGCCACCTGCGGCCGCTCACTGTACCGCCGTGCCTCGGCCGCCGGCGGGGCCGGCAGGTGAAGATCCGCGCCGCCCGCGCGCTCGATGCGGATGCCTCGGCACGCTCGCGCGCCTCGCCGCTGGTCTACAGGGATGCGCAGCTCGGCGCCGATGTCATCAAGATCCTGCCCGCCGAGTTCTTCGTGACCGACCAGCCGGTCGGATTGATGACGGTGCTCGGCAGCTGCGTGGCGGCGTGCATCCGCGACCCGTTCACCCACCTCGGCGGCATCAACCACTTCATGCTGCCCGACGGCGACACCAGCGACGGCGCGCCCGCCCGTTACGGGCTGCATGCGATGGAGCTGTTGATCAACGAGCTCATCAAGGCCGGCGCTCGCCGCGAGCGCTTCGAGTGCAAGGTGTTCGGCGGCGGGAACGTGCTCAAGAGCTTCACCTCGACGCCGGTCGGCACGCGCAACGCCCAGTTCGTCTCCGAGTTCCTTCGCGACGAGAAGATCAATGTCGTCGCCAAGGACCTCGGCGGCATCCATCCCCGCAAGATCTGTTATTTCCCGACGACCGGGAAGGCCATGGTGAAGTTGTTGCCGCACGCACACGACGACGCCGTGGCCGCCGAGGAAGTCGCCTACAAGGAGCGGTTGCGGCAAGCGCCGATCGCTGGCTCCGTGGAGCTGTTCTGATGCCCATCAAGGTCCTGATCATCGACGACTCCGCCCTCGTGCGGCAGCTGCTCACCGAGATCCTGTCGAAGGATCCCGAGATCGAAGTCATCGGCGCGGCGCCGGACCCGATCATCGCGCGCGACAAGATCAAGCAGCTGAAGCCCGACGTGCTGACGCTCGACGTCGAAATGCCGCGCATGGACGGCCTGCAATTCCTCGCCAACCTGATGCGCCTGCATCCGCTGCCGGTGGTGATGGTCTCGAGCCTCACCGAGGCCGGTGCCGACGTCACGCTGAAGGCGCTGGAGCTCGGCGCCATCGATTTCGTCACCAAGCCCAAGCTCGACGTGGCGAAGGGGCTGACGGCCTACGGCCCGATCCTCTGCGAGAAGGTGAAGATGGCGGCGAAGGCCAAGATCATCAGCCTTCCCGCGCGGCCGGTGGACAAGCCCGTGTCGCACGCCCCGGCGACGGCCATGGCCTTCCGCACCACCGACAAGCTCATTGCCATCGGCGCCTCCGCCGGCGGCACCGAAGCCCTGCGCGTGGTGCTCGAGATGATGCCGGCCGACGCGCCGGCCACCGTCATCACCCAGCACATCCCGGCCGAATTCAGCCGGCCCTTCGCTGAGCGCCTCAACAAGCATTCGGCGATGGTGGTGATGCAGGCCGAGGATGGTGCGCCGATCCTCGCCGGCCACGCGTACGTTGCGCCCGGTGGCAAGCACCTCGAAGTGGTGCGCGACGGCGCCCGCTGGCGCTGCCGTGTCATCGACACCGAACCCGTGAACCGCCACAAGCCCTCGGTGGGCGTGATGTTCAACTCCGTGCTGAAGGCGGCCGGTACCAACTGCGTGGCGGCTCTGCTCACCGGCATGGGTGACGATGGCAGCCGCGAATTGTTGACGCTACGCCAGGCCGGCATCCGCACCCTGGTGCAGGACGAGGCCACCAGCGTGGTCTGGGGCATGCCGGGCACGGCCTTCCGGCTGGGTGCCGCCGACGAAGTGTTGCCGCTGGACAAGGTCGCTGGACGCCTGCTGGAGCTGGCGCGGAACGCCTGAGGCACGGGACTTGCAGGGGGTGGAAGGCCCCCTCCTGGCTTCAGGAGGACTCTAAAGAACACCCCGCAAGCGCCGATACCAGCGGGGAGATTGAAGGAATCCGCCATGATCCAGCGCCTGCTGAAATTCACCGCCGCGCCGCTCGTCCTGTCCCTGATCCTCATGGTGGCGAAAGCCATGGGGGTCGCACCGGCGATCGAATGGGCCCTGCTCCTCGTCACCATGCTCGCGTGGGGCGTCGGCGTCGGCGTGCTCGCCGCCACCGGCGGTCGGAGCAAGAACGCCTCGCGCATGATCGCCGAGGAGCGCGCCCTGCTCGGCGAGCTGCGCAGCTTCGTCTCCAACGAGATCGAAGGCACGCGCGGCGAAGTGAACCGCACGCGCGAACTGATCCGCGAAGCGGTCGCCAAGCTCGGCATCAGCTTCGACGCGATGATGCGCCGCTCGAAGGAGCAGGCCAGCGCCGTGTCCCGCATCGTCGACCGCAGCGATGGTGGCGGCGTCGACGTGCAGCGCTTCGCCCACCAGGCGGCGTCGCAGATGAGCGGCCTCGTCGAGGCGCTGGAAGAGGTGAGCGGCCAGAGTTCCGCCACCGTCAACCAGATCGACCTGATGGCCCAGCATCTCGACGGCATCTTCGCCCTGCTCGAGGACGTGAAGTCGATCGCCGACCAGACCAACCTGCTCGCGCTCAATGCCGCGATCGAAGCCGCACGCGCCGGCGAGGCGGGCCGCGGCTTCGCCGTGGTGGCCGACGAGGTGCGAAACCTCTCCGAGCGCAGCACGGCCTTCAACGAACAGATCCGCAAGCTGGCCTACAACTCGAAGGAGGCCATCCACAAGGTCCGCGAGACGGTCAGCACCATGGCCAGCCGCGACCTCGACCGCTCGCGCGGTGCGAAGGATGAGTCGGCCAACATGCTGCGCCAGGTCGACCAGATCCAGCGCACGCTGAGCGACGGCATGCGCGAGATCCAGAGCGCCAACTCGGCGATGGAACAGCACGTTGGCGACGCCGTGCGTTCGCTGCAGTTCGAGGACATCGCCACGCAGGCGATGGGCTCGGCGCTCACCCATATGGAACGCCTCGCCGCCATCAACCGCGAAGCGATGGGCATGCAGGAGCTGCTGAACAAGGCCGGCGAAGGCAACGAGCAGGAGCTGCTGGCCGCCCTGCGCCGCCTGTCGTCGCGCATCAAGGAATTCCGCGGCGAGTGGGAACGCCAACCCCACAAGCCGGTGACCCAGAACAACATGTCGGAAGGTGAGATCGAACTCTTCTGACCTCGCCCAAGCCGCGTGACGCCGGCCCCTGCACGGGCCGGCGTTTTTGTGTGATGCTCTTCACGTCTTCACCCCCCCCCTGATCCTGATTTCAGGGTCCGCCCGTCATCGCAACGCGCCTTGCGCGGCCTGCCCGACGGACCTGGTTCTTCACTCCCGCGCCGCGGGAGCCGGCGACACCAGCACAGGGAGCGGAGCGATGAAGCGCAAATCGATTGCACTGATCTTGTCCATGGGCGTGGCGGCCAGTCCGGCCTGGGCGGACGACCCGATCGCCACGGATCGCCCGGACTTCGTCGAGTCGAGCCAGACCGTCGGTCTCGGCCGATGGCAGATCGAAACCAGCGTCGCTTGGGAAGAAGACGAGGACGGTGCCTTCGAGGCGAGCGCGTTCTCCACCCCGACGCTGTTGCGCTACGGCTTCGCCGAGCACTGGGAACTGCGCTTCGAGACCGATGGCTTCATCGATGCCGAGCTGCGCGGCCCGGGCCTGCGCGTGGACGAGGACGGCGTCGCCGACCTCGCGGTGGGCCTGAAGTACCACGTGCCCGGCAGCGGCGAGAACGGCGGGCCGTCGATGGCCTGGCTGATGCACGTCGACCTCGACACCGGCTCCAGCGCCTTCCGCGGCGACGGCGCCCGGCCCTCCCTGCGCCTGGTGGCGGAGTGGGAGTTGCCGAACGACATGAGCCTCGGCGTGATGCCCGGCGTGATCTACGACAACGGCGATGACGGCCGCTACGCCGCCGGCATCTTCGGCATCGTCGTCGGCAAGGGCTGGACCGACCGCTTCCGCACCTTCGCCGAGTTGGCGATGCCGCAGATCGCGAGCAGCAGCGACGGCGGCACGCAGGCCGCGCTCGACCTCGGCGGCGCCTACCTCATCAACAACAACACGCAATGGGACTTCGCCGGATCGGTGGGGCTGAACAACCGCACACCCGACCTCGGCCTGACCACCGGCCTGTCGATCCGTTGGTGAGGCCGCCATGTCCCTTCGATTGAACTTCCGCGGGCGGCTCCTGCTGCTCGGCGTCAGCGGCATCCTCGGTGCACTGGTCGTGGGCCTCGTGAGCCTCCGCGTACAGACGCACCTCGGTGACCTCGTCGATGCACAGGCCGTCAACACGCAGGCCCTGCGCAACCAACTCGAGGCCGACATGATGCACGACGCTATCAAGGCCGACCTCTACGAGGCCCTCCATGCCCGGGCCCTCGGCAACGAGGACAAGCTCGCCGGCGCGCGCGCCGGACTCGACGAGCATGTGGCCTGGTTCCAGCGCGTGGTCGACGAGAACGCCACCCTGCCGCTCGACACCGCGACCGCGGGCGCGGTGGCGGCGGTGCGGCCGGCCTTGGATGGCTACGTCGCGGCGGCGCAAAGCCTGATGGTGGAGGTGGAGGGTGGCAATGCCGCCCCTGACCTCGCCGGCTTCGATACCGCCTACGACGAGCTCGCCACCAGCATGGAGGCCACCAGCGGCGCCATCGAAGGGGCCGCTACCGCGGCCTCCGACGCGGCAACCGTCGCCCGGCAGAGCGCGACGCGGCAGATCGGCGGGCTGCTCATCGGTGGACTGCTCGTGCTCGCCACCCTCGTGTGGTGGACGACGCGCGTGCTGCTGCGCACCGTCGGCGGCGACCCAGCCATCGCCGCCGGGGCGGCCAGCGAGATCGCCGCGGGCAAGCTCACCGTCGCCATCCCGGTGGCGCCCGGCGATTCCACCAGCCTGATGTCGCGCTTGGCCCACATGCGCGACCAGCTGCGCACGCAGATCGAGCACGAGCGCACCGAAGCGGCGGAAAACCTCCGATTGCGCCATGCGCTCGACAGCGCCTCGAGCGCCACGATGATCGCCGACGAGAACCGGAGGATCGTGTTCGTGAACCGCGCCGTGGTCCGCGTGCTCAAGGACGCGGAGTCGGCCCTGCGCACCGTGTTCCCGAGCTTCTCCGCCGAACGCCTTGTCGGCGAGAGCATCGACCAGTTCCACGTGCGTCCCGAGCACCAGTCGACCCTCCTCGCCAACCTGCGTGGCGTGCACCGCGCGCAGATCCGCGTCGGTGGCCACGACTTCCGCCTCGTCGCCACGCCGATCTTCGATGGCGAGGGCCAGCGCATGGGCACGACCGTCGACTGGGACGACTGCACCGCGGAACTGGCGATGCAGCGCGAGGTCGGTGGCATCGTTTCCGCCGCTGCCGAGGGCGATTTCTCCCGGCGCATCGGCCTCGACGACAAGGAAGGCTTCTTCCGCGAGCTCGCAGGCAGCCTCAACACGCTGCTGGAACGAACGATCGAAGGCCTCGCGGAAGTGAAGAGCGTGCTGCACGCCCTGGGCGAAGGCGATCTCACGCACCGCTCCGATGCACCGCTGTCCGGTGTGTTCGCCGAGATGCGCGACGACGCCAACCGAACGGTCGAAACGCTGCAGGGCCTGATGGTCGAGATCCGCCAGTCGGCCGACCAGATCAACACCGCCGCAGGCGAGATCGCGCAGGGCAACGCCGACCTCTCGGCGCGCACGGAGCAGCAGGCCGCCAATCTCGAAGAGACGGCGGCGTCGATGGAGGAACTCACTTCCACGGTGAAGCAGAACGCCGACGCCGCGCAGACCGCCAACCGCCTCTCGGCCGATGCGGCCAAAGTGGCCGGGGAAGCGGGTGGCGTGGTGTCCGACGTGGTTCGCACCATGGACCGCATCGACGGCACCTCGCGCCGGGTCGGTGAGATCGTCACCACCATCGACGGCATCGCCTTCCAGACCAACATCCTCGCGCTCAACGCGGCGGTCGAAGCCGCGCGCGCCGGCGAGCAGGGCCGCGGCTTCGCCGTCGTCGCCAGCGAGGTGCGGGCCTTGGCCCAGCGCGCCACGGCAGCCGCGAAGGAGATCCACGGCCTGATCGGCGAATCGGTGGCCGAAGCCACCGAGGGCGCAAAGCTCGCGCACCGCGCCGGCGAGACGATGGAGATCGTCGTGCGCTCCGTTCGCCAGGTCACCGACATCATGGCCGAGATCAGCGCGGCCACGATCGAGCAGGCACGCGGCATCGACCAGGTGAACCAGACCATCGTCGCGATGGATGGCGCCACGCAGCAGAACGCCGCCCTCGTCGAAGAGGCCAGTGCGGCCGCGGCGTCGATGGAGCAGCAGGCGGTGGAATTGCGTGACGCGGTCGGGCGATTCACCCTCACCTGAGTGCGACAATCGCGGCGCGCGCTGGAACGGGCGCGCCACGTCGACAAGAGGGGGCCGGGGTTGCCGGACGGTTGGACGAACATCGCGAAGGGCCTCGCGAGCGCTGTCGCCGCGATGCTGCTCCTCGCGGCTCCCGCGTTCGCCGGCACTTGCAGCAAGACGGTGCGCTGGGAGCTCCAGCCGCCGTATGGCGTGGTGCGCCCGGACGGTGAACGTGCGGGCTACTACACCGATGTGGCGCAGGAAGCGCTCGCCCGGATGGGCTGTACCTCGACCCTGGTCGCCCGGCCTTGGGCGCGCGGCCTGAAGGAACTCGAGGACGGGCAGCTCGACCTGATGCCGGGCATGTTGTTCAACCGGGAACGCAGCCGCTACGCCCTGTTCTCGCGCGGCATCAATCTCTCGCCCAACCTGCTCTTCCTGACCGCCGCGGCGGCTCGACGGGCCACCCTGTTGCGCTTGGCCGACCTGCGCGACACCGACCTCAAGATCGCCATCGAGACCGGCGCCTACTACAGCGCCGAGTACGCGGCTCTGCTCGTTGACCCGCGCTTCGCCGCGCGCCTGCATCCGGTGCCCGACCGCGCGCGGGCCTGGCTCATGCTCGAGAGCGGGCGCGTTGATGGCGTGATCTCCGACCAGGCCTCGGCCTTGGTCGCCGGCATGCCGCTGCGTCCCGTCGGCGACCAGCCCCGAGCGGTCCTGATGCTGTCGTCGGTGCCGGCACGCATCGCCTTCAGCCGACGTCACCATGACGAGGCCTTCGTCGCGCGCTTCGACGCCGCCATCGAATCGATGATCGCCGACGGCTCGCTGCTGCGAATGCGCGAGCGCTACGTGCCCTGTCCGACGGACCCGTTGACCTTGGGATGCCAGGCCGATGCCGTGGAAACGTCACCGTCTCCGCCCTGAGCGAGGGATGTGCGCCGAGTTATGCTCCAGCCCATGCGCCGCTCCCTGATCCTCTGTCTGCTCGCCGCATCGGCCGTGGCCACCGCCCTGCCGGCACGTGAAGCCTGCATCCGGACGGTGCGCTGGGAGCCGTCGGAGCCCCCCTACAACCTGCGGCTTCCGGATGGACGCCAAGGGGGCTACTCCGCCGACCTCGTGGTCGAGGTCCTGCGCCGGATGGGATGCGAGGCCCGTCTGGTCGACATGCGTTGGCCGCGCGCGCTCGTCGAGCTGGAAGCCGGCCGCCTGGACATCATGCCGGGCATGATGCGCACGCCCGAGCGCGACGTGTTCGCGCGATTCACCCGCAGCATCAACTTCTCGCCCAACCTGCTCTATCTGTCGGGGGCGGCGCGGCAACGCAATCCCGCGCTGCGGACGCTCGCTGACCTGCGCTCGACGTCGCTGACCATCGGCGTCGAATCCTCGGCGGCCTACGGGCCCGCGTTTGTCGCCCTGAAAGACGACCCGGCATTCCGCGCCCGTCTGTACTTCGTACCGAACCAGCGCACCGCCTGGCAGATGCTGGCCACCGGCCGTCTCGATGGCCTGATTTCCGACGATGTGCTTGCGCGCATGGTGGGCCTGCCCATGCAGCCGGAGGCGAGCGAGGTGCGCGCCGTGTTGACGGTGGCCGAGGCGCACGCGTTGATCGGGTTGAGCCGTCGCAGCGTCGATGCGGCGTTTGCCGAGCGCTTCGATGCGGTGCTTGCCGAAACCGTGGCGGACGGGTGGTTGCCGCGCTTGCGCGAGCGCTACATCGGTTGCCCGACGGACCCGGTGACCTTGGGCTGCGTGGAAGCAGGTGCCGACGGTGGCGAGCTTCAGCCGCGCTAGCCCCTGAGATAGAACACCGTGTGGAAAGCCGGAATCGCGCTGTTCTGAGCGAGATTCTGGCATTGCGAAGTGCTACGGTTGCGCGTGGAGTTTTGTTGGACCGGTATGCGCCTTCTGTTCGTCCTGCTGGCCGCGCTTTGCGCGAGCGCCCCGGCTTCTGCCGAGTCGGGGCCGCGCGATCCTTGCGTCCTGACCACGCGCTGGAATCCCCTGCCTCCTTACTGGGTCGCCCGTGAGGGGCAGCCACCGACGGGCTATCTCGCGGAGCTGCTCGCCGAGTTGGGGCGCCGTACCGGGTGCGAAATGCGCTTCCGGGAAATGAACTGGGCGCGCGGCGTTGCGGAAATGAGGGCCGGCAGAGTCGACCTGATCGCAGGTGCCGTGCAGAGCCCGGAACGCGATCGGTTCGCCCGATTCACCCGGCCGATCAACGCCACGCGCAACGTGCTCTTGCTTCGCGCCGAGCTGGTCGCGACGGTCGACGTCGGTGATCTCTCCGCGCTCGCCGCAACGGAGCTCAGGATCGGGATCCAGGCCGGCGCCAATTACGGGCCCGAGTATGTGGCCCTCGCGCGCGATCCGGCGTTCGCCGCGCGACTGCGTCCCATCCTTGAACCGAAGAGCGGCTGGCAAATGCTGGAGAGCGACCGCCTCGATGGCCTCTTCATCGATGAGCTGAGTGCCTTGAACTACCAGGCCGATACTTCGGGACGCGTCCCGCTGAAGCAGGTCTTCATTTTTTCCGACGAGCCGTCGCGCGTCATGGTGGGCCGCCATCTCGATGCAGAGAAGGCGGAGGCATTGGACCGTGCGATCGATGCCATGGTGGGTGACGGCTGGTTGCCTCGATTGCGGGAGGCGTGGATTCCCTGCCCGACCGATCCGTCGACGATGGGCTGTCGCATCGACCAACCTTGAGTCCATGACCAACAACGAAACGCCGCCCTGAGGCGGCGTTTCGTTTGTTGCGGAGCGCGAGGCCTCAGGCCGTCGTCACCGTCGCGGCGATGCCCGGCTTGGCCCAGCGACGCAGCAGTTCGCTGCGCAGCTTCTCCGCCTTCTCGACGCGGCGCTCCTTGACGTGGCCGAAGCCGCGGATCTGCTCCGGCACCTCGGCGATCTCGACCGCGAGTGCGTGGTTCTCCGCCGACAGCTTCGGCAGCAGTTCGCGGATCGTCTGCACGTACTCGTCGCGCAGGCGGCGTTCCATCTTGCGCTCTTCCGTGTGGCCCACCGGGTCGAGAGCGGTGCCGCGAAGGAACTTCAGGTGCTTCAGCACCTTGAAGGCACTGAAGATCCACGGGCCGTACTCGCTCTTCACCAGGTGCCCGTCGGCGTCCTTCTTCGAGAGCAGCGGCGGCGCGAGGTGGAAGCGCAGCGAACCGCCGTCCTCGAACTGCTCCTTCAGCCGTGCCTCGAACTCGCCCGAGGTGTACAGGCGCGCCACTTCGTACTCGTCCTTGTAGGCCATCAGCTTGAAGGCGTAGCGGGCGACGGCATTCGACAGCGCGTCCTTGCTCGGCACCTTCGCGGCTTCGGCGGCGCGCACCTCGGCGACGAGGTCGCTGTAGCGCTTGGCGTAGGCGGCGTTCTGGTAGTCGGTGAGGAAGGCGACGCGGCGGGCGACGGTCTCGTCGAGCGAGAGCGAGAGCGTCTCGTCGTCGAGCGCGTCGGCGGTGCCGCTGCGCTGCGCGGGCGCGGCATCGGCGGCCTCGACCACCTTGTCGATGTCGATGGCGGCCAGGCGGCCCCAGCCGAAGGCCTGCTTGTTCATCTCGACTGCCGCGCCGTTCAGTTCGACCGCGCGCATCAGCGACTCGAACGTGACCGGCACCAGGCCCAGCTGCCAGGCGTAGCCGAGCATGAACAGGTTGGTGGCGATGGCGTCGCCGCAGAGCGCGGTGGCGAGCTTGTTCGCCTCCACCGTGAACGGCGCGCGGCCACCGAGGCTCTTGCGCACCGTCTCGATGATCGCCTCGGCCGGGAACTGCAGGTCGGGTGCTTTAAGGAACGAGGACGGCATCGCCTCGTAGGTGTTCAGCACGACTTCGGTGCGGTCGGCGCGGATCTTCGACAGCGACCAGTAGTCGTTCACCACCACCATGTCGCAGCCGAGCACGAGGTCGGCCTCGCCCGCGGCGATGCGCACGGCGTGCAGCTCGGCCGGGTTCTTGCCGATGCGGATGTGGGTGGTGACGGCGCCGCCCTTCTGCGCGAGGCCGGTCTGGTCGAGCACCGAGGTGCCCTTGCCTTCGAGGTGCGCGGCCATGCCGAGCAGGGCGCCGATGGTGACCACGCCGGTGCCGCCCACGCCGGTGAGCAGGATGTTCCAAGGCTGCTCGAGGCTGGAGCGCACGTTCGGCATCGGCAGGGCGCTGAAGTCGATCTTGGCCTTCGGCTTCTTCTTGCGCAGCGGGGCGTCCACCACCGAGACGAAGCTTGGGCAGAAGCCACGCACGCAGCTGAAGTCCTTGTTGCAGCCGCTCTGGTCGATCTCGCGCTTGCGGCCGAATTCGGTTTCCTTCGGCAGCACCGAGACGCAGGCCGACTTCACCGAGCAGTCGCCGCAGCCTTCGCAGACCAGCGAGTTGATGACCACGCGCTTCGGCGGGTCGACCATCAGCTTGCGCTTGCGGCGGCGACGCTTCTCGGCCGCGCAGGTCTGGTCGTAGATCAGGATCGAAGCGCCCTTCACTTCCGACAGCTTCTTGTGCACGTCGTCGAGCTCGGCGCGGTCGTAGAACTGCACGCCGTCCGGGAAGATCGACGGATCGCTCCACTTCTCGATGTCATCGGACACCACGACGATCGTCTGGATGCCCTCGGCGCGCATCTGCCGCGCGATGTCCGGCACGGTGAGCGTGCCGTCCACCGGCTGGCCGCCGGTCATGGCGACCGCGTCGTTGTAGAGGATCTTGTAGGTGATGTTGACCTTGGCCGACACCGCCTGGCGGATCGCCAGCGAGCCCGAGTGGAAGTAGGTGCCGTCGCCGAGGTTCTGGAAGACGTGCGGCGTTTCCACGAAGGGCGCCTGGCCACACCACGTCGCGCCTTCACCGCCCATCTGGGTGAAGGTGTCGGTGCGGCGGTCCATCCACGTGACCATGTAGTGGCAGCCGATGCCGCCGAGCGCGCGGTGGCCCTCCGGCACCTGCGTGCTGGTGTTGTGCGGGCAGCCCGAGCAGTAGGTCGGCACGCGCGGGAACAGCGGGCGCGGCAGCGCGAGCTCCTGCTCCTTCTCGGCGATCCACTTCAGGCGTGCGGTGATGGCTTCCGAATTGAAGAAGCGGTTCAGGCGCTTGGCGATCACGCGGGCGATGCGCGCCGGCGTGAGCTCGCTGGTGCTCGGCAGGATCCAATCACCAGACTCGTCGTACTTGCCGACGATCGACGGGCGTTGGCCGTCGAAGTTGTAGAACTGCTCCTTCATCTGCGCTTCGATGAAGGCGTGCTTCTCCTCGACGACCACGATGTCCTCGAGGCCGCGGGCGAAGTTGCGGAGGCCCTGCGGCTCCAGCGGCCAGGTCATGCCGACCTTGTAGACGCGGATGCCGATGGCCTCGGCGTCCTTGTGGTCGATGCCGAGGTACTCGAGCGCCTGCAGCACGTCGAGGTAGCTCTTGCCGGTGGTGACGATGCCCAGCCGCGCGCGCGGCGAGTCGTAGATGATCTTGTCGAGCTTGTTGGCGCGAGCGAAGGCGTGCGCGGCCTTCACCGCGTACTGGTGCAGGCGCATTTCCTGGTCGAGCGGCGGGTCCGGCCAGCGGATGTTGAGGCCGCCCGGCGGCAGCTCGAGGTCGGTCGGGATGACGATGTCGAGCTGGTGCGGATTGACGTTGACCGACGCCGACGATTCGACGGTCTCGGCGATCGTCTTGAAGCCCACCCAGCGGCCCGTGTAGCGGCTCATGGCCCAGCCGAGCAGGCCCATGTCGAGGATGTCCTGCACGCCGGCCGGGTTCAGCACCGGCATCATCGCGCTGACGAATTCGCCTTCCGAGCCGTGCGGCAGCGTCGAGCTGCGGCAGGCGTGGTCGTCGGCGGCCAGCACCAGCACGCCACCGTTTTTGTTCGTGCCGGCGGCATTGCCGTGCTTGAACACGTCGCCGCAGCGGTCGACGCCCGGGCCCTTGCCGTACCACATGCCGAACACGCCGTCGTACTTGGCGCCCGGCCACAGGTTGGTCTGCTGGCTGCCCCAGACCATCGTCGCGCCGAGGTCCTCGTTGATGCCCGGCTGGAACTGGATGCCTGAGGCCGCGAGGTGCTTGCGCGCCTTCCACAGCTCGAGGTCGAAGCCGCCCAGCGGCGAGCCGCGGTAGCCCGAGATGAAGCCAGCGGTGTTGAGTGCGGCAGCGCGGTCGCGCATCTGCTGCATCAGCGGCAGGCGCACCAGGGCCTGCACGCCCGACAGGTAGATGCGACCTTCAGTACGGGTGTACTTGTGGTCGAGGGTGTACTCGCCATCGACGATGGCGGGAGACGCGGTGGAGCGGTCCGTGGCGGAGGGCAGGACGGCGGGCATCGGCAGGGCCTCGGGGGCGTTCGAGCAAAGACTCGGAATTATAGCCCGTCCGGGTTTTGACGCCGGGTGGAGATGCCGGGAAAAGACGGGCGCCGGCGTCAGGCCCGGGTGAAGGCCCCGGCCACCACTACGCGTGCCGGGAGCGGGTGTCGCGTCGGGGCCGATGGGCGGACAGCCCTTGGCTTCGCCTGTCTATTGCTTTCGCATCCCCGAACCTGACCGGATTTATCGCAGGGGGAATCGACCCGATCGGACCACGCATCGAACGGCTGAAGCGGGGAAGCCGCAGTCATTCGTCGCGAACGCCGGCGATCGCAACCGACGCCTTTGGAGTGCGAAAGCAGAAAGGGATGATGCTTATCGCAACCCCAATTTGCCGCGCTACTTTGTAGCCCCGGCATGTGCGCCACCTAAACCGCATCCAGCAATAGATGGGCCCGCAACGTGGATCCGCCAAGTGATTGGCCGGACGTTGAATTTTCTTGATTGACGGCTCCCTAGGCCCCCGTCACGCTTCTACTACACCCCCTACGGGGGTACACAAGTAGTTAGCGGGGCGGCGGTGGACGATGGGCTTACGGATCGTCCGCGCGAGTGCGAAAACTCTGACGCAATTTTCCGTAGGCGCTCCGACTGCCGCGTCGGA
>NZ_JBILJW010000031.1:0-17152 GCF_044377035.1 Silanimonas sp.
TCTCGAAGCCCTTGATCGAGCGAACGAGTACGAGCTGCACGTCGAAGGGCAGCGAGGTGGAGATGCCGTTCGGGTAGATCTCGAAGGTATCGAGGCCTTCGGGCTCGATGAAGATCTGGTGCGAGGCCTTGTCGGCGAAGCGCGTGACCTTGTCTTCGATGCTCGGGCAGTAGCGCGGGCCGACGCCTTCGATCACGCCGGTGTACATCGGCGAGCGGTCGAGGCCGCCGCGGATGGCGTCGTGCGTGGCTTCGTTGGTGTGCGTGATCCAGCAGCTCACCTGCCGCGGATGCACGGACGCATCGTTGTCGAAGCTGAAGGTCGGGATGGGCGAATCGCCCGGCTGCTCTTCGAGGCCGGTGAAATCGATGCTGCGCGCGTCGATGCGCGGCGGCGTGCCGGTCTTCAAACGCGCCACGCCGAGCGAGGCCTCGCGCAGGCGCTGCGCCAGCGCGGTGGACGGCGGATCACCGGCGCGGCCACCGGCGTAGTTCGCGAGACCGATGTGGATCTGCCCGGCAAGGAACGTACCCGCGGTCAGCACGACGGCCGGTGCAACGAATTCGAGGCCCATCTGCGTGCGCACGCCGGTCACGGCATCGCCGGCGAACAACAGGTCATCCACCGCCTGCTGGAACACCGACAGGTTGGGCTGCGTTTCCACCATGCGGCGGATCGCCGCCTTGTAGAGCACGCGGTCGGCCTGCGCGCGGGTGGCGCGCACGGCGGGCCCTTTCGAAGCGTTCAAGGTGCGCCACTGGATGCCGGCACGATCGGCCGCGCGCGCCATAGCGCCGCCCATCGCATCGATCTCCTTGACCAGATGCCCCTTGCCGATGCCGCCGATGGCCGGGTTGCAGCTCATCTGGCCGATGGTTTCGATGTTGTGCGTGAGCAACAGCGTGCGCGCACCGGCGCGGGCGGCCGCCAGCGCGGCTTCGGTGCCGGCGTGGCCGCCGCCGACGACGATCACATCGAAGGCGTGGAAGGGCGTGCTCATGGCGAGGACCGCGGGGTCGCGGGAGGCAAGGTTTCAGGAGCCGGCATTGTGCCCCGGCGGGGCTGAATCGGCCCGTCGCCGCGCCGCCGGCCGGAGCGCCGTGCCCAGCACCGTCAGTGGCAAGCCGACCACGGCCGCGGTGGCCAGCAGGTCGAAGGCGGTGTGGTAGCCCTGCAGCGCCATCAGCGCGTGGTACGCCAGCGTCACCGCCAGGGCCCAGGGCCAACGGGCCGGATGCCACACCAGCAGGGCCGCCCACGCGGCCAGATGCACCGCCCCGTGGGTGCTGAAGTCGAGGCCGAACAGCGCGAAGACGCCGAGCACCCGGTCGAAGTAGGCCAAGCCGTAGGCCACGCCCAGCAGGACGAGCAACGTGATCGGCAGGCCCACCGCCTCGCGGGTCCGCCCTGCACGCCAAGCCACGACCGCCAATCCGAACAGCAGGACGCCGAGTGCCGGGTTCACGGCATCGGCGAACGGATCGATCGCGGGCCAGCGCAGCGGCGGCGGGGCGGCGGCGAGGGTTGCGGGGAGGGTGTCGAGGCTCATGTGTGTCGGTGGCTCAGGTGCCTCGCGGCTTGGCGCGATGCGTGGCGGTGGCCGTCCACGGGTCGTCGGGCCACGGGTGCCGCGGGTAACGGCCCTTCATGTCCTTCTTCACGTCGGGGTAGGCGTTGTTCCAGAAACTCTTGAGGTCCTGCGTGATCGCCAGCGGCGCACCGCCCGGCGAGAGCAGGTGCAGGGTGAGCGGCACGCGGCCATCGGCGATCCGCGGCGTGTCGGCGAGGCCGAACAACTCCTGCAGCTTGCAGGCCAGCACCGGGCGCTCGCCGTGCGCGTAGGTGATCGGCCGCTCCATGCCCGAGGGCACGGTGATCCGGCGCGGGGCCAGCGCGTCCAGCTTCGATTTCAGCGACCAATCGAGGCGGGACTTCAGCGCCTCGCCCAACTCGTCTTCCGAAAGCGCGTCCAATCGCGTCTTGCCGCTGAAGGCGGGTCTCAACCAGTCATCCAGCGAGGCCAGCAGGGCCTCGTCGCTGGCTTCGGGCCAGCCCAGCTCCGGCATCCAATCCCTCAGGCAACGCAGGCGCTCAAGCCACTGCTTCAAGCCATCCGTCCAAGGCAGCGCCTCGAGGCCGAGCTCGCGCACGGCGTCGGTGAGGGCCTGCGCAGCGCGGGCCGGATCGGGGCGGCCGGCCGGCTTGCTCTCCAGCACGATGCGGTCGAAGCGCCGCTCTCGGCGGGCGACAAGGGCGCGGGCGTTGGCGTCCCAGCGCACGGTGTCCTCTTCGACGAAGCGTTCGGGGAATTCGCGCTGCAGTCGCGCCTCGTCCACCGGCGCACCGCGCAGGATCAGCCCATCGCGCGCCTCGAAGCGCAGCTCGCTGGCGACGATCCAAGGCTCGCCGTAGAGCGCCGAATCGTCGAACAACCGCGCGCTGCGGCCATTGCTCAAGGCGTAGCGGCGCGGGTCGGTCGGGTGCTGCACACCGATGCGGTCGGGGAAGGCATGCAGCAGCAGATCGCCGAGGAGATGGTTTGGCGCGTCCTTCGGCGGCGTGGCCTCGCAGCGCAGGCGGCGGCGCCATTGCTTGGCCTGCTGGTCGATGGCGGCCAGCCCCGAGCGCGAGGCCTCCGGCGGCGCGCGCCCGGCACGGAAGGCGGCCAGCGCCTGCCAGCGTGCGGCCACGTCGTCACGGCGCGGACCCTTGAGCGGGTCGCGGGCTTCGATCAGCGCGGCAAGGTCGCAGGCCAGCGCGGATTCCACTGGATCATTGGGGGCCAGCAGCATCGCGGCAAGGCGCGGGTGCGTGCCCAGCGCCAGAACGCGCTTGCCGAACGCGGTGATGCGGCCGCGGGCATCGAGCGCGCCGAGGCTCTTCAACAGATCGACGCCAGCCGCCAACGCGCCGCGCGGCGGCGCATCGACGAAGCGCAGATCGGGCTCGCCCCAGGCCGCAAGTTCCAGCGCGAGGCCGGAGAGTTCGACCTGCGCGATCTCGGCACGACGGTTGGGTTCGAGCCGCTGCGATTCCGGCCAGAGTCGATAACACCAGCCCTCGGCCACGCGGCCCGCACGGCCGGCGCGCTGGTCGGCGCTGGCTTGCGAGATGGCGACCGTGTCGAGCCGCGAGAAGCCGGAGTTCGGCTCGAAACGCGGCTCGCGGGCGAGGCCGGTGTCGATCACCACACGCACGCCCGGCAGGGTCACGCTCGATTCGGCCACGTTCGTCGCCAGCACCACGCGGCGTCGGCCATCGGGGTCGGGGTTCAGCGCGGCGGACTGCGCTTCCACCGACAGCTCGCCGCGCAGCGGCAGCAGGCGAACGTCGGCGGGCAGTACCTGTTCCAGCGCGCGCGTCGCGTCAGCGATCTCGCGCTGCCCCGGCACGAACACCAGCAGATCGCCGGGATGCTGGCTCAGCGCGTGCTCGACGCAGCGGCGCAGCTGCGCGGTGGACGGCTCGTCGCGACGCGCGGGGAAGTGCGCCACCGTCACCGGGTAGGCGCGGCCGTCAGCGGTGAGGCGCGGCGCATCGAGGAAGCGTGCGAGCCGCTCACCATCGAGGGTGGCCGACATCACCACGATGCGAAGGTCCGGCCGCAGCTGCGCCTGCACGTCGAGCGCCAAGGCGAGCCCAAGGTCGGCAGCAAGATGGCGCTCGTGGAACTCGTCGAACAGGATCGCGGCGATGCCGTCCAGCGTCGGGTCGTCCTGGACCAGGCGCGTGAGGATGCCCTCCGTCACCACCTCCACCTGCGTGGCCGCGGACACCCTCGCCTCGAAGCGGATGCGGTAGCCGACCGTGCGTCCAACCTCGTCGCCCAACTGCTTCGCCATGAAGCCGGCGGCGGCACGCGCAGCGACGCGACGCGGTTCGAGCATCAGGATCTTCCCGCCGGCGCGCCACGGGGCATCCAGCAGGGCCAGCGGCACTTGGGTGGTCTTGCCCGCGCCCGGGGGCGCTTCGAGGACGAGGCGCGGATGAGCGTCGAGCGCGGCGCGCAGCTCGGGCAGCAGGGGCGAAATGGGGAAAATCACGGCGCGCAGGGTACCCGAGCCCGTGCGCGCCGCCGCACTTCGCGACCGCCGCGCCCGATTCGCCACGACGCTGTCATGCGCCACGCCTACGGTGCCGGGCCCTGATCCCCCGAGCTCCGCCATGCGCGCCGCTGTCCGACTGACCCTTCCCGCGCTGTTTGCCCTCGGCCTGGCCGCCTGCGGCGGCGACGCGCCGTCCTCGCCCGCGGCACCGGCGCCCGCCCCGGTCCCGGCGGCAGCCGAAGCACCCGCCGCAACGCCGCTCGACACGGCCGCGCTGCGCGAGCGCGCCGCGGCATCGCTGGCCGCCAACCGCCTCTATGCCCCGGCCGGCGACAACGCCGTCGAGGACTACCTCGCCCTGCGCGAACGCCAGCCCGGCGACGCCGCCGTGGACACGGCCCTCTCCGATCTCGCGCCCTACGTGATCATCGGCGCGGAGCAGGCCACCGCCGCCGAAGCCTTCCCGGAAGCGACGCGACTGATCGAGCTGCTCGCCCGGATGGATTCCGAAGCCCCGGCCGTGCCGCGCCTGCGTGACGCCCTGGCGGCAGCCGAGGCCGGCGCGGAGGCTCGCGCCACCGCGGAACAGGCGGAAGCGGAGCGCCTCGCTGCCGAGGCCCAGCGCGACGCCGAGAGTGCGCAGGCCCGCGCCAGCACCCTCGCGACACCCGCCGCCGCGGCACAGCCCGCGCCCGCGCCGGCTTCCGCGCCTGCGCCGGTTGCCCCGTCCCGGCCGACCGCCGCAGCGCCGGCGAACCCGCCCGCCACCCGCACCGCGCCCGCCCCCAACCCGGCACCGACGCCGGCGGCACCGCGCCCCGCCGCACCGGCGCCGCGCGCCTTGGTCAACCGCGTGTCGCCCCGCTTTCCCGAAGCCGCCGTCCGCCGTCGCCTCGAAGGGGAGGTGGAAGTGGCCATCCGCATCCGCGCCGACGGCGGCGTCGAGACCGTCGAGGTGGTGCGCGCCGACCCCCCGGGCGTGTTCGACCGCGAAGCCGTGCTCGCCGTCCGCCGCTGGCGCTATGCGCCGGCCGAGGCCCCCAGCGAGGCCCGCGTGGTGCTGCAGTTCAAGCGGCCCTGACACCGCGCGACGGCGGTCGGCAGCACAACGCCGGCTGAAGCGGCCCAACGCCACCTGAAGCGAACCGTCAAACCTCGCCTCTCTTGTGCGCCGGGGCACATCCGCGCCTTGACCGCGCGCGCGCCGGCCCCGACCCTGCGCGCCCTCGTCGAATCCCGCCGGAGCCCGCCATGCGGCCGTCGTCCCCGTTCTGCATCGCCCGCGCCCCGGTGCGCCTGCTCGCCCTCGCGATGCTGGCGGCCACGGCCGTGGCCTGCTCGTCGGGCGAGCCCGAGGCCACCCCGGAGGGCGCCCCGGCACCCACCGTGCCGGTGCAAGCCGCGCCTTCGGCCACGCCGACAGCCCCGGACGACCTCGCATCGAAGGCCCAGCAGGCGGTGGCCGACAACCGCATCTACGCGCCCGAGGGCGACAACGCGATCGAGTTCTACTTGGCCCAGCGGGAGCGTGAGGCTTCGGCGGAAGCCAGCGCGGAGGCTGCCCTCATCGAACTCCAGCCCTACGCGATGATGGCCGCCGAGCAGGCCATCGCCGGCGCGGACTTCCCGGAGGCGGAGCGCCTGATCGCGCTGATGGTGCGCATCGACGCGACGGCCCCGTCCTTGGCTCGCCTGCGCGAGGACCTCGACGCCGCCCGCGATACCCAGGCCGCCGCCCTCGCCGCCGAGGCCGCTGAAGCCGAAGCCGCCGCCGAAGTCGCCGCCACTCCGGCCCCGCCGCCGGCGACCAGCCCGGCGCCGGCACCGCGCCCGTCCGCCGCACCGCCGTCGCGCGCACCGGCCACCGCCGTTCGCACCCCCTCGCCAGCCCCGGCACCGGCACGCCCGGCCAACACCGCGCCGACAGCCGCCGCGCCGGCCCAACGGCCGGCGTCAACGCCGGCCACCCCTGCCCGGCCTGCCCCGGCCGCCGGGCCCTTGGTGCCGGTCAACACGCCGTTTCCGCCCTTCCCGAGCGAAGCCATCGCCCGCGGCCGGTCGATGGGCAGCGTCACGGTGCGCTTCACCGTGCGCGCCAACGGCCGCGTGGCCGATGTCCGGGTGGTCGAGGCCCGGCCGGAAGGCCTGTTCGAGCGCACGGTCATCGACACCCTGGCCGAATGGCGCTTCGAGCCCGGCGCCGGCGACCGCACCGAGACCCGGACCTTCAACTTCCGCAACTGAGCCTCGACGGCCGCTCCGGCCCGCCAGCGTATTGACGCGGTGCAATGTAAAAACCGGTGGTCAACCGTGCCGAACGTCACGCCTTGGTGTTGACAGAAACCTAACGAACGCCGGAGTCTGGTCGTTCCCCTTTTCCGGCTGGAAACTCCCTCGTGTCCGCTCCGTCGATCCGCAAGCCCTCCGCCGCGCTCGCTACCGCCCTCGCGCTCGCCCTTGGTCTGTCGGCCTGCTCGCCGGCTTCCGAGGAGCCTGCACCGGCGGCTCCGACCGCCACGCCGGCCGCCGCGCCCGCGGAAACCGTGGACCAGGCCGCCCAGGCCGCCGAGGCCGCCCAGGCCACGGCAAGCGCGCTGGCCAACCTCACTGATGTGGAACTGCGCGAGAAGGGCAACACCGCCCTGCGCGAACAGCGCCTCTATGCCCCGGCTGGCGACAACGCGATGGAGTACTACCTCGCCCTGCGCCAGAAGTCGGCCAAGCCGGACGTCTCGGCGGAATCGGCCCTGATCGACCTGATGCCTTACGCGCTGATCGCCTCCGAGCAGGCCATCAACGAGTCCGACTTCACGGAAGCCGAGCGCCTGCTCGAGCTGATGGGCCGCACCGATCCGGAAGCCCCCTCGCTGAACCGCATCCGTGACGCCATCGCCGGCGGCCGCACCGCCGCCGCGGACCGCGAGCGCCAGGACGCCGAGCGCGCCGAGCGCGAGCGCGTGGCCGCCGAGCAGCGGGCCCGCGAGGAAGCCACCGCCGCGGCGACCGCCGCCGCCGCTCCGGCTCCGGCACCGGCCGAGCCCACCCCGGCCCCGGCCGAGCCCACCCCGGCTCCGGCCCAGCCGGCGCCCGCCCCGGTGGCTGCCGCGCCCGCCCCGACGCCGGCTGCGCCTGCGCCGACCCGCACGGGTGGCGCACCGCGCGCCATCAGCACGCCGCAGCCGCCCTACCCGCGCGAAGCGGCGCGCACCCGCGCCTCGGGCACCGTGACCGTGCAGTACACGATCGGCGCCGACGGCCGCGTCACCAATGTCGAGATCGTGCGCGCCCGCCCGCGCGGCCTGTTCGATCGCACCGTGACGCAGACGGTCTCGGGCTGGCGCTTCGAAGCCACCGGCGAGACCACGACGCAGACCCGCACCTTCGATTTCCGCATGTAATCGAAGCACTGCCATCGCTGCACGAAAAAGCCCGGCTCTCGCCGGGCTTTTTCTTTGCCGGGGCGTTCGGCCCCGCGATCAGGCCGAGATCGCCAGCTGTTCGCGGTGGTACAGCCGCGCCGCGACGAGCCACAGCAGCGCGCCGAGGCCGAAACCCGCGCCGATGTAGGTCGCCCACTGCACCGCGCTGATCGTCTCCTGGCGCAGCACCATCAGGATCAGCTGGTTCTGCGCGAGGAAGGGCGTGGCGAACATCCACAGCGCGTTCTTCACCGGGTTCACCATCAGGATGATGGTCGGCAGGATCGGCAGGAACATCAGGAAGGCCATGTAGCTCTGCGCTTCCTTCAGCGTCTTCACCGAGGCCGAGATCAGCGTCAGCAAGGTCGTGCCGATCAGCACCATCGGCAGCAGGATCAGCAGCAGCTTCGCCACCGCCAGCATCGAGACATCGACGCCCTTGAACGGGCCACTGTCGACGAAGCCGAAGCTCAACTTGAAGCTCAGCAGCGTGAGCAGCAGGCCGATCATGCCGAACACGCAGGCCGCGGCGATCTTTCCGCTCATGATCGCGCCGCGTCCGGCGGGCGTGGCCAGCAGTGGCTCCAGCGACTGCCGCTCGCGCTCGCCGGCCGTGGCGTCCATCACCAGGTACGCACCGCCGAGGAAGGCCGAAAGGATCAGCACGTAGGGCAGGAAGGCGAGAAGCATGCCGCGCTTGGCTTCCGGCGTGGCGAGGTCGCGGTAGGTGACGCTGACCGCGGTGCCGAGCGACGGATCAATGCCACGCGCGATCAGGCGGATGGCACCGGCCTGCCGCCCATAGGCCTGCAACGCACGCTCGACGCGACGCACCGGAATGCTGGAATCCTGGCGCGAGCTGTCGTGCAGGATCTCGACCGTCGCCGCGCGGCTGGCCCGCCAATCCGTGGCGAAATCCGGGGCGATGCGCAGGATCACGTCTTTCTCCTGCGAGAGGATCAAGGCATCCGGGTTCTCCGGCGCGGCTTCGGCAGTGATGTTCTGCGTGGCGAGGAAGGCGACGAGGTTCGGCGCGATCTCGGCACCGATGATCGGCAGCTTCAGTTCGGACTCGAGCTGGGTCTTGGCGCGGTTCTCTGCGAGCGCGCCCATGCCCAGGATCAGGACCGGGAACACGAACGGCATGATCAGCAGGCCGTTGATGATGATCTTGCGGTCGCGGAAGATTTCGGCGAGCTCCTTGAGCATCACCGTGATCAGGGTCTTCATGCCTGCAGGCCCTCCTCGGAGCCGATGGCCTTGACGAAGGCGTCTTCGAGATTGGATTCGCCGGTCTGCGCGCGCAGCTCGTCGGGCGAGCCCTGCGCGGTGACACGGCCCTTGGCGATGACCACGATGTGGTCACACAGCGCGCCCACCTCCTGCATGATGTGGCTGGAGAGGATCACGCAGCGTCCCTCGCCTTTCAGCTTCAGCAGGAACTCGCGCAGGCCGCGCGTGGTCATCACGTCGAGGCCGTTGGTGGGCTCGTCGAGGATGACGTTCTTCGGGTCGTGCACCAGGGCGCGCGCGATGGCGGTCTTGGTGCGCTGGCCCTGCGAGAAGCCCTCGGTACGGCGGTCGATGAAGTCGCCCATCTGCAGCGCTTCGACGAGGCGGTCGGTGTTCTTGCGGATCGCCGCTTCGTCCATGCCGTGCAGGCGGCCGAAGTAGGTGATGTTCTCGCGCGCGGTCAGGCGCTTGTACACGCCACGCGCGTCGGGCAGCACGCCGAGCGAGCGGCGCACGGCTTCGGCCTCGACGTAGGCGTCGCGGCCGTCCACGCGCACGCTGCCTTTGTCAGGCTTCATCAACGTGTAGAGCATGCGCAGCGTGGTGGTCTTGCCGGCGCCGTTGGGGCCGAGCAGGCCGGTGATGGCGCCATCGCGGGCGGTGAATCCAACGCCGGAGACGGCGCTGACCAGACCGGTCTTGGTCTTGAACTGCTTGTGCAGGTCGGTGAGTTCGATCATGGCGAGGTCCTGATCAGGGCTCCCAGCCGTACAGGCCGGTGCCGGGGGGAAGCGGGGCGAGGCGGTCGAGGCACGACGCATCGAGCCCCTTCGCGTCGGCGGTCTCGATGAACTGCGCGAACAGCTTGGGCATGCAGCCTTCGTTGATCGGCGTGTGGCCCTGGCCTTTGAGAACGAGGTGCCGAGCATTCGTCAGCTGGGCGATGGCGGCGTCGCCGTAGCGCGGCGGCGTGACCGGATCGAACTCGCCGCTGATCGCCAGCACGGGGAGGTCGCCAGTGAGCGGGGCGCGGAAATCAGCGGGGCGCTGGCCGCGTGGCCACACCGCGCACTGGGCCTTCAGCCAACCGACGAACTGCGAGCCCATCACCGTCGCGTCGTCGGCGGGGTCGACGGCCATCTCGTCGGCGTCCTCGGCGCACATCACCGAGAGCTGCATGCCGTGCATGATCGACTCCCCGAGGCTGCCCATCAGGAAGCGCGACTGCGCCAGCAGCGGCGCGTAGTCGCCGTCGGCGGCCTGCTTCAGCACCGTCGGCAGCAGCGTGGCGGTGAGCGGCGAGTAGCTGTAGAGCCGCAGCGCGATGCCGAGGTGGCCCATTGTCGGCACCTCCTCGCGACGCTCGCCCGTGGTCGGGTCGCGATAGGCGACGGGTGCCAGGCCCGGCTGCGACAGCGCATCACGCACCTGCGCCAGCGCGGCGCGGGCGTCGGGCACGGCCTTGGCGCAGGCGGCATCCGCAGCGCAGCGCGCGAACTGCGCGTCGAGCGTGGCGTCGAGGTTCTTCGCGTGCTCGCTGCCGAGCACCAGGCTCATCGGCGCGACGCTGTCGATAACCACGGCGCGCGTGTGCTGGGGGAAGGTCTTGGCGTACTGCTGCGCAACGCGCGTGCCGTAGCTGCCGCCGTAGAGGTTGATGCGCTCGGCGCCGATGGCGGCACGCACGGCGTCAAGGTCGGCGACGGCGTCGGTGGTCGTGTAGTGGCGCACGTCCGAGGTCTTCGAGAGCTCGGCGAGGCAGCCTTCAGCGAAGCGCGCCGCGGCATCGGGGCTCTCGTCCGACGGATCGCCGAAGGCGTTGTTGCCCTCGGCGTCGCGGCAGGCCAGCGGGTTCGACGCGCCGGTGCCGCGCTGGTCGACCAGGATGACGTTGCGCGTGCGCATCACGTCGCGGAAGCCGGGCGCGACCGAGGGAAACGAATCCCGCGCGCCCTGCCCCGGGCCACCCGCGAGCATGAAGATCGGGTCGGGCTCGGCTTCGCTTTCGGTGGGTACCCAGGCGATGGCGAGCTCGATCTTCCGGCCGTCGGGCTCGGCGCGGTTCTCAGGCACGGACAGCGTGGTGCACTGGGCCTCGACCGCGCCGGCGGCGCCGCTGCCGGCGAGGGTGCAGGGTTCGAATTGCAGCGTGCCCAGCGGGCGCGCCGCGAGGCCGCCGGCGCCGAGCAGTGGAAGGGCCGTGGCCAAGGCCAGCGGGAGGACAGCGAGACGGTGCATCAGGGACTCCGTCGTTACGGGTGGGGGAAGGAACGGGTTGGTGGGGCGAAGAACGACGAACTCAGGGCGCGTCGTCGAAGAGGGATTCGATGGGCTCGCCGAACAGGCGCGCGAGCTTGAAGGCCAGTGGCAGGCTCGGGTCGTACTTGCCGGTCTCGATGGCGTTGACGGTCTGGCGCGAGACAGCAAGCCGATCGGCCAGCTCGGCCTGGGACCAGCCCTGCGACTCGCGACGTTCGCGGATCACGTTGCGCATCAGCCGTGCCGCCAGCGCCCGACGACCTTGCCGAGCGTGTAGACGAGCATCACCGTGGGCAGCATGCCGTAGGCGATCAAGGTGCCGTTGAGCACCACGAGCTTGAACATGCCCAACAAACCGAGGGCGAAATAAACCATGCCGACCAGCAGCACGCCGATGGCGATGCCGTAGATCTCGATCAGCTTCTCCCACTCGTCGCAGTCGCGGAAGTAGTCGATGTAGATCTTGATGATCCACACCATCGGCAGCACCGGCAGCAAAGCGAGGGAGGCCAGCACGGCGAAGGGCCACTCGTCGCGGTACTCGCGCACCAGCACGGCACTGGCCGCCATGACGGCCAGGAAGGCCACGGTGGGCGCGATGCTGTTGCGGTAGTAGCGCTTCTCGTTCGGCGTGAAGCGCACCATGTCGATGAAGGGGTTCATCCGGCGTAGCTCCGCTGGACCACCGCCTTGGCGACACCGTAGCTGCCGAGCAGGGCGGGCAGGACGAGGATGGCCACCAGATTGCCCTTCAGGGCGAACACCCCGGCGCTGCCGAGGAAGCCGGCCACCATGAAGCCGATGCCGGTGACCATCGCCGCCAGCGCCACCGACTGCAGCTCGATCTGGCGCTGCATCTCGTCGGCTTCGCGGATGTAGCGGGCGAAGGCCCAGACCAGCAGCAGCAGGGGCAGCGCCGGCAGCAGGCCGAAGGCGGCGCGCAGCACCAGGGCGTCGGCGGGGACGGCCCGCAGGGCGAACAGGCTGGTGACCAGCAGGCTGGCGTACATCGACATCGAGACCACCAGCCAGCGCAGGTAGCGCCGGATGGGCGGGGTCAGGCGGTCGTCGTCGCAAACGGATGTGGTGGAGAGCATGGACGGGCTCCGGGGGTGTCAAGGACGCTTGACACCATCCTCCACCCGCCGTGACCCCGATGTCAAGCGTACTTTACATCCAAAAGAAGGCCCGCGCAGCCGCGGGCCTTCCTCCCACCCGGCCTTATGGCGCGCAGCCCTGCAGCCCGCCCAGCGGAATCACGGCGTCATTGGCCGCCCAGTTGCCCGTCACGCCGGCGGTGAAACGGCCGCTGACGCTGATGTTGCCGAGGCTGCCGTTCGTGAAACTGCGACGGAACGTGCCGATGGTGCTCCGCGTTCCGTTGCCGGCGCGCTCGCACAGCGGGCAGGTGCCGGTCAGCTGTTCCAGATTCAGCGTCTCGACGGCCGCGCCCATGCTGGGGCGTTCGGCGATCAGGAAGCGCGGGATACCGCGTTCGTCGTAGGCGAACACCAGGTAGAACTCGTAGTTCGGGAACAGCTGCACGCTGTAGCCGGTGCCTGCCGTGGCCGGGTCGAACCAGTGGCCGCTCACGTTCAATGCGCTGCCCCCGAGGTTCGGGCATCCGCGCCCGAACGCTGCGTACGCCTCGCTGCCGGTCTCGCCATCAATCGCATAGGTGAATGTGAAGGCATCGGGACCCGTCGGCGTGACCGTGGCCTCGCCCACCGCCGTGAGCCGGTTGCTGCGGCCGTTCCATGCGCTGCGGAACAGGGTGCCGCGCCAGAGGCCGTTGGCGCCCGGCGCGGTGCCCTGCAGGTAGTACCAGGTGGCCGAACCGTCCTGGAGGAAGGTGTAGAACAGCCCGGCCAGGTCGCCGCCCGCGGGGTACAGGAACAGGCCATTGCCCGAACGCTGCGGGTTGAAATAGCCGCCCGCGCGCACGACCGGAGCGCTGCCGACGACCGTCGCATTCACCGTGAGGCGAAGCGAACGGATGTCCTCATTGACCGGTGTGACGTACCAGCGACCGGGGGCCGGATTGGCGACCACCACGCGCTCGTTTCCGCCGGGACCGGTGCCGCTGGCATTCGCTTGGGCACGGGCGGGCGCGGGCGCGACGATGGGGATGCCCGCGCTAGCCGCCAGCGGCGGCACGCGTGCGAGGTAGACGTCGATCTCGCCAGCGCTCTGGGTGGTCACGGTCAACGCCGAGGTTCCGGGCGGCACATCGATGTACAGGCGCTCATGGGCCGTGTTGGCCGCCAAGTCCAGGCGAAGGTCCACGCCGCTTCGCAGTGCGAATGCCATCGGCTCGCCGGCGGTCCGGTTGATGCGCACCGGGATCCAGCCGAGGCTGGTGCCGTCGTCGGCACGCACGTGGATCCAACCGCCTCGGCTGCCCCCCGGCAGCAGGGTGGGGTCGTTCCAGGCCAGGCGGACGTTGAACGTGGCATTGGCAGCCAAGGCCCCCGGACCGGTGGCGGTGAGGCTGCGATCGGCCTCGGGCACATCGAGTGGCGTCTCGAAGCGCTGGATGCGCGCGGTCTGGCCGGAAAGTCGGCTGTGGGAGAGCACCCAGTAGCGCACGCTGCCATTGGCCGGGGCCGTCGCCGCGAAGTCGCAGCGCTGCGCGCCCGTGCCCATGGCCGAGCTGCACAGCACTTCCGACTCGTCAGCTTGGCCGTTGCCGTTCGTGTCGATGCCCACGTACAGGCCCAGGTCCCCGCCGGTGGTGTTGCCGGCATCGACCAGCACGCGCCACTCGCGGGCCGACGTACCGCCCGCCAAGGTGACGAGCCGGGTGTCGGAAAGACCCGGGCCCCACAGGGCTCCGGCCGGCGTAGCAACGTTGAGCGCGACGCTGGCCTCCACGGGCTCAACCAAGCCATGCGCCTCGAAACGGGCGCTGGGCAGGGCGCGCAGTCCGCTCAAGGCTTCATCGCGGAAGCCGCGGTCCGTCGTCGTGCTGAACTCCAGCGCGCTCACGCCCAAAGGCCGCACCTCGATGGTGAGCGTGGTCTGCAGGCACGGCGAGGCCGCACCGAAGCAGACGCGATAAGCGAGGGTGTCCGTCCCGGTGCTGTTGGTGTTCGGGACATAGCGGATCACGTCATCCAACGCTGTCGTCGTGCCCCGCGTCACCACGGACGCGGTGCCGCGCGTGGGCGGCGTTGCGATGGTGAGGACGGCAGCACTCTCCAGCGTCGTCGAGATCTCGTCGTTCGCAAGGACGCTGATCTCGACGGCTGGGCTGTTCTCGCGAAGCACCGCGCGATCGGGCAGAAGGACGGAAACGGATTGAGCCACAGCACTGGGCGTCACGCTGTTGCTGGGCGCCGAGGCCGGGCTGGGCCCCACGAGATTGGTCGCCACCACGGTGAACGTATAGGCCGTGCCGTTCGTCAGGCCCGTCACGGTGATCGGGCTCGAAGCCGCCGAGCGGGTGATGCCGCTGGGGTTCGACGTCACCGTGAAGCTGGTGATCAACGCCCCATTGCCACTCGGCGCGACGAAGGCCACCGTGGCTCGCGCATCGCCTGCCGTTGCCACAACGCCCGTGGGCGCGTCCGGCGCACCGGCGATCACGCCGAAGGTGCGGGTGACCGGCACCGCCTCCAGGACACCGCTTGTCGAGGTCGACGTGACGTTCCCCGCCTGCCTCGCGGTGATGGCGCACGGGCCGGCCCGCAGGAGGGTCAAACGGCCCGCCGACGTAATGGTGCAGACCTCCGTCGTGCCCGACGAGAAGCTCACCGCCAGCCCGGACGTGGCCGTCGCCGTGAGGGTGGGGGCGGCCGTCCCCAGACGCTGTGTCGCCGGGGTCGGGAAGTTGATGGTCTGCGACGTGAGGCCATCGACGACGGTCGCGGGGGACGGGCGGCTGTTCGTGGCCCTTCCATCGCCGCGCTGGCCGTCCGTGTTCGCACCCCAGCACTGGACGCCACCCAGGTCCGTCACGGCGCAGGCATGGTTGGATCCGGCGTCCATCGATGCGACGCCGGTAAGATTGCTGACCACCGTGGGGGGGCCCGAGAGAAACGACGGTGAATTGGTGGTCGTCCCGTTGCCCAGCTGGGCATTGTTGTTGAGCCCCCAGCAGAGCAATTGGCCGGCGCTGTCCAGTGCACAGGTGAAGCGCCCTCCCGCCGAGAGGGCCGAAACTCCACTGAGACCGCTGACCAGCACCGGGCTCGCGGTGCCCTCACCCCAGCAACGCACCTCACCAACGCTGTTTCGTGCACAGGTGTGCGAGACGCCCGCCGCGATGGCCGTGACCGCGCTGAGTCCGCCTGGGCCAACGGGGGTGAGTCGGGTCGTCAGCGTGCCGTCACCCAGTTGTCCAGAGCTGTTTCTGCCCCAGCACCGCACTTCGGCCGCGGCAGTCCGCACGCAGGTGTGCGACTGGCCCGCCGAGATCGCCGTCACCGTGCCCAGCCCCAAAACAGCGACGGGGGTGGTGCGGCGCGTCCGGGTTCCATCCCCCAGCTGGCCCTCGATGTTACTGCCCCAGCAAAACACCCGCCCATCGGCGGTGCGGGCACAGGTGTGCTGCCCTCCGGCGGCAACCTCCGTGACGCCGGTCAAGCCACCCACGGCGACCGGCGTGAGGCGATCCACCGTTGTCCCGTCACCCAACGCGCCATTGAAGTTATCGCCCCAACACCGCACCTCGCCCGCCGTCGTCAGCGCACAGGTGTGGCTCGTCCCGGCCGTCATCGTCACCACGCCGCTCAATCCACTGACAGTCACCGGGATCAATCGCTCCAGCGTGGTGCCATCCCCCAGTTGGCCCGTGGTGTTCTGGCCCCAGCAACGCACCGTGCCGCCGGCCGTCCGCGCGCAGGTGTGGGCAAGGCCCGCCGTGACCATCGAGATATCTCTGTCGCCGGTCTGGGCAAACACCGGTGCGGGAGTGCTCGCGGGGGCGGTGACCGTGCCATCGCCCACCTCGCCATTCGCATTACCCCCCCAGCATCGGACGCTGGTGCCGCCCTCGCGCAGGGCGCAGGTGTGGGCATCACCGGCGGTGATCGCCTCGTAACTCGTGTCGATGATGCCGTCGGGCGTCAAGGATCGGTTGCGCGAGAAATTGCCGAGTTGGCCTTGGTGGTTGCGGCCCCAGCAGATCGGCTGCTTGCCGCCCACCACGTTAAGGCGCCCGATGACGCAGGTGTGGTCCTTGCCCGCGGCCACCGCGATCACCTCCACGACCGCCGTGCCGCCGGAACTGGGGCCGACCTTCACCGGCTCATTGAAGCGCGTGGTGTTGCCAAGGCCGAGCTGGCCTTCGGCGTTGAGGCCCCAGCAGAGCACCTCGCGGGCCGCGTTGATCGCGCAGGCATGCTCCCCGCCGGCCGCGAGCGCCGTTGCCGCGCCCACGAAACCCGAGACCGGCACCGGGGTCAGGCGTTGGGTGAAGGTGCCATCGCCCAACTGGCCGTTCTGGTTCAGCCCCCAGCAGCGCAACGCGCCGCTGGTGGTTCGCGCGCAGGTGAACGCGTCCCCGGCGGCGAGCGCGGCCACCGCATTGAGGCCGCTAACCGCCACCGGCGCGACGCGCGCCACCGTGGAGCCATCGCCCAGCTGGCCGTTGGCGTTTCCACCCCAGCAGCGCACGTTGCCGCCGGAAATCACCGCACAGGTGTGCGCGGCTCCCGCGGCGATGGCCGTCACGCCCACCAGGCCATCGACGAGTACCGGGCCGAACGAGAAGGTGGTGGTGCCATTGCCGAGCTGGCCTTGCCCATTCTCTCCCCAGCAAAAGACCTGGCCGGCGCTGGTGAGGGCACACGTGTGCTGTCCGCCCGCCGCGATGGCCGTCACCCCACTCAACCCCTTCACCAGCCCGGGGCGCAACCGATCGCTGGAAACACCATCCCCGGTCTGGTTGCCTTCGCCCCAGCACCGCACCTGCCCGGACGTGGTCAGCGCACAGGTGTGGTTGTCGCCGGCCGCAATGGCCTCGATGCTGGTCAAGTTGGGCGACGTCTGCGCCCTGGCGCCCCCCGCCCCCAGCGCCAGTGCGACCATCCCCAAGGCGGCCACGCCCGACACGAATCGTCGTGGATGCCGGAGCAGCGACCTCAGGAAGCCGGGGGGCGTCACGGCCCTCGGGGCCGGGTGGGCGGGGCGGGAAAGCGGTGCTGAATGCATGGTGGGGGTCGTCCGTTCGCTGGCTCCCGCGAAGGCTCG
>NZ_JBILJW010000032.1:0-16559 GCF_044377035.1 Silanimonas sp.
CGTGCTGGCGACCCTGGATGACCTCGATGAGAAGGCCCTGGTGAAGATCCTCACCGAGCCGAAGAACGCCATCGCCAAGCAGTTCAAGAAGCTGTTCGACATGGAAGGCGTGGAGCTGGAGATCCGCCCGGACGCCCTGGCTGCCGTGGCCCGCAAGGCGCTGAAGCGCAAGACCGGTGCCCGTGGCCTGCGGACGATCCTCGAGTCGGTGCTCCTCGACACGATGTACGAGCTTCCCTCGAAGGAGAACGTCAGCAAGGTGGTGGTCGACGAGTCGGTGATCGAGCACAAAACCGAGCCCTACCTGATCTACACCACCCCGGCGCCGGCACCGCAACGTGCCGCTTCCGGCGACTGAGGTCGGGCGCCAACATGAATACCAGCAAGCCCCGCCCGGTTTCCGAGGCGGGGCTTGTTGTTTCCGGGGCAGGGCGTCCCCATCCTGCGTCCATGGGCCGACACCGGCCGCAAGGAGCCTGACATGAGCCGCGAATCCACCCACGACCTGCCGATCCTGCCGCTGCGCGACGTGGTGGTGTATCCGCACATGGTCATCCCGCTGTTCGTCGGGCGCGACAAGTCGATCAAGGCTCTCGACGTGGCCATGGCCGCCGACAAGCAGATCCTGCTGCTGGCGCAGACCAGCCCCGAGACCGACGACCCTGACGGCAGCGACCTCTACCGCATCGGCACACTCGCCACCGTGCTGCAGTTGCTGAAGCTGCCCGACGGCACCATCAAGGTTCTCGTCGAAGGCGTGTCGCGCTTCAAGGTGAGCGACGTGCGCGATGTCGAGGGCGCGCTGATGGGCCGCGGCGTGGTGACCGAGTCGATCGCCAGCGATGACGAACGCGAGGCCGACGTGGCCCGGCGCTCGCTGCTCGCGCTGTTCGAGCAGTACCTGAAGACCAACCGCAAGCTGCCGCCGGAACTGATGACGACGCTGTCGGGCATCGACGATCCGGAGCGCTTCGCCGACACCGTGGCCGCGCACGTCAGCGCGCGCCTGGTCGACAAGCAGAAGGTGCTCGAGACCGCGAAGGTCATGGAGCGCATCGAGATGCTGATCGGCCTCGTCGAAGGCGAGATCGACGTCCAGCACATCGAGAAGCGCATCCGCGGCCGCGTGAAGTCGCAGATGGAGAAGAGCCAGCGCGAGTACTACCTCAACGAGCAGATGAAGGCCATCCAGAAGGAGCTGGGGGATGGCGAGGAAGGCACGAACGAGGTGGACGAGCTGGCCAAGAAGATCGCCAAGGCCGGCATGCCCAAGCCCGTCGAGGCCAAGGCCAAGGCCGAGCTCAACAAGCTCAAGCAGATGTCGCCGATGTCGGCGGAAGCCACCGTCGTGCGCAACTACATCGACTGGCTGGTGGGCGTGCCGTGGAAGAAGCGCAGCAAGGTGCGCAAGGACCTCAAGGCGGCGCAGCAAGTGCTCGATGCCGACCACTTCGGCCTGGAGAAGGTGAAGGACCGCATTCTCGAGTACCTCGCGGTGCAGTCGCGCGTGTCGAAGATGAAGGGCCCCATCCTCTGCCTCGTCGGGCCGCCTGGCGTGGGCAAGACTTCGCTGGGCCAGAGCATCGCCAAGGCCACGAACCGCAAGTTCGTGCGCATGTCGCTGGGCGGCGTGCGCGACGAGGCCGAGATCCGTGGCCACCGGCGCACCTACATCGGTTCGATGCCGGGCCGCATCGTGCAGAACCTCAACAAGGTCGGTTCGAAGAACCCGCTGTTCGTGCTCGATGAGATCGACAAGATGAGCATGGATTTCCGCGGCGACCCGTCGTCGGCGCTGCTGGAAGTGCTCGATCCCGAGCAGAACCACAGCTTCAACGACCACTACCTCGAGGTCGATCTCGATCTGTCCGAGGTGATGTTCGTCGCCACTTCGAACTCGTTGAACATCCCCGGCCCGTTGCTCGACCGCATGGAGATCATCCGCATCCCCGGCTACACCGAGGAGGAGAAGCTCAACATCGCGACGCGCTACCTGCTGCCGAAGCAGCTGAAGGCCAATGGCCTGAAGGACGGCGAGCTGGTGGTGGCGGAGTCGGCGCTGCAGGACGTGGTGCGCTACTACACGCGCGAGTCCGGCGTGCGCAGCCTCGAGCGCGAGATCGCCAAGATCTGCCGCAAGGTGGTCAAGGAGATCGCGCTCGCCGGACCGATGCCCGTTACGAAGAAAACCGGGAAGCCCGCGGCGCGCAAGCCCGTCAAGGTCGATGCGAAGAACCTCGACAAGTGCCTCGGCGTGCGCAAGTACGACTTCGGTCGCGCCGAGGCGCAGAACGAGGTGGGCCTGGTCACTGGGCTCGCGTGGACGGAAGTCGGCGGTGACCTTCTGCAGATCGAAGCCAGCCTGTCGCCGGGCAAGGGCGCGTTGCTGCTGACCGGCCAGCTCGGCGACGTGATGCAGGAGTCGGCGAAGGCGGCCTACACCGTGGTGCGCTCGCGCAGCGCGGCGTTCGGCATCGATCCGGACTTCCACCAGAAGCTCGACACCCACGTGCACGTGCCCGAAGGCGCGACGCCGAAGGACGGCCCGAGTGCCGGCATCGGCATGGTCACCGCGCTCGTCTCGGCCCTGACCAAGGTGCCGGTGCGCGCCGACGTGGCCATGACTGGCGAAATCACCTTGCGTGGGCGCGTGCTGCCGATCGGCGGCCTGAAGGAGAAGCTGCTCGCGGCGCTGCGCGGAGGCATCCGTACCGTGGTGATCCCGGATGAGAACCGCAAGGACCTCGTCGACCTGCCGAAGTCGGTGCTGCAGGGCCTCGAGATCGTTCCCGCCAAGTGGATCGACGAGGTCCTCGACGTGGTGCTGGAGCGTCCGCTGGTGCCCCTCGTCGTCGTGGCCAAGGAGGAGGCGCCGGCCACGGCCGAAACCACCAAGGAAAAGGCCAAGGCCGACGACGGTGGAGCCGACGCGGGACGGGCGCACTGAGCGGGAAAACGCGCGCGGCCAGAATCGCTGCAAGCCGCGCCGTTGCTGCGTTTCGTTTGTTGCGACGCTGAAATGCCGCTGGTATAACGGCACGCAGCCCCGGTCCTCGCACCGGCGGGCTGAATGCCGCTGGCGCCCGCAGGACGGTGCGCCGGCAGAACACATCCGCGGGGAAGCCCGCCCAGGGAGTCAAGAATGAACAAGTCTGATTTTGTCAACGCTGTCGCTGATGCCGCCGAGCTGTCGAAGGCCGACGCCGGTCGCGCCGTCGACGCCGTGGTCGAGACCATCAAGAAGGCGCTGAAGAAGGGCGACACCGTGACGCTGGTCGGTTTCGGCACCTTCGCCGTCCGCAAGCGCGCCGCCCGCCAGGGCCGCAACCCGCAGACCGGCGCGACCATCAAGATCAAGGCCTCGAAGTCGCCTGCATTCAAGGCTGGCAAAGCGCTGAAGGATGCAGTAAACTAACGTTCTCGCTCGCCTAAGGGTGCTTAGCTCAGCGGTAGAGCGTCGCCCTTACAAGGCGAGGGTCGGGGGTTCGAAACCCTCAGCACCCACCAAGTTTTCGGCGGAGTGGTAGTTCAGTCGGTTAGAATACCGGCCTGTCACGCCGGGGGTCGCGGGTTCGAGTCCCGTCCACTCCGCCACTTTCTACTCAAAGGCGCCGCAAGGCGCCTTTGTTTTTTCTAGACCTTGCGTTGGAGCCTGCGCTCACCATGCTTCAGAGAATCCGTGAACACACGTCGGGTTGGTTCGCTTGGGTCGTCATCGGCCTGATCATCTTCGCCATGGCGTTCTTCGGCATCGAGCAGTATTTCCAGACCCGCATCGATACCTATTCCGCCAAGATCGAATCGCCGCCGACCTGGTGGCGCGATGCCCCTTCGGATGGCGCCACGGGCCGCCTCGCCCGTGCCTTCGTCTGGGACAGCGTCGAGATCTCGCAGGCGGAGTTCCGCGAACGCTTCGACCGCTACCGCGAGCAAGTGCGCGCGCAGGCCGGCGACGCTTACGACGCCGAGCAGGTGGAGAGCATCGAGACCAAGCGTCTCGTGCTGGACGGCCTCGTCGACGAGAAGATCCTCGAGATCGCGGCACAGCGCGACGGCGTGGCGGTGGATGCCTCGCAGATCCGCAAGGCCATCCTCGAGATCGACGGCATCACGCAGGACGGCGAGTTCATCGGCGAGGACGCCTACAAGATCTGGCTGCAGTCGCGCGGCCTGACCGCCGCGGGTTTCGAAGCCCTGATCGCCCGCCAGCTGACGACGTCGACCCTGCCCAACGCCGTCGCTGAGAGCGGCCTCGTGGGCGATGCCGAACTGGAGAACCTGCTGAAGCTGCAGCAGGAAACCCGCGACCTGCGTTTCGTCGAGATCCCGCCGCCGGCGCTGCCAGCGGACGCCACCAATGATGCCGCCCTCGCGGAATGGCATTCGGCCAATGCGGAGCGCTACAGCACCGAGGAGACCGTCACGATCTCCTACCTCGAGCTGGACGCCGCGAGCATCGCCGTGGCTTCCGAGCCGACCGAGCAGGACCTCCGCGATCGCTACGAGAGCGAAAAGGGCCGCTTCGGCACCGAGGAAGAGCGCGTTGCCGCGCACATCCTGATCGCCGTCCCGGCGGATGCGGACGACGCCGCCATCGAGGCCGCGCGTTCGAAGGCCGTGGGGATCGCCGAACAGGCGCGTGCGGAAAGCGCTGATTTCGCGGCCCTGGCCGCGGCGAACAGCGAAGACCTGGGCACCAAGGATCTCGGCGGAGACCTCGGCACGATCGGCAAGGACGTGTTCCCGAAGCCGTTCGAGGAAGCCGTTTTCGCGCTGTCCGAGGGCGGCGTCAGCGACCCGGTCCGCACCGACCAGGGCTGGCACGTGATCAAGCTGACCCAGCTCGTGGCGGGCTCGCAGCAGCCGTTCGAGGCCGTGCGCGACCAGCTCGCCGCGGAGTTCGGCGAATCGGAGCGCGAGCGCCTCTTCAACGAGAAAAGCGGCACGCTGGTCGACGCCATCCTCCGCGAGCCGAACTCGCTGCCGGCCGTCGCGCGCGCGATGGATGTCGAGGTCAAGACGACCGAGCCGTTCACCCGCGCCGCTGGCGACAGCGTGGCGGCGATCGAGGCGGTGCGCGCGGCCGCGTACTCGCGCTCGCAAAAGGACGATCGCCTCGTCAGCGATCCGATCGAGATCGGCCCCAACCAGGTCGTCGTGCTGCAGGTGACCGAGCATGCGCCGTCGGCGCTGCGCCCGCTCGCCGAGGTCCGCGACCAGGTGCAGGCCGACCTGCAGGCCGACCGTCTGGCCACCGCGGCGCGCGAGCGCGCGGAAGCCTTGCTCGAGCGTGCGCGCAAGGGCGAGACGCTCGACGCGCTGGCCACCGAAATCGGCGTCGTGCCGCAGGACAGCAACGGCGTGGCGCGCCAGGCGGGTTTCCCGGATCCGGCGATCGCCACCGAAGCCTTCCGCCTTCTGCCGATCGAAGCGGGCAAGCCGTCCGATGTCGGCCTCGCCGAACTGAGTGGCGGCCGCTTCGCCCTCGTCGTGGCGACCAAGGTGACGCCGGGCGACACCAGCACGCTGACGCCGGACGTGCGCTCGCAGATCCGCGCGCAGCTGGCGCAGATGCGTGGCGACATGGAACGCCAGGCCTTCGTCAAGGCGCTGCGCGGCCAGTTCGAGATCAAGGTCGCCGAAGAGCGCCTGTGATCCCGGGCGGCCTCGGCCGCCCGCGGTTGTCCCGGTTCGCGCCGGGGCGACCAACGAAAAGCCCGGCGTAAGCCGGGCTTTTCTTTTCCGCGTCGGTAGGGCGTTGCCGCTCAGGCCCGGCGTGCGGAGAGGTTTCAGTGGCTGTCGCTGTCCAGGCCGGCCATGCCGAGGGTGCTGTAGCCGCCGTCCACGTAGGTGACTTCGCCGGTGATCCCGGCCGCGAGGTCGGAACACAGGAACGCGGCGGCGTTGCCGACGTCCTCGATGGTGACGTTGCGACGGATCGGCGCGACCTCTTCGACATGCTTGAGCATCTTGCGCAGGTTGCCCACGCCCGAAGCGGCCAGCGTCTTGATCGGGCCGGCCGAAATGCAGTTGACGCGGATGCCTTCCGGGCCGAGGTTCAGCGCGAGGTAGCGCACGCTCGCCTCGAGGGCTGCCTTCGCTACGCCCATGACGTTGTAGCTGGCCAGGGCGCGCTCGGCGCCGAGGTAGCTGAGCGTCAGGATCGCCGACTGCCGACCCTTCATCATCGGGCGCGCGGCCTGCGCGAGCGCCGACAGCGAGTAGGCCGAGATGTCGTGCGCGATGCGGAAGTTCTCGCGCGTGAGGTGGTCGAGGTAGCCGCCGTCCAGCGCTTCGCGCGGGGCGAAACCGATCGAGTGCACGAGGATGTCGAAGCCGTCCCAGTGCTTGCCGAGCTCGGCCATGCAGGTGGCGATCTGCGCGTCATCGGCCACGTCGAGCGGGATCACGATGTTCGAGCCGTACTCGGCGGCGGCATCCTCGACGCGTGATTTCAGCTTGTCGTTCTGGTAAGTGAACGCCAGCTCGGCGCCTTCGCGACGCATGGCCTCGGCGATGCCGTTGGCGATCGATCGCTGGCTGGCGATGCCGGTGATGAGGGCGCGCTTGCCCGCAAGGAAACCCATGGAACCTCCCGATGGTCAGGCGTCGACGACGCCGCAGCGCGACAGTGTGACGAGGCCCGCGGGCCGCGCCAACTGTACGCCTCAGTCTGGAATGCGCAGGGTTCGCCCGATGCGCAGCGGGCGCGCCGCGTCGATGCCGTTGAATGCGGCGAGGGCCCGCACCGTGGTGCCGTAGCGGCGTGCGATGCGCCAGAGCGTTTCGCCGGAACGGACGGTGTGCTGGCGCGGCGCCTCGGCCGGCGCTTCCTCGTTCCCTGCTAAGGGCGCGGACGACGAGGCGATCGGCGTCATCGCGACGGCGGAGCCCACCGGCGCGAGCAGGCGGCGTGGGGCGCCCGGCAGGGCGATGCCCGCGCGATAGGCGGGGTTCCAGCGGGCAAGGCTTTCCGGCGAGGTGCCCCAGGCGCGTGCCACGGCGTCGAGACGGGTCGCGCCGTCCGGTGCGCGGCGCGCTTCAAGTGGCGTGAACGCGTCGACCGGCAGGGTCAGGCCATGGCGGGCGGGTTCGGCGATCAGGCAGGCAAGGGCGTGCAGCTTCGCGACGTAGGCGTAGGTGACGCTCGACAGGCCGGCGGGGAGCCGGCGCTCACCCGAGACCCGCGAGGCGCCGTCGCGGGCGAACGCGCGGCGGAGGCGTCCTTCACCGGCGTTGTAGGCCATGGCGGTCGCCCGCCAATCGCCGAATTCGGCGTGGAGGACGGCGAGGTAATCGAGGGCCGCGTCGGTGGCATCGACCGGCGACAGGCGGCCGTCGTAGCCGCGCCCCACCTGCACGCCGTGGTTGCGCGCCGTGCTGCCGATCATTTGCCACAGCCCCGTCGGGCCGCCGGGGCCGCGGGCTTCCGGGCGATAGCCGCTCTCCACGATGGGGATCAGCGCGAACTCGCCGGGAAGGTTGCGGGCTTCCACGGCCTCGACCACATAGGCCATGAGCGGCAGCGCTTCCCGCAACTGGCGCTCGAAGCTGGCGGGGTGTCCGGCATAGCGTCGGCGCCATTGGCGGTTGTGGTCGCCGCGGACGCACACCGGTGGACCAAAGGAACCGGCCAGGCGCTCGAACAGCACACGGCCGTCGGCGATCCGGGCCGGGGGAGCAGGTTCCGCCTCAGCCTCGGCCTCGGGCCGGGGGACGCTGGCCTTGGGCGCTGGGGTCGGTGCGAGCCGCAAGGGCTCGTTAGGCTCCTCGACCGCCACGGGGTCGGGCGGCCCGGCGGGCACCGGGGCCGGCAGCGTCGTGCAGCCCACGGCGAGGCTAGCCAGGGCCAGGACGGCCGAGGCTCGACGGATCAGACGGGCAGGGCGGGGGAACAGGGGCACGGGCTCAACATCGGGCACGCGGCCCTTTGCCGCACAATCGCGACCATGCCGGCCCTCCAACTCCCCCGTCAAGCCGAAGCCCTGAACCGCTGGCTGGTCGTTCCTCCCGCTCGACGCCTGTTGCTCGACGCTCAATCGGCCTGGATCGAGCGGGGCGCCGATGGCGGCGGACAGGTGTGGCTGCGGATGCTTCCCGAACTGGACTGGCCGGTGCCGGAGCCTGCCGCCTGCTTCGCGGAGAGCTGGACGCTGGCGCCCGACGCGGGCCGCTGGCAGGGCGCCTGGCGCTCGGACCTGCACACGCTGCCGATGGCCAGCGCCGCGGTGAGCCGGATCGACCTGCGCTTCGTCCTCGAGTCGGTGCCCTCGCCCGAACGTCTGGTCTCGGAGTGCGCGCGGGTGCTACGCCCAGACGGGCGCCTGTTGGTGTTCGGCCTGAACCCGTGGGGCGTGGCACGGCTGCGCTGGGGGCGGCACGGCGTGCGGGCTTTGCCGTGCTCTCGCATGGTCGCGCTGTTGCGAAGCGAGGGCCTCGACGTCGTGGGGCAGCGAACGCTTGGGCCGCGTTGGCGGCCGGCCGCGCACGACGTGGTCCCCGGGACGACGCGGATGGACTGGGGGCGCGTGGCTTGGGCCCTGCTGGCGGTGCGCCGGGACATCGGCCTGACGCCGCTGCGCCGCCCTGCCGCGGCTTGGCGCGCCTCTCCCGGGGTACCGGCCTCCTGAGTCGGGCCCGTATCATCGGGCCATGAAGTCGATCGAAATCCACACTGACGGCGCCTGCCTCGGCAACCCGGGACCGGGCGGCTGGGCCGCGTTGCTCCGATTCAACGGCACCGAGCGCGAGCTCGTCGGCGGCGAAGCGCAGACCACCAACAACCGAATGGAACTGATGGGAGCGATCGCCGCGCTCGAGGCCCTCAAGGAGCCTTGCGCGGTCGTGCTGCACAGCGATTCCAAATACGTGCTTCAGGGCATCAGCGAATGGATGCCAGGCTGGAAGCGCAAAGGCTGGAAGACCGCTGGCGGCGGCGCGGTGAAGAACCAGGACCTCTGGCAGCGCCTGGATGCCGCGGCGGCGCAGCACCGCATGACCTGGCAGTGGGTGAAGGGCCATGCCGGGCACGCCGACAACGAGCGCGTGGACGTGCTGGCCCGCACGCAGGCCGAGCGCTATCGCAACGGGGCCACGGCGTGAGGCAGGTCATCCTCGACACCGAGACCACTGGCCTCTCCTGGGAGAAGGGCAACCGCGTCGTCGAGATCGGCTGCGTCGAATTGCTGGAGCGTCGCCCCACGCGCAGGCATTTCCAGCGCTACCTCAACCCCGAGCGCGAGATGGAGCCGGGTGCGGCCGAAGTCACCGGCCTCACTTGGGATTTCCTGCGCGACAAGCCGCTGTTCCATGAGGTGGCGCAGGAGTTCCTCGACTTCATCCGCGGCTCGGAGCTGGTGATCCACAACGCCGCCTTCGACGTCGGCTTCCTGAACGCCGAACTGGCGCGGTTGGGCCCGGAATACGGCCGCATCGACGACCACGTGATCGGCGTGCTCGACACGCTGGCGCTGTCGAAGCAGCGTTTCCCCGGCCAGCGCCATTCGCTCGATGCCCTGTGCAAGCGCCTCGGCGTCGACAACGGGCATCGCACGCTCCACGGCGCGCTGCTCGATGCCGAGCTGCTGGCCGATGTGTACCTGACGATGACCTCCGGGCAGGGCGAGTTCTCGCTCGGCGCCGAGGCGGGTGAGAACGGGACGTCCCGTGCCGCGGAAACCGTGCTTCGCCCCTTGGCGGCCGTGGTGCGCCGGGGCATCCTGCCGGAAGAAGCCGAAGCCCACGCGCAGCGCATGGCGGGGATCGCGAAGAAAGCCGGCGGAACGGTGCTCTGGGGGAGCGAAGCATGAATTCGACGGTGCTGCTGCAGGCGGTGGACATCGCTATTCCCGGCTACCGCATCCTGCGCACGCTGGGGCAGGGCGGCATGGCCTCGGTCTTCCTCGCCGTGCAGGAGTCGCTGGATCGCGAAGTGGCGCTGAAGGTGATGGCACCGGCGCTGGCCGCGAGCCCGGAATTCGCCGAGCGCTTCCTCAAGGAAGGCAAGCTCACCGCCAAGCTGCAGCACCCGAACGTCGTGACCATCCACGACATCGGCGTGCACAACGGCATCTATTACCTCTCGGCCGAGTTCATCCCGCGCGGCACGCTGAAGGAACGCATCACCGACGAGGGGCTGTCGGTGGGCGAGGCGCTGAACGTGCTGAGCGACATCGCGCACGGCCTCGATTACGCCCATGAGAAGGGCGTGGTGCACCGCGACGTGAAGCCGGGCAACGTGTTGTTCCGCAAGGACGGCCGCGCCGTGCTGGCCGATTTCGGCATCGCCAAGGCGATGGACGGCGGCACCAGCTCGACGATGGCGGGCATGTCGGTCGGTACGCCGGACTACATGAGCCCCGAGCAGGCGCGCGGCGAGCCCGTGGACGGCCGCTCCGACCTCTACAGCCTCGGCGTGATGCTCTACGAGATGCTGACCGGCAAGCCGCCGTACGAGGCGCCGGACGCCTTCTCCGTGGCCCTCTCGCACATCACCGAGCCCCTACCCACACTGCCCCCACAGCACGCTTGGCTGCAGCCGCTGCTCAACGGCTTGATGTCGAAGATGGCCAGCGAGCGCTACAACACCGGCGCTGCCGTCGTGGCCGCCGTGCAGCGCATGTTGCCGACGGCCCCGCCCGGTGCCGTCGATGTGCAGGCCTTCGAGGCGCGCGAGGGTATGGCGCGTTCGGCCCCGGCAGCGACGCAGCAGCGCACGCGCGTCAGCGACAAGGCGGCGAAGCAGGCGGGCGCGGGGGGCGACGACACGTCGAACCCGTGGCCGCTGCGCATCGGCCTCGGCGTTGCCGCGGCGGCCGTGGTGGGCGTACTGCTGTGGGCGCCGTGGCGCTCGACCGAGCCCACCCTGGTGCCGACGCTGGTCGCGGATCAGCCCGTTTCGGGCCCGGGCGTGGCGACGTTCGAGACGCCGGGCGAAACGGGCGTGGCGACCACGACGATGAGTGCGGACGAGATCGATCTGACGTTGCGGCAGGCGGAGGCGTACTTCCAGCAGGGCACCCGCAAGACGCTCGAGAACGGCAAAGCGAACGTCAGTTTCGGTTTGCGCCTCGTAGGCGATGATGACAGCGCTTCAGGATTGTTTCGGAAGGTGCTCGCTGCGGATCCGACGAATCCTCAAGCGCTGGCGGGTGTCGAGGCTGTTGCGGCCTTCCATCGCGACAACGCGGGTGCGTTTTGTGCGCAAGAAAAGTGGACCTCGTGCGGTCTGTTTGCGCGTCGAGGCCTTCAGGCGATCCCCGACGACCCTGAGCTGCTCAAGCTGAAGGAAACCGCTGAAGCCGCCCAGCGCGGCCTCTGAGCCTCAGGCGCGGCGCAGCAGCACCGCGGTGACGTTGTCGCTGCCGCCGCCATCGAGCGCGGCGGCGATCAGGTGGTCGACGCACTCCTGCGCGCTGATGTCCTTCTGCGCGACCGCCTTGGCGATCATGCCGTCGTCCACTTCCTCGGTGAGGCCGTCGCTGCACAGCAGGATGGCCATGCCCGGGCGCAGTTCGCCGGCCACCGTCTCGACATTGAGCTTGTCCGGTTCGGTGACGCCGAGCGCCTTGGTGACGACGTTGCGGTAGGGGTGGCTGCGCGCCTGCTCCGGCGTGAGCTGGCCCTGGTCGATCAGCTCCTGCACGTAGCTGTGGTCGGAGGAGACCTGCTGCAGCTTGCCGTTCCACAGGTAGGCGCGCGAGTCACCGACCCAGGCCAGTTCGAAGCGATGGTTCGACGCCACGCGCACGGCGACGACGGTGGTGCCCATCGGCATGCTTTCGTTGCGCCGCTTCGACTGCCGGATGATCTCCTCGTTGGCACGAAGGATGGCTTCGGCCAAGGACTTGCCGGCGCGCACCTCGCGGACGATGGCGTCGCGCGCGAGGGCGCTCGCCACTTCACCGGAGTCGTGCCCGCCCATGCCGTCGGCCACCAGCCAGAGGCCCAACTCGGCGTCGCCGTAGTAGGTGTCCTCGTTGAGTTCGCGGCGGAGGCCGACGTGGCTCAGGTGGCCGAATTCGATCATCGCCAGATCCTACTCAGAACTCGCCGCGGATGCCCAGCGCAAGATTGGTCTGGGTGAAGCCGGACTTGCCGATCACCCGTTCCACGTAGACGAAGCCCGAGCGGCCGCCGGCGAACAGCACCGAGAGACCGCCACCGATGCGGAAGAAGCTGCTGTCGATCGGATCCCCCTCGATGCTGAAGCGCGTGGCGCTGGGGTCGGCCAGGAAACGGGCGCCGACGCGCTGCGGGTCGTCGCGGTACTCGTGCTCCCACTCGATCTGCAGGTGCGGCATGAGGATGCCCCAGTCGCGGCTCAGCGCCGTGCTGAACTTCGTGCCGATGACGCTCGCCAGCGACGTGTGGGTGCCGGGGAAGATCTCCAGCGCGAGGCCACTGCCCGCGCCGCCGCCGATGACCTCGCGGCCGGCGTCGAAGTCGATGCGCGAATACAACAGGCGGCCATAGGGCCCGATGTTCCAGGTGCCGGCCTGGTAATCGCGGCCGACCGTGCTGGCGACCGAGAGCAGATCGCCGTCGAGGCGCCCGCGGGCGGTCTGGTCGATCGTGCTGGTGCCGCCGGGGCCGGTCAGCGTGTAGCGGATGCGGCGCAGGGTCTCGTAATCGTTGCGGCCCCAGGTCAGGACGGCATCCGTGTACCAGCTCGCGTCGCGGTAGAAGGTGGCGTAGGCCGAAAGGCTGTAGCCATCGGCATCGACATTACCCTCGCCGCCGTCCAGCTCGGTGTCCTGCTTGGTGTAGCCCAGCGAGGCGCCCGCGACGAAGCCGTCGCTGAATCGGTAATCGAGCCCGGCCGTCAGGCCATTGATGTCGAAATCGTAGGCCGGCGTGCGCCGACCGACTTCAGACTCGCCGCGGCCGATCGTGCCGGAGACGAAGTAGCCCCAGCGGTCGAAACCCGCACCCGCTTCCGTGGTCTCGTCCGCATTGAGGGCCTTGCCGACGAAGCTCGTGACCGGGATCGCGCCGGCCGGCGAGGCCAGCGCCAGTCCGCCGAAGGCGCTGCCCTGCGTGCCCGACCGAAGGGCGGCGATGCGCGCCTTGAGGTTGTCGAGCTGCGCCTGTCCGGCTTGCAGGGCGACGTTCACCATCGCCAGCGTGGTGTCGGGAAGCAACTGGTCGAGGGCGTCGGCGATCTGGCCGGGATTCGCACCGGCGAAGCTCTGGCAGCGGGCGAGCAGGTCGGCTTGCTCCACCGTGCGCTGTGCGGCGGGAAGGCGTGCGATGGCCGCGCAGGCGTCCTGGATCACACCGCCGAGTTCGCGTTCCGGACCGGTGAGCCCGGGGAGGTTCTCGAGGTTGTTCGCGGTGGCCGCGACGGTGGTGCTGAGGCCCGGTGTGCTCGGAACACTGGCCTGGATGCTCACGACGCCATTGCTGTTCGCGCCCAGGGTCACGACGGCACTGACGCGGCCATCGGCCCCGGTGACCTTGGTGATCTTCGGCGTGGGGCCGCCGTCGCCGGTGACCGTCGCGTCGCCCTCCACGCGGATGTCCACGACGACGCCAGCCTCCGGCTGTCCGTTGCCGCGCACCTCGATCACGATCGGGTTGGGCAGCGGTAGCCCGGGCAGGCCCTGCTGGTTGCCGCCCGAAACCAGTGCGAGCGTCCGGACGAACGTGGAAGTCAGTGTGAAATCGACGGTGACCTGGGCGTCGTCCGTCCGCGCGGCGCGGACGACCACCGTGCCCGGCGTGGCGCCGAACTGCAGGCCCGTCTGCGCGCGCCCTGCGCCATCGGTCGTCGACTGGGGGCCGACGAGGGTGGCGTCACCGGACACGACCGACCAGACGAGGCCGATGCCCGGGGCTGGAGCTCCGTTGTCGCGTGTTTCCACGATGAGCGGGTTGGGCAGCGCCGTGCGCGTCGGAGCGTTCTGGTTGTTGCCAGAGACGGGAAGGATGGTGCGGACCAGCGTCGAAGTCAGGGTGTAGTCGAGCCGGATCGATGCGTCATCCGTCCGTTGGGCGCGCACGATCACGGTGCCGGGTGTCGCGCCGAAGAGCACGCCGGTCTGGACGCGTCCCGTTGCATCGGTGGTCGTCGTTGGCGAGACGAGTGTGGCGTCGCCGGAAACCACCGACCAAGCCACGCCAATTCCGGCGTACGGAACGTTGTTGTCCCGTGCTTCGAACACGAGCGGCTGCGGCACCGCGCTGCGGACCGGCGCGGACTGCCCGTCACCGGAGACCCGCACCGCGGATCGCGAGAGCGTCGAGGTCACGGTGAAATCGATCGATGCCGTGGGTTCGTCGGTTCGCGAGGCGCGGACGACGACCGCACCCGCGGTGGGCCCGAACAGCACGCCGGTCTGCGCGCGGCCGGCGGTATCGGTGGTGTTCGTGGTCGACACCAGCGTCGCGTCGCCGGAGACGATGCTCCAGTTGATCCCGATGCCGGGCGTCGGCGTTCCGCTGTCCCGCGCCTCGACCGTGAGCGGGCTCGTCAGCGCTTGCCGCGTTGGGCCGACCTGGCCGCCGCCGCCAACGGATGCGAGTGTTCGCACCACGGGCGGTTGCACGGTCACGGTGTAGTCGACGAAAAAGTCGGACCTGTCGACCCGGCTGGCCGAAATGGTGGCCGTACCGGTGCCCGGCCCGAAGGTGGCCACGACCGTGCCGATGCCCGCGCCATCGGTATTCGTGGACGTCGAGGACAGCGTTACAGGGCCAGTCGCAAACCACAGGATCGTCGTCCCAGCCGGAACGCCACTGTCGTCGGCGGCCACCTGGATCGTCCGGCTGCTGCCTTGCTCCGCGTTGAAGCTCACAGGCCCGACGGGGCTGAGGTTGCGGATGACCGGCACCGTCGCGGTAACGGTGTAGTCGATGATGAGGTTGGCCGGCGAACCGAAGCAGCCCGCCGTGCATTCGATGCGCACCACCATCGTTCCGGCGGCAGGGCCGACGTTGATGAACGAGTTTCGCGAGCCAGGCAGGTTCGTCTCCGACGGCGGAGAGACGTTGCCTCCGGTGGTGTCGGTGATGATCGACGTCGTCGTGGTGATCGCGGTGCCACAGCCGCCGCCGCCGACCGTGTAGTCGACGCTGAGGCTGTCACCGGTGTTCGCGATCAGCGACGTCACGCTATTCGGCGTGATCTCGCAGTTGATCGTCGCGAAGGCCGGCTGGGCGAGCAGCGCCAAGGCGGTAAGAGAGAGCAGCCGCACGCAGCGGCCGAGCAACGCGGAACTGGTCATCGAAGACTCCCCGGGGGCTGGGCACGCGTCGCATTTCCCCATGCGGGCGTGTATACACGTGGCCACGAGTATAGCCACGAAGCCGGCCGCGTCCGGCAACTGCCCGGAGGCCCCCATGGCCGGTCGTCCTGCCCGTGTTCCCCGCGTCCCGACCTCGTCCCGATTCGCGTCCGCCCTCGCGGTGTTCCTCGTCTCGTTGGCGGCCGGCGCCTCTGCGCCCGTGGCGGCGCAGGACGGCCCCAGTGTCCGCAACGCCGAGGATCTCCTGGTCGTCGATTGCCTGCTGCCCGGGCAGATCCGCCAGCTCGGCCGCCAGGCCAGCTTCATGAGCGCGCGTCGGCCGATCCGCACCACGCAGGCGGATTGCCAGATCCGCGGCGGCGAGTACGTGGCCTACGACCGAGCGAACTACCAGACGGCGCTGAAGGTGTGGCTGGATGCGGCGATGGGCGGCAGTGCCGAAGCGCAGAACGCTGTCGGGGAGATCTATGCCAAGGGTCTTGGCATCGAGCCCGACTTCGGCATGGCCTTCCAGTGGTTCAAGAAGGCGGTGGAGCAGGGCGACAAGCGCGCCATGATCAACCTCGGCTGGTTGTACGAGGAGGGCCTTGGCGTCGAACGCGACGCGGCGAAGGCAGTGAACCTCTACCGCCAGGGCGCCGGCATCGAGGACGAATTGATGTATGCGTCGGTGGTGCAGGTTGAACTCGCGCAGCGCGACCAGCGCATCGAGGGGCTCGAGCAGGATGTCGCGCGCGAGCAGGCGGCGGCCGAAGCGCTGCGCGCGGAAGTGTCGCGGTTGCGGTCGCAGTTGGCCGAACGACGTGCCGCCCTCGCCAGCGCGCGCGCGGAACTGGTGGCCACGCGGCAGAAGCTCGAAGCGGCGAAGCAGGCCGAGGACCCGGCCCTGCAACGCTTGTTGGAAAACACGCTGGCCGAACAGGAATCGCAGATCGGCCGACAGCGCAACCTCATCGCCGGGCTGGAGCGTCAGGTCGGCGCGGGCGGTGGTCTGGCCGCACGCCTCGAACTCATCGACCCGCCGCTGGTGGCGATGCGCGGCCGACCTGCCGCGGTGGTGCGCGGCGGCCCCGGCGAACGCACGATCACTGGACGGGTCGCCGGCGCCGGCGAGGTCAAGAGCGTCACCGTCAACGGCACCGAGGTGCCGCTCAGCGGTGCCGGCATGTTCCAGGCCAAGCTGCAGGCGGCGGAGGCGGGTACGCCGGTGAAGGTCAGCGCGACCAAGGCCGATGGCGGCGTTGCCACGCTCGAGTTCACGCTGATGACGGCAGGCGGTGGCTCGGCCATCGCCGCGGCCGAGACTGCATC
>NZ_JBILJW010000004.1:0-165410 GCF_044377035.1 Silanimonas sp.
GTTTAGGCTTTGGCTTCCCCCCCACACCGTCGATCCCCCCCCCGATGACCGCACGTCCTGCCGCCTGCCTGCTGTTCGCGTTCTCACTCTCCGCCTGCTCGGCGGAGGTCGAATTCCCGGAGCCTCCCGTCAATCCTGCGCCGCGTGTCGGGTGGACCCACGAGTTGGTCGTCGAGTCGCCCGTTCGCCCGGTGCTCCGGGTCGAGATGATCGCGGCCTACAACATCGCAAACGCGGAATGCCTCGAACGCGAGATGTTCACTGGAGCGCCAACATCACCGAGTTCGAAGGAAGTGCCGTTGTCAGTGGACGCCCTGCCGGACGGTCGCTTCCTCGCCACGGTCTTCGAAGACCTGCTCCTGCCGTCCGATCTCTATGGCGAGGGCGAGTGCCGTTGGGTGCTGGCCGGGGTTTACAGCATCGTTGATGACGGCGTCGTGCGATTCCAGCACAGCGGTGCCGCGACAGCGCGGTCTCCCGAACGCACCCAGCAGGTGGTCAGCTACACGGCGTTCGAGCGGTCGCGGTTCACCTCGCCGGCCCCAAGCGATGGATCCTCCCAAGCCGAGGATCGGCCGCTCTTTTCCGTGACGTCCAGCCTCGACCGTGACCAACCGATCGGTCCGGTGATGCCCGACGACGATTTCACGAGCCAATTCCCGCTCGAACGCTACGTGTGGCTGCGGTCCGTGGGACGCCCGGCGGATTGACGAAGCTTGGAAATCTCTTTCGCAACGCGCGTTAGGGTAAGCACTCCCCTCCCCGGCTGATTCAACGCGATGCCACTGACCCCCCAGCAGTACGCCGAGCTTGCCGATCACGTTTACAACCGCCCGACGCAGCCACTTCGCGAAGGTCAACGTGTCATCCGAGGCGAAGCGCCCAACGTCATTGACGCCAACGTGCTGCGCGTCGTCGACGACCCGCGCACTGGCTACCAGGGCGCCGTGTATCAAGACCGGCAGACCGGCGCGTTGATCGTTGCCCATCGCGGCACCGAGTTCGGGCGCGAGCCGCTGCAGGACGGCGCGCTCGCCGACGGCGGCATGGTGGCCGCACGCGTCAACCTGCAGATGCCTGCCGCGATGGAAATGACGCGGTGGGCGGTCGAGCACGCGCGGCGTTATCCGCAGAACGGGGAGACACCGTCGGTCAGCGTCACCGGCCACTCGTTGGGTGGCACGCTCGCCCAAGCCACCGCCTTCCGCTATCAGCTCCACGGCGAGACCTTCAATGCCTATGGCGCGATCGGCATCAACGGCATTCCGGCCAACGCGCGCGCCGACCTCGTGAACCATGTGCGGGCGAGTGATCCCGTCTCCGCGGCCAACCAGCATGTGGGCCGTGAAGTGCGCTACGCCACGCCCGGCGATGTGCGCGCCACCGCGACCTTCGGCGGTTTCCTTGTCCAGGGGGGGATGGCGCATCCGATGGACGCGTTCCTCGGTCCGGAAAGTGCGCTGACGACCGCCGCGCGACAGCGGGCCGAAGGGGCCGACGCTTTGTTCGACCATCGACGCGGACAGGTCGCACTCGCGCGCGGCGGCATCACGCTGGCCGCCGAAGCCCACCTGCAGCAGCGCGAGCTGGTGGGGCGCGGCGTCGGGGCCTCGCTGGATGGCGCGGGCGTGGTCGGCAACGTCGCGATCGACGGTGCGGGGCGCGCGGCAGCCGGGTGGACGGCCACGGTGTCGCAGGGCGGCGCCATCGCCGTGCGCGGCAGTGCCGAGGTCGGTGCCTTGGCCCAGCAGGGCGGCGCTCGAGTCGCCGGTGCGGTGTCGCGCGTCGACAACGAGCTGCGGGCCGGGCGCGACGAGGCGCTGGCGGGCGTGATGCGGCTGGCCGAATGGGCGGCGCCGCGCTGGGTCGGCGTGGGCGGCAGCGAATTCTTCGAGCGTCGGGCCGAGCGCGAACGAGCGCAGGGCCGCGAGCAGCAGGCGGGCCTCGTCGCCAGCGGCGATTCGTCCGCCGAGCGCACCCGCGATGGCGGCAGGGCGGCGGCCACGGCGATCCGTGACGGTGGTGCCGTCGCGGCCGAGCGCACGCGCGAGGCGACCGACCGCGCCGGAGACACGGTGCGCGGGTCCCTGCAGCAGGCCGCGGGCGTCGTGCGCGATGCGACGGCACGGCCCACGGGCCCGATGTATCGCGAACCCGAGGTCGCGCCAGCGCTCAGCGACCGCCGACACCCGCAGTTCGCCCTCTACGACGGCGTGGCCCGCGGCATCGATGCGCTGCCCGCCGGCGTGCGTCCCGAAACGGCGGACGCGCGCGAGCGCCTGTCCGCCGCACTGGCCAGCCAGCTCTACATGCAGGGGATCCGCGGCGCCGACCATGTCGTGGCCTCGCCGGACGGTCAGCGCGTGTTCGCGGTGAACGGTCGCCTCGGTGACCCGGCGGCCCACGTCGCCAGCGTGCCGATGGCCGCCGAACGCCAGCCGGTGCTGCAGAGCACGCAGCTGGTGGACGATCTGCGCGAGACCCGCGAGCGTCAGGCCCGGCAGGACGTGGCGACGCCGGCGATGGCGCGCTGAACCAGCGCCGGCCGGGGCGTCGTCCGACGCCCCGGCCGATGAATCCCGTCAGTTCGCGCGGCGAGGCGCCTCGAGGGTGTCGCGGACGAAGCGGTCGAAGAGGCGCACGCCATAGGCGGAGGCACCGAGCGGCACGGTCGGCAGGGGCGCGTCGTCGCGCCATGCCATCGAGGCCATATCGATGTGGGCCCAGCGCACGGCGGGGTCCACCCAGGCACCGATGAAGTGCGCACCCACGCCGGCGCCGGCGCGGCCACCGCTGCCGACGTTGCGCAGGTCGGCGATCGGCGATTCCAAGTCCTTCGCGTAGCTCGGGTGCAGCGGCAGGCGCCACAGCTCCTCGCCGCTGGCTGCACCGGCGGCCACGAGTTCGGCCACGAGTGCATCGTCGCGCGAGAACAGGCCGCCGTACTCGTCGCCCACCGCCGTCACCTGCGAGCCGGTCAACGTGGCGATGTCGATGAGCATCGCCGGCTTGTCCTGCCGCTGGACGTAAGCGATGGCATCGACCAGCACGATCCGACCCTCGGCGTCGGTGTTGAGGTTCTCGAAGGTGAGGCCGCCGAGCGTGCGCACCACGTCGCCGGGGCGGGCCGCTTCGCCGTCAGGCATGTTCTCGGCGAGCGCCGCGACGGCAATGGCATTCACGCGGGCGCCGCGCTTCGCCAGCGCCAGCACCGTGCCGGTGGCGGCCGCTGCACCGGCCATGTCGTGCTTCATCCGCCACATGTTCTCGGACGGCTTGATGGAGATGCCGCCGCTGTCGAAGGTGATGCCCTTGCCGACGAAGGCCACCGGCGCGGCGTCGCCCGCACCGCGGTAGCGCACCAGCAACAGCTTCGGTGGCTGCGCGCTGCCGCCGCCCACCGAGAGCATCGCGCCCATGCCGAGCTCGCGCATCCGCGCTTCATCCACGACCTCGATGCTGACGCCGCGGACGCCCTCGAAGGCCTTGCGGGTGCGTTCGACGAAGGTCTCCGGGTAGATGACGTTGCCGGGCTCCGTCTTGAGGTCGCGGGCGAAGCGCACGCCCTCGGCCACGTGGGCCCAGTCGCTGCGCCACGCCGCGCTCGACGCGCCTGCGTCGGCCACGCGGACGGTCAGGGTGCCTTGGCCGAGCACCGGGGCGCCCGGCTTCGGCGTCTTGTACTGGCGGAAGGTGTACTGGCCCAGCGACGCGCCGAGGGCGAGATGGGCGCCGGCGGTCGGCATGCCGGCCTCGGGCCAGAGCAGCGTGATGTCGGCGGCAGCGCTGAGCACGCCCGCCTGTCCGACGAGGCCACCGACATCCTCGAGCAAGCGCGGCGTGACCGGATCGCTGCCGGTGCCGACCAGCAGCACCTGGTCGTAGGGTCCGACGCCCGGAAGGTTCAGCACCGTGCCGCGGTCGCCGAGGAAGCCGGCCGTGCGCACGGCGCGACGCAGGGCACCGCCGCTGCGCTGGTCGAGCGCGGCAAAGGCGCCCTCATCCGGCACGCCCTGGCGGACGGCGACCGCGACGGCACCGGTTTCCGGCAGGGCGTAGTCGGCGATGGCCAACGCGCGCTGGGCGTCGGCGGGCGACACGAAGAGGACGGACAGGGCCAGGAACGGGACCACGCGATGTCGCATCGATGCACCTCGGTAAGGAAGAAAACGGGACGGTCGAAACCGTTCCGCATCCTGCCTTTGCCTCCGAGGCGCGAGGTCGTGGCGGGGTGAATCGGCGGGTCAGCGCGGATCGATGCCGACGAGCGTGACGAGGGCTTTCAGCGTCGCCTTCGCGAGCCGCTCGCGGTCGAGGTCGGGCTGCATGGCGAGGCGGACGGTGAGGCCTTCGAACAGCGCGTTCAGCAGTTCGACGAGTGCTGGCGCGGGCACCGGCGGTTTGGCCAGGCCGCGCTTGCGCAGCGCCTCGATGCTGGCCAACAGGGCATCGCGGGCGAGGGCGTCCTCGCGGCGCAGGGAGGCCATGAGCGCGTCGTTGCGGCAGGCCTCGGCCATCACTTCCATCTGCAGGCGCAGCAGGGCCGGATCGAGCACTTCGCCGAGGATAGCGTCGACGACGCCCGCGAGGTCGCGCTCCGGATCGGCGCTGGTGGCGAGCGACTCGAACAGGGCCACGGAGTTCGCCCGACTCAGCTCGGCGAAGGCCATGACCAGTGCGTCCTTGTTGGCGAAGTAGCGGTACAGCAGGCCCATGCTCAGGCCGGCGGCCTTGGCGATCTCGGCCATGCTGGCCTGATGGAAGCCTTTTTCCGCGAAGCACCGCCCGGCGGCGCGGAGGATCTGCCGGCGGCGCTGTTCCTGCAGTTCGGGGTTGGCGGTGCGCATGGCGACGATTCGATGAACGACCGCTCAAGTTTAGCTTGACGACGGCCCCGGTCATTCATAAGGTGAGCGCTCACTCACCTAATTGAGCCCTGCCGTGGACACCCTTCCCGCCTTCCCCCCCAGCGACATCGCCCAGTGGTTGGGCCTCTTGGCCGCGCTGCTGGCGGGCCTGCTGCTGGTCTTCCTCCCCATTGAGGTCTGGCGCCGGCACCGGGCCGGCACGCTGGACCGCAAGGCCATTCTGGAAATGCTGGCCTCGGCCAGCGTCTCGCTGCCGCCGCTGCTGGTGGGCGGCGTGGTGCTCGCCTTCGTCACCGCGCTGTGGGGCGGGGCGGCGGCGCTGGTGCCGTGGTCCATCCCGACCACCGGATGGACGGCGTTGGCCTGTCTGCTGCTGGTGGATTTCCTCTACTACTGGGACCACCGCTGCGCGCACCACTTCCGGCCCTATTGGGCGATGGCGCACTCGGTGCACCACAGTTCGCCGCAGTTCGACCAGACCACGGCGCTGCGCGTGTCGCTCATGGACGGTGCGTTCTCGCCGTGGTTCTACGTGCCGGCCGTGCTGGTTGGCTTCGACCCGTTGCTGGTCGCCGCGTGCTTCGGCGTGATCCTCACCTGGCAGCAGTGGCTGCACACCGAGACGGTCGGCCGCCTGCCGTGGTTCGACGGCTGGCTCAACACGCCGTCCAACCACCGCGTCCACCATGGCGTGCAGCCGCAATACATCGACCGCAACTACGGCGCGATCCTGATGGTCTGGGACCGGCTGTTCGGCACCTATGCGCGCGAGGACGAGCCGGTGCGCTACGGGCTCACAGAACCGATCAACTCCAGCAACCCGTGGACGGTGCACACGCTGGAGATCGGACGCTGGTGGCGCGAACTGCGTGCCGCGCCGACGTGGCGGGCCTTCGTCCGCTCGCTTTGGGCGATGCCGGGAAAGCCCGCGCCCCGTTGATCGGGACGCGGGCCGAGGCGGCGCCTCAGTTCAGCTGGCAGCTCGCCGGCTTGGCCGAAGTGAACAGCGCCGATGTCGCCCACTCGGGGTGGTCGATGAACGGATTGCGGTTGCCCTGGAATTCCTGGATCGCTTCGTTGCGGATGCGCTCCGCACCGTTCGGCGGGTCCTGCTGGTGCCACTGCAGCAGGGTGCTGAGCAGGCCCATGTAGGCCGGCGAGGCCGAGGTGATGACGATCTTCGAGCGGTCGTCGGTGAGCTCGAGGTCGGGCTCGCCCTGGCCGTTCACCGGATGCACGCCGCCCTCGTAGCGGATCGCCATGTAGAGGATGGCGCGCGCGATGTCGCCCTTGCGGGTGTTGAACACCTCGAAGCTGCCGGCATTGCCGTCCGGGCCCTTCACCCAGTTGGAATTGCCGGGGTATACGCCCGTGCCGCCGCCGGTGCCGTTGTTCACTTCGGTGGCGCGCTCGCTGCAGCCTTGGCTCGGCGGGCAGTTCGCGTAGGGCTTGTTGCCGCGGTCGCTGTTGTACGCCGTGTCCGACAGGTAAAGCATGTGCGTGTCGGTGTAGGGCGCGTAGGGCAGGCCGAGGTTGCCGGTCTGCGAGCTGAAGCCGAGCGAGTTCGGCCACGTGTGCTCGCGGTTGTAGGTGATGCCCGTGCCGGTGCCGGCGCGTTCGGTCACCTTGGCGAAGCTGCGGTTCTTGTAGACGTCGAGGATGCGCGCGGTGTTGGCCGGGTCTTCGTCGGCGATCTCCAGGATGTCCCAGCTGTCCGTGGTGCTGGCCGAATACGGAAAGGCCGTGTGGCCCTTGATCGTCTCGTGCAGCGAGCAGCGCAGTTGGCTGGCCGAGCTCGTGTTCACGCGGCTGTAGTAGCCGGTGGGCGCCGACGCCGCGAGCGTGTAGGCCACGCTGGTGTTGCCGGTGGGCGTCGCGTTGTTGGCGTCACGCAAACCGGCGGCGCTGATCGAGAGCGTGCAGGTTTCGCCGCCGGTGAACGCGCCCGACGGCGTCAGCGTGAAGCGGCTGCCGGTGGTCGGATAGCTCAGTGGGTGGTTGCCGCTGCTGGCGCAGCTGAGCGCGAAGGCCGTTGTGCCGGCGGTGACCGGTTCGCTGAAGTCGACGCTCAGCGCGGCGGTCGGCGAGACGTTGGTGGCGCCGTTGGCGGGCGTGGTCGCCGTGACGCGCGGTGCGGCGTTGACCAGCGTGTAGGTGACGGTGGTGTTCGCTGCCGGCGAGGCGTTGCCGCTGTCCTTCACCGCGCTGGCGGTGACGCTGAGCGTGCAGCTCTCGCCATCGGCGAAGGCGCCCGACGGGGTGATGGTGAAGCTGCTGCCGCTGGTTGCGTGGCTGAGCGGATGGCTGCCGCTGCTGGCGCAGCTGAGCGCGAAGGCGCCGGTGGAGAGCGTGACGCTCTCGCTGAAGGTGACGCTGAGCGCCGCCGCCGGGTTCACGCCCGTCGCGCTGTTGGACGGGGTGGTGGCGGTGATGCTGGGCGGCGTGTTGGCGCTGCCGAAGCTCTGGTTGCGGTTGCAGGCGCCGAAGGTCGCGGCCTGCGCGGCCTGCCACGTGAAGCCCGCGGAGCCGCTCGCGGTTCCGCCGAGCTGCAGCGAGTGACCGACCGTCGTGGCTTCGCTTTCACTGACCGGCAGGTTGACGCTGGTGCGGCCCGAGGCCACGCCGCTGCCGGCGCGGATCTGGCCTTCGTAGCTGATGAACTGCACGACCGTGCCGCTGGGATTCACGAGGGCGATGCCGTCGTGGGTACCGTTCTGCATCCCGTTGGCGGCATAGCTCAACGTGGCGAAGCGCACGGTGGCGCCGCCGCAGGTGGCGAGCGCGCCGGTCGGCAGCGGGTCGTTGTCGTAGGCGGTGGCGGCGGTGGTGCTGCCGGTGCCGTTGTAGAGGTGGATGCGCCAGCCGCTCAGCGATTCACCCGCGGTGGCGACGATCTCGATGCGCTCGCCGGAGTCCGTCCCGGCATTGTCGTAGTGGATCTCGTTGATGAAGACCTCGGCCTGCGCGGCGGGCACGCACGCGAAAAGGCCCAGCGCCGCGAGGGCGCGGAACGTACGGAAGGACACGGATTTTCCCCTGGTGTGCCGGCGTCGGGGGGCCGGCAGTGGCGGGCAGTCTAGGATCGCTTTGTGACAAGCGCCCGTCGCAGCGCAGCACGGGGCTCAGTGCGCTCCCCGCGATCCTCCGGCGGTGTCGGGCCTGTTCCGCCATCGCGCGAGGGCATAGAGCAGGCTGCCCGAGGCCAGCAGGCCGGCGGTGCCGAGGACGGCCGGCAGACCGACTTGGCTGAGCAGGGCCACGCAGACCGCGGCGGCAAACAGGGCCACCGCGGGCCCCCCTGGCAGGCGCCAGCGGTCCTCGGGGCCCTGGCGATCGACGGCGGGCATGGACGCGAGGCAGGCGAGGTACATCAGCAGCCGCACCAGCACGCTCATCGCCGCCAGCAGGACGAAGCTGCCGGTGGCGGCCAAGGCCCAAGCGAGGACGGCGTAAAGCAACACCGAGGCCCAGGGCGTGCGGAATCGCACCGAGACGGCGGCCAGCGGCCGCGGCAACAAGCCTTGTTCGGCGAGGCTGTGGGTCACGCGCGGCACCGCGAACATCGAGCTCATCAGGTTGCCGCCGACCGAGGCGACGATCGTCGCCAGCACGAGGCTGGCCCCCCACGGGCCGAGCAGGGCCTCTCCGAGGGCCACCAAGGGGCGCGTCTGCGTTGCCAGCTCGGGCACGAAGCGCAGGCACAGCCACTGCAGCGCCGCGTAGAGCAGGCCGCAGAGGAGCAGGGCACCGAGCAGGGCGCGCGGCATGTCGCGCGCCGGATGGCGTGCTTCACCGCCGGGGATCAGTCCCGATTCGAAACCGACGAAGGCGTAGACCATCAGCAGCAGGGCAGGGCCGAGGGCGAGGCCTTCCGCCAGCAGGAGATCCACCGTTGCCGGGGCCGCTGGCAATTGCGCGAGGCCCAGCGCCACCAGCAGCAACAGGGGCAGCAGTTTGGCCACGGTGAGGGCGCCCAGCGAGCGCATGGCCCAGGACACGCCGACGATGTTGAGCGCGGCGACCAGGCCGACGATCAGGGCCAAGGCCAGCGTTCGCGCCGAGCCTTCGGCAAGGACGGGCACGAAGTGGGCGATTGCCGCCAGCATCAGGCTCAGGTTGGCGGCGAAGGCGGTGAGCCGGGCGATGTACAGGGCCCAGCCGGTCTGGAATCCCGCCTGCGCGCCGAAGGCGATCTGCACGTAGCGCGCCGGGCCGCCGCTTTCGCGCGTGCCGCTGGCCAGCTGCGAGAAGCACAGCAGGATCGGCGCGACCAGCAAGGCCGTGAGGAGGAAGAGTGCGGGGCTCCACGCCCCGGCCAGTCGCGCGGCTTCCGCGGGGATACCGAAGATGCCGGCACCGACCATGCCATTGAGCACCAGCAGCCAAAGGGCTGCAGCGCCGAGGCGTCGGCCGAGAGCGGGCGTGGCGGGGGGCGGTGTCGCCACTCAGTCGGCGTCGCCGGGCTCGCCGGCGGCCGTCTCCTCGGCCAGCCAGCGGAGGTAAGCGGGCAGGCCGGCGGCGGCATCGACCGCGAGGATCTCAGGCAGGTCGTAGGGATGGTGGGCGGCCAGCGTCCGTTCCAGCGCGGGGTAGCGTTCGGCCGTCGTCTTGACCAGCAGCAGGCTCTCGTCGCTCTGCTGCAGTTCGCCCTCCCAGCGGTAGGTGGAGCGCAGGCCCGGCAGGGCCTGCACGCAGGCGGCCAGACGCTCTTCGACCAGCAGGCGGGCGAGCCGATCGGCCGCGGCGGCGGGAACGGTGCAGAAGACGAGAAGGGCGGACATGCGCCGATTGTGCCGTGCGGCGCCCGCCCGCGAGGACCCATTCGGGGGGCCGCCCCCTTGAAACCCGCCGGCCGGGCCCCATCTTCCGCCCCGCGACCCGGTGACTTTGGCGTCACCGGTGCGCGCTAGAATTGGCACTCATCCGGACCGAGTGCTAGCAATGCCGGTCCGGGAAAACGCATCCCATTGATCAACAAGGCAAAGAGGTTTCCCTCATGAGCATCAAGCCGCTGTTCGACCGCGTGGTCATCAAGCGTATGGAAGAAGAAAAGGTCTCCGCTGGTGGCATCGTCATCCCCGATTCGGCCACCGAGAAGCCGATCAAGGGTGAGGTCGTGGCCGTCGGCGCCGGCAAGGCGCTGGACAACGGTTCGACGCGCGCCCCGGCCGTGAAGGTCGGCGACAAGGTGCTGTTCGGCAAGTACGCCGGCACCGAAGTGAAGCTGGACGGCACCGATTACCTGGTCGTCCGCGAAGACGACATCTTCGCCATCCTGGGTTGATCGCTGGCTTCGGCCGCGAACCCCATCCCCACGCACTGAATTCCTGGAGTTATTCCCATGGCAGCAAAAGACATTCGTTTCGGTGAAGACGCCCGCGTCCGCATGGTCCGCGGCGTGAACATCCTCGCCAACGCCGTCAAGGCGACCCTCGGCCCGAAGGGCCGCAACGTCGTGCTCGAGAAGAGCTTCGGCGCCCCGACGATCACCAAGGACGGCGTGTCCGTCGCCAAGGAGATCGAGCTGGCCGACAAGTTCGAGAACATGGGCGCCCAGATGGTCAAGGAAGTCGCTTCCAAGACCTCGGACGTCGCCGGTGACGGCACCACCACCGCCACGGTCCTCGCCCAGGCGCTGATCCGCGAAGGCATGAAGGCGGTCGCCGCCGGCATGAACCCGATGGACCTGAAGCGCGGCATCGACAAGGCCGTGACCGAAGCCACCGCCGAGCTGAAGAAGCTCTCGAAGCCCTGCTCGACCTCGAAGGAGATCGCCCAGGTCGGTTCGATCTCGGCCAACTCCGACGCCAACATCGGCGAGCTGATCGCCAAGGCGATGGACAAGGTCGGCAAGGAAGGCGTCATCACCGTTGAAGAAGGCTCGGGCCTGGACAACGAACTCGACGTCGTCGAGGGCATGCAGTTCGACCGCGGCTACCTCTCGCCTTACTTCATCAACAACCAGCAGTCGATGCAGGCCGAACTGGACGACCCGTTCATCCTCCTGCACGACAAGAAGATCTCGAACGTCCGCGAGCTGCTCCCGGTGCTCGAAGGCGTCGCCAAGGCCGGCAAGCCGCTGCTGATCGTCGCCGAGGAAGTCGAGGGCGAGGCGCTCGCCACGCTCGTCGTCAACACCATCCGCGGCATCGTCAAGGTCTGCGCCGTGAAGGCCCCGGGCTTCGGTGACCGTCGCAAGGCGATGCTGGAAGACATGGCCATCCTGACCGGCGGCACGGTGATCTCGGAAGAGGTCGGCCTGCAGCTCGACAAGGCGACCATCAAGGACCTCGGCCGCGCCAAGAAGATCCAGGTCTCGAAGGAGAACACCACGATCATCGACGGCGCCGGCAACGCGGAAGCCATCCAGGCCCGCATCAAGCAGATCAAGGCGCAGATCGAGGAGACCACCTCGGACTACGACCGCGAGAAGCTGCAGGAGCGCGTCGCCAAGCTCGCCGGCGGCGTGGCCGTCATCAAGGTCGGCGCCGCGACGGAAGTCGAGATGAAGGAAAAGAAGGCCCGCGTCGAAGACGCCCTGCACGCCACGCGCGCTGCGGTCGAGGAAGGCATCGTCCCGGGCGGCGGCGTCGCGCTGATCCGCGCCAAGGCCGCGATCGGCAACCTCAAGGGCGCCAACGAAGACCAGAACCACGGCATCCAGATCGCCCTGCGCGCGATGGAAGCCCCGCTGCGCGAGATCGTCAGCAACGCCGGCGACGAGCCGTCGGTGATCCTCAACAACGTGCTGGCCGGTTCGGGCAACTACGGCTACAACGCGGCGAACGGCGAGTTCGGCGACATGGTGCAGTTCGGCATCCTGGACCCGACCAAGGTGACCCGCACCGCGCTGCAGAACGCCGCGTCGATCGCTGGCCTGATGATCACGACCGAAGCGATGGTCGCCGAAGCCCCGAAGAAGGACGCTCCGGCTCCGGGCGGCGGCGGTGGCATGGGCGGCATGGGCGACATGGACTTCTGATCCATCGCGCCAAGCGCTACTGCGTCAATCGAAGCCCGGCCTTGTGCCGGGCTTCGTTTTTCGGGCGTCTCCGAGGCGGAACGCTCCGGCCTGCGCGGCCGTTTCGTTGACGCCGCTGGCTTACACTGGGCCACAGTCTTCTTCTCCCCTCTTCCCCCCATGTCCGCCTGTGTCCACTGCGGCACCGTCGCCGCGACCGTCGCGCTGGCGCTTGATCGCCGCGCACTGATTCGCTGCACCGGCTGCCACCTCGTCCGCCTCGATCCGGTGCCGACTCCCGCGGAGCTCAGCGCCGTCTACGACAGCGGTCACTACTACACGACCGAACCGCCGTCGCTGCGTTCGGGCCTCGGGGCGCGCCTGCAAGACCTTGTCCTCAGGACCTTCTGGAACTATCCCGAAGCCCTCCCGCCGCTGGCGCGCGTGGCCGCGTCGATCGCTTTGCGTCCGCTGCGCGCGCGCTTCCTGCCGGTTTCGTTTCCCGGTGATGCACCGGTGCTCGACATCGGCTGCGGCAACGGGCAGCGCCTGCTCGAACTCGAACGCTATGGCTGCTCGGCGCTGTTCGGCCTGGAGCCGACCGTCGGCGCCGCCGAGCAGGCCCGTCGCGCGACGCGCGCGGACATCCGCACCGCCTTCCTCGATGACGCCGGCTTGCCGCGTGGCCATTTCGGGCTCGTCATCCTCAACCAGGTGCTCGAGCACGTTCCGTCGCCGAAGGACACGCTGGCCTCGATACACGCGCACCTTCGCCCCGGCGGCACGCTGTACCTGACGGTGCCGAACTTCGGCTCCGCCGAGGCGGGCTTCTTCGGTCCGTCCTGGTCCGGCCTGCAGATTCCCGAGCATCTCCACCACTTCACCGAGTCCTCGCTGCGGCCGATCGTGGAAGCGGCCGGGTTCCGCATCACCCTGTGGCGCACGGACAGCGTGTGGTCGGTGACGAGGATGAGCCTCAAGACGTGGAAGCAGTCCGCCCCCGAGGGCTGGCGCGCGCTGCTCGCGGCGCTGCCGGCGCTCGCTTGGCTGCCGCTGACCGTTGCCGCGGATCTTGTTGGGCGCGGCCAGATGCTGCGGATCGTGGCGACGCGCAACGATGGTTGATCGCGCCCCCTTCCGACAAATGATCGCCCTCGCGTTCCTGTGCGCGGGCACGCTGTGCGCGGCCGCGCCGTCTGCGCCCGCGTTGCCGACGCTCAAGGCCGATCCGATTCCTGTCGTGGCCAAGCCGGCGACGAAGGCGACCGGGCTGGACGTGCCGAGCTACATCGACCCGGTGTACGGCACCGGGGTGTTCAAGGCGACCGACGCGAGTGACCTCGACGGTGCGACGCACGTGCGCCACAACTACAGCCGCCGGCAGGCCTTCAACGCCGACAACAGCCGCTACCTTGGCGCGGCCAGCAACGGCTACTGGGTGCTGTACGACGCGGGCACCTTCCGGGTGTTGCCGCGCACGGGCGAGGGCGGCGCACTTCACGGCCTGGCGGGCGACGCCGAGCCGATCTGGCACCCGACCGACCCCCGCATCCTGTTCTACAACCGGGGCTTGGCTTGGTACGCCAAGGACGTCGAGACCGACCGGGACACCCTCATGGCCGATTTCCGCGGCCGGCTGCCTTGGCCCGGGGCGACGCAGGTGTGGACGAAGTCGGAAGGCACCGCGTCGGCCGACGGCCGGTACTGGGCCTTCATGGCCACGTCCTACAGCGACGCCACGAAGGCCAACACGATCCACGGCCTGGTCACGTACGACCGCGAGGAAGATCGCATCGTCGGCACGCTGGATGCCTCGGCCTTCGGCGGGGCCTTCCCCGACCACATCAGCATCAGCCCGAGTGGCCGCTGGGCGGTGCCCTCGTGGGCCTTCAACAAGGCGCTCGGCACGCGGGCCTACCCGCTGGATTTCTCCAGCTCGCGCCAGCTGCACGTGATGAGCGAGCACAGCGACTTGGCGTTCGGCCCCGGCGGCGAAGACCTGTATGTCTTCACCGACTACGAGGCCGGCGCGATCCGGGCGATGGACATCGCCACCGGCAGGGCCTTCGACCTGCTGCCGCTCTATCCCCGCAGCGGTGCCGGCTATGCCGCGCATATCTCCGGCCAGGCCTTCGACCGGCCCGGCTGGGTCGTCATCAGCACCTACGCCGACTCGGCCGATTACGGCAGGGTCGTGCCCGACGCCACGCTGGAGCCGATGCACCGGAAGGTCATGCTGCTCGAACTCAAGCCGGGCGGGCGGAAGCTCTCGGTGGCCCACACCCGCGCCGCCGCGAACTTCGGCGGCTATTTCGGCGAGCCTCAGGCCACGATCAGCCGCGACGGCTCACGCATCCTGTTCGCGACCAATTTCGACGATGGCGGCCCGCCGAGCAGCTTCATGGTCCTCGTGCCTGCCGGGGTTTACCGCTAGGTCACGAAACGGGCGCTTGAGCGCTGGCGCCGTGCTTCTGGAACGGGTCTCATAGCGTTCCCCCATGCTGAAGAATGGACGCCCTCCCGATGAAGAAGACCCCCCTGGCCCTTGCCCTCCTTCTGTCGTCGCCCTGGACTCTGGCCCAGAACGCCGCCGACGCCGCGGCCCTGCCTCTCGGCATGGGTGCCGGCGTGCGCGGCGAGATCACGACCGCGAACCGCATCAACTACAGCGACGGCAGCCGCAGCATCGTCTACGCCATCGACCTCGACGCCGGCCAGGCCGTGAGCTTCGAGGCGAGCGGCGCGCTGTGCGCCCGGCTGTTCGTGATGCGCGACGGCGACGCGGTGGCCGGCCCCACCCAGAGCCAATGCGGTGAAACGCCGGCGGGTGTCCGGCTGACGATGATGGCGAGCGAGAAAGGGCGCTACGAGGTGGCGGTGAGCGGCAGCGGCTCCCGCGCCTTCGGCCCGTTCCGGCTCGACGCCAAGCCGCTGCAGGTCCATCGCGGCGAAGGCCCGCTGCGCCCCGGCGCCGACATCGCCGACCTGATCGGCCGCGACGGCAAGAGCTACCGGCTCGAGATCCGCCAAGCCGGCTACTACCAGATCGAGATGCGTTCCAGCGAGTTCGATTCCGCGCTTGAACTTCAGGGGAATGGCGTTTCGATCAGCGACGACGACGGCGGTGGCGGCCTGAACGCGCGCCTGGGCGCGCCGCTGGAAGCCGGCACCTACACCCTGCGCGCGAAATCGGTGGACGAGGCGACCGGCCTGTTCCAGCTGGCCGTGGGCACGGGAGAGCTGCCGGATGGCGTGCGTCTGCGCAACAGCGGCGCGCTGGCCCTCGACGGCAGCGTCGTGCACGGCGCCCTGACCGGCAGCCCGCGCGAGTACCAGCTGCGGGTCAGGCAGCCGGGGCGCGTCATCATCGAACTCGGCAGCGAGTCCTTCGACACCCAGCTGGAGCTGCGCGGCAACGACGTTTCGCTCAGCGACGACGACGGTGGCGGCAACGGCACCGACTCGCGGATCGCCGCCATGCTGCAGCCGGGGACGTACACCGTGGTCGCCCGCGCACTGAACGATGGTTCGAACGGCCTGTTCCGGTTGTCCGCCACACAAACCGCCCTGCCCGCGGGCACCGAGTTGCGCAGCGGCGGCACCCTGACGCTGGATGCGCCGGTCACCGGCATGAGCGCCGGCGAGGCCCACAGCTACCAGCTGACCATCACCGAAGCGGGAACGCTGGTCGTCGACATGCGCAGCGAAGACTTCGACACGGTGCTCGAACTGCGTCGCGACGGAAGCGTGGTGGCCGAAGATGACGACGGTGGCGATGGCGGCGGCACGAATGCGCGCCTTTCGGTCGACGTGCAGCCGGGGACGTACACCGTGATGGCGAAGGCGTACGAGGGCGGCAGCGGCGGCCTCTACGAGCTGCGTGCGCGGATGGGTCTCGAATGACGCGTTGTTCGACTCCGCCTGTCCTGTTGCTGCCGTTGCTGCTCGCGCTGGCACCGATCGCGGCGGCGTCCGTCCCTGCACTGGAAGGGGCGAGCACCGTCGCCTTCGAGCAAACGAGCGATCCCCATGTCGTCCAACTCGGCGATGGGCGTGCGCTGACGGTGATCTATGCCGAGGGTGATTGGGAAAAGACCGGGGATTGGGCGGAAGGCCGCTCGCTGATCCTGGGGTTCGACCCGGAGCGTGGCACCGTGCTGGCCGATCCACGGAGTGGCCTCGTGCTGCCGGTGGTCGACGACCTCGGCGCGCAGCACCCGATCGATGTCGCCAACGACGCCTGCCAGCAGGACGACAGCAGCACCCTCGGGATCAGCGGCTGTCTTGCCGAAGCCGCGGCGCGCTGGGACCGCCAGCTCAACCTCAACTATCAGCGCCTCCTCGGCCGCCTCGATGCCGAGAAGCAGGCGCCGGTGAAGGCGGCGCAGCGCGCGTGGCTGGCTTGGCGCGACGCGCAGTTCGCGGCGATTTCCGCGACCTACCAGCGCGAAGGGACGATGTGGGGCCTGGTCAGCGCGGGGCGTCGACTCGATCTCGTCCGTGAGCAGGCGGTCCGGCTCGGCCAACTCGCCGCGGATTGATGCCGCGACCATGATGCGCATGGCGTGGAACCCTTGGTGACGTCGCCGACGCGCCGCGACGGCGCTTCCACCGCTGCCTAGGAACCAACAGCGGGTGGAGATCGGGCATCGACCTCCGCTGCCAAGCGTCGTGCCTCATCGGCAGGTTGCCCGGCTAACTCCAGCGCTCGACGCAGCGCATCGGCGGCCGGCACCGCGACGTCCGGTTCGACACCGCTGCCCTCCCAGCCCCGGCCCGTGGCCGGGTCGTAGGCGCGGCCGAAGGGCACGAAGACCGAGAAGCGGCCTACGGGCAGGGCGAGGCCGGGGTTGCCGGCGCCGGCGGTGGTTTCACCGATGACCGTCCCCCGGCTGGTGTGCTTCAGCGCCATCGCGAGATGCTCGGCGGCGGAGCCGGTCCTCCCGGACGTGAGGTACAGCACGCGGGCATCGCGAAGCCGCGTTTCCCCATCGTCGGGGGCGACGACATGGTCGGTGCGCGCGATGCCGGGCGGAGCGGTTTGCGGCACCAGCGTCGGTGGCGGTGTTCCCATCTCGCGCGCGACGGTTTCGCGAAGGTCGCTGCGCATCAGGGTGGTGGTCTCGCCGTAGAACAGCGGCAGCAGGCGGTCCATCACCAGCAAGCCGCCTCCGGGGTTCGTGCGCGCGTCGATGATTACGGCCGATGCGTCGGCGTTGGCGAGCAGGAAGGCGCGGGCGGCGTCGGCGGTCGCCGGATCATTCGGGAAAAAGCTGAAGCGAAGGTAGGCCACGCCGTCGGCCAGCATGCGGGCCTCCTCGAGGGCCGACGATCCGTCGCCACCCATCCGTCGCATCATCGGGCGCGCCATGCCGCCGGTGATGACGCTGACGTGCCGGTCGGCCGCCACGGCCTGCAGGTCCGCCGTCAACCGCAGGGCGAAGGCCGCAGGATCGCTGAGGGAGGCATAGGCCCCGGATGCGGAAGCTGCGCGGAGGGCTTGCGCGTAACGCGCGCCGATTTCCGGGGAGACGTATCGGGTCTCGAAGTGTTTGGCGATCTCTTCGACGACGCTCGAGCGTTCCTCGGCCGTGAGCGCGGCTGGGCTAGCGCCGTCAGGGCGTTCCGCGCGTGGCGCGTCCGCGTTCTGTGCAAGGCCGGCGGGGCTGGCCATCGAAAGCGCCAGGCCAAACGCCAAGACGACAGACGACGCGGCGGATGGGGCGGGACGTGGGGATCGCATCGGTCGGGATTCCAGCGGGACAGGTCAACGAGACGACGCGGTATGCGTCGCCCCCGGTCCTTGGATGCCGTGACGCCGAAAACCGTTGCAGCGCGTTGACACATTCAACGCGGCGGCATTGCCTTCGGCGCCTGCAGCGAACACGCGCCGCCGAGGACGACAGGCTTCAGTGCTTCACTGACCAAGTCGGCGCTGGGCGGGTCGATGTTCGACAGCACGATCAACCACGCATTGGCTTCGGGATAGACCCAGAAGCCCGTATTGCTGCCCACGGAGCCTCCGGCTTGGCCCAGTTGCCAGTGCGACGTTCCGCGCGGGAAGAGGGCAGCTTTGGTGGGCGTCGTCAGCAGGTCGTCCCCGATGAGTCGCGCGGCCAGGGCCTCGAGGTCCGAGGCGCTGCTCAGCGCATCGCCGGCGGCCGAGGCTTTCAGCGCCGGGAACTCGATCCGCGGCTGCGGCGTGGCGGCGGGAGGTTGGCCGGGGGCGGTGAGGCGTGTCAGCGGCGTTGCGGCGTCGGCATCCGGCTCGAAGCTGGAATGCGCCATGCCGACCGCGTCGAAGATCCGGCGGGCGATCACGTTGCGATACGGCTCGCCTGTCACGGCCTCGATGAGCGCTCCGAGCAGCAGATATCCGCCGTTGGAGTACTGCTCTTGGCTGCCGGGTTCGAAACCCAGCGGCTTGCTTGCGACGACCTGGACGAGATCGCGCGCGGTGGTCGCCGCGGCCATGGCCGGGCCGTCGGCCATCTCGGGACGTGTCATCGGAGAGACGCCCGAGCGGTGTGCGACGAGCTGTCCGACGGTGATCGCGGCGAACGACTCCGGCAGTTCCGGCAAGTGCCGCCGAATCGGGTCGTCGAGGCGCACTTTTCCCTCGTCGATCAGCAGGCCGACGGCTACGCGGGTGAACACCTTGCCCACCGAGGCCAGCCGGAACGGTGTGTCACGCGTGATGGGCCGCGTGTCCTGCGCGTCGGCGAAGCCCGTCGCGTGCTCGAAGCGCTCGGTGCCCGACCGGGCCGCGACGAAACCACGGAAGGGAGCGCGTTGGGACTGCTGATCCAGGCATTGCGCCACATCGCGGTTGAACGCTGCCGTCGCCGAGCCGCTGGTGGCGAGGATCAGGGCGAGTGCGAGGGCGGTGTGGCGAAGGAGGGGTGTCATGCGCGATCCGGAGTGGCGGAAAGCGACAGGCTAGGGAGTAGGCTACTCCGCATGCAAAGCCAATCACTGAGTAGGCAAGTGACGATTCGCGACCCTCGGGCCGCGATGGTGTTCACCCAGTCGCATTGGCGGCGGATCCTCCTGCAGTTCGCTCGCAGGCCTCGCGCCTTGGGCGATGTCGCACGCGAGCTGGAGATGGATCTCAAGCAGTTGCATCACTACGTGACCCGGCTTCACCGCCTGGGGCTGGTGAAGGTCGCCGAAGAGCGCAAGCGCGCCGGCCGCGGCATCAAGCTTTACCAATGCACGGGGGAGAGTTACTTCATCCCTTCCATGGCGGCACCGGCGCCCTTCAGTCGTGGGCTCGCAAAGGAGCTGCGAAACGCCATCGAACGCGATGCGGCGGCCAGCATCGAGGGGATGGTGTTTTCCCTCGATCCGCATGGCCGTGTCTGCGGAGCACACGTGGAGAAGGCGAACGCCCGTACCTCGCCGATGGACAGTTGGCGGATCCTTGCTCTGTCCCCGGCACAGGCGAGGCAGCTCAAGCAGGAACTGGCTGAGGTGCTTGACCGCTTCCAGGGCATGGCCGATGCGCGCGGCGAGGTTTACCTCGTGCATACCGGCATGGCGCGCCGACTTGACCACGTGGGTGCAACCGACAACGGGCCGGCGGCGAACTCGACGCGCTGAGCGGCGGCCATGGTTGGGCCATGCCTCCGCTACTCGGGCTGGTCGCGGCGCAGCGGCGCCGACAGCGGTGCGCGCAGCAGGAAGCGCGCGCCCTCACCGGGCGTCGATTCCACGGTCAATCGCCCGCCGAGCACGGTGGCGGCCAATTGGCGGCTGATCGACAGCCCGAGGCCCGAGCCCTCTTCGTCGCCGCGGGTGGTGAAGTAGGGCTCGAAGATGCGCGCGAGGACCTCCGGCGCGATGCCCACGCCGTTGTCGATGACTTCGAGCTCGAAGCCCGTGCTTGAGTGGCGACCGTCGATGGCGATGCGCCCGTCGGTGCGGTCGGCGAGGCCATGCAGGATGGCGTTCTGCAGCAGGTTGGTGACGATCTGGCCCAGCGGCCCCGGATAGCCCTGCAGTTCGATGCCGGGCTCGATGCGGGTCTCGACGACCATCCGCCGGTGGCCCTTGGAGGCCTTGAACGTGCGCACCAGGTCGGCGATGCACTCGTCGAGCATGAAGGCGCGCCGCCGCCCCGAGGCCTGGTCGACCGAAACGCGCTTGAAGCTCTGCACGAGGTCGCGAGCGCGGTCGAGCGAGCGCATCAGCAGCGCCGAATGGTCGCGCGCGTCGGTGACGAAGGCCTCGAGCTCGCTTTTCCGCAGCGTTCCCGCGGTCATCTTGCCGCCGAGTTCGGCGGCCGCGTCCTCGAGGGCCGAGGCCGCGACCACCGCGTTGCCGATCGGCGTGGCGAGCTCGTGGGTGACGCCGGATACCGCGCTGCCGAGGGTGGCGAGGCGTTCGCTGCGCACCAGCTCGCGCGAGGCGCGTTCGATGCGGTCCACCGCCGCCTCGAGCTCGGCGTTGCTGGCCTCGAGCTCGGCGGTGCGACGCTGCACCGCGCGCTCGAGGTCGGCGTTCTGGGTGGCGAGGGCATCGAGCAGGAAGTTCAGCGCCCAGGACGCGGTCACGCCGATGAAGGTGGCGAAGGCGAGGATCACCATCACGACGGGCGCCGCGCGCATCGCCAGTACCGCCTGGGCCGGCGACGGCGGCCTCGGCAGGAAGTCGTTGGCCGTCGCGAGGGCGAGGAACGCGGCGGAAGCCACCGCCAGTGCGCCCGTCAGCAGGGTGGCGCGCGGCCGGGCCACGAGGCCGATGGCCACCACGCTGGCCGGGAGGATCAGCATCGCGACATCGAGCAGTCCATGCGCACTCCAGGCCAGAACGAGGGGCATGCCCACCAGCACGGCGGCGGCGATGGCGACGGCCGGCCCGGTCCGCTCCCGATGGGTCAGCCAGAGGCCGAGCGCGCCCAGCAGGATGGCAACCGCCGTCGTGGCAACGACCGGCGCCGAGTAGTGGAAGATCCCCATGCCGATCAGCGAGCCGAGTGCGATCGAGGCGTGGATCCCCAGCAGGGTGCGCTGGCGGAAGAAACGGATGGGCCCGAGAAAGGTTTCCCCGGCGGCGTGGTCGACCAAGCGCATGCTCCGTCCTGTGCGGATCCGCCCCAGTGTAGTCGGCGCCGGGCTCCGTTGCCGGGCCGGGGGGCGTGCCGCGATGCGACAATCCCGGGACCGAAGACGACCCCCGGAAGGCCATGCGTACGTTCGTCCTGCGCGCCCGTGCCGCACCCACCGACAGCGCCCGGCTGCTGGCCGGCGTGGGGGGCGAAGCGCACTCCGAGATCCTCGCCCACGTGCTGATGAACGCGATCTTCGTCGCGCAATCGCATCGCGATGATGTCGTGGTGTACCTCGTGCTCGAAAGCACATCCGACTACTCGCGCACGGTCCGCTTCGAGCCGCGTGCCATGCACGAGCTCGGAGGCTTCGACGAGCGGGCCCTGCTCGCGAAGGTGGCGAAGGCGCTGGACGCCTCGCGCGGCATGGGCAAGGAGGAGACGCGGCCGGTCGAATCCGGCGTGACCGTGCAGACGATCAGCTTCGAGCGGCTGGTGCAGCAGCTGGGCGCCGACCACCAGCTCTTCGTCCTTGACCGCAAGGGCACGCCGATCGGCGACCAGGCCTTCGGCGACAATCCTTGCTTCCTGCTCACCGACCACATCCCCATGCCGAAGAAGACCTTCGGCAGCCTCGAGCGCCTCGGCGCGACGAAACTCTCGCTGGGCTCGCGGATGCTGTTCGCCTCGCAATGCGTGGTGCTGATCCACCACGCGCTCGACCAGCGCTGAGCCCATAACGAAAAACCCCGCGGCAAGCCGCGGGGTTCCCGGTGGAACGAGGGGGCTGGGATCAGCCGCCGAAGCCGATCGTCAGGAGCAGCTTGTCTTCGGCGAGGTCCGGGCCGAAGTTTTCCTCGGCGTTGTCGTCCGTGCCGACGTAGCTCAGGCCGATCGTCGCCGGGCCGAACGCGCGGCTCACGCCGACGCTGTAGTCGAGGAAGTTCTCGATCGGGCCGGTGGCGGTGGTGTAGCCGAGGCCGGCGTTGAAGGTGTAGTGCTCGGCGAACTCCCAGCTGCCGGCGAGGTTGTAATAGAAGCTGTCCTCTTCGGCGTTGAAGTAGTCGTTCGTGTAGCCGACGGTGAGCGTGTAGTTCTCAGCGAAGCCGAGCTTGCCGACCAGCTCGTTGTAGGCGTAATCGGTGCCACTGGGCTCGTTGAGGTAGTTGTAGCGGACGAGCTGCACGTCGAAGCTGGTGGTGTCCGACAGGTCGCCGGCCCAACCGACGTAGGTGTCGATCTCGGTGTCCGTGCTGCCATCGCCGAAATCAACGTTCGAGCCCCAGGCGCCGACATAGAGGCCGCCGGCGAAGCCGTAGCCCGCGCCGAACTGCAGGGCGGGCTGGTCGTCGTTCTGGTCGATGCCGCGATACAGATAGTCGGACGCCGCGGTGGCGCTCCAGGTGAAGCCTTCGGCGGCGGCGGCGCCCGGAAGGGCAGCGAGGAGCAGGGCGGCAAGCAGGGTCTTGCGGGTCATGGGGTGCGATTCCTTCTCTGGGCTCGTCGAACGTGGCCGGGGCAGGGCCCGGGCGGTGAAGGTGATGATGCAGGCTAGCGTAAACGCTCTGCCATCAAGCCTTCACTTTCTAGAGCTTGGGCACGAATCTGTCGACCCGCTATCGGGCGGATGCCCCCGGGAGGTAGCGGTCGAAGCAGGCGGCCACCACCCGGAGCAGCAGCCGGCCCCGGTCGGTCACGCGCACGCGGTGGTCGCGGCAGGCCACCAGCCCGTCGGCTTCCAGCGCGGCGAGGCGCGGCCGGGCTTCCTCGAGGACGGTCAGGGTCTCCGCGCCCGTGCGTCGGCTGAGGGCGTCGAAATCGACCTCGCCCTGGCACATCAGGTCCTGGATCAGGGTGGCACGCAGCTGGTCGTCGTCGTCCAGCACCAGGCCGCGCCAGACCGGCAACCGACCGGCGTCGACGGCGGCCTCCCACAGGCCGAGTTCGCGCGGGTTCTGCGCGTAGGCGTCGGCGATGCGGGAGATGGCGCTGGCCCCGAAACCGACGAGGTCGGTGTCGGCGTGCGTGGTGTAGCCCATGAAATTGCGGTGCAGGCCGCCCTTCCGCTGCGCGACGGCGAGTTCGTCGAAGGGCAGGGCGAAGTGGTCCATGCCGATGTAGACGTAGCCGGCGGCCGTGAGGCGCTCGATGGCGAGGCCGAGCAGCGCGATCTTCCCGGCGGGACTCGGCAGGTCGGCGGCGTCGATGCGCTTCTGCGGCCGGAACATCTGCGGCAGGTGCGCGTAGCTGTAGACGGCCACGCGGTCGGGGCGCAGCTCGACGACCTTGTCGAGCGTCGCGCGGAAGCCGTCCAGGGTCTGCTTCGGCAGGCCGTAGATGAGGTCGACGTTGATCGAGCGCATGCCGGCGGCGCGCGCCGCCTCGAGCACGTCGCGGGTGGCTTCGAAGGGCTGCACGCGATTGACCGCGACTTGCACGTCCGGATCGAAATCCTGGATGCCGAAGCTGGCGCGGTTGAAGCCGATGTCGCGCAGCATCGCCATCGCCGCCGGCGTGGTGCTGCGCGGGTCGATCTCGATCGACAGGTCGCTGTGGTGCTCGTCGGCGAAGTGGAACGCATATCGCAGGTGCCCCACCAGCCGGGCGAGCGTCGTTTCGTCGAGGAAGTTCGGGGTGCCGCCGCCGAAGTGCAGCTGCACCACTTCGCGGTCGTCGTCGAACAGCGGGGCGACGCGGTCGATCTCTCGGCGCAGGCGCTCCGCGTAGGCCGGTCCGCGGGTGGTGTCGCGGGTGACGATGCGCGTGCAGCCGCAATAGAAGCAGGGGCTCAGGCAGAAGGGGACATGCACGTACAGCGACAGCGGCCGGGGGATCAGCGCGTCGTTGCTGCGTGCGATGGCGGCCCGCAGCGCCGACTCGCCGAAGGCGGCATCGAAATGCGGGGCCGTCGGATACGAGGTGTAGCGCGGCCCCGGCGTGTCGTGCCGGGCCAGCAGGTCGGGGTCGAAGCGGGGGCGGCCGGTGGTCATGGCGCCACGGTAGGCGCGCGGCGCGTGACAGGCCTTGACCGGGATCAAGCGCCGACCCGGACGGGGGGAGCGTGCGGGACGCCACGGTTTCACGGCGCAGCCATGGAACACGTCCGAGCCACGGCGCATGCTGCGGCGATGGCGACACGAACCCTGGGGCAACGGTGGCGGCGGCGGATGGCGGGCCTGGCGGCCCTGCTTTGCGCGGCTGGCGTGCTCGCGGCGGCCGCTCCCCCGGAGCAGCGTTTCGCCACGGCGGAGTTCCTGCCCTACATCGATCGTTCGGCGCCGGAAGGGGGCTACTACCCGGCGTTGGTGACAAGGGTGCTGGCGCACCATGGCGAGCGTGCGGCGTTCGTGGACCGCCCTTGGGCCCGTGCCCATGAGGAAACGCGGGCAGGGCGCTTCGATGGCAGCTTCCCCTACCTGCGCAGCCCCGCGCGAGAGCGCGAGTTCCTGTTCTCCGACCCGTTGCTCGAAGTGCCCTCGCTGCTGTTCGTCCGCCGCGACACGCTTGCCGGGGGTGGCGATGTCGAGCGCAACCGACGCATCCAGTCGGCCCGTCGCACCTGCTACCTGCGCGATTCGCTGATGCCCACGCTCCTCGAGGCGCGTGTCGCGGCGGGCGGGCTGGAGGTGGTGCGCGTCGACGACATGGCGCAGTGCTTCCGCATGCTCGAGGCCGGCCGGGTCGATGTCGTTGCCGCCGGGGCCTACAACGGCCGGAGCACCCTGCGACGGCTGCACGGCGCCGGGGGCCCGATCGCCGCCGTCGGCGGCGCCATCGACGTCTCGACCCTGCACCTCGTCTGGCCGCGCCGCGATCCCCGCGCCGAGGCGCGGCGTGTCGCCTTCAACGCCTCGCTTGCCGAGCTCAGGCGCTCCGGTGTCGTCGCCGACCTGCAGGCGCGACTCCTCCTGCAAGCGGAGTGACACGGCGGCGCGGATAATCCGCCGCATGACGCCCCCCGACGAACTTCACCGGCACCACGCGCGATGGCTGCAGCGCCGACGGCGCCTGCGCCGCCTGCTGCGGCCCCTGCCACGCCGCGCCAACCTCACGCGCTACCCGGTGCTGAAGTGGTTCGCCGAGCACGCTCGCCGCGCCGCGTTCCTTTGGTCGTTCAAGCGCGCCAACGTCATTCCGTCCCTTTACGTGGGCTCGGTGCTGGCCTTCCTGCCGGTCTACGGCCTGCAGATCCTGTTCGGCTTCGGCCTGGCGCTGGGCCTGCGCGGCAACCTGACGGTGATGGTGGCGCTGCAGATGATCACCAACCCGCTGACCATCGTCCCGATCTACGGGTTCACCGCGTGGGTGGGCTTGGGCGCGATGGCGCTGGCCGGCGTTGGCGCCGGTTGGCCCGACGCCTTGCGCTACACCAACGCGCTTTTCGTCGGCGGGGTGATCGTCGGCTTGGCCTTCGCGCTGCTCGCCGACCTCACCTGGCGCCTGCTGGCGTGGGAGGCGCGGGTGTTCCGCCAGCGGCTCGACGCGCTGCGTCGGCATCGAGCCGCCGTACCTCCCTCCGACTAGGCGCCGCGGTTCAGGGCGTGCAGCCTTGGAGCGGTCCGAGGGGGATGGCCGCCTCGTCGAAAGCCCACGTGCTGCCGGGCGCTTCGCCCGGCGCTTCCGTCGCGGCGAATCGGAAACTGCCATCCGGCAGCAGCGTGCGCACCAGCGCACCCGCGGTGCGGCGAACCGGAGTGCCGCTGCGTTCGCAGTGCGGGCAGAAGCCCGACAGGGATTCGAAGGGCGCGCTGGTCGTCGCCGGGCCGATGCGCGGAATCTCCGCGACGCGGAAATCGGCATCGCCGTCGGCGTCGTAGCCGAACGCCACGTAGAACTCGTAGTTCGCCAGCAACTGCACGCTGTATCCGGTGCCCGCGCGCTGTGGATTGAACCACTGGCCGCTTCGATCGCTGGCCCGGCCGTCGATCGTGGGGCAGCCCCGGCCGAGAGGCTCAAGGGATTCGCTGCCCGTGATGCCGTCGAGGGTGTAGGCCATCGTCGCGCGATCGGCGCCGGTCGGCGTGAGCGTGATGTGCCCCGCTGGCGCAAGGTGATTCCTGCCCGTTCTCCACGTGCTCCGGTAGAGCGGCGCATGCCAGATGCCGTTGGCGCCGGGCGCCCTGGCTTGTGCGTAGAACCAGGTGGAGTCGCCGTCGGGCCGATAGGTGTACCAGAGTGCCACCCACTGATCGCCCGAGGGATAGACGAAAAGACCGTGCCCGCTTCGTTGAGGATTGAAATAGCTGCCGGGTCGCAAGGTGGGCGGCGTGGCATCGATCGTGAGACCCACATCGACGAACGTCGGCCGCGTCGACGTCGTCGTCGGCAGCAGGAAGTAACGTCCGGGTGGCGGGCTGAGGAACTCGATGCGCTTGCGCCGGGGCTCTCCTCCGCCGGTCAGGAGGATGCGCGAGTTGATGGATGCCGGAGGGACCACGGGCGTGGTCGGTCGATGGCTCGGCAGGTCGCCCGCGACCAGGCGGATGTCGAAGGGCTCATTCGCCGTTGCGTCGACCGAGAACCTCTGGGTTCCCGGGGGGATTTCGAAAAAGTGCGTCGCCTCTCCGGCGCGGGCGATGGGTTCGGCTTGGATCGAAATCGCCATGCCCGGGGCGATCGCCACCGGCTTCTGCACGGTCGTGTTTCCCAGGAAGAATGGCAGCCATTCCTCTTCGAGCCCCTTTCGCCGGTAGCGCAGAATGCCGAGAGGGAAGGGCTGGACGCGACCGAGGTCCGATCGATCCCAAGCGAGGTGGACGCGCGAGGCAATGGCGGCGCCCTCACGGCTGTCGACGCGCCAGGCGGATGCAGCGCGGGTTTCCTCGATCGGCACCGCATAGATCCGGACGCGAACCGTGTGCTCGCCGACCAAGCCGCGGGAGGGCGCGACCGGGACGCGGCCCAGGACCCAGAAGTTCCGCGCGTGGGCCGGTCCCGCCTCACTGTCTAGATCGCACCAGTCGCCGATCCGCTCGGACGCCATCGATGACTCGGTCGGTTGGGCGTGGCAGATCTGCTCATCCGGGTCCGGACGGAAGTCGCCGTCGAGATCGATGCCGACCACCACCGTGTCCGGCGAGTCGATGAAGTAGCGATGACGGATGCCGGGCCGTCCATTGTCCAGCGCTTGGACGTACACATAGCGCTGATGATCCGGCAGGAGCACGGGGTCGACGGCGATCGGCGAGGACCAGATCCTGCTCGTCAATTCGAGCGCGGCCACGGGCGCGTAGGCCGAGACGTGGGCCTCGAGGCCGGAGGCGCTTCGCACGGTATGCGCCAGTGCTTGGCCGCGCGTCGCGCCATCGCCGACCGAGCTGATCAGGCCGGGGCCGTGCGGCACCGTCACGTTAGCCTCGCTGCATCGTCCATCCGCGATGCAGAGACGGTAGCGGACCACATCCGTCGTTCCGGACGTGGCGCTGGGAGTGAGCAGGAGTGATTCGCCCATGATCGTCAGCCGGGACGCCGCGGTCGAGGACACCACCGTGAGCCGCAGTTGATCACCCGTGCCCGCCGGCCAGACGTCGTTGGAGAGCGGATTGATCGACACCTGTGGGCCGTTCGAGCGCACGCGGATCGTCTCGGGAACGGCCTTCAGCACCGAGCGTCGCGTGAGCGTGACCGTCGCTTCCCGGCAGCGGCCGGTGGCGGGATCGCTGCAGACGCGGTAGGTGAAGGTGGCGGGCTCGTCGCCGTTCCTCTGGCTGATGCCCCTCACGCGCCCGTCGGGGAAGGTCACGACGGACAACAGCGTGTCGGCGCTGGTGACCCGCATCACATCGACGCTACGGCGGTCGAGGGGGCCCAGATTGCTGTCATTGGCCAGGATGCCGGGAGCCGGGATCTCGAAGACCGGGCCTTCCACGGTGAAGGCGTCGTTGGCGAGGTTGGGCAACGGCGTACCGATCGCGATCGACCGGGACAGGGACGAGGTGTCGCGACCGTCGGTCGCGCTCGCGACCACGAGCAGCGTCTTGCCGGCATCCTCGGGTTGCACGGTGTACGACGCGCCTTGTCCCGCTTCGGAGGAATCCTGGCGGAGCCAGCGGTAGCGCAGATCGATGGTGTCACCGTCGGCGTCGTCGGCGGTCGCGGAGACGGTCATCACCTCGCCGACCTCCGGTGTGCCGAGGACGACCAGAGAGGTGATCCGGGGCGGGCGATTCGCCGGAAGAAGCACTTCGGCCGAAAAGGCGGACAGGGTCTCGCCCCCGGCGGCGAGCGCGTCGACGCGCACGGCAATCCGCTCGCCACGGTCGATCATGCGCGGTCGATACTGGGCGGAGGTCTCGCCGGCAATGACGAAATTGCCGCGGAACCAGGTGAATTGGTAGCTGATCGCATCGCCGTCGGGGTCGACGGCTTCGGCATCCGCACGCAGCTCGGTGGTTCCCGTGATGCTTGGGAACCTCACCCAGCGCGGCGGCCTGCCGGCGCCGTCAAGCGTCATCCGGACGACGTCGCCGAGTCGGCCGAACGTCAGCCGGTCGGCGGCCGGGTCGAAGGCCGGCGGCGACGGATAGTCGCCGTCGTAAGACACCACGTCGCCCTCCGCCTGCTCCCAGTCGCGCGCCGTCGAGCCTAGCGACGACGAGGTCGATGCAAGTACGTGGGTCCCGACGTTGCAGCCTATGGCGAAGCCCGAGGCCGAGAAGAGGACGAAGCGGCCGCCCGCGAGCTCGGCGAGGTGCGGAAAGCAGGTCGCAAGCCCGAGAAGGCTGTTGCTGCTGTCCACGGTCGCCGCCGGCTGTGTCGGGGAGAGGCTGGATAGCGACAGCGTTGCCCCCCAAGTGTTCCCGCTGGACAGGACGGCAAGGCGGCCACTGGACAGGGCCAGGGCGCGGAAGAAGGTCTCGCCGCTGCGTGGCGACCACCGGCGTGCGGGATTGCTCGCGAGGTCACTCGGGAAGCGGCCGCCGACGTCGAACGCCAGGCCCTCGCTGAACACCGCGGCGAACCGTCCGCCCGCCAAGGCCAGCGTCGCGACTGGCGTGCCCGGCAATGCCACGACATTGCTCGTGCCGATCGTTCCGCGGGGCGTGTCGGCGCGGACATGAAGCACCCCGGATCGCGTCACGCCATTCGCGGAATAGCTCGGGACGGCGACCAAGGCCTCGCCATTGGGCAGGGCCGCCCAGCGCGGGCGGTACTGGAACAGGTCCATGGCTCCGAGTCCGGCCTGCGCGGTATTCCCGAACCACGAGTTCGACGGGTCGATGCCGCCGCTGCTGCTCGCGCTGACCACGCTGATCGCGCCAGCGTTGGCGAGGCCCGCATCGTCCACGCTGGGTGAACCCACGAGGACGCGCCCATCCGTCAACTCGATCGCACCACCGCTGCCCCAGCGGTCTTCCGCGGCGCGGCCGAACGTGGAGTTCGTGGCCGAGAGCTCGATCCGCCCGAAGCCGGTTGGCGCGATGGTCACCGCTCCGGCCTCGAACCGCATCGTGGGCTGCGACCACGCCCGGGGCGATAGCACCACCAGTCCGCCATTGGAAAGGGGGACAACGCCTCCGGAGCCGACGTACTCGTTCGCGTAGAGACCGCCGATCATGTTGTCGACGCCCGCCACGCCAACCGAGGCCGGAGAGTTGGCGATGCGGTGCACGGCGCCGCTATTGCTCCAGAAGTTCGGGCTGATCACGGCGAGGTCGCCGTTGGCCAGCGCCACCACCCCCCGGTAGTCGGGATGCAGGACACCGCTGCCCAAGCGGTCGTTCGGTCGGGCGCCGATGAACGCGTTGCTGCTGCCGATGGTGCCGCTCCGCGCTTGGGGCCCGGTGGCCACGATGATGGCGCCGGCGTTGGCCGCGCCCGGGGCATCCCAGTTCGGAGCGCTCAGGACGACGTTGCCGTTCGGAGCCGGAGTGAGCAACGCGTCCCTGAGGTCATCCGCCGCGGCTCCCACCAGGGCGTTCGCCGTCGAGACCGTGCCGATCGTCGGCGCCGTGCTGGCCAGCCAAACGAGGGCGCCCGCGTTGGACACCGCACCGTTGTTCCACTCGGGGAGCAGGGCGATCGCATTGCCGTTCGGGAAGCGGAAGAGATCGACTCCGCTGAAATCCCAGCGTGCGCCACCAACGAGGGAATTGGCCGAGCTCAGCAGGCCCACGGTCGAGCCGTCGCCACGCGCCCACGTCATGGCACCCACGCTCACTGCGGTACCCGCACCCCAGTCCCTGCTGACGACCAGGTAGTGGCCGTTGCCCAACGCGAGGACGCCGCCATCCCCCACTTCGTCGCCGCTGCTGTCGCCGACGATCGAGTTCGCTGCGGAAATGGTCGTGGGCAGCCCCTGTTCTGCGTGCCCCCAAGTCACCGCCCCGGCGCGCGAAAACGCGCCTCCGCCCCAGTCCGGGCTCGAAACCACGTAGTGGCCGTTGTCCAGCACGGTGATGCCGCCACTGCCCAGCGCGTCATCTTGGCGCGTGCCTTCGACGCGCTGGATCAGCGTGCCGTCCGGCCTGAACAAGCTGACCGCGCCGCGGTTCTGAGCACCGACCGTGCTGAACGCGGGATCGGCGACGACGATGTTTCCGTTCGGGAGTGTTCGGAACCAGCGGTCACCGAGCGGGGAGTCGTTCCCGTGGGGGATGAGCTGGACCCCGGCCGAAACCGCTGCAGGACCACCAATGAGGGCGACGACGGCGAGCAACGCCAGCGACGTGCGGGGGGAGTGGCCAGCGGGGGGCATGCGTCCGTCCATGGAGAGAAAGCCGCGGCATGGGATCACAGCCCCATGGAGCTCGCAACCCGCGAGTCATGGTGCCTACGACGCGTCGGAAGCCTCAGTGCCTAGCCGTCGGCAGCGTGGCCAGGTTGCGGCTGTCCAGGCGCAACACCGGATAGCGACTGAACTCGGTGTCGAAGTAGGGCGTGCGCTGGTAGAAGAAGCGCAGCCGCTGGCGCGGATCGGCGGCAAACGCGGCGTCGGCCCCGAGCTTGGCCTCGAAGGCCGCCTTCAGTGCGGGGTCCTTCGCCATCATCTCGCGGGCCATGGCTTCCATCACGCGCGGTTCCGCGTATTCCTTCTCTTCGAAGATCGCGTCGAAGAAGCCCCAACGCAGGAAGCTGTCGGGCGAGGCCGGTTCGAGCAGCAGCGCGGCGAGGCGCCCCTTCGGCTGGTCCATCGACACCAGCCAGCTGCCGGCGGGAACCGCCTGCTCGCTGGTCTCGAGGGTCTGTTCCAGCTCGGCGATCGCGTGGCGGCCCTCGAACGGGCGCGGGGCCCACGCGACGTTGCCAAAGCGGTAGCGGCCCGCCTCGACGGTGGTGGCCGCGTCGATGCGCGTCATGGCGATGCCGTGCATGCGCAGCCGATCGAGCACCGCGGTCCACTGCGGCGGCACGACGTAAGCCGCGGGCGCCTCCGTTTCGGCGGTGACGGTGACCTGGCGCTGCACCGGCACCCGGATCGTCTCCGGCTTCGACGTGTCGTAACGCACCCACGTCCCCCCCGAGATCTCGCTCTCCGTTCGCGAGTCGGCGTAGCCGAGGAAGTCGATCGTCTCGGTCGTGTCGGCGAGGCCGAAGGCCAGCGGTATGCGGCGGTCACCGCTGAATCGCGCGGCATCGGCACGGGCATTCGCGGCCTGCAGGGCCTCGCCCTCCTGGCCGAGCATCCGCAGCGTCTCGACCAGCAATGCCTCGTTGACGGCCGCGCGGGTGCGGAAGTCCTTGAGCATGTGGGTTTCGACCAGCAGGCCGGGGCGGTTCACGGCGGCGGCATAGCCCACCGAGAAGCGCGGGCCGGAGGCGCCTTCGACGAGGCCGGCACGCAGGTTCGTGCCGTCCTTCAGGCTGACGTAGAACGCCACCGGCCAGCCCTGCGTGGCCAGCGCCGGCTTCACCACGCCGTCGAAGGCGCGACGCTGCCAGTCGGCAAGGGGCGGCTCGATGTTCTGCGCGGCTTCGAACGCCCAAGTCATCGCGTACTGGTAGTCGGCGCCGTTGGTGTTGTGCATGTCGATCAGCAGGTCGGGGTTCCATGCGTGCCAGAGGCGCATCCACGCCTGCATCTCCGGCGCGTCGAGCTTGGTGTAGTCGCGGTTGAGGTTGAGGTTCTGCGCGGTCGCGCGCCAGCCCATCGCCTCGGGGCCATTCTGGTTGATGCGGTTGAACGGGCCGAAGCGTTCATGGCCGTCGATGTTGAAGATGGGCACGAGCACGAGCACGGCGTGTTCGATGAGATCGGCGTGCTTGCCGCCCACCGTGAGGTCGCGCACCAGGGCCATCAGCACGTCCTTGCCCTCGTGCTCGCCCGGATGGATCGCGGCCTGGATGAAGATCACCGGCTTGCCCGTGGCGTGCGCGGCCTCGGGCGTGGTGACGCCCTGCTTCGACACGATCACGGCGCGCATCGCGCGGTCCTGCGCCGAGCGGCCGAATTCGAGCATCGCCACTTGCGGGCTGGCGGCGTCGAGGCGCTCGAAGTACGCCATCGTCTCGGCGTAGCGCGGCGTGCGCGTGTAGCCGCTGGCTTCCGCCGGCGTGGCCCAGTCGGTGGCGGTCGCGAGCATCGGCGGCGACAGGGCAATCGTCGAGACGGCCAACGCCAGGGCGAGGGAGCGCGAGCGGCGCGGGGTGCGGTGGTGGGACGGCGAGGCGGGCATTCGGGTCTCCGGAAGCAGGGCCCGATGCTAACGGAGCGGCCGCACGGCCAGCGAGCGTTCAGTCTTCGCCGCTCGGGGACCGCGGTTTACGGCTTTCTTAGCCTGCAACTAACTCTTGCCTAACCTTGGCCTAAGACTGGCTTAAGTCGGCGCGGCAAGCATGGCGCCATGCCGATGACCGCCTTCCCCTTGCCCGCCCGCACCCACGCCGCGCTCGACGCGGCCACCGATCCGGATTGGGTGCCGACCCTGCTCGGCCCCGACGACGATCGTCGGGTGGCCGAGGCCTTCGTCGCCCGCGTGTACCGCGAGCAGTTCGACGCCCAACTCACGGAATTCATGCCGTGGCTGCTGGTCTTCCACGACCGCCAGGGCGTGCTGCGTGCCGCCGTCGGTTTGCGCCCCGCCAAGGGCCACCCCCTGTTCGTCGAGCAATACCTCGACCAGCCGGCGGAACAGGCGGTTGCTGCGGCGCTGGGCCGCTGCATCGATCGCGATGCGATGGTCGAAGTGGGCGGTCTCGCCGCCTTGCGCCCCGGTGATGCGCGCCGCCTGATCCTCTGCCTCACCCGTGGACTGCACCGGGCCGGCCTGCGCTGGGTGCTGTTCGCCGCCACGCGGCAATTGCGCAACGCCTTCGACCGCCTCGGCCTCGCCACCGTCGCCCTCGCGCCCGCGCTGGCCTCGCGCCTGCGTCCCGGGGCGACCGACTGGGGCCGCTACTACGACACGTCGCCGACCCTCGTCTCCGGCGACATCGCCGCGGGCATGGCCTTCCTCGAAGCACGCGACGTCGCGGCGCCGATGCGCGGGGTGGGCACGTGAGCGCCGTCCTGCAGTCGCTCGCGGATCGCGCCTCCAGCGACGTGCTGATGCACGACGGCGAGCAGGCGCTCACCGCCGACGCCCTGCGCGACGCGGTGTCGCGCTGCCGCGACCAGCTCGAGACGCTGCCGCCGGGCGCGGTCGCCAGCCGCCTCGACAACGGCTTGGCTGCCGCCGTGCTCGATCTCGCCCTCGCGGCGAGCGCGCGGCCGCACATCGCCCTGCCGCCCTTCTTCACCGAAGCGCAGTCGGCGCATGCCGCGCAGTCGGCCGTGGCGATGGCCCTGCCTGCCGCGTCGGATTCGCCGCTGGACCGCCTGCAGTGGCGGACGCTCGAACCCTCGCCTCGCGCCTTGCCGGCCGGCACCGCGATCGTCACCTACACCTCCGGCAGCACCGGCGCACCGAAGGGCGTCTGCCTCGATCGCGCGTTGCCGGAGCGGGTCGCGGCCTCGCTGGTGCAGGCGATGGCCACGCTGGGCGTGCGCCGACACCTCAGCCTGCTGCCCCTGGGCGTGCTGCTGGAAACGGTCGGCGGGCTGTATGCGCCGCTGTTGGCGGGTGGCGAAGTGCACCTGCCTTCGCTCGCCACGGTCGGCCATCGCGGCAGCGCCGGCCTCGACCTCCAGGCCCTGTTGGCGACGCTGCACCGCCACGCCCCGGAGTCGATCATCCTCGTGCCGCAACTGCTGCAGGGGCTGGTGCAGGCGGCCGAAGCCGGTGCGGCCTTGCCGCGTTCGCTGCGCATGATCGCCGTCGGCGGCGCGCGCGTGCCGCTCAGCCTGCTCGGCCGCGCCGCGGCCCTTGGCCTGCCCGTGTACGAAGGCTACGGCCTAAGCGAATGCGCGTCGGTCGTGGCTTTGAACCGCCCCGGTGCCCAGCGTGCCGGCAGCGTCGGCCGCCCCTTGCCGCATGCGCAGCTCCGCGTCGACGGCGAGGGCGAGGTGTGGGTCGATGGCCCGGCCTTCCTCGGCTACACCGGCGAGGCGTCGCGCGCCTCGGGCCCGTATGCCACGGGAGACCTCGGCGAGTTCGACAGTGAAGGCTTCCTGCATCTCCGCGGCCGCCGCAAGGCGATGTACATCACCGCTTGGGGTCGCAACGTCAGCCCCGAATGGCTGGAAAGCGAGCTGGTGCAGCACCCGCTGATCGCGCAGGCCTTCGTCTGGGGCGAGGGCCGCGTGCAAGGCGCCGCCGTGCTGGTGCCGCGCCGCGCCGATGCCTCCCCCGCGGCGCTCGAGCGCGCGGTGGCCGAAGTCAACACTGGCCTGCCCGACTACGCGCGCGTGGCCGCCGTGCTGACCGCGGACGAACCCTTCACCGTCGCCAACGGCCTACTCACCGGCAACGGCCGGCCGCGGCGCGAGGCGCTGATGCAGCGCTACGGCGCCGCCATGGTCGCCGCGCCCGATCCGCATGCGCGCACCGTCCTTTCCCCTCCTGTCCACGAGAGCGTCCATCCATGAAGACCTTCAGCCCGTTGCCCGAGATCGGCGGCTTCCACGCTCGCCTCATCGCGCAGAGCGCCGAGGCGCGCGCGGCCTTCCAGGCGCTGCCGATCCTCGGCGAGGCGGTGCAAGGCCGCGTGTCCCGCGAGGACTACATCGCCTTCCTCATCCAGGCCTACCACCACGTCCGCCACACCACGCCGCTGCTGATGGCCTGCGGCAGCCGGTTGCCGGCGCGCTTGGAATGGCTGCGTGAGGCCATCGCCGAGTACATCGAGGAGGAGGTCGGTCATCAGGAATGGATCCTCGACGACCTCGAGACGCTGGGCGTGTCGCGCGCCGCCGTGCTCGAGGCCGGCCCTTCGCCGGCGACCGAACTGATGGTCGCCTACGCCTACGACACCATCCATCGCGGCAACCCGGTCGGTTTCTTCGGCATGGTGCTGGTGCTCGAAGGCACCAGCGTCGCGCTGGCGACACGCGCGGCGGATGTCATCGAAACCACGCTCGGGCTGCCGAAGAAGGCGTTCCGCTACCTGCGCTCGCACGGCAGCCTTGATGTCGAGCACACCGGCTTCTTCGAAGGCCTGATGGACCGCCTGCACGAACCGTCCGACCAAGCGGCGGTGGTCCATGCCGCGCGCATGTTCTACGGCCTGTACGGCTCGGTGTTCCAGGGCCTGCGCAGCGCGCCGGCGCTGGCGGTGGCCGCTTGAACGGCGTCGCCGGTCGCGGCGTCCTGCTCACCGGGGCCAGCGGCGGCATCGGCCAATGCCTGGCGCTGCGCCTCGCCGAGGCCGGCGCCACGGTCTATGCCGTGGGGCGACGTGCCGATGCCCTGCATGCGCTGGCGGCGCGTGCGCGTCCGGGCGCCATCCGTCCTGTGGTGGCTGATCTGGCCACGGCGGACGGCATCGACGCGGTCCGCCGCGCGGTGGCCGCGGCGCCGATCCCGGTGTCGATGCTCATCCTCGGGGCCGCGGATTCCCGTTTCGGCCTGTTCGAGCACAGCAGCGTCGTCGATGTTCAGGCCCAGGTCGCCACGAATCTCGTCGCACCGATGCTGTTGGTGCGCGCGCTGCTGCCGTGCCTGATGCGCCTGCCGAGCGCCGGCATCGTCGGCATCGGCTCGACCTTCGGCAGCCTCGGTTACCCCGGCTTCGCCGCCTACAGCGCCAGCAAGTTCGGCCTGCGCGGTTTCCTCGAAGCGCTCGCGCGCGAACACGCCGACACCCCGCTGCGCGTCCAGTACCTCTCGCCGCGGGCGACCCGCACGGCATTGAACAGCGCGGCGGTCGATGCCATGAATGCCGAGCTCGGCGTGGCCGTCGACGATGCCGATCAGGTCGCCGCCGCATTGCTCGAGGCCATCGAATCCGGCACGCGCCGCCGCCAGCTCGGTTGGCCCGAGCGCCTGTTCGCGCGCCTCAACGGCGCCTTGCCGGAGCTCGTTGATCGCGCGCTCGCCAAACAGCTTCCCATCGTGCGGCGCTTCGCCCGCGCCGCCGCCCCCGTCGTTTCCGACACCGCCCTGGAGTCCAGCCCGTGAATGCCTTCCGTCATCCCCTCGCCGTCGCCATCCTTGCTGGCCTTGTGCCCATGGCCGCGCTGCTCGCCGCGCCGTCGGCCCAAGCGGCCGACACGCCGCCCGCGGCGGCCACGCTCGCTGCGCCGGCGGCCTCGCCGGTGGCGACGCTGCAGGCCCGCTGGGCGGAGATCAAATACGGCCAGCCCGCCAACGCCCAGGCGGCCGCTTTCGAAGCGCTCGTGAAGGAGGCCGATGCCGCCGTCGCCGCGCATCCACGCGATGCCGCCGTGCTGACCTGGCGCGGGATCATCGAAGCCTCGTGGGCCGGCGCGAAAGGCGGTCTCGGCGCCCTCTCGCTGGTGAAGAAGGCCAAGGCCGATTTCGAAGCCGCGCTCGCCATCGACGACGCCGTCCTCGAGGGTTCGGCGCATACCAGCCTCGGCAGCCTGTACTACCAGGTGCCCGGTTGGCCGGTCGGCTTCGGCGACGAGGACGCCGCGCGCGAGCACCTGCAAGCGGGCCTGCGGATGAACCCGGCGGGCATCGACAGCAACTACTTCTGGGCCGACTTCCTGCGCGACCAGGGCGATGACGCCGGTGCTGTCGCGGCCTTCCGCAAGGCCCTCGCTGCACCGCCGCGCCCCGGTCGTGAATCGGCCGACGCCGGTCGTCGCGGCGAGATCGAAGCCGCGCTGGCCGCGTTGGAGGGCTGAAGCCTAGACTCCAACCATGCGAATCCTGTTGGTGGAAGACGACGCGTCGCTCGGCGAGGGCCTGCAGACAGCCCTGCGCCGGGCGGCCATCGCGGTGGACTGGGTGCAGGACGGCGTCGCCGCGCTGACGGCCATCCGTGATGGTGGCTTCGACGCAGTGGTGCTGGATCTCGGCCTGCCGCGGATGGACGGCGTGCAGGTGATCCGCACCGCGCGGCAGGAAGGGCATCGCGTGCCGATCTTGGTCCTGACCGCCCGCGACCGCGTCGGCGACCGCATCGAGGCGCTGGACCTCGGCGCCGATGATTTCCTCGGCAAGCCCTTCGACCCGAACGAACTGCTCGCCCGACTTCGCGCCCTGCATCGCCGTGCGCAGGGGCAGGCGCAGCCCACGCTGGCGCACGGCGCGCTGCGTCTCGATCCGGCCACGCTCAGCGTGCATTGGCAGGGGCGCATGATCGACCTGCCGCGCCGCGAGTTCGCCCTGCTCCGTGCCTTGATGGAACAGCCCGGCCGCATCCTGACGCGCGACGCACTGCAGCAGGCCATCTACGGCTGGGACGAGGACGTGGCCAGCAACTCGCTCGAGGTGCACGTGCACCACCTGCGCAAGCGGCTCGACGCCGACCTGATCCGCACCGTGCGCGGCGTGGGCTACACGCTCTCGGTGCCGGCATGAGGTCGGCGCGGCTGATGCTGCTGGCGGCGCTGGTCGTCGTGGTCTGCAGTGTGGCGGCCGTGGCGGCGTTCTTCAGCTACCGCGAAGGCCGCACCGAGGCGGCGGAGCTGTTCGACGCCAAGCTCGCACACTCGGCCCGGGTGCTGTCGGCCCTCGTCGCACCGCACGTCACCGACCTGCCGCAGGCCGACGGCGCGCCGTCGCTGATCGAGGTGTGGCATGGCGACGCCGAAGGCCGGGGCGATGCCCTCGTGAGTGCCGATGGCCACGCCTACGAAACCAAGCTGGCCTTCCAGGTGCGCGATGCGGAGGGCCGCTTGTTGCTGCGTTCGGAAAGCGGCCCCGCCACGCCGCTGGCTGCGCTGGCATCAGGCTTCGCCGACGTCGAGCTCGAGGGCCAGCCGTGGCGGGTGTTCACCCTGCGCAGCCGCGAGGGCCTGTGGGTGCAGGCGGGTGAGGAGGGCGAGATCCGCGAGGAGCTCGCCACCGGCATCGCCCGCGGCACGCTGCTGCCGTTGATCCTTGGCTTGCCGGTGCTCGTGGCGTTGCTCTGGGTGGTGCTGGAATTCGCCGCCCGTGGCCTCGCACGCATCGTCGATGGCATCGAGCGCCGCGCAGGCCACGACCTGACGCCGATCGATCCTCTGTCGGTGCCGCTGGAACTCGGTGGCTTGGTGCGCGCCATCAACGGTCTGTTCGATCGCATGCGGACGGCGCTGGAGCGCGAGCGCCGCTTCACGGCGGATGCCGCGCATGAACTCCGCACGCCGCTCGCGGCCTTGCGCGTCCACGCGGCCAATTGCCACGCCGAGGAGGACCCCGCGGCCCGCGACGCGCTGGCGGCGCGCGTCGATCGCGCGTTGGTGAGGATGGAGCGCGTGATCGCGCAGATGCTCGATCTGGCGAGGCAGGAGTCCGTGGCGCCCGGCGCCGGCCTCTCCGGCCGCGGCGCGATCGACCTCGCGGCCCTCGTGCGGCGCGAGGCGGCGGAACTCGGTGTCGCCGGCCTCGGGCGTGGGCTGCAGCTCGAAGTGACCGGTGACGATCATGTTGCAGTGGCCGGCGACGAGATCGCTCTGGGCATCATGGTGCGCAACCTGCTCGACAACGCGTTCCGCTACACCCCCGATGGCGGCCGGATCCGCATCGAGGTCCGCAAGACGGATTCGGGCGTGCAACTGGGCATCGACGATTCCGGCCCTGGCTTGCCCGCCGAGGCGCGCGAGCGCGTCTTCGACCGTTTCCATCGCGAGCTGGGCAGCGGCGCCACCGGCAGCGGCCTCGGCCTGTCGATCGTGCGCTCCGTGCTGGCGCGGCACGAGGGCACGATCACGCTGCGCGATTCCGAATGGGGTGGGCTGGGCGTCGACGTGCGACTGCCCGGGGTCACGCCCGGCTAGCGGTCGGCGTCCTCGGCGGCAGGGGCGTCGGGTTCCGCCCGCGCCACCTTGCTGGCCACGGTGAGGTCGGCGCTGACGTTGCCGACGGTGGAGAACACGTCGGGGATCAGGTCGACCGCGAGCAGCAGGCCCAACGGTTCGACGGGCAAACCCGCGGCCTGCACGATCGGCAGGTTGGTGCCCATGAAGCTGGCCTGGCCCGGCAGGCCCACCGAGCCGAGGCTGATGACCACCGCGAGCGCGATGCAGGTGGAGATCGTCGTGGCGTCGAGTTCGATGCCGTAGGCCCAGGCGATGAAGCTCATCACGCCGAGGTACTGCGCCGGGCTGGTGATGCGGAACAGCGAAACCGCCAGCGGCAGCACCAGTGCGCCGATTTGCGGCGGGTAGCCGAAGCGCTCGTTCGAGGCCTGCAGCATGGCCGGCAGGCTGGCCAGCGAGCTCTGCGTGCTGGCGGCGACGACCTGTGCCGGCAGGATGGCGCTGGCGAAGCGGCGCAGCGGCTCGCCGCCGCCCAGCGGCGCGATCACGTACAGCGAGGCGGTGATGACGAGGTAGGTGGCGATCAGCACGGCCACGTGCACGCCGAGTGCGCCGAGCACGCTGCCGCCGGCCTGCACGGTGACGGGGAGGATGAGCGCGAACACGCCCAGCGGACCCACCTTCAGCACCCAGTGCACGATGACGATCATCGCGTCGGCCACGCCCTGCGCCAGGGCCAGCACCGGTGCGCGGCGTTCGGCCGGGATGCGCGTCAGCGCGAACGCGAACAGCAGGGTGAACACCACCAGCGGCACGATGGCGCCCTGCGCGGCCGCGGCGATCGCATTGGTGGGCACCAGTGCGGCAAGGCTGGCGGCCACGCTGCCCTCCGGTGCCGCGATGGTGCCGGTGGCCGCGTGCAGGGCTTCGGTGAGCGCCTCGCTGCGCGGCGCGAACGACAGCAGGAAGGGCGCGAAGAACGCGGTGAATACCGCCGACGCCGTCGCGAGGCCGAGGATCCACGCCAGCGTGCGCCGCGCGATGCGTCCCGACGCGGCGGCATCACTCGCCTGTGCCACGCCGACGATGAGCAGGCCCATCACCAGCGGGACGATCGTCATCTGCAGCGCGTTGAGCCACAGCCGGCCAATCGGCTGCGCGATCGCCGCCGCGTACTGTGCCGCCGCTGGTGCGAACGCGTCGAGGACGAGGCCGAGAACGGCGCCGAGCAGCAGGCCGAGAAAGACCTTCGCGGCGCCGCTCATTCGTGCGCGTCCCGGCCGGCCGGCGTGCCGCCAGCGGGGCCGGCGTTCGGGTTGCCGCCGCCGGGTGCCGGCAGGTCCCACGTGGCCTGCATGCGCGCATAAGCCTGGACGGGGAGCAGCACGAAGCGCGGCGTCGCGGCTGGGTCGAGCCAGCCGAGCAGCGTGGACATGTCGCCGTCGGCCATCGCCGTGCAGCCGGCGGTGGGCACGTCCGGCCCTTTCCACAGGTGCGCGAAGATGCAGCTGCCCGCGCGATCCGCGCCGGCGGCGTTGTGCTCGATGACGAAACCGAGGCGGTAGCGCTGGTCGCCGTCCTTGTGGAGGTCGCGGCGCATCGGTTCGGTGCTGCCTTCGATGGCTGTCGCGCCGACCTCGCGGGTATCGACGATGCGGTTGTAATCGGGCGAGCCGGGCACGTCGATGCACCAGTGCTCGCGCTGCATCGGCATGTACGCGAGGCGCGTGGCGGCGGACTCGGCATAACCGAACGCACTGCCGATGGCGAACACGCCTGCGGGCGCGCGGCCATCGCCTTCCGCCTTTTGCGGGCCGTCGGCCTGCGGCGCATGCACGCCGAGGCCCCAGGCGCTGCCGGCGCGGCCCACCATCACCGGGAAGCTCGCGCCCACAGGCCGCCACGCACCGCCCGCGTCGCGTTCGAAGCGGGCGAGTCGGCCTTGCGGGGCGTCCCAGTTCGGCGTCAGCACCACCACGAGCTGGCGGGTGGCCGGGTTCGGCCACGGGCCGTGGTCGACAAGGCGCGGCGGCCGCGTGTCGTCGTGGCTCGGCGCCGGGCGCATGGGCCCGCGATCACCAAGGCTGCTGCAGCCGGCGAGAACACCGACGACGGCCAGCAGGAACAGGGCGGGGAGGGCGCGCGGATGGGCGTGGGGGGCGGGCATGTCAGTAGTCCAGAAATTCGAGGCCGGCGATGGCGCGGATGCCAAGGCCGGGAGTATCGCCGACGCTGATGCGCGGGCCCTCGAAATGGACATTGCCGTCGACGGGGTCGAAGCGCGCGAGGCCGGGGCTGTCGAGGTCGATCAGTCGAACGAGGTCGGCGTTCGCGACGGCGAAGTGGGCCGCGGCGGCGGCTCCGACGGGGCTCTCCAACATGCAGCCGACCATGCAGGGCAGGCCGGCTTCGCGCGCAACCTCGGCCACGCGGGCCGTCCCGGCCAGGCCGCCACTCTTCATCAGTTTGAGGTTGATGAGGTCACACGCGCCCGCGGCGATCGCGCGTTCGGCGTCGCGGGCGTTGAACACCGATTCGTCGGCCAGCAGCGGGGTGGTGATAGCGGCACGGAGGCTGGCTAGGCCCTCGAGGTCATCGGCGGGCAACGGTTGTTCAAGCAGTTGGAGGTCGAGCCCGCGCGACTCCAGCGCCTGCATCACCGTGATCGCATGCCGCAGCGTCCAGCCCTGGTTGGCATCGAGGCGAAGCCGTGCGCGCCCGGCCACGTCCGCATGCAGGGACGCGATGGTCTCGACGTCGGACTCGGGATGCTTGCCGACCTTGATCTTCAGCGCGCGATAGCCAGCATCGAGTGCCGCCTGTGTGTCGACACGCATCGCCGCGAGCGGATTCGCGCTGATGGTGAGGTCGGTCGCCAGCGTCGCCGTGCCCTCGAGGCGGCTTCCGAGGAAGCGATGCAAGGGCAGGCCGGCCGCCTGCGCCGCGAGGTCGTGCAGGGCGATGTCGATGGCCGCTTTGGCGCTGGGGTTCCCGGCCATGGCCCGCTGCACGCGATTGAGCAGCGCGGGCAGCGCGGCGAGGTCGCCGTCGCGCAGCGCGGGCAGCAGGTGCTGGCGCCAGGCGGCTTCGATCGAGGCGTGGGTCTCGCCGGTGATCATTGCCGTGGCCGCCGCGCTGCCGTGGCCCACGTGGCCGGTGTCGGTGTCGAGCAGCAGCACGCGATCGTCGACGTGGTCGACCTCGCGCAGTGCCGTGCGGAACGGCACCTTCAACGGCACGCGGAGCCGTGCGATGCGCCAGCCGGTGATCTTCATCGCGCGTCGTCCGCCGGCAGCACCCGCACCAGCATGGTGGCTGCATCGAGGTAATCGGTGGCCGCGTCGACGTGCAGCGGCAGCAGCGGCGTCAGCACCACGCCGTTCGCGCGCCATTCCACCAGCTCGCCGCCGGCCTCGCGGACGCGCAGCTTGTGCACGTCGTGGATGACCCACGGGCCGCGCTCGTCATGGCCCACCACCATCACCACGTGCCCGGGCAGGTAGAGCAGGTCACCCGGCGCCAGCGCGGCTGCCGCATCGAGGCGTGCCGCGCGGTCGAGGCCGACGAGCGATTGCCGCGCGAACGCCGGGCTGCGCGCCTGGTCGCCGGTGTTGCGCGGCAGGACGAGACCGACGCTGCGGTAGACCTCGCTGACGAAGCCCGAGCAGTCGCGGGCGCCGTTCGCGTGGCCCCAGCCGTAACGCTCGCCGAGGAAGCGGAACGCCTGTCGCAGCACGTTGGCCCGCGACGCCGGCAGCGGGCCGTCCTGGCTGGTTTCGCCGCGGGGCAGCAGGGCGGTCGTGAGCACCAGGGCGCCGGACGCATCGCGCGTGGGTACTTCGACCACGTGAGACGCGAGCGCGCCTTGGCCGTTCACCGCCTCCGTCACCGGCCAGTCGCGACGTTCGGGAAGGGGCACGCCCATGTCGAGCGCCAGACCGGACACGGCCGGGGCGTCGGGCGTCGTTGCCAACCGGGCCACGGGTTCGAGCACCACGCGCGTGGCGCGCGTGGCGAAGCCGAGGGCGGTCTCGCGGTCGGTGTGGGCCAGCGCGTCCTCTTCGATCCACGCCGCGTAGGTGGCACCGACAACGAACCGCCAGCGGCCATCCGCGCTGGCATGCAGCACCGCGACGGGCGTGCCCGGGAAAAAGGCCGATTCCTGGAAGCGGTCGAGGTCCGTCTCGCCCGGCCCGCTGAACACGCGCTCGTGCGTGGGGAAGGTGCGCAGCGCCGCGCGCCGCGTCACCAGCGCCCAGCCCAAAGCGCGTTCGCCGTCGGCCGCGTCGAGCGCTTCAAGGTCCAGCGCGTCCGACCAGCGTTGGCGGTCCGCTTCGCCGAGCAGGCGACCGTCCTCGCCATAGCGCAGGGCCGTCGGAGGGCTCGATAGCGCCAGCACCCGCGCACGGAGCGCGGCGTTGGTCATCACCTCCGGCAAGGCCGCGAGTCGCGTCACCGACGGGTCGCTGTCGAGCAGCCGGTCGTTCTGCGCGGCCACGGCCGTCGCCTCCATCGCCACGTGTTCGGCGCCGGCCCAGCGAGCGATCCAGTGCGCGGCCTCGTAGGCCGCGTCGGCCGGACGAAGCCGCTCGGGCCCCTGCGCTGCGTTGCCCAAGGCGGCGACGGTGTGGTCGGCGGTGGGCCGCTCCCGCGCGCTGGCCGGTAGCGCAGCCAAGGCGACGAACGCGAGCAGGGCGACGCCACGCGCGGTATCGAGGATCGTCATGTTCGCCATCGTGGCCCTCATCCGCCGTTCGCTCCCATCAGTCCGGGCAACACCGCCGCGAGGGCCAGCCCGACGCCGGTGCCGAGCAGGTAGCCGAGCAGGGCGAGCAGGATGCCCAGGGGCGCGAGCGCCTTCGCGTGCATCGCTGCGAGCAAGGGCGCGCTGGCGACGCCGCCGATGTTGGCGAGCGAGGCCACGCCCACGAGGGCAAGATCGAGCTTGAACAGGCGCGCGGCCCCGGCCATCAGCGCGGCATGCACCGCCAGAACGATGAAGCCGGCGAGGATGAACCACGGCGCGGCGGCGAGGCCTTCGAAGCTGCCCTGCGAAGCGAGCGTCACCACCACGATCGCCAGCAGCGCGCTGCCGCAGCCTTCGGCGCCGGGCAGGCGGCGCAGCGGGGTCAACGCGGCCAACACGCCGGCCACGCTCACCAGCAACAGCGTCCAAGAGGTGGCATTGAGCACGCCGTCCTGCGGCATCAACGCCGCGAGCTCGCGCGCCAGCAGCCCCGCCGTGAGGCCGAGGCCGAGCCACATCAGCGCGTGGCCGGGCGTGGACGGCGCCTCGGGGGCGGGTTCGAACGTGGCGACCGCTTCGCCGCTGGCGCGGGCCTTCGCCCAGGCATTGAAGCGCGGCGCCAGCGGCACCGTGGCGAACAGCGCCAACACCCAGACGCTGTAGCAGAGCGCGTCGGTCAGCAGGGCGAAGCCGAGCAGCTCGGGTGGGGTGTCGACGGCTTGGCTGACCGCGACGAGGTTGGCCGTGCCGCCCACCCAGCCGCCGGCCACGGCAGCGAGCGGCTTCCACGCATCGGCGGGCAGCAGGCCGCCCAGCAGCAGGGCGGCAACGATGAAGCCGAGGGTGATCGAGGCCGTCGCGCAGGCGAACGCGAGAAGCACGCGCGGCCCCAGCGCCAGGATGGCGCGCAGGTCGCAGCGCACCAGCAGCAGGAAGATCAGGGCCGGCAGCGCTTGCGACATCACCTGGGTCCGCGTGGCGTCGACCGCCGGCCCGCCCGCCCAGAAACCGGCGACGGCCAGCGCGGTCGCGGCGACGTAGGCCAGCACGATGGGCGGCAGCACCTCGAACAGGCGAAGGGGCCAGCGGCTGGCGAGCACCGGGAAGAGGCCGGCGAGGAGGAGCAGGGCCGCAAGGAAGGCGGCGGGAGAGTCCGTCATGGGCCGATCATAAAGAGGGCGGCGGCCAATCCGGCACGCCCGCGTCGGCCCGCGATGAGGGGCGTCTCGGCGGCGTGAGGACGGCAGCGGGACCCTCTTGCACCGGCCCGGCGACGCCCCGCATGGTGGCCGCCCGATCCACCACGAGCCTGTCGCCATGCTGCTTCGCCACATCCTCGCCCTCTCGCTGCTCGCCGCCTTGCCGGCCGCCGCGCAATCGCCGGCGAGCGCCGACGTCCCCGCCACGGCCGCCACGCCCGGCAAACAGCCCTTCACCGTCGAACGCAGCTGGCAGATCCAGCGCCTCGGCAATCCGGTCGTCTCGCCGGACGGTTCGCTCATCGTCGCGCCGGTCACCCGCTTCGAGATGAAAGAGGACAAGGCCTACACCGACCTGTGGATCTGGAACGCCGACGGCAGCGGCGAGCGCGCCTTCACCACGCACGTGGGCAACGAAGGCTCGCCGGCGTTCAGCCCGGACGGCCGGTTCATCGCTTTCACCGCCCAGCGCGAGGACGACAAGGCGCCGCAGCTCTACGTGATGCCGGTCGACGGCGGCGAAGCCCGCCGCCTCACCACGCTGGCCACCGGCGTGCAGAGCCCGAAGTGGTTCGCCGACGGCCGCCGCCTCGCCTTCGTCTCGCGCGTCTTCGCCGACCTGCCGCTGGCCGAGCAGGGCAAGCGGATCGACGAGCGTGCCGCCAGCAAGATGACCGGCCAAGTCTGGGACGGCGGCCCCGTCACCGCCTGGGACCGCTACATGGACGAGCGCCAGTTCCACGTCTTCGCCGTTGATATCGGCGGCGGTGCGCCGCAGGCGCTGACGCTGGGCACGGGCCTCGAGCTGCCGCGCGCGGCGGTGCAGGGCACGGACGGGCTGTTCGCGATCTCGCCGGACGGCGCCGAGCTGGCTTTCGTCGCCGATTCGAACCCGGCACGCGAGGACGCCAACAACGACGTGTTCACCGTGGCCGTGCCGGCCGCTGGGGCTGTGGCCGCCAAGCCGGTGAACCTGACGCCGGAGAACCCGGCCAACGACGGCACCCCGCTTTACAGCCCGGACGGCCGCACGCTCAGCTTCGTCCAGCAGCGCATCGAGGGCTTCTACGCCGACAAAGGCCGCCTGATGCTGCGCGACCGCCGCGCCGGCACCACCCGCGAGCTCTACGCCGAGTGGGACCGCACGGTCTCCGAGTATCTGTGGGCGCCCGACAGCCGCCGCCTCTTTGGCGCCGTGGACGACGCCGGCACCGTGCGCGCCTACGAGTTCCCGCTCTCCGGCGAGCCGCGCGCGATCACCGGCCCCGCCTCGTTCAACGGCTTGGCACTGGCGAAGAACGGCCTGATGGTCGGCCTGCGCCAGACCTTTGTCGAACCGCCCACGCTCGTCCGCATCGACGCGCGCAGCGGCCGCGCCACCAAGCTCTCGACGATCAATGACGAGCTGCTGGCCAACACCGATTTCGGCACCTACGAGTCGGTGACGTACAAGGGCGCCAACGGCGCCGACATCCAGATGTGGGTCAACTACCCGCCGGGCTTCGACAAGACGAAGAAGTACCCGTTCTTCATGCTGATCCACGGCGGCCCGCACAACGGCATCACCGACGGCATGAGCTTCCGCTGGAACGCGCAGGTGTTCGGCAGCTGGGGCTACGTCACCGCGTGGCCGAACTTCCACGGCAGCTCGGGCTTCGGCCAGGACTTCACCGATTCCATCAACCCGGAGTGGGCCGAGAAGCCCTATCAGGACGTGATCAAGGCGGCCGAGTGGTTCGCGGCGCAGCCGTGGATCGACACCGAGCGCATGGTCGCCGGCGGCGGCAGCTACGGCGGCTACCTCACCAGCGTGATCCTCGGCCGCGAGCACCCGTTCCGCGCGCTGGTCGCGCACGCGGCCGTGTACAACCTCTACACCCAGTACGCAGCGGACTTCTCGACCGAGATGCCGCGCTTCGGCGGCTTCTGGGAGAAGGACAATGACACCGTCCTGCGTCGCAACTCCCCGCACCTGGGTGCCGCGAACTTCGATACGCCGACCCTCGTCGTCCACGGCCAGACCGATCTGCGCGTGCCGGTGAACCACGGCCTCGAGCTCTACCAGACCCTGCTGATGAAGGGCGTGCCGAGCCGCTACGTGTACTACCCCAACGAGAACCATTGGATCTTGAAGCCGCAGAACTCGGTGTTCTGGTACCAGCAGGTGCAGCAGTGGTTCGAGGCGCACAACGCGCCGAAGGCCGACTGACGCGCGGCATCGGGTAGCCTTGTCGCCTTCGACGGCCGGGGAGTGCAGCGTGGGCGACAAGGCGAGTGACATCACGGCCGATGCGGCTGCGGCAAACGCCGCGGCCCCCGACCTGCAGCATCTCGACACCACGTCGCTCGCGGCGCTGCTGAAGCGCGCGTCGCCGGCCCGCGCGGCGCAATTGCTCGCGGCCATGCCGCCCGCGCGGGCGGCTCGCATCCTCGAAGCCCTGCCCGCGGAGGTTCGCGCGCCGATCATGGCGGCGGCGCCGGCCGGCACTGACTGGGCCGATGCCCAGCGCTATCCGGAGGGCAGCGTCGGCCGCTTGCTGGAGGACCCGCCCGCCGTGTTCCCGATGGGCACGCGCGTCGGCGAGGCCATCGATCGCCTGCGCGAGGTGGTCAAGACGCGGATGGTCACCTACCTGTTCGTCGTCGACGGCGCACAGCGCCTGCAGGGCGTCGTCGCCTTCCGTGAGTTGCTCTACGCCGCGCGCGAGCAAGCCCTCGACGACGTGATGATCCGCCAGCCTTTCGTGCTCTCGCCGTCGGCCACGCTGATCGACGCCATGCGCGAAGTGGTGCAGCGGCATTACCCGGTCTATCCGGTTTGCGAGGCCGACGGCACCCTGGTTGGCCAGGTGCGCGGGCAGGCCCTGTTCGAGCAGCAGGCTTTCGAGATCTCGGCGCAGGCCGGCGCCATGGTGGGTGTCGAGAAGGAGGAGCGCCTCGCCACGCCGTGGGCGCGCAGCTTCCGCTTCCGCCATCCATGGCTGTTGCTGAACCTGCTCACCGTTTTCGTGGCCGCGGGCGTGGTGGGCGTGTTCCAGGACACGATCAACGAGATCGTCGTGCTGGCCATGTTTCTGCCGGTTTTGGCGGGACAAAGCGGCAACCTTGGCGCGCAGTCGCTGGCCGTGGTGGTGCGCAGCATGACGCTGGGCGAACTGCGGGGCGCGTCCATCCCGCGCCTGCTCGGCAAGGAGGCGTGGCTGGGATTGCTCAACGGCCTCGGCACCGGCCTGCTCGCGGCTGCGGCAATGGCAGTGATCGCCCGGGAACGCGCCGACATGCCGGTGCTGGCCGTCACGGTGCTGGTGGCGATGACGGCGAGCTGCGCCCTGTCCGGCGTCGCCGGTGCGGGCGTGCCCTTGCTGCTGAAGCGCCTCGGCGCCGATCCGGCCACCGCCTCGGCGATCATCCTCTCGACGATCACCGACGTGTGCAGCATGGGTTTCTTCCTCGGGCTCGCCAGCCTGCTGCTGGCCCTGCACGGCTGAAGGTCCGCCGATGTTGCATTGCAGCGTGCAAGCCGTCGCGGCGGCGTCGCAGGATCGAAGCGCTTCCGACGTGGGGGAGGGAGCACGAACCCGCAAGCGCCTTGGCCTTGCGGGTTCTTTTTTTCCGGCGAGGTGCCATGACATCGCTTGAGGCCACCCTCGATGCCCTGGTGGCGCGTCGTCTCGACGCGCTCGCCGAGGCCACGCCGCTGGACGCGGCGACCCGCAACGCGCTGCGTCCACTCGCCATCACCTCGGAGTTCGCGCTTGACGTGCTGCGGCGGCAACCCGCGCTGCTCGCGAACCGTCACGCGACGCCGGCCTTCCCGGCGCTCGATGCCGAGGCCCCCGAGGGCGCGATGGCCGCGTTGCGGCGCTGGCGGACCGCCGCCTCGAGCGTCCTTATCGCCCGTGATGTCGATGGCTTGGACGATGTCGACGCCACCCTCGTCGGCAGCACGCGCATCGCCGAGCAAGCCCTGCAGGGCGCCTTGGCACAGGCGGAAGCCGAGTTCGCGCCGCGCTTCGGCACGGTGCGCGACAGCGAAGGCCGCGCGCAGCGGTTGGTCGTGTTCGCGCTGGGCAAGCTCGGCGGCGGCGAGCTCAACTTCAGTTCCGACGTCGACCTCGTCTACGCCTACCCGCGCGGCGGCAGCAGCGATGGCGCGCGGTCGCTCGACGCCGAGCCCTACTTCGTCCGTCTCGGCCAGCGCCTCGCGCAGCTGTTGAACGAACCGACGGTCGACGGCTTCTCTCATCGCGTCGACCTCCGCCTGCGCCCGTTCGGCGACAGTGGCCGGCTCGCGCTGAGCTTCGACGCGATGGAGGCCTACTTCCAGCGCGAGGGCCGCGACTGGGAGCGCTACGCCTGGCTGAAGGCGCGCCCGGTGGCCGGCGATCTCGCGGCTGGCGAATCGCTGGTCGACGCGCTGCGGCCCTTCGTCTACCGGCGCTACCTCGACTTCACCGCGCTGGATTCGCTGCGCGAGATGAAGGCCATGATCGAAGCGGAAGTCGCGCGCAAGGACATGGCCGACGATCTCAAGCGCGGGCCGGGCGGCATCCGCGAGGTGGAGTTCCTCGTACAGGCCATCCAGCTCATCCGCGGCGGACGCGAAGCGGCGCTGCGCCGCCGCGGCCTGCTGCCCGCGCTCTCTGCGCTGGCCGCGGCGGGCCACCTGCCGGAAGCCACGGCGCAGCGGCTCGCCGAGGCCTACCGTTTCTTGCGCCTCGTCGAGAACCGTGTCCAGATGCTGCGCGATGCGCAGGAGTACGCGTTGCCTTCGGACCCGCTCGATCGCCTGCGCGTGGCCCGCGGGTTGGGGCATGCCGATGCGGCGGCGCTGGAGGCCGCACTGCGTTCGCATCGCGACGTGGTGGCGGCCGAGTTCGCCGCGGTGCTCGGCGGCCGCGAAGCGCACACGCGGGCCACGACCTCGTCGGATGCCCGCACCGCCGCCTTGGCCGCTTACTGGCAGGCGTTGCCCGAGGGCGGGGCCGTGGCCACGCTGGCCGAGGCGGGTTTCGTCGACGCCGAGGCGGCCGATGACGCGCTGCGCCGCCTCTCGGGCTCGACCCTTCGGCGCAGCCTGTCGGCACGCGCGGCCGGGTGGTTCGACCGCATCGTCCCGATCCTCGCCGCGCAGGCGGCCGCCAGCGATGCGCCCGACGCCAGTCTTGCGCGCGGCATCGCGCTGATCACCGCCATCGGTCGCCGCAGCAGCTATTTCGCCCTGCTGGCCGAGCAGCCGGCGGCCCTCGAACGCCTTGCCCAGGTCTGCGCTGGCAGCGCGCTGCTGGCTGAGCGCCTCACCGAACATCCGCTGCTGCTCGATGAGCTGCTGGATGTGCGTGCGGCTGGGCCATTGCCCGACGCCGCGACCATCGCGCAGGAAATCGCCGGCCTGGTGCCGGCGCACGACGATGCGGAGGCCGCGCTGATCGCCTTGAACGAGCGGCGGCACAGCCTCGCGTTCCGCATTGGCTTGGCATGGCGCGCAGGCCGCGTCGACGCCGTGGCGGCGACGCGCCGCCTGGCCGAGGTGGCGGAGGCCGTGGTCGCGGCGGCGCTGGCCCTCGCCACGCGCGAAGTGGAGCGCGCGCACGGTCGCGTCGCCGAGGGCGGCTTCGCGGTGCTCGGCTACGGCAGCATCGGCGCGGAGGAGCTCGGTTTCGCCTCCGACCTCGACCTTGTCTTCGTGCACGGCGCCGACCCCAATGCCGTGTCCGACGGCGCCCGCCCGCTGGATGCCGGGCGCTACTACCTGCGCATCGCGCAGAAGCTCGTCGCCTTGCTCGATACCTCCACGGCCGCCGGCAAACTCTACGAAGTGGACGTGCGGCTTCGCCCCGATGGGGCGAAAGGGCTGCTGGTCGTGAACTTCGACAGCTTCGCCGGCTATCAGCGCGAGCGGGCCTGGACCTGGGAGCACCAGGCTCTCGTGCGCATGCGCCCGCTGGCCGGTGACCCCGCATTGCTCGCCCGCCTCGATGCGCTTCGCGACGAGATCCTGTCGCGGCAGCGCGATCCGCAGGCGCTGGCGAAGGACGTCGCCGACATGCGCGAGCGCATGCGCCGCGAGCTCGATCGCAGCGATGCTGCGCACTTCGACCTGAAGCAGGGCGCCGGTGGCCTCGTCGACCTCGAGTTCGCCCTCCAGCACGCGGTGCTGCGGCATGCCGGCGCCCATCCGGCGCTGATGCGACCGCGGCACAGCGCGGCGCTGGCGACGGCGCTCGCGCAGGAAGGCGTGATCGACGCTGCGACGGCCCGGGTGCTGGTCGAGGCGCATGCCGCGCTGGTCGCGTTCTCGCTCGGCTGCACGCTCGATCGCCGGCCGCGCCGCGTGCCGGACGCGACGGCTCAGGGCACGGCGTCGGCGCTGCGCGCGGCCTTGTCGGCGGGTGCGTTGTCGTCGGCCGCTGGCTGACGCTCGGTAATCGTTTCGAGTACCCATGGACGAAGTCGCTCGGCGACACGGGCGCTCTCGCGCCAGGGCTCGATCGGCCACGGCGTGCCCTCCGGACCCAGCGAGCGGGCGCGGCCGCTGTCGATGGCCTTGGCAACGAGGTGTTGGATGCGACCACGGTTGTAGCGAGGTACGGCGATCCACACCGGCGCGCGCGTGGCGGCCGCCTCACTGATCAGGTTGGCGGAATCCGGCGTCACCACCAGCCGGTCGGCCCAGGCGATCACGCCCGCGTAGGGGTTCGGCCCATCGCCGTCGTCCATCCAGACCTGCGCGCGGTCGCCCAGGGCCTGCTTGATCTGCCGGCGCATCGCCGACGGCGTGCGGCGCGAGCCGATCACCCACAGCGTGCCGCCATCGCGCTGCCGCCAGCGCAGCAGCAGTTCGAGGATGCCGTCGAGCGCATAGCGGTCCCAGTCGCTGTCGTCGGTGGGGCCGCCGACGAGCAGGGCGGTGACCGGTCCCGGTGCCTCGCCAAGCATCGGATGCGCCGCGCGCTTCTGTTCCAGCCAGGCATCGTCGATCGGGTTCAGGCTGCCGTCGAGCGTCAGCACGTTGCCGCCCTGCACGCCGTCGTGCGCGGGCAGGACCACCGCGTCCCAATGCGGCGTGGGCAGGCGCGGGTGCAGGATCTGCACGGCCTTGCTGCCGCGCTGCCGCAACAGGCGGGTGGCGAGGGCCGCTTGGCGGCCACAGCCCACCGCGATGACGGGAGGCGTCTCGAGCGCGGCGGCGAAGTCCGGGCCGAACGCGGCGTGGCTGCCCGGCAGCACTCGTGGCGCGGCCCAGCGCCACGGCACGCGCGGCCGCAGCACGAGCTCGTCGAAGGGCAGGGCCCAGGCCTCGGCCAAGGCCAGCGCCTGCCGGCGGTTGCCGGAGGCGCCGTCATGGACGACGAGGACAGGGGCGGAAAAAGCGCTACTCATGGGCCGAGTGTAGCCAGCAGCGCGGCGACGCAGCAGCGAACCGCGTCGTTCCGGCGTTCACAACGACCTGTTGCAGCGGCGGGCATCGTGCGCCGGCATCGCGCCGCCATACTGCGACCCCATCGCACCGCCCCCACCCCAGGATCCCCCATGACCACCCTCGACTCCGCCGCCCTCGACCAGCTCTTCCGCAGCGCCCGCACGCACAACGCCTGGCAGGCGAAGGACGTCCCCGACGCCCTGCTGCACCAGCTCTACGACCTCGTGAAGTGGGCGCCGACCAGCGCCAACAGCTCGCCGGCCCGCTTCGTGTTCGTGAAGTCGCCGGAAGCCAGGGCGAAGCTGAAGGACGCGCTGGCCCCGGGCAATGTCGAGAAGACCATGACCGCCCCGGTGACGGTAATCGTGGCTCAGGACATGGCCTTCTACGACAAGTTGCCACAGCTCTTCCCGCACGCCGATGCGCGTAGCTGGTTCGCTGGCAACGAGGCGCTGATCGAGAGCACCGCGTTCCGCAATGCCAGCCTGCAGGGCGCTTACCTGCTGATGGCGGCGCGCGCGCTGGGCCTCGACACCGGCGCGATGTCCGGGTTCGACGCCGCCAAGCTCGACGCCGCCTTCTTCGCCGGCACCACGATCAAGTCGAACTTCCTGATCAACCTCGGCTACGGCGACGTGGCCGGCCTGTTCCCCCGTTCGCCGCGGCTGTCCTTCGACGAAGCCGCTCGCATCGCCTGAAGCCCACCCTTCCGCCGCGGCGTCCGCCGCGGCCTGCCCACCCGGAGCACCCCATGAAGAAGACCCTGTTCGCCGCCGCGCTGGCCGCCGCCTTCGCCGCCCCCGCCTTCGCCGCAGACGCGTTCAAGTTCGACGCCGGCCACACCTACGTCGGCTTCGAGATCAACCACCTCGGTTTCTCGCAGACCTTCGGCGAGTTCACCAAGTACGACGGCACGCTGAACCTCGACCGCGCCAACCTCGCGAACTCGTCGATCGAAGTCACCATCGACACGAACAGCATCGATACCGACCAGGCCGATTTCGACGAGCACCTGAAGTCCGCGGACTTCTTCAACGTCGCCGCCCACCCGACGATGACCTTCAAGAGCACCAAGGTCGAGGACGCCGGCAACGGCGCGCTCAAGGTGACCGGTGACTTCACGATGCTCGGCCAGACCCGCCCGGTCGTGCTCGACGTCAAGCTCAACAAGGTCGCGCCGCATCCGTTCCGTCCGACGATCGAGGTCGCCGGCTTCTCGGCGAGCACCACGATCGATCGCACGCAGTGGGGCTTCGACAAGTACGCCCCGGCCGTCGGCGCGGAAGTGAAGATCCGCATCGAGACCGAGTTCAACCGCGAGCTTCCGGCGCAGTAAGCGGCGCACCCACCGCGCGAACGCGACGGGCCTTCGGGCCCGTCGTCGTTTCTGCGGCACAATCCGCGCATGCCCATCGTCTTCCGTCCCGCCGCCGAGCGCGGCCGTCTCGTCGATCCCGGCCTGTCCGGCACCGCCGCTTTCAGCCACGGCAGCGCGTTCGACCGCGACTGGCTCGGCTTCCACGCACTGCGCGTGCTGAATCGCGTCGAGCTCGCGCCCGCTGCGCGCCTGCCGGCGGCGCGTCGCGCCAACATGGAAGTGCTCACCCTCGTGCTCGCCGGCACCTACCGTGTGCAGTCGCAGGCCGGCGATTCCGGCCCCGTCGCGGCGGGCCAATGGCATCGGCTCGGCGCGGGCGCCGGCGTGGATGCCGTCGAGGAGAACCTCGATACGGCCGCGACCCTGCGCCTCCTGCAACTTTGGGTGCAGCCCATGCACAGCAATGCGGCGCCGGCGCAGGCCGTGGCTACGCCCGCCGTGGGGGAATCGCGCATCGCGGCGCCGGCCGAGGCGCTGCTGCCTTGGGGTGCCGCGGCCACGGTGCGCCGCGAATCGATCGTCCCGGGCGCGATGTTCGCCGTGCCGGCGACGCGCGGTTCGGCCTGCTGGGTCGAGGTGGTCGGCGGCGAACTGGCGTATCGCGGCCAGTTCCTCCGCGCCGGTGACGGGTTGGGCGTGGCCGATGAGGCCGGGTTCGCCCTGGTGTCCTCGTACGGGGCCGACCTGCTGGTGGTCGAGCTGCCGGCCTGAGGGCGGGCGGCCGGGGCCGCGCCGGGCTAGAATGCGCGCTTTCGCCGTTCGAGCCCGCGCCCATGCTCCGCACCGACGCCACTGCCCAGAAGGCCGCCAACACCGAGCGCGTCTATTCCGTGAAGCGCGCCGACCTGCCGCTCTCCTGCCCGACGCCGGAGATGAAGCTGTGGAACTCGCACCCGCGCGTCTACCTGCCGATCGAGAACGAAGGCGGCACCTCGATCTGCCCGTACTGCGGCGCGAAGTACGTCCTCGCCGACTGACGCCTGGGGCCCGGCCTTGCGCCGCCTCACCGTCGTCCAACTGCTGCCAGCCCTGCATGCGGGCGGCGTAGAACGCTCCACCCTCGAGATCGCGTCGGCCCTGGTCGCGGCCGGCCATGTGTCGCATGTGGTGTCCGCCGGCGGACGGCTGGTGCCGGCGTTGGAAGCCGGTGGCAGCACGCACCACGCCCTGCCCATCGGTGCGAAGTCGCTGGCCACGCCCTTCCAGATCTTCGCGCTGCGCCGCCTGCTGCGCGCGCTGAAGCCCGACATCATCCACGCCCGCTCGCGGTTGCCCGCCTGGGTGGCGCTGGCGGCCCTGCGCGGGCTTTCGCCGCGGCCGCGGTTCATCACCACCGTCCACGGGCTGAACTCGCCAGGGCACTACAGCGGCGTGATGGCCCGCGGTGACGCGGTGATCTGCGTTTCGGACACCGTGCGCGACTACGTGCGGCGGCACTGGCCCGCGGCCGAGCCGCGCCTCGTGGTGATCCCACGCGGTGTCGATCCCGCGGCGTTCCCGCGGCATGCGCGGCCGGATGCGGCGTCGCGCGCGGCGGTGCTCGCCGAGCTCGCCCTGCCCGACGAGACCCGCCTGCTGCTGATGCCCGGGCGCGGCACGCGGCTCAAGGGCCATGCCGACGCCATTGCGCTGTTGGCCGACCTTCGCGCGCAAGGCGTGCCTGCGGCCCTGTGGCTGCTCGGCACCGATGAACCGGGCCGCGAGGCCTATCTCGCCGAATTGCGCGCCCTGGCGGCCGCGCGCGGCGTCGAGTCGGCGCTTCGGGTGTCGCCGCCCCGCGGCGAGGTCGCCCGCGCCTACGCCGCGAGCGATCTCGTGCTGCAGCTCTCGCGCAAGCCCGAGGCCTTCGGGCGCACGGTCATCGAGGCCCTGTCGGTCGGCGCGCCCGTGCTCGGCTGGGACCACGGCGGCGTGGGTGAACAGCTCGCGGCGCTGCAGCCGGAGGGCGCCGTGCCGCTCGGTGATCCGGCCGCGCTGCTGCGGCGCGCACAGGCCTTGCTCGATGCCCCGCCGGCCGCGCCCGCCCACATTCCCTACACTCTGGCTGCGATGCAGCAGGCCACCCTCGAGACGTATGCACGACACGCTGGTTGATCGACTCGCCCGCTTGGCCCCTTGGTGGGTGCTGCTGCAGGTCGCCTGCTGGCCGTGGCGCGGCGTCGCCGAAGCCGTGCTCTCGCTCGGGGCACTGCTCGGCTTCGGCCTGATGTGGGCGATGCGCTTCCGCGGCGCACTGCGCGTGCTCAGCCACGAGGCTTGGGCGCTGACGAGCATCCTGTTCTGCGGCTATTGGCTGCCGCAGGTGCTGTCGATCCCGCTGGCGCTGGATCCGGCGAACACCGCGCTCGAGGCGGCGAAAGACCTGCGCTACCTACCCTTCCTGTGGCTGGCGGCGATGGCGGTCTCCACGGCCCGAGGCGCGCGCCTCGTCGGTGTCGGGTTGGCGGCGCTGGTGGCCGTATGGACCCTCGACGGCCTGCTGCAGGCGGCCACCGGCTACAGCGTCGGCGGACCGGCCGTGGCGGATCGTCTCTCCGGCATCTTCGGCGCCGACAACCTGAAACTCGGCCTCGTGCTGGCGACGCTCTCGCCCTTCGCCCTGTTCCCTGCAGCGAAGCGCGGCGTGCTGCCCTGGCTGCTGGTGGCCGGTGCGCTCGGCGTGGTGATCCTGCTCGCCGGCGCGCGCGCGGCCTGGATCAGCTTCGCGCTCGCGCTGGCCGTCACCGGCCTGCGCCATTGGGGCTGGAAGCGCACGGGCATCGGCCTGCTGGCCGGCGGCTTGCTCACCGTGGTGGTCGCCAGCACCAGCGATTTCCTCGGGCCGCGCGTCGAGCGCACGCTCGAAGCGCTGGAGATGAAGGAGGAGGGCGTCGATTTCGCGCTGTCGGGCCGCCTGGTGCTGTGGCAGACGACGGGACGGATCATCCTCGACCACCCGCTCACCGGCGTCGGCACCGACAATTTCCAGCGGGCCTACAAGGCGTACGCGGCACCCGACGACCAGTTCGTGGAATGGGGTCGCGCCGGCGCCTTCCACGCCCACCAGATCGTGCTGGAAGTGCTGGCGGAAACCGGCATCGTCGGCCTGATGCTGTGGTTGGCGGCCGTGGCGATCGCCCTGCGCGCCTGGCGTTTCGCCGAGCCCGCAGTGCGCGAGCGTGCGTCGGCACCCGCACTCGCGCTGTTGGTGACGGTCTTCCCGCTCAACACGCACCTCGCGTTCTATTCGACCTTCTGGGGCGGCGTCACCCTGCTGCTCGCCGCGCTCTATGCCGGTGCGCTGATGCGCCGCGACGCCGGCGACCCCGCCGCGGCATGAGTGCGCCGCGCTGCTTCGGCTGGCGCGCGATCGGTGCCGTCGCCGCCCTCCTCGCGCGCCTACCGCAGCGGACCACGCTGCTGCTCGGCCGCGCGCTGTCGTGGCTGCTGCGTCCGCTGCTGGGGCGGCGCTGGCGCGTGGCCCGGGTGAACCTTGCGCTGTGCTTCGCCGCCGAGTCCGCCGCCGAACGCGAACAGCGTTTGCGTGCCCACCAGCGCTCCCTCGCCGTGGCCCTGCTCGAACTGCTGCGGGCGTGGTTCGCGCCCTCGCCCACGCTGGCGGGCTTGGCGGACGTCGAGGGCCTGCAGCCGCTGCGCGACGCGGCGGCGAAGGGGCAGGGCGTCCTGCTGCTGACCGGCCACCTGATGCACACCGAGCTGGCCACGCGCTTCGTCGCCGAAGCCCTGGGCGCACCGGTGGGCGGCGTGGTGCGGCGCTACCGCCGCCACCCCTGCCTCGAACGCCTGCTCGACGCGGCGCGCACCCGGCGCCTCGGACCGACGGTCGGCAAGTTCGACGCGCGCGGCATGGCCCGGCACCTGCGCAACGGCGGCCGACTGGTGTATTCCGCCGACCAGGATTTCCGCGAGGGCCACGCCTTCGTGCCGTTCTTCGGCGTGCCGGCCGCCACCTTCGTCGGCACGCCGCAGCTGGCGCGCGCCGGGCGCGCCGTCGTGCGTTTCCTGTCGATGGTGCGTGGTCCCGACGGCCGCTACCGCGTGCGCATTTCCGACCCTGGCCTCGATGATCGACTCGACGATCCGGCGGGCTTCGCGGCGCAGTACATGGCGGTCTTGGAAGCGGCGGTTCGCCAGGCCCCGGACCAATACCTGTGGGTCCATCGCCGTTTCAAGACGCGCCCACCGGGCGAGGGTTCGCCCTACGCGCGGTAGGCGTCGCCGCGGTCGCCTTCGGGCTGGGTCTTGAAGCGCTGGTGCAGCCACAGGTATTGCGACGGCGCGCGTCGAATCATCGCCTCGAGGGCCGCCATCACCCGCGCGGTGTCGGCGGTGGCGTCCTTCGACGGGAAATCGGCCAGCGGTGCCTGCACTTCCAGGCGGTAACTGCCGTCGGCGAGGCGTTCGTGGAAGAACGGGCACACGGCCGCGCCCGAGAGTCGCGCGAGCTGGTGCGTCGAGGTGAGGCTCCAGGCCGGCCGTCCGAAGAAGGGCACGAACACGCTGTCGCCGCGGCGGCTCTCCTGATCGGGCGCGAACCACAGGATGCCGCCGCTCTTCAGGTGCTTCAGCGCCGGGCGCAGTTCGTCGCGCGCGAACATCGCGCAGGCGTAGCGCAGCCGACCCGCTTTCACCGCCCACTCCATCGCCGCGTCGCCGTGCGGCCGGTACATGCCTGCCACCGGCACGTGCCGGCAGAGCAGCCGGGCGCAGAGTTCGAGGTGCACGAAGTGCGCCGACACCAGCAGCACCCCGCGGCCCTGCGCGCGCAGCGCCTCGAGGTGCTCGAGGCCCTCCACGGTGTAGCGCGGCGAGCCCTCGGAAACGCGGCCCCACCACGCGCGCAGGAATTCGAACAGGCCGAGCCCCGTCTGCGCGAGGTTCTCGTGCGCCAGCGCCTCGCGCGCGGCGGCATCGAGGCCGGGGAAACACAGGGCGAGATTGGCTTCGACCACGCGCCGGCGCGCCGGCAGGAGGCGCCACAGCACGGGGCCGAGCGCGCGGCCCACGCGGCGTTGGAACCACGTCGGCGTCCGTGCCGCGCACCATCCGAGCGCGACGCCCAGCCACGGCCCCCAATGGCGCGGATGACCGAGGCGCAGCGTCCGGGGTGTCGGCGGGGAAGGGGCGGGATCACTCATGCGCAGATTGTAAGCGCGCCCCTGCTACCCTTCCGCGCATGTCCATGAGCCTTGGCCGGCGCCTGCTGCTGGCGTTCTATTCCGCCCTGCTGTGGCTGCTGGTGCCGGTCACGCTCTACCACCTCGTGTGGCGGGGTCTGCGCCAGCGCGAGTACCTGCTGCGCTGGAGCGAGCGCTATGCGCAGCTCGACGCGTTGCCCGACCTGCCGCCGGGCGCCCTGTGGGTGCACGCGGTCTCGGTGGGCGAGGTGAACGCGGCGATTCCCCTCATCAACGCGCTCCGCGAGCGGCATCCCGGGCGCCCGCTGCTCATCACGACGATCACGCCCACCGGCTCGGCGCGCGTGCGCTCGCTGTGGGGCGACGACGTGCACCACGTCTACCTGCCCTACGACCTGCGCGGCATGGTGCGTCGCTTCCTCGATCGGGTGCGCCCCGCGCTCGCCGTCGTCATCGAGACCGAACTCTGGCCCAACCTGTTCGTCGCCTGTGCGCGGGCCGAAGTGCCCGTGGTGATCGCCAATGCGCGCCTGTCGGAGCGCTCCTTGCGCGGCTACCGCTGGATGGCCCCCCTGATCCGCCTCGCGTTGTCCGGCGTGCGCCGCGTCGCCGCGCAGTCGGAGGCCGACGCCGCGCGTTTCCGCGTGCTGGCCGGCGATGGCGCCCGCATCGAGGTGACCGGCAACCTGAAGTTCGACCAGCCCCTGCCGAGGGCTTCGCTCGACGAGGCGGTCGGTTGGCGCAAGGCCGGAGGCGGGCGCCCCATCTGGGTGGCGGCCAGCACCCACGCCGACGAAGAGGCGGCGGTGCTCGACGCCCACCAGCGTCTCCGCGAAACGCATCCGGACGCGTTGCTGCTGTGGGCGCCCCGGCACCCCGAGCGCTTCGACGCCGTCGCGAACCGCGTGCGCGGCGCCGGGCTCGACCTGCGTCGGCGCAGCGTCGAGCGCGCCCCGGACGCCCGATGCGCGGTCTTCCTGATCGACAGCCTCGGCGAACTGCCGGGTTTCCTCGCGGCCGGCGACGTCGCCTTCGTGGGCGGCAGCCTCTGCGACATCGGTGGCCACAACCTGCTTGAACCGGCGGCGCTCGGCGTGCCGGTCTTGAGCGGCCCGCACACCTTCAACTTCGCGGAGATCACCGCGTTGCTGAAGGAGGTCGGTGCGCTGGAGATCGTCGGCGATGCGGCGCAGCTCGCCGCGGCGGTCCAGTGGCTGGTCGAGCATCCGGAGAAGGCGCGGGCCCGCGGTCGCGCGGGCCGGCAGCGCATCGATCGCGAGCGCGGCGCCCTGCAGCGCACCCTGGCGGTCATCGACGAGGTCGCGGGCTTCCCGCAGCCCTGAACGCACGAAGGCGGCCTTGCGGCCGCCTCCGTCGATCCCGAATCGGGCCCGGGCGTTTACTTCGTCGCGTCGAGCGAAGCCTCGGCGTCGGTGTTGAGCAGGCGGTTGACCGCCTCGATGTCGTCCGGCGTCAGGCTGCCCGCGGCCTGCTTCAGCGACAGCTCGTTGACGAGGAAGTTGTGCCGCGCCTGGGCGAACTGCGTCTGCGCGGCGAACAGGGTCTGCTGCGCCAGCAGCACGTCGACGACGGTGCGGGTGCCGACCTCGAGGCCGGCTTCGCCGGCTTCCAGCGCGGCCTTGGCCGAGACCACCGCCAGGCGGCGGGCTTCGACTTCGGCGGCACCGGCCGCGAGCGAGCGGTAGGCGTTGCGCGTCTGGCGGGTGATGCCACGGCGCTCCTGCTCGAGCTGCTCGGCGACCGCGTCGCGGTTGGCGAGGGCCGAGCGCACGCCGGCGTGCACGGCGCCACCGCTGTAGATCGGCACGGTCAGGGTGATGCCGACGTTGTGGCCGTCGCTGAGGTTGTCCGAGGGGAAAGTCACGCTGCTCGCCGGGGTAGTCGTGGTGTTCCTGCCCCAGGTGGCCGAATCGCTATAGCCGCTCGAGAGAGTCAGCGTCGGCAGGTGGCCGGCGCGCGCGGTCGAGACGTTGGCTTCGGCGGCGTCGAGGGCCAGCGCCGCGGCCTGAAGCGCCGGGTTTTCGGCCATGGCCTTGTCCACCCAGGCCTGCAGGCCCTCGGTGTCGTCGAGCTTCGGCTGGTAATCGGTGCCGAGGCCCATCAGCGAGCCCGTCGGCTCGCCGGTGATCTCGGCCAGCGCTTCGCGGGCGTCGTCGAGGCGCGTTGCCGCGCTGATGGCGTTGGCGCGGGCGCCGTCGTAGCTGGCGCGGGCCTCGTGCACGTCGGTGATCGGCGCGAGGCCGACCTCGAGGCGCGTCTCGGCCTGGTCGAGCTGGCGCTTCGCCGCGGCTTCCTGCGCGCGGGCCGACGCCAGCGACTCGATGGCCGTCAGCACGTCGAAGTAAGCGCGGGCCACGCGGACGCCGAGCGCCTGCTCGGCGGCAACGCGCTGTGCCTCGGCCTGCGCGGCCTGGGCCCTGGCGGCCTTCAGGCGGGTGTAGTCGGCGCGGTCGTAGATCGACTGGCTGAGGTTTAGTCCGTAGCGACGATCGCGCGTGTCGGACGCGCTGACGTTCGGGCCGAAACCGACCGCGTCCGGATCAGTCTGCGTTGGTGCTGGGAACGCGCCGAATGAGGTGTTCTCGCTATCGCTGTCCGTCAGGCTGGCCGAGGCACTGATCTGCGGCAGCAGCGCAGCGCGGGACTGCGAGACACCGGCCTGGGCGGCGGCGGCGCGCGCCTCCGCGGCGGCCAGCTGCGGGTCGCTCTTGCGCGCCAACTCGTAGGCCTGCAACAGGTCGGCGGCGCTGGCCGGCACGGCGAGGCCGGCGGCGAGCAGGGCAAGGGCGAGGGGACGCAGGCGCATGGGGCTTCCTTCGGTCAAACGATCAGAGGGTGAAGCGCGCTTCCGGTGCGAAGCCGCGCAGATAAGGGATATCGGTTTCGAACAGGCTTTCGATGCGCGGGCCGGCATCGTCATTGCGGAGGCAGATCGCCTCCTGCACCGGCGAAGCGCCGCGCACGAGGACGAGGCGGCCGCCCGGCTTCAGCCAGCGCGCGAAACGCTCGGGCACCTCGGCCACGGCGCCGCCCACGAGGATCGCGTCGAAGCGGAGCGCGGTGTCCCAGGTGCTGGCGTCGCCCTGCTCGAGGCGCACGTTCGCCACCTCGAGGGCCTGCAGGCGACGCTGCGCCTCGGCGACGAAATCGGCGTGTTGTTCGATCGCCTGCACCGAGCGCGCGAGGCGGGCAAGGCAGGCGGTGAGGAAGCCGCTGCCGGCACCGATCTCGAGCACTTCGTCGGTGGGCGCGATGTCCAGCGCCTGCAGCAGGCGGCCTTCGATCACCGGCTTGAGCATGAACTCGCCGTGGCCGAGCGGCAGGGCGAGGTCGGCGAAAGCCAGCTTGCGGTGCGTGGCCGGCACGAAGTCCTCGCGCTTCACGTCGCCGAGCACGTCGAGCACGCGGCGGTCCAGCACCTCCCAGGGGCGGACCTGCTGCTCGACCATCGCGTGGCGGGCCTGATTGAAGTCGATGGGCATGGTGGGACGTCCTTGGGAGCAGGGCCGCATAGTGTAAGGGCGTGGCCCCGCTGACGACGGCTACAGTGCCGGAGCGGGGCGTGCCAGGGCAGTGACGAAGGTCACCGCGACGGAGGTCATGGTCGGTCCGCCCCGGCGGGGGCGTGGGCGCGCAGAAACAGCGCGACGCACTGGTCGACGTGGGCGGTCCGGGCCGCGGCCTCCGGCGGCGGCTCGATGCCGAGCAGGCAGCGGAAGTGGTGGATGCCCTTCAGCAGCACGAAGAACTGGCTGGCGGCGACCTTCGGGTCGTCGAGCCGCAGCTGGCCGCGCTGCTTGGCCAGCGCGAGGAAGCCCTCCATCTCCTCCAGCGCGCGCTTCGGGCCGGCCTTGAAGTAGAGCTGGGCGAGGGTCGTCGACTGGCTGGCTTGGGCCGCCATCATCCGCATCAGTTGCACCGCGTCCTCGGCGAAGACGAGGTCGACGAAGCCGGTGCCGATCTGCCGCAGGGCCTCGCCCACGGGCAGGTCCTCGGGCCATTCGAACAGGCCGTGGGGCAGCTGGTCGGCGCAGCGCACCTCGACGGCGGCCGTGAACAGGCCTTCCTTGTCGCCGAAGTGGCTGTAGATCGTCAGCTTGGACACGCCGGCGGCCTGCGCGATGGCTTCGAGGCTCACCGCTTCGAAGCCGTGCTGGCAGAACAGCTGCCCGGCGGCCTCCACCAGGGCGGCGCGCTTCTCGGGGTCTTTGGGGCGCCCGGGGGTGCCGGGGCGGGCCTTCGTCGTCACAAGAAATTTATTGAACTCTGGAGTATGCGAAATATACCATACCGACGAGTTCATGAATCGTGGTCACCCTGATGCCCGCCCGTCGCCGCTTCCCCCTGACGTCCCGCGCTGCCCTGCGGCTGATGCCCCTGCTCCTTGCTGCCGGCCTGCTGAGCGCCTGCGGCAATGGCGACACCGGCGCACCGCCGGCCCGCCCCGTGCTGGTGCAGCAGCCGACGCCGGCTGCCGGCGCCGTGCAGGCCTTCGCCGGTGAAATCCGTGCCCGCCACGAGACGCCCCTGGCCTTCCGGGTCGGCGGCAAGGTCGCGAAGCGGCTGGTCGATGTCGGGGATCGCGTGGTCGCCGGCCAGCCCTTGGCCGAGCTGGACGCGCAGGACCTCCGCCTCAGCCGCGACGCGGCGCAGGCCCAGTTGACCGCCGCCGAGGCCGATGCCCGGCTCGCGGCGGCCGAATTCGAGCGCATCGACGTGATGTTCCAGCGCCAGCTGGTGAGCCGCTCCCTGTTCGACGCCCGCAAGAACGGCGTCGAGGCCGCCAACTCGCGCGTCGCCCAAGCGCGTGCCCAGTTGGACGTCGCCGGCAACCAGGCGGCCTACGGCGTGCTCCGCGCCAACGCGTCGGGCGTGATCGCCGTGCGCAACATCGAGGCCGGGCAGGTGGTCGCGGCCGGGCAGACCGCCTTCGGTATTGCCGAGGACGGTGAGCGTGAAGTCGCCATCGCCCTGCCGGAAGCCGACGTGGCGCGCTTCAAGGACGGGCAGGGCGTGCTGGTCGAGCTGTGGGCGGCACCGGGGCAGCGCGTGCCCGGCACCATCCGCGAGATCGCCCCCGCCGCCGACCCGCAGGCCCGCACCTATGCCACCCGCGTCGCACTGGCCTTGCCCGAGGGCGTTCGCGTCGAACTCGGCCAGAGCGCCCGCGTCTATGCGGCCAATGCCGCGGCCCCGGCCCTGAGCGTGCCGCTCTCGGCGCTGGTGCAGGCCGATGGGCAGGCGGCGGTTTGGGTGCTCGACGCCAACGGCCAGCGCGTGAAGCGCGTGCCCGTGCAGGCCGGTGCCTACACCGAGACCGATGTGCCCGTCTCCGGTGGCCTCGAGCCCGATGACTGGGTGGTGATCACCGGCGTGCACCTGCTGCGCGAGAACGATGCCGTGAAGCCGGTGGATCGCGAGAACCGCCCGGTGCGCGTCGAAGCGCAGGAGGCGCCCGCCGTCGCCGAGGACGCCAGCGCCGCGCTCGACGCCGGTGCCGATCGCCTCAACGCCGAAATCGCCGGATAAGCCGCGATGTCGTCGTCCTTCAACCTCTCCGCCTGGGCGCTGAAGAACCGCGTCCTCGTGCTCTACGCGATGATCGTGCTCGCGATCGTCGGCGTCTTCAGCTACCAGCGCCTGGGGCAATCCGAGGATCCGCCGTTCACCTTCAAGGTGATGGTCGTCCGCACGATGTGGCCGGGCGCCACGGCGGAGGAGGTGGCCGCACAGGTCACCGACCGCATCGAGAAGAAGCTGATGGAGACCGGGCAGTACGAGCGCATCACCTCGTACTCGCGCGCCGGTGAATCTCTGGTGCTGTTCATGGCCAAGGATTCGATGCTGTCGGCCGAATTGCCGCAGCTCTGGTACACGGCGCGCAAGAAGGTCGGCGACATCCGCCACACGCTGCCGGCCGGCGTCGTTGGCCCCTTCTTCAACGACGAGTTCGGCGACACCTTCGGCAACATCTATGCGCTGCAGGCCGACGGCCTCGACTACGCGACGCTGAAGGACTACGCCGAGCGCATCGAGCTGGAACTGCACCGCGTGCCGGACGTCGCCAAGGTCGAGCTGATCGGCTTGCAGGACGAGCGCATCTGGATCGAGCTCTCGAACACCAAGCTGGCCACCCTCGGCGTGCCGCTCGATGCCGTCCAGCGTGCGATCGACGAGCAGAACGCCATGGTCGGCGCCAGCTTCTTCGAGACCCCGAGCGACCGCGTGAAGCTGCGTGTGTCCGGCGCCTTCGATTCCGTAGAGGCGATCCGCCAGTTCCCGATCCGGGTGGGCGACCGAACCTTCCGCCTGCAGGACGTGGCCGACGTGAAGCGCGGTTTCGTCGATCCGGCGGCGCCGCGCATGCGCTTCATGGGCCAGGACGCGATCGGCATCGGCGTGTCGATGCGCAAGGGTGGCGACATCATCCAGCTGGGCGAGCAGCTCGAAACGGAGTTCGCGCGCATCCAGCAGACCCTGCCCGCCGGAATGACGCTCTCGAAGGTGAGCGACCAGCCCGCCGCGGTGCGCGATTCGGTCGGCGAGTTCGTGCGCGTGCTGGCCGAGGCCGTGCTGATCGTGCTGCTGGTCAGCTTCCTCAGCCTCGGCTGGCGCTCGGGCCTGGTCGTGGCGCTGTCGATCCCGCTGGTGCTGGCGATGACCTTCGCCGCGATGTACTTCCTCGGCATCGGCCTGCACAAGATCTCGCTGGGCGCGCTGATCCTCGCACTCGGCCTGCTGGTCGACGACGCGATCATCGCGATCGAGATGATGCAGGTGAAGATGGAGCAGGGCTTCGGGCGCCTCGAGGCCGCGGCCTACGCTTGGCAGAGCACGGCCTTCCCGATGCTCACCGGCACGCTGATCACGGCCGCCGGCTTCCTGCCGATCGCCACGGCTGCTTCGAGCACCGGCGAGTACACCCGCTCGATCTTCCAGGTGGTCGTGCTGGCCCTGATCCTGAGCTGGATCGTCGCGGTGGTTTTCATCCCCTACCTCGGCGACAAGCTGCTTCCCCACCGCGAGCAGATGCTCGCCAGCCACGGCGGCGGCTTCATCGGCGCCTTGCGCACCTCGCTGGCGAAGCGCCTTCCGCCGTCGATTGCCACCTGGGTCGCGCCGGACACCGCGCACCACGAAAACCCCTACGACACGCCGTTCTACTCGCGTTTCCGCGCGCTGGTGGCATGGTGCGTCCGCCATCGCAAGACGGTGATCCTCGTCACCGTGCTGGCCTTCGTGGGCTCGCTGGCGATGTTCCGCTTCATCCCGCAGCAGTTCTTCCCGTCGTCGACGCGGTTGGAGCTGATGGTCGACCTCGAGCTCGCCGAGGGTAGCTCGCTGGCGGCGACGGAAGCGGTCGCCAAACGCCTCGAGGCGAAGCTCGACGGCCACCCGGACATCGTCAACTACGTGGCTTACGTCGGCACCGGCTCGCCGCGCTTCTATCTCCCGCTCGACCAGAAGCTGCCGCAGGCGAACTTCGCGCAGTTCGTGCTGATCACGCCGGACATCGAAAAGCGCGAGACGGTGAAAGCCTGGTTGCAGGGCGTGCTCGACACCGAGTTCGCCGACCTGCAAGGCCGCGTGACGCGCCTCGAGAACGGCCCGCCGGTCGGTTTCCCGGTGCAGTTCCGCGTGTCGGGCGAGCACCCGGACGAGGTTCTGCGCATCGCCAACGCGGTCAAGGCGCAGGTGCTCGCGAACCCGCACTCGCGCAACGTCAACCTCGACTGGGACGAGCCGAGCAAGGTCGTTCGGCTCGAGATCGACCAGGACCGCGCGCGCGCCCTCGGCGTGAGTTCGGCGCAGGTCGCGGCCTTCCTGCAGGGATCGCTCTCCGGCACCCCGGTGAGCACGTACCGCGAGGGCAACGAGCTGATCGAGATCCTGCTCCGTGGCCCCGAGGAGGAGCGCTCGCGCCTCTCGTTGCTCGGTTCGCTGGCGGTGCCGACGTCCAGTGGCAAGTCCGTGCCGCTCTCGCAGATCGCGCGCATCGACTACGGCTTTGAGCCCGGCATCGTCTGGCGCCGCAACCGCTTGCCGACCGTGACCATCCGTGCGGACGTCGAAGGCGGGGTCACGCCGCCGACGGTGACGAACCAGATCCTCCCGGCGCTCGAGCCGATCCGTGCCGAGCTTCCGCCCGGCTATCGCTTGGAAACCGGGGGCGCGGTCGAGGAATCGGCGCGCGGTGGCGCGTCGGTGGCCGCGGGCATGCCGCTGTTCCTGTTCGCCGTGATCACCCTGCTGATGCTGCAGCTGCGCAGCTTCTCGCGCATGGCGATGGTGCTGATGACCGCGCCGCTGGGGTTGATCGGCGTTGTCTGGTTCCTGCTGATCCCGCAGGTGCCGTTCGGCTTCGTGGCCATGCTCGGCACGATCGCGCTCTCGGGAATGATCATGCGCAACTCGGTGATCCTCGTGGACCAGATCGAGCACGACATCGCCGAAGGCCACGCGCCCTTCCAGGCGGTCGTCGACGCGACGGTGCGGCGCTTCCGCCCCATCGTGCTGACGGCGCTCGCCGCCGTGCTGGCGATGATCCCGCTGTCGCGCAGCGTGTTCTTCGGGCCGATGGCCGTCGCGATCATGGGCGGCCTGATCGTCGCCACGGCACTCACCCTGCTGTTCCTGCCGGCCCTCTACGCGGCGTGGTTCCGCATCAAGGCGCCGGAGACGGCGCCGCGTTACTGAGTTCGGCCGGGGCGTTCGCCCGGGCCCCCGATTCGCCGCCGGGTCGTCCGCGAACCGGCTCCCTCCCCCGCCTCTTGCGGCGGCCCGGCGGCGATCCCTCCTGGTCTTCATGGCGCCCGCGCCGCATTCGCGGTCTAATGCGCGCCGGAAGCAGGGGTGCCCGTGTTCGGGCTGAGAAAGACCCTTCGAACCTGATGCGGGTGACGCCGCCGTAGGGAGACTTCGACCGCGCACCGAGCGCTCCTGCCTGCATTTTCTGCCCGCACGTTTCGAGTGGGCATTCGCATTCGCACGCAGGATCATCGCCATGAACGCCGTCGCCAAAGAGCTGCTCGACAAGACCCAGCAACTGTCTTCCGAAGTCACGCGCCCCATTCCCGGCTCGACCAAGATCTACATCGAAGGCTCGCGCCCCGACTTGCGTGTGCCGATGCGCGAGATCGCGCTGAGCCCCACGCCGCGCACGGTGGGCTTCGAGAAGAACGCACCGTTGGCCGTGTACGACACCTCGGGGCCGTACACCGACCCGGGCGCGAACATCGATTTGGCTCGCGGGCTTGAGGCGCTGCGCGCGCGCTGGATCGAAGAGCGGGGCGACACCGAGGTGCTTTCCGGGCTCTCTTCGGCCTTTGGTCGCGTGCGCGAGGGCGATGCGAAGCTGGACGCGCTGCGCTTCCCGAACCGCGCGCTGCCGCGCCGCGCGAAGAACGGCGCCAATGTCACGCAGATGCACTACGCCCGCCGCGGCATCATCACGCCGGAGATGGAGTACATCGCCATCCGCGAGAACCAGAAGCTGGAGTCGATCCGCGAGGCGCACCTGCTGAAGCAGCACCCGGGCGAGAGCTTCGGCGCGAACTTGCCGAAGCTGATGACGCCGGAATTCGTGCGCGAGGAAGTGGCCCGCGGCCGCGCCATCATCCCGGCCAACATCAACCACCCGGAACTCGAGCCGATGATCATCGGCCGCAACTTCCTGGTGAAGATCAACGCAAACATTGGTAACTCGGCGGTGAGTTCCGGTATCGCTGAGGAAGTGGAAAAGCTGGTGTGGTCGATCCGCTGGGGTGGCGACACGGTGATGGACCTCAGCACCGGCAAGCACATCCACGAAACGCGCGAGTGGATCCTTCGCAACAGCCCGGTGCCGATCGGCACGGTGCCGATCTACCAGGCGCTGGAGAAGGTCGATGGCAAGGCCGAGGAGCTCACGTGGGAGCTGTTCCGCGACACGCTGATCGAGCAGGCCGAGCAGGGCGTGGACTACTTCACCATCCACGCCGGCGTGCTTCTGCGCTACGTGCCGCTCACTGCGAAGCGCGTTACCGGCATCGTCTCGCGTGGCGGCTCGATCATGGCCAAGTGGTGCCTGGCGCACCACAAGGAGAATTTCCTCTACACGCACTTCGAGGAAATCTGCGAAATCATGAAGGCCTACGACGTGAGCTTCTCGCTCGGCGACGGCCTGCGCCCCGGCTCGATCGCCGACGCGAATGACGCTGCGCAGTTCGGCGAGCTGGAGACGCTGGGCGAGCTGACGAAGATCGCGTGGAAGCACGACGTCCAGACCATGATCGAAGGCCCCGGCCACGTGCCGATGCAGCTGATCAAGGAGAACATGGACAAGCAGCTTCGCGAGTGCGGCGAGGCGCCGTTCTACACGCTGGGCCCGCTGACCACCGACATCGCGCCGGGCTACGACCACATCACGAGTGCCATCGGTGCGGCGATGATCGGCTGGTACGGCACGGCCATGCTCTGCTACGTGACGCCGAAGGAGCACCTCGGCCTGCCGAACCGCGAGGACGTGCGCGAAGGCATCATGGCCTACAAGATCGCGGCGCATGCGGCCGACCTCGCCAAGGGCCATCCCGGTGCGCAGGCGCGCGACAACGCGCTATCGAAGGCGCGCTTCGAGTTCCGCTGGGAAGACCAGTTCAACCTCGGCCTCGATCCGGAGAAGGCGCGCTCGTACCACGACGAGACCCTGCCGAAGGACGCGCACAAGGTGGCGCACTTCTGCTCGATGTGCGGCCCGCATTTCTGCTCGATGAAGATCACCCAGGACGTGCGCGACTACGCCGCTGAGAAGGGTGTGGCGGAGGAAACCGAAGCCCTCGAGAAAGGTATGGCCGAGAAGTCGGCCGAGTTCCGTGCGCAGGGCGCGCAGGTGTACCGCAAGGATTGAGCGTGGCCACGGCCGCGGACCCGTTCGACCTCGCTCGCTTCATCGCGGCGCAGGCACCGGTGTGGTTGGATGTGGTCGACGAGTTGAGGTCGGGGCGCAAGACGGGCCACTGGATGTGGTTCGTCTTTCCCCAGTTGCGCGGATTGGGTTCTAGCGCGATGGCTGAACGCTTTGGGCTCTCGGGTCTGGACGAGGCTGAGGCGTACCTCGCCCATGCCGTGCTGGGGCCGCGCCTTCGCGAGGCCGTCGCCCTCGTGGCCGCGCATCGCGACGATGCCCCGGACCTCATCTTCGGCGAGACGGACGCGATGAAGCTGTGCTCCTGCCTCACGCTGTTTGCTGCGGCGGCGCCGGGTGAGCCGTGTTTCATGGGCCTGCTCCGCAGGGCATTCGCAGGACGGCCCGATCCGCGGACACTGGATCGTCTCGCCGCGGACGACGACGCGCCCTGAGCTCTCGACTTGCCTGAACCGTTGACGACGGCCGGATCGTCCTGTGGCTGTCAGAGGCCTCGGCGACAGTCCATCGACCGGCGGCGGGGGTAGGATCGGGCCATCGCGTCCCGCTCCGAGGCCTGCCATGTTCCGCTTCCGCACGCTGTTCCGCACTGCCGCGCTGGCACTCGCCGCGCTCTGGCTCGTCGCCTGTGCCACCGGCCCCCGCGTGACCACCGAAGCAGATCCCGAAGCCGATTTCTCGCGCTACCGCAGTTTCGCCTTCTATGAGCCCCTGGCGATCGAAACCCGCGGCTACACGACGCTGCTGAGCGCGCGCCTGAAGGACGAGGCGCGTCGGCAGATGGAGTCGCGCGGCTACGTCTACGACGAGGCCGCGCCCGACCTGCGCGTGAACATCAACGCCTTCGTCGAGGAGAAAACCGACGTCGTGTCGGTGCCGACGACCGGCTATGCCACCTACTACAGCTATCGCGCCCGCGCCTTCGTCACGGTGCCGGTGTGGCACGAGCGCGCGCAGGTGATGCAGTACACCGAAGGCACCGTCAACGTCGATCTCGTCGACGCGCGGGCGAAGCAGCTGGTGTGGGAGGGCGTGGCCGTGGGCAGCGCGGCCGGCCCCACCCCGGCCGAGCGTCGCGAGCGTGCCGTGTTGTCGATCGCGAAGATTTTCGAAGCCTTCCCGCATCGCGCGGGCGGCGCGCCCGCCACGCCGGCGACGACCCCCTAAACGCCTTCCACCGGAGCCCCCCATGCGCCTGCGTCCTTCGATCTTCGCCGCCCCACTGCTTGCGGCCGTCGTCGCCGTGTCGCTGCCCGGTTGCGCGTCGACCCCCATCGCCATGGCCGAGCAGGCCCCGGGCGCCGACGTGCGCCAGTACGCGACATTCGCGTTCTTCGAACCACTAGCGATGGAGCGGGAGGGCTACGGCACGATGGCCGGCGAACGTGCCCGGGCGGTGCTTCGTCGCGAGATGGAGTCGCGGGGCTATCGCCTTGATCCCGACCAGCCGGCGCTGCGCATCAACGTGATCGCCGCAGCGCGTGAGGGGGACGGCGGATCGTCGTTCAGCCTCGGGCTGGGTGTCGGCGTCGGGGGCGGCAACACGCGAGGCGGCCTCGGCGTGGGTATTCCGCTCGGCGGCAGCGGATCGCGCGAGCGTTCGCGTCTTCCCGGGGCGATCGCGGTCGACATCGTCGATGCCGAAGCGAAACGCGTGGTCTGGACCGGCAGCGTGGACCTGCCGCGCGTCGGCCGCGATGGCGAACGCGAGGCCCTCGAAGCCTCGCTGGTCCGCGTGATGGCGGCGCTGCCGTCGCGATCGTCGACGCCCTGAGCCTCAGCGTCCCTCGACGGGCGCGAAGGTGAGGCCAGCGCGCTGGCGCAGGCGTTCAACAAGGCGCATCCCCATCGCCGCCGCCGGCGTCCACGCGCCGCCCGGCGTCGCCTGGCGGTCGACGTCCTGCACCAGGCACAGCGCGGCCTCGCTGATCATCTTGCAGGTCGAGCCGTAACCGGGATCGCGGTCGCCGGTGACCTTCGTGGTGAGCTTGCGGCCATCGGCGGTTTCGCCGAAGAACAGCACCTCGTAGCGGCCTTTTTCGCGCTGCTGTTTGTTCGGGCCCTCACCCGGCTTGGGCAGCGCGAAGCGCCGCAGCAGGGCGCGCGTGGGCGCGAAGGCCAGCAGCATGGTTTGAAGTTTGGAATTGCGTGCCATCGACTTGGCGCGCTTCTCGCCCGCTTTTCCTTCGCCAGTGAGCATGCGTTCGCTGTACACGAAGGCCTCGCCCCACGGATGGCCCAGCAGGGCGTGGCTGCGATGCACGTTCTTGGTGTTGATCGGCGCCATCACGAACGGTGCGGTCCATGCATTGGCCAGGTCGTCGAAGGCCGCGATGTTGTCGTTCGGCTGGCGCGGGCCCTTGAAGCCCGGCACCAATGCGAAGGGATCGCCCAAGGTGCGAATCAAGCTGCGGTCGCGGCCGATGGCTTCCATCGTGGCCAACATGCTGGCCACGGTGCCGCCCGAGAACGTGCCCTTCATGACGCTGACCCGGCCGTGCACGCGCGTGAGCGACATGCCGAATTTCTGCTTCGCCTCGTGCTGGGCATGCAGCACGCCGAGGTCGAACGGGATCGAATCGAAGCCACATGAGAACACGATGCGCGCGCCGCTGGCTTTGGCGGGTGACTCCAGCTCGGGAATCATCTTGGCCATCCAGCCCGGCTCGCCACACAGATCGACGTAATCGGTGCCGGCATGGGCGCAGGCGCGGATCAGCGGTTCACCGAATTGCTGGTAAGGCCCGACGGTGGTGATGACCACCTTCGTGCGCTTGACGAGTGCCGCGAGCGCGGCTTCGTCAGCGGCGTCGGCGACCAGCAAGGGCAGATCGCCCGGCAGGCCCAGCTCATCGCGAACCTGCGCGAGCTTGGCCGCGCTGCGACCCGCCATGGCCCAGCGCACCGACGCCGTGGCGCCGTAGGTGTTGTGCAGATACTCCGCCACCAGGCGGCCAGTGAAGCCGGTGGCACCAAAAACGATGAGGTCGAATTCTCTGTTCATGGGCTGGATGGTCGCACGTCGATGACCGTCCACGTGAGGTCGATCGCGCTGAGGTTGGAGGGCGGCATGCCAAACATCGCCTTGAAGGTGTCGCTGAAATGCGCGCCACTGGAAAAGCCCGCGGTGTGGGCGGCGTCGGTGAGCGAGGCGCCGGCAACGATCTCGCGAACCGCAGAACCCACGCGTTGCCAAAGGCGCCAGCGACGCCACGGCAGGCCGGTGCTCTCGGTGAAGAGGCGTTGGAATTGCGAGACCGACAGCCCGGCTTGCGCCGCATGCTCGCTGACGCGATGCGTGAGGCCGGGGTCTGAGCGCAGACGGGCCAGCGAGGCTTCGATCCTCCGATCCATGCGGGGCGCTTCGATTCCCAAGCACGCCCTCAGGGCGATGAAGTCGGCGCGTTGTGCACGGGGCTGTGCATGCAGGCGGCGAAGCACATTCAGCGCCTTTTCCTCATCAGCGATGCCGATGGCACAGGCTCTGGGTCCCGGCGTGCCCGAGGCGGCAAGCTTTTTCCACGATTGATCGCCGGCATCGAGGTAAAGAAAGGCCAGGGTCGAGGCGGGCGTGTGCAGGCGATGCCATTGGCCGGCCGGAATCACCGCACTGCGCACACGTCGTCCGGTTCCCGGAGGACCATCCAAGTGTTCCGCCACTTCGAATTCATCGTCGAGCCCGAAGGCCAGGACCGTCACGCTGTTGCGGTGTGCCGCAATGGGAAAGGCCGGGCCGATGTAGAGGATGACGTGCCCCCCGTCCACCAACTGGCCTCGAGGTGAAGCGCACGTTTCTGGAAGCGCCGTTGATCTTTGCGGCCTAGGATTCGCCATCGTCGATCCCTCAGGAGTTCTTCACCATGAAAGCATTCTCCGCGGCGCTATGGCTGCTCGTTGGGCTGGTTCACCTGTTGCCGGTGACCGGCGTTCTCGGCGCGGCCTCGCTGCAGCGCCTTTACGGCCTGCCCATCACCGACCCGAACCTGCTCATCCTGATGCAACACCGCGCCGTGCTGTTTGGTCTGGTGGGAGGGGTGATGGTGGCGGCGGCCTTCGTGCCCGCATGGCGATCGGTCGCGGCCGTCGTCGGCTTCATCAGCATCGGCAGCTTTCTGCTCATTGCCTGGAGCGTTGGTGGTTACAACGCACTGATCGCGAGGGTGGTTTGGATTGATGTGGCGGCGCTGGTGCTGCTGATCCTTGCGAGCCTACTGGCGATGCGCGCCCGCAGCGCCTGAGTTGGACGCGGCCGTCGCGGGCCGATCTGCGAGCCGATTCTCGCGCGACCGCCTCTCGTCCTCCCCGCAATCACGATCCGTTCGGCTCGGATTCCTGAGTCGATGCATGGTGTTGGCTCGGGATTGCCTCGCTTCAGAAACTGTGATTCGCTTCTGGTGGGAGAAGTCAATGAACCTCGGTGCCCGTCGTGCGGCGCCGCACCATCCACCGAATATCTGGACACGGAGGTCGACATGTCACCTGCGTTTCGTTCGCTTGCCCTGTGTTTTTCGCTCTTGATGGCCACCCCCGCATGGTCGGGGACTCCGCCGTTCGATGCTGAGGAATACCTCCGGTTCTCCGCTTCGGAGAGTTCCATCGCCATGGAATCAGGCGCAGGGCAGTTGAATTGGCCAGAGAACTTCACGCTCGAGGCTTGGGTTTACCCCACGGCGGCTTCGCCCTTCGGTGTGATCGCCGGGCGTGTGGCCGCGAATCGTGGCGCCGACCCGTTCTACAACGTGGTGCTCGCCTTCGAAGGGCAGGACGGCCTGACGCCGGCCTTCATCCAGACCACGGGGCAGGCCGGTACCTATCGCGACGTGCGCGCCTCGCAACCCCTCCCGTTGTATCAATGGACGCATCTCGCGGCGACGCGGCAAGGCACCGAGCTGCGGCTGTTCGTCGATGGCGTTCAGGTGGCCACCGGTTCCAGTGCTGGGCCGAGTCATCCTTCGCCCGGGGTCCCTTTCGCCATAGGCGCGGGAGCGCGAGGGGACGGCACGGGCCCGCAGTGCTGCGGGTCGTCGATCGTTGTGCGCAACGTGAAGATCTGGAACCGCGCGCTGAATGGTGCCGAAGTGCAGGGCAGTGCTGCGGCCGACAGCTATGTCACCCAGCCGGCAGATCTAGTGCGCTTTTGGCCGATCAACGAGGGCACAGGCACTACGCTTACCAGCGCGATTACGGGTGCGCCGGCGCTGGTGGCCGGTGCCTCGGACGGCCGATCCGTTCCCCGTTGGTCGGAAGCCGCCTTCCTTCGGCCGCTCTTCCGCGCATCCAGCGAGACGATCACCGCGCGTTCCTCCGCGATTACCGACCTGTGGCCGGTACGCATTGGTCAGGACACCCATTTCCTCGGCACGAACCTCATTTGGCCACCTACTTTCCCGGAAACGACGGCTGCGGTGTCGATGCTGTCGCCGAGTGGCACGCGTTTGCTTGGAAGCAGTGAGCAGCGTCTGATCGGTTCGCCTTTGACGGTGCATGTCCGCGACTCCGTCGCTTTCGATGCCAATGGCGACGGCCGGCAGGACATCGTGCTGGCGGACCATGGCACCGACACCGCGCCGTTTCCCGGTGGCGTCGCGCGCCTGTTCATGCAGCAGGCCGACGGCCGCTTCGCCGACGAAACGACGACGCGCCTCCCTGGGCCTGTGCGTTTCCATCACGGTGTCGCGGCGGGGGACTTCGATCGCGACGGGGACGAGGACATTTTTTTCTGTTCCTTCACCCAGCTCGATCCCGCCAAATCGTCCGCGGTGATGCGCAATGACGGCCAAGGCAATTTCCAGCAGACCTCGGCAGGCACGCTGCCGAACGACATCGAGCGCGGATACCTCCGGTGCCTTATCGCTCGGACGATCGATGTAGACCGGGACGGTGACCTCGACATCGTCGCGTCGCTTTACCGTCCTGCGGGGCCCAATGACCCCCAGGAACGTCACGATCGCATCCTCGTGAACAACGGAGCAGGCCGCTTCAGCTTTGCTCCGGAGGACACCCTGCCGCGTCGTCGCCCTTCCGAGGGCGCACAGACCGCAGCAATCACCGTCGCCGACATGGACGGAGATGGCATCGATGACATCGTGGCAGGTGCCACGCCCGACTACCGCGATGTCTCGGTTCTCCACTACTACCGCGGTCGTGGCGACGGCACTTTCGAAGACCGCACCGCCGACCTGCCGAACAAATGGCCGTTGGAGACGTGGATCTACGACGTCAATGCGCTGGATTTCGATGGAGACGGCCGACGGGATCTCTTCGTACGGATGTCGTCGATCGACGGCAATAACCCGGGGCCCTATGTAGAACTGCTGTTGAATCGTGGCCGTGATTGGATCCCGATGGGCGTGCGCGCTGGATTGGACGCGGTACGCCTCGAAGGGCGCACGGCGGTTCCCGTCGACGTCGACAGGGACGGCGATGTGGACGTCGCGTTCGCTGCCGGATTGACGGCGGGCTACCTGCTTCGCGAGCGTCCGTTCCCGACCAATTTCCGTCGGCCTGCGCACGCCCTTTCCAGCGGGACGGTGAAACCGCTCGTCTTGAACGCTGGAGAAACCCACGAGCACCTCTACATCGACGTGCCGCCGACCGCGCGCGAGGTGCGTTTCGAGACCACGAGTGCACAGAACGTCGACCTTTACCTGTCGCGACGTCCTTTCAGTTCATCGCCGAATGTTCTCGCGGCACCGCGGCGTACGGAGACGCTGGCCAGCGGCACGACCCCCTCAGGCAACGAAGTGCTGGTGGTGTCGGGCTCGAATCTCTCGGCAGGCCGCTGGTATTTGACGCCGGTGAACCCGGGGGGCACGGCCGCCGACCTCACCGTCAAGGCGACGATCACCAATTCGACGACGGTTCCCGCCGTCGCTGCTGGGCACTTCTACAACCCGTCGCGGGGCGGGCACGGCGTGTCCTACGAGTACGTGTCCGGCCAGCGCGTTCTGATCTGGTACACCTATCTCGAAGACGGTACGCCTGTCTGGTACTACGCGCAGGACTTCGCGCCTAGCCCGAACCTCGGGACATGGTCGGCGCCGCTGCTGCGCTTCCAGTGGTACAACGGATCAAACTTGAGCCGCACCGTGGGATCGGTGCGAGTTACCGAGTTGGGTAAGCAAGGGGGCTCGGATCGCATCGTCTTCAGCTGGAACCTCAACGGCGAGTCGGGTTCGGAGACGATGGAGCGTCTAGGCGGCGTGGGCTGCCCTGCAGGATACGAAGGCAACAACGGCTTGTGGTTCGCGCCGACGCTTTCGGGCTACGGCTACACCGTCACCTTCTTCCCGGATTACGAGTTCATTCCGGTCTATCTCTACGACGGGCGCGGCAATCCTCGTTGGCTGACTGGGGAGAAGGCAGGCTTCACTTCGACCGACACCGCGATCCCGCTCGGGCAAGCGCGGGGGTTCTGCCCGCTGTGTGACCGAACCGGGAATCCTGTGCGATCGAGTGCAGGCACGATGACGCGGCGGTTCAATGGCAGCAGAATCTCGGGACTCGCGTTGAACGCCCAGTTGGCATCGCCCTTGAGCGGAACCTGGGTGCAGGATCGGCCGGTGAGTCTGCTTACCGATCCCTCGCCCTGCGTTGTCCCCTGAGGACGAGGGCGCGACGGCTTCGGCCGCCGTGCCCCTCGTCGGTTCAGCGGATCCCGCTCAAACCCCACGGCCCGCGGCCGCTCGTCGCGGTGATCAGGCCGAGCACGCGCTTCGCCTCGTCGTCGACCATCGGCCAGGTGAAGCGCCAGCTCCAGTTGTGGTCACCCATCGTGCCCGGGATGTTCATGCGGTGCGCAGCGTCGAGGCCGAGCACGTCCTGCAGCGGGAACACGGCGAAGTTCGCGACCGAATTCGCGCAGGCGCGCACCATCGCCCAGTGCACGTCGTGCTCGGAAGCGGGCAGGTAGCTGCCGGCGAACTGGCGCTCGCGCGGCGTCGCGCTGTTCCACCAGCCGCGCACGGTGTCGTTGTCGTGCGTGCCGGTGTAGGCCACGCGCGCCCTTTCGCTGTTGTGCGGCAGGAAGGGGTCCGTGGCGTCGCCGCCGAAGGCGAACTGCAGGATCGTCATGCCGGGGAAGCCGCAGCCGTCGCGAAGTTCGATGACGTCGGGCGTGATCAGGCCGAGGTCTTCAGCAACGATGGGCAGCGGGCCAAGCGCTTTCTCGATGGCATCGAACAGCGCCTTGCCGGGGCCGGGTACCCACTGGCCTTCTTCAGCCGTGGGGCAGCTCGCGGGGATCTCGTAGTAGCCAGCGAAACCGCGGAAGTGGTCGATGCGGAACACGTCGGCAAGGCCGAGCGCGCGGCGCACGCGGTCACTCCACCACGCGAAGTCTTCCTTCGCCATGCGGTCCCAGCGGTACAGCGGGTTGCCCCAGCGCTGGCCGGTCGGCGCCATCGCATCGGGCGGGCAGCCGGCGACGGCGGTGGGCTGGCCGTCGCTGTCGAGTTGATACAAATCCGGGCGCGCCCAGCAGTCGGCGCTGTGGTGCGCGATGTAGATCGGCAGGTCGCCCATCACCGCGATGCCTTGCGTGTTGGCGTAGCCCTTCAGCGCCGCGGCCTGCGTGTCGAAGCACCACTGCACCCACGTCCAGTAGCCGATCTCGGCGGCGTGCTCGATGCGCGCGGCGGCCAAGGCCTTCGGGTCGCGGTCGCGCAGCGCCGGCGCCCAGGTCCACCACGGCATGCCGCCGTGCGCGGTCTCCAGCGCCATGAACAGCGCGTAGTCGTCGAGCCAGTAAGCCTCCTGCTGCGCCCACGCGACCTTGGCGGCGCGCTCAGCCGGCGCGTTCTTCGCGACATAGCCGGCATAGGCCGCGCGCAGTTGCGCGTTGCGCCAATCGACGACCTTGCCGAAGTCGACCTGGCGTGCATCGAAGCCGCCTTCGGGCAGCGTCGGCGCCTTGAGCCAGCCGTTCGCGACCAGGCCTTCGAGGGCGATCATCAGCGGGCTGCCGGCGAAGGCCGACACGCTCTGGTAGGGCGAGTTGCCCGGGCCGATGGGGTTCACCGGCAGCCACTGCCAGATCGTCTGGCCGGCGTCTTTCAGCCAATCGACGAACCGGAACGCGTCCGGGCCGAAGTCGCCGATGCCGTGCGGGCCGGGCAGGGAAGTGACATGCAGGAGCACGCCGGCGGCGCGCTGGTCGAGGTTGAACATCAGGTCGGCTCCGGAGCGGAGGTGAGGCGGCGAAGGACGAGCAGGCTGTGGGCCGGGACGAGCACGGCCGGGGACGCGAGTGTGGTGGTGAGCGCTTGGTCCGGGAAGGTGCCGGAGGTTTCCAGCAGCACATGCCACGGGCCGTCGGGCAGTTCGAAGGGCCGATCGCTCCCACCCGGGTTGAAGGCGATGCAGCCGCGCGGCGCGGACGAGCCGGCGGCGCGGAGCTGGCAGGCGAAGGCGCCGTCGTTGGCGTCGTGCCAATCGTCCACGCGCATGTCGCTGCCGTCGGGGCGCAGCCAGCGGATGGTCGGGTCGTCGTCGCCAGGCTCGGGCAGGAACCACGTGGGCCAGCGCAGGTAGGCCTCGCTGGCGCGCAACGCGACGAGCGCTGCGACCAGCGCGCGCGCATCGTCATCGGTGCCGAGGCCGGCCCAGTCGATCCAACCCGTGGGGTTGTCCTGGCAGTAGGCGTTGTTGTTGCCGGCCTGCGAGTTCCCCGCTTCGTCGCCGGCCAGCAGCATCGGCGTGCCTTGCGCCAGCAGCGTGGTCGCCAGCAGCGCGCGGCGGACCCGGCGACGGCGTTCGAGGACAGCCGCTTCATCGGTCGCGCCTTCGACACCGAAGTTCGTGCACACCTCGTGCGCGTGGCCGTCGCGGTTGTGCTCGCCGTTCGCTTCGTTGTGCCGTCGCGCGTAGCCGACGACGTCGGCGAGCGTCCGGCCGTCATGCGCGCTCACGTAGTTGATGCTGGCCTGCGGCCGGCGCTGGCCGTGCTGGAACAGGTCGCTCGACGCGGTGAAGCGTTTGGCGAACTCACTGCGCGGCACGGCGCTGAGCGGGTGGCCGTCGGCCGTGGCTGCCGCGCCCAGCCAGTAGCCGCGGACGGCATCGCGGAAGCGGTCGTTCCACTCGGCGAAGCGGCCCGGGAAGCGGCCGAGCTGGTAGCCCTCGAAGCCGGCATCCCACGGCTCGGCGATCAGGTGCACCTGCGCCAGCGTCGGGTCCTGCCGCAGCGCGACGAAGAACGGCGCGGACGGATCGAAGCCGTGGCGCGTGCGCCCGAGCGCGGCGCCGAGGTCGAAGCGGAAGCCGTCGACGCCCATCGTCTCGACCCAGTAGCGCAGCACGTCGAGCGCGAACTGGGTGGTGCGCGGGTGGATCAGGCGCAGGGTGTTGCCGCAGCCGCTGACGTTCTCGTAGCGGCTGCGGTCGTCGCCGACGAGGCGGTACCAGCTGGCGTTGTCGAGGCCGCGGAAGCTGAGGGTCGGGCCGTGCTTGTCGCCTTCCGCCGTGTGGTTCAAAACCACGTCGAGCACGACATCGAAGCCTTCGCGCTGCAGGGTGGCGACCATGCGACGGAATTCATTGATCCCATCGTGCGGATGTCGGCAGAGCCGCCGCGCCGGGCAGAAGAACGCGAGCGTGTTGTAGCCCCAGTAGTTGCGCAGGCCACGCTCGACCAGCGGCGCTTCGTCGAGCCACTCCATCACCGGCATCAGCGACAGCGTGGTGACGCCCAGCGACTTCAGGTGCGCGATCGATGCCGGATGGGCGAGGCCTTCGAAGGTGCCGCGCAGCGCCTCGGGAACGCCCGGCAGCTGCATGGTGAAGCCGCGCACGTTCAATTCGTATAGCACGCTGTCGCGCAGCGGGCGGCGCGGGCGCGAGGTGGCTCGCACGGCGAGACCATCGGCGATCGCGCTGGGCACGTCGACCACGCGCGCCTTCAACGCCAGCGCGGCGTTGTCGCGGGTGTCGGGTTGGCGGCCCTGCGGGTGGCTCGCGGCCCAGCCGTGGTGCTCGGGGCGCCACTGGAATTCACCGGCCAGCGCGCGGGCGTAGGGATCGAGCAGCAGCTTGGAAGGGTTGAAGCGGTAGCCGGACTCCGGCTGGTAGCGGCCGTGCGCGCGGAAGCCGTAGACCAACCCGGGGCCGGCGCCTTCGAGGCGTCCGTGGAACACGCCGTCCTCGCCCGAGTGCAGCGGCAGGCGTTCGAGTTCGCGCGTGCCGTCGTCGCTGAACACGCAGAGCTCGATGCGCTTCGCGCGCTGCGAGGCCACGGCGACGTCCACGCCGCCGTCGCGCACGTGCGCGCCCAGCGGCGCATGCGGGCCGGGCAGCAGCATGCTCATGCCGGGCGCAGCACCACGGTGGCCAGTGGCGGCAAGGTCAGGGTGAGCCCGCCGTCCTTCGCCTTCAGCACGCCGCCGCCGTTGCCAGCGTCGCTGCCGCCGTAGTGGCGCGAATCGGTGTTCAGCGCTTCGCGCCAGGCCTTCGGTGCGCCCTTCGGCAGCGGCAGGCGATAGCCCTCGCGCGGCACCGGGGTGAAGTTGCAGACGACGAGGGCGATGTCGCCGGCACCGTCATGCCGCGCCCACGCGAACACGCTCTGCTCGCGGTCGTCGCCGACCAGCCACTCGAAACCGGCGGCTTCGCCATCGAGCGCATGCAGGGCCGGGGCTTCGCGATACAGGGCATTGAGGTCGCGCACGAGGTCGCGCACGCCGGCGTGGTGCGGGTACTGCAACAGGTGCCAGGGCAGCGGTTCGGCATCGCGCCATTCGTCGCCTTGAGCGAACTCCTGGCCCATGAACAGCAGCTTCTTGCCCGGGTGGCCCCACATGAAGCCGTAGTAGGCGCGCAGGTTGGCGAAGCGCTGCCAATCGTCGCCGGGGCAGCGGCCGAGGATCGAGCCCTTGCCGTGCACCACTTCGTCGTGGGACAGCGGCAGCATGAAGTTCTCGCTGAAGGCGTACACGAGGCCGAAGCTCATCCGGTCGTGGTGCCAGCGCCGATGCACGGGCTCTTCCTGCAGGTAGCGCAGCGTGTCGTTCATCCACCCCATGTTCCATTTGAAGTGGAAGCCGAGCCCCCCGGCGTGCACCGGCGCCGATACCCCGGGGAAGCTCGTGGACTCTTCGGCCAGCGTGATGGCGCCGGGGCATTCGCGGCCGATCGTGGTGTTGATGTGCTTCAGCAGCGCGATGGCTTCGAGGTTCTCCCGGCCACCGTGCGCGTTGGGTATCCAGTTCCCCGCCTCGCGGGAATAGTCGCGGTAGAGCATCGAGGCCACCGCATCCACGCGCAGGCCGTCGACGCCCCAGTGCTCCAGCCAGTGCAGCGCGCTGCCGGTGAGGAAGCTCACCACCTCGTTGCGGCCGAAGTTCGGGATCAGCGTGCCCCAGTCGCGGTGCTCGCCTTCGCGCGGGTCGGCGTATTCGTAGAGCGCCGTGCCGTCGAAGCGGCCGAGGCCGTGGGCGTCGCGCGGGAAATGCGCCGGTACCCAATCAAGGATCACGCCGAGGCCAGCCGCATGGCAGGCGGCGACGAAACGACCGAAGCCTTCCGGTTCGCCGAAGCGCGCGGTGGGCGCGAACAGTCCGAGCGTCTGGTAGCCCCAGCTGCCGTCGAAGGGATGCTCGGTGATCGGCAGCAGTTCGACGTGGGTGAAGCCGAGCGCCGCCGCGTAGCCGGGCAGCACCGCGGCCAGCGCATCCCAGTGCGGGAAGCCGGTGCGTGCGCTGTGCTCGGCGCAGGCAGGGCGTTCGGCGGTCGCCGTGGCGAGGTCGGGGTGCGCCCAGGAGGCGAGGTGCACCTCGTAGGTGCTGATCGGCACGCCACGATGGTTGCGTGCGGCGCGGTTGGCCGGCAGGGGCGTGTCGGCGCGCGGCGCGGCCACGCGGCTGGCATTGCCGGGGCGCAGCTCGCTGGCGAACGCGTAGGGGTCGGCCTTGGCCGGCAACAGGCTGCCGTTGGCATCGACCAGCTCGTACTTGTAGAGGTCGCCCGGCGCGGCATGCGGCACGAACAGCTCCCACACGCCCGCGGTGTGGCGCAGGCGCATCGGATGCCGGCGGCCGTCCCAGCCGTTGAAATCGCCGACCACGGAAACGCGCCGCGCATTCGGCGCCCAGACGGCGAAGCGGACGCCCTGAATGCCGCTGATCGTAGTGGCGTGCGCGCCGAGGAAGCGCTGAGGGCGGGTGTGGTGGCCTTCGTGGAAGGCGCGCAGTTCGTCGTCGCTGATCTGCGGGCCGAACGCATAGGCGTCCGCGTAGGTGCCGTCGTCGCCATTGGCCCAGCGCACCCGCAGGAGGTAGTCGAAACGCTGCTTTCGGCGAGGGATGCGGCCTTCGAACAGCGGCGTGACCAGGCTCTCGCCCGCCGACAGCCCGAGGGCGCGCGGCGCCAGCGTCGCGACGGCCTTGCCCGTCGCGGCATCGAGCACGTCGACGGCGTCGGCGCCGGGCAGCAGGGCGCGCAGCCACAGCGCGCCGGCCGCGTCGGCGTGGAGGCCGAGCACGGCGAAGGGATCGGCGTGGCGCGCCGCGAGCAGGGCCGCGACGGCGCCCGGATCAAGCATTCGTTTTCGCGGCCTTCGCGGCGCCGGGCACGGACCAGACCTTGGCGGCGTACTCGGCCACCGTGCGGTCGGCCGAGAAGTAGCTCATGCCGGCGATGTTGCGGATCACGGCGGCATTCCACGCTTTCGGATCGCGGTAGAGCACATCCACGCGCGCCTGCGTGGCGACGTAGTCGGCGAAGTCGGCGAGCAGCAGGTAGGTGTCGCGGTTCAGCAGGCCGTCGACGAGGGCGCGATAGCGCTGCGGTTCGCCGGGGCTGAAGGCGCCGCTGCCGATGGCGTCGAGCACGGCTTTGAGAGAAGCGTTCTGCGCGGCGATCCAGCGCGGGTCGTAGCCCACGGCCTTCAGGTTCGCCACCGCATCGGCGCGCAAGCCGAACACGAACACGTCGTCCTCGCCGATGTGCTGTGCCATCTCGATGTTGGCGCCGTCCCAGGTGCCGATGGTCAGCGCGCCGTTCATGGCGAACTTCATGTTGCCGGTGCCGCTGGCTTCCGTGCCCGCGGTGCTGATCTGCTCGGAGAGGTCGGCGGCCGGGATGATCGACTCGGCCAGCGACACGCCGTAGTTCGGCAGGAAGACCAGCTTCAGCTTGCCGCCGAGGCGCGGGTCGCTGTTGACCACGCGGCCGATGTCCGTAGCGAGGCGGACGATCTGCTTCGCCGCCACGTAGGCGCTGGCGGCCTTGCCGGCGATCACGACGGTGCGCGGCGTCCAGCCCTGGCCCTCGGGGCCGGCCGGGTTCGCCAGCATGGCCTGATAGCGGGCGACGACGTGCAGCAGGTTGAGCAGCTGGCGCTTGTACTCGTGGATGCGCTTGATCTGCACGTCGAACAGCGAATCGACATCGACCACCACGCCGAGTTCGCGGCGGATGCGCTCGGCCAGCTTTTCCTTGTTGGCGCGCTTCACCGCGGCGAGGCGCCGGCCCAGTGCGGCGTCGCCTGCCTGCGCACGCAGGGCCGAGAGCTGGCCGAGGTCGCGGCGCCAGCCGGTGCCGATGCTGTCGTCCAGCAGGTTCGACAGGCCCGGGTTGCACTGCTGCAGCCAGCGCCGCGGCGTGACGCCGTTGGTGACGTTGGTGAAGCGCTCCGGATAGAGGCGCGCGTAGTCGGAGAAGATCGTTTCGACCATCAGGTCGGAATGCAGCTTCGCCACACCGTTGACCTGGTGCGACGCGACGACGGCGAGCGCGGCCATGCGCACGCGGCGGCCGTGCAGCTCGTCGATGATCGACACGCGCTGCACCAAGTCGTCGTCGCCCGGCGATTTGGTTCGCACCTCAGACAGAAATTCGTGGTTGATGCGGTAGATGATCTCGAGGTGGCGCGGCAGCAGGCGCTCGACCATCGCGACCGGCCAGGTCTCCAGCGCTTCCGGCATTAGGGTGTGGTTGGTGTAGGCCACGGCCTGGCGGGTGATCGCCCAGGCCTCGCCCCACTCCAAGCCATGCTCATCGACAAGAATCCGCATGAGTTCGGCCGGGGCCAGCGCGGGATGCGTGTCGTTGAGATGGATGGCGTTGCCGCGACCGAGCTCGGCCAGCGGCCGGCCTTCGGCGAGATGGCGCGCGATCAGGTCCTGCAGCGAGGCGGAAACGAGGAAGGCCTCCTGCTTCAGGCGAAGCGTGCGGCCGGCCTCGGTGCTGTCGTCGGGGTAGAGCACCCAGTTCAGCGTGTCGGCGGCAAGTTGCGCGGCGCCCGCTGCGGCGTAATCCCCGCGGCAGAAAGCGGCGAAATCGATCGGCTGCTCGGCGCTGGCCTCCCACTGGCGCAGCGTGGCGACGTGGCCATGGGCATGTGCCGGCACCACGAAGTCGAAAGCGCGGGCGCGGACGCGTTCGGCCGGCACCCAGCGACGCGTGCCACCGGCGTCCGACTCGACATGGCCGCCGAAGCCCACCACGAAGGCGACGTCGGCGCGTTCGAAATCCCAGTGCGTGCCGTCGCGCTGCCAGTCGTCCGGGCGCTCGACCTGTGCGCCGTCCTGCAGGCCCTGCGCGAACATGCCGTAGCGGTAGCGCAGGCCGTAGCCGAAGGAGGGCAGGCCGAGCTCCGCGAAGGAATCGAGGAAGCAGGCGGCCAGGCGGCCGAGGCCGCCGTTGCCCAGCGCGGCATCCGGCTCGGATTCGAGCACGTCGGCGAGCGAAACGCCGCGTGCGGCGAGTTCATCGCGCAGCGCGGGCTCGAGCTGCAGGGCGGCGAGGGCGTTGCGCATCGCGCGGCCCATCAGGAATTCCATCGACAGGTAATGCACGCGGCGCTGGTCCTTGCCGCGCGCGGCGTCCTTGGCCTGTGTGGCGGCCCAGCGCTCGGCCAGCGGGCCGCGGCAGGCCTCGGCGGCGGCACGCAGCGCGGCGCGGGCAGCGGGGGCCTCGCGGCCGTCGGTGGTCGTCATGGCAAGCGCTCGACGGAAGGCCGCGACGAGGTCGGCGGCGGGCGGGGCGGCCGGCGTCGTGGCCGGAACGGTAGCGGGCTGGGTCGTCATCCGCGGGAGCTTAAGACCCACGTCCGCGCTGGGGCGGGCGTGAAAACGTATTCATGGGCGCGGGCACGACGGCGTGTCGATCAACGCACGAAAACCGCGACGCTGCGGCCCGGCACCGAGACCCGTCCGTCGGCGCCAAGCGTGCCCTCGGCGAGACCGTCGAGGGCGGGGTGCAGCGTCCAGCTGCCGCCGCCTGTCGCCGCCACCGTTGCCGTGCGCGGGCGCGGGTCGGTGTTGAGCACATAGACAAGCTGTCGGCCGTGCGCCAGATGCGTGGCCGGCAGCGCGCGGCCGTCGAGATGCCCGATGACGAGACCGGGTTCGCCGTCCACCGGGACGAAGCGCAGCGCGGCCTGCACGGCATCGGTCGTCGCCAGCCGCAGCAGGGGCTCGTCGCGGCGCAGGCGCAGCAGGGCCTGCGTCCAGGTGTTCACGAAGGCGGCGTCCTCGGCGCGGGGTGCGATCTCTCCGGCGCGCCCGAGCACGACGCGCATCTGCGGCCAGCTGTCCTCGTTGTCCCAGGCCGGCGGCAGGCCGATGCCGAAGGTGCTGCGTTCACCGGTCCAATCGACGACGTTGAACGCATCGCCGGAGTTGTAGCTGTTGCGGTCCAGCGACTTGCTGCGCATCACCTCTTGCCCGGCGTGCAGGTAGGCCACGCCTTGCGCAAGCAACACCAGCGCGTTGCCCAGCACCTGCACGCGTGCCCGGTCATGGCGCGTGGTCTCAAGCGGCAGGCGCAGGGCGTTGCTGTCGAACAGCGTGAGGTTGTCGTGGTTCTCGGTGTAGTTGACGACCTCGTCCGGCTGGCTGGCATAGCCGGCCGGGCCGCTGCCGTAGCGGATGTCGCGCAGCGGCTTCACCACGCCGTCGGCGTCGAAGGTCTCGACATCGACGAGCGTGCCCGCGAGGCCGACACGGATCAGCGCCTCGGCACGGCGCAGTTCCGCTTCGGTCTCCGCCTTCGGGCGTGCGGCGTTCGCCGCGTTCGGCGCGTGGTGGAGGCCGGAGAGCCAGCCCTGCGCGTTCAGCGCCTCGCCTCGGTCACCGGCGCGGCCGCCGCGGGCCGCGTCGCGCATCCGGTCGCTGAAGGTGGCGATGCCGGTGCCGTTCAACACGCCCTGCGTGGCTTGCGGGAAGCGGGCCCCGTCGGCGACTTCGCCGAAGTTCCAGCCCTCGCCCAGCAGGTGGATGCGGCGACCGGTGGCTGCGTCGACCGCGCGCTGCAGCTCGAGCATCGCCGCCTTGGGCTGGTGGCCCATCAGGTCGAAGCGGAAGGAATCGATGCGGTAGTCGCGCGCCCAGATCACCGCCGATTCGATCATCAGCTTGGCCATCATCGTGGCCTCGGTGGCGGTGTTCGGGCAGCAGGTCGAGGTCTCCACCAAGCCTTGCGCGTTCAAGCGGTGGTAGTAGCCCGGCACGACGCGGTCGAGCACCGACTGCCGGTCCTGCCCGCTCGCCATCGTGTGGTTGTAGACGACATCGAGGCCCACGCGCAGGCCGGCTTGGTGCAGCGCCTGAACCATCGTGCGGAACTCGCGTACCCGCGTCGCGGCCTCGTCGGGCGCCGTGCTGTAGCTGCCCTCGGGCACGTTGAAGTGCCACGGGTCATAGCCCCAGTTGTAGCAGTCACGCTCGCGCACGGCGCCGATCGCCGCCTGCACGCCTTCGCCGGCCGGGCCTTCACCGGCAGGAAGCTCGGGCCGCGCGCAATCGCGTTCTGGCACGGAAGCGAGGTCGTAGGTGGGCAGCAGGTGCACGTCGGTGAGGCCGGCGGCGGCCAGCGCTCGCAGATGCCTCATGCCCGCCGTGTCGTCATGGGTGAAAGCGAGGTAGGTGCCGCGATGCGCGGCGGGCACCGTGGCGTCGTCGCGCGAGAAGTCGCGGACGTGTAGCTCGTAGACCACGAGATCGGTGTTGCCTTGCACGGTGTCGGGGCGGCGGTCGTCGGCCCAGCCCTCCGGCTTCGTCGCCGGGTCGTCGAGATCGAGCACGACAGACGCCTGCGAATCCGCATTCAAGCCGAGCGCATACGGATCGGTAACGCGGTTGCGCACGAGACCGACGCCCGGCACCAGAACGTCGACGAGGAAGGCATAGCGTCGACCGCGAAGGTCGGCGGGGACGGTGTGCGTCCACACGCCGCTCGCGGACTCGATATGCATCAGCTGAGCATCAACGGTCGGTGCAACGCCGGCGGTCGACGCCTCGGTGGCGCCGAACAAGCAGAGCGACACGTTCGTGGCCGTCGGGGCCCACAGCGCGAAGCGTGTCGCGCCCGCGTCGATCGTCGCGCCGAGCGTGGCGTCCTTCGCCTTGGGCGCGAACACGGCATCCAACGCGCCGGCGTTCTGCAGGCCGGTGGCATCGAGCACGCGGCCGTCGGCGTCGAGCGCCGCGACGACCAGCGTTTCGCGCCAAGCGTCCGTCGGCAGCGGGTCGGCGAGTTCGAAGGTGCCGCCGCCCACATGGCTGAAACGGGAATCGCTGCTGCGAAGACGGATCGGCGCCAGTGCATGCCGGATCGCGTGGCCTTCCGGCGCGGCGCCGGGAACGAGCCGAAGCTGCGGGCTCGGCGCGCGCAGCAGCACGACCGAGGCGGCCTCCGCTGGCGCGGCCCAGCGCAGTGTCGTGGCATCGAGCCACGCCGCGCGTTGGTGCGCGGGCAGGGCGTCGGACCATGGATGGATCACCGTCGTTCCGGCATGCACGGCGCACTCCGCCGGTCGCGTGTCGGGCGGCGGCATCGCGTGGGCCGGGCTCGCGGCGACGGCGAGGGCGACGAAGGCGGTGGTGCGAAGCAGCATGGAAAGTCCGTCGGGCGGGCGGCTTCGCATCCTAGGCCGTGCGCGCGCGGTAGGCGGCTCGATCGCGATGCATACGTATGCGTGCGCCGCCCGGGTTCGGGACAGCCGCTACGCTCACTGCCAATTCGATGGAACGGTTTTCGCATGCTGCGATGCATCACGCTGTTGGCGGTTTTGGGTTGTGTTGGTCTCGCCAATGCGACGTCGCCCTATTGCGCGCCGCAGGGCGACGCGCCGTCTCTCCGTTTGCATTCGACGGGTGGCCCCGAAGGCCGCGGCCAACGCATCGTCGCCAGCGACCAGCATCGTGGCGACCTCGACGCGCGGGCCTTCGAGTGGCTGGGCGGCACGGGCTATCGGATGCACGCGTGGTCCGGGCCGGGGGATCTCGCCCTGCTGCGTGGATTCGCGATCCTGGTCGATGGCCAGCTTCTCGATCGTCGCGACGCCGAAAGCGACACGCTGCGCCCCTGGGGCCACGAAGTGCAGCATGCGGACGGCAGCATCGAGGCCCTGCAACTGCAGGCCGGACATCCTGCGCTGTCGATCTGCGCGGAAGGGCGCGACGACCGACGCGTTGCCCTCCTGCTGATGCTGGGGCCGGATGCCGAAGGGCACGCGTTCTCCGCCAACGTGCCGGTGCGGCGCGTCGAGGCCGATGACGCGCTGCGGCGGGCCGTGGGTGCGCCTGCGGAGATCGCGTTGGTCCTCGTCGAGCCCGAGGTGCCGACCTCGAAGCTCGCGGTGCATCTGGCCTTCGGCCGAACCCAGGACGACGCGAACGCGACGATGGTCGCGCTGCAGAGCGGGGCGGATCAGGGTTCCGGCGGGGATCTGTGGGCGGCCGGCATCGAACGCCGTCGCGCGGGCCTCGAATCGTTGCGCATACGCACGGGGGATGCGGCTTTCGATGACGCCTTCCGCTGGGCCATCGCCAGCAATGCCACTTTCCGCACCGACGAGTTCGGCCCGGGCCTCTGGGCCGGTCTGCCGTGGTTCCGCGACAACTGGGGCCGCGACACCTTCATCGCCCTGCCGGGCACCCACCTCGTCACCGGCGAGTTCGAGCGCGCGCAGGCCGTCATCGAGAACTTCACGCGATGGCAGAACCGCGCCGACGGCCCGGAAAAGGGGCGGGTGCCGAACCGCGTGGCCGCCGCGACCGACACGCTCTACAACACCGTCGACGGCACGCCTTGGCTGATCCGCGCGGCGTGGGAAACGGCGCATGCTAGCGGCGATGCGGCCGGATTGCCCGGGCTGCGGCGCCTCGTCCGCGACTACGTGGCCGGTGCCGAGCCGCACCTCGACGACGAGGGTCTGCTGCGCCACGCCGAAGCCGACACATGGATGGATGCGCGCATCCGCGGCGGTCGCGGCTGGTCGCCGCGCGGCGATCGCGCCATCGAGATCCAAGCGCTTTGGCATGCGGTGCTGGTGATCGGTGCGGATCTGGCGACGCGCGATGGCGACAGCGCCGAGGCCGAACGCTACGCCGCGATGGCGGCTCGCACGCGCGCCGCGGTGTTGGCGCGCTTCTGGCGTGACGGCCGCTTGGCCGACCGCCTGCTTGCCGATGGCCGCGTCGATACCAGCGTGCGGCCGAACGCCTGGATGGCGGTCTCGGTGCCGCCGCTGCCGGAGCGCGCCCCCTTCCTGCCTCGCGACGTCGAGCAGGCCGTGGCGCGGGACACGACCGCCGCGTTGCTGCTGACCCGTGGGCCGCTGTCGCTCGCCCCCGACGACCCGCGCTTCCACCCGCGGCATGTCGATGAGGCGCACCACCACAAGGACGCCGCGTACCACAACGGCACGGTCTGGCAGTGGACGGCGGGCCCGGCGATCACGGCCCTGGCGCGCTTCCAGCAGCAGGAAACGGCGTATCGCGTCACCCGCGAGCTGTCCCGGCAGATCCTCGAGGACGACGCGCCGGGGCATCTCGCGGAACTCGCCGACGCCACGCTCGACGACGCGGGGCGCGTGCGCCCCTCCGGCACCTACGCGCAGAGTTGGAGCACCGCGGAGTTCGTGCGCAATGCCGTGCAGGATTACCTCGGCGTGCGCCCGCGGCTGCTCGAAGGCGTGGTCGACGTGGTGCCCGCGCTCCCCGCTGCATGGACCGACATCGAGGCCGTGCTGCCGCTGGGCGATGGCGAACCACTGCGCTTCACCGTGACCCAGAGCGACGGCCGCCAACGTTGGACCTTCGCGGCGCGCGCCACGCCCTTGCGACTCGCGCTGGGCGGCTCGCTGCGGGCACACGGCAGCGGCGGGTTGACCCTGGGCGAGCGCCCGGTCGTCGTCGACGTCGCCATGCCCGCAGCCCCGGCGCCGTGGCCGCTCGCCGCCGAGCCCACGCCGCCCTCGGGCGGTTGGCCGGTGCGGCAGGGCCGCGATGTGCTCGAACGCTTCATCGAATCCGGCGGCCTCGACCGCCATCCGCAACCGACGCGCGCGCAACTGCTCGCGCCGACCGACACCGAGCGCAAGGACACCCCATGACCTCGAAACCTTCCCGACTGCTCCCCGCGGCCCTGGCGGGCGTGATCGCGCTGCTGCCGGCGTGGGCCGCGGCCCAGTGGCGCCATCTGGACTCGCTGCCGCAGGTGCAGCGCGACGGCAACACGGTGACGTTCGCGGCCGCCGCTGACAGTGGGCGCACCGAGCACGTGGCCATCAGCGTGTTGTCGCCCGAGGTCGTGCGCGTGCGGTTTTCTCCCGTGGCCTTCGGCAGGGACCACAGCGATGCCGTCGTGGATCGGCAGCTCGGCGTGCAGGACTTCCGCTTCGAATCAACCGCTTTCGGCAGCCTGATCGCCACCGACGCCCTGCGCGTCGAAGTTCAGGCCGCTCCGTTCCGCCTCACCATCAAGGACGCCGACGGCAACGTCATCGACGCCGATGACGCCGGTCGCGGCATCGCGCACGACGGCTCGGCTGTGCGGGTGTGGAAGCAGCTGCGCGACACCGACAACGTCTACGGCTTCGGCGAGAAGAACGGCGCCTTCAACAAGCGCGGTTGGGCACTGGGCGGCTACCACTACGTGATGTGGAACAGCGACACCTACGGCTACGACAACTCCACCGACCCGATCTATGCCTCGGTGCCGTTCTACCTCGTGCTGCGCGAGGGCCGCGCGCATGGCGTGTTCCTCGACAACACCCACCGCAGCAGCTTCGACGTTGGCCGCGAGCGCCGTGGACTGCTGAGCTTCGGCGCCGACGGCGGCGAGCTCGACTACACGGTGATCGCCGGTCCGCACCCGCGCGACGTCGTGCGCCGCTACGCGCAGCTCACCGGCCGCGCGCCGCTTCCTCCGCGCTGGGCGCTGGGCTACCACCAGAGCCGCTGGAGCTACTACCCGGAGGCGCGCGTGCGCCGCCTGGCCGACACCTTCCGACAGGAGCAGGTGCCGGCCGACACGCTGTGGCTGGACATCGACTACCAGGACGAGTTCAAGCCCTTCACGTGGAGCGCCGAGCGCTTTCCCGCCCCGGCCAAACTCGTCGCCGATCTGCGCGAGCAGGGCTTCCGCACGGTCGTGATCCTCGATCCGCATCCGACGAAAGAGCCGGGTTACCGGATCTTCGACGAGGGCGTGGCCGGCGACCATTTCGTCAAGAACCCGGACGGCACGCTGTTCGAAGGCCCGGTCTGGCCGATCAATGCGCCGAACAAGCCGGGCAACAGCGTGTTCCCCGACTTCACCCGTCCCGCTACGCGCGCGTGGTGGGGTCGGCAGCACAAGATGTTCACCGACGTCGGCATCGCCGGCATCTGGAACGACATGAACGAGCCGGCCGTGTGGGTGCCGCCGGCCAACACCATGCCCGACGATGTCCGCTTCGACCACGAAGGCCAGCCCACCAACCATGCCGAGGTGCACAACCTCTACGGCATGCAGATGACGCGCTCGACCTTCGAAGGCCTCACCGCCCTGAAGCCCGAGGAGCGGCCCTTCGTGCTGACGCGCGCCACCTTCGCGGGCGGCCAGCGCTACGCCTGGGTGTGGACCGGCGACAACCGCGCCGAATGGTCCTCGCTGCAGCAGTCGATCCCGATGCTGCTGAACTTCGGGCTCTCGGGCTTCCCCTTCATCGGCGGCGATGTTGGCGGCTTCTCGGGCTACCCGTCGGGCGAGCTGTTCACCCGCTGGCTGCAGGCGGCGCTGTTCTCGCCGTTCTTCCGCGGGCACACCGAACAGGCCACGCCGGACCAGGAGCCGTGGTCCTTCGGCCAGCCGTGGACGCGCATCAACAAGGCCACCATCGAGCTGCGCTACCGCCTGTTGCCCACCCTGTACACGGCGGTGGAGGAGTCCAGCCGAACGGGCCTGCCGGTGATGCGCCCGCTGATGCTCGAGTACCCCGAGGACCCGCAGACCCACGGCCGTGGCGACCAGTTCCTCGTCGGCACCGACTTGCTCGTGGCACCCGTTCTCGTCGAGTCCGCGACCTCGCGCGACGTGTACTTCCCCAAGGGCGAATGGATCGACTTCCACACCGGCACGCGCCTCGAGGGCGGAAAGACCCACAAGGTCGACGCGCCGGTCGAGCGCCTGCCGGTTTTTGTTCGGGCTGGAAGCATGGTGGCCATGCAGCCGGTGGTGCAGCACACCGGCGAGATGGCCGCGCAGCCGATCGTCTTCCGTGCCTTCCCCGATTCGCAAGGCCGTGCCACGGGCGTGCTCTACGACGACGACGGCGAGTCGATGGCCTACCGCGACGGCGCTTTCCTGCGCCAGCGGGCCACGCTGCGCACGGTCCGGGGCAAGGCCTGCGTCGCGTTGGAGACGGTCGAGGGCCGGGCCGAGGCCTCGTCGCGTGAGCGCCGCTTCGAGGGCCCGGAGGGAGCGCCGTTGCCGGCCTGTTGAGTGGCCGATGTCACGGAATCACCGGGCCTGACGTTTCGAGGCCCGCCGGCCGCTTGACCGTCGCGTGGTCGAGGCGTATTCCCGGGGCTACGCATGTGCGTGGCCCCGGGGAGGGACGTGCATGGAGCTCGTAGCTGCCTCCGGACTGGGGCTCAAAATCGGTGACCGCCTCGAGGTGGCCATCGTCGATCGCAGCGGCCAGGTCCTGCTGCAGAAGGGCAAGGTCATCGGCACCGAGGCCGTGCTCGATCGATTGAACGAGCGCGGCTTCTTCCAGCGCCAGACCGCCGAGGAAGAAGAACTCTCCGACCTCGATCGGCTCGAAGAGCAACTGCATCGCGAGTCGTCCACCGAAGGCCGACTCGCCCTTCTGGTCGAGCAGATCGAAAAGCTGCTGCGCAGCCTCGTTCGCCCGCCCTCGGGAACCACCTGGGCCGACCTCGAATCCGTCGTGCGCTGGCTCGACGAACTGTTCATCCGCGACCAGGACCAGTTCATTGGCGTGCAGCAGCTGCTCGCCCACAGCCACACGCTGTCGGAGCGGGCCCTGCACGCGGCGGCGGTGGCCAAGCTGCTGGCCGTGGCCGAGGGCCTGCCTCGCGAGGCCCAGACCAGCCTCGTGGCGGCCGCGCTCACCGTCGACGTGGCCGTGGTCGAGGACCACGACGATCTCGCACTCCACCCCGGCGACCTGCTCGACCACCACAAGCAGATGGTGGCCGACCACCCCGTGCGTGCGGTGGAACTGCTCGAGCACATCGGCGTCCATGACCCGGTGTGGATGCAGGCCGTGGAAATGCACCACGAACGGCTGGATGGCTCGGGCTACCCGCGAGGCTTGGCCGGTGCGCAGATCCCCGTCGGTCCGCGCATCGTCGCGCTCGCCGACGCCTTCACCGCGATGATGCGGCCGCGCGCCGACCGTCCGGCCTACCTCGCCAAGGACGCGCTGCGCGAACTGTTCGTGGGTGGCGCGGCCAAGTTCGACCCCCGGCTGGTGCAGCTGTTGGTGAAGCAGCTGGGCGTCTATCCGCCGGGCACCGTGGTGAAGCTGGCGAATGGCGAGGTCGGCGTCTGCGTGCGCCGCACCAACGATGCGCGCAAGCCCGTCCTCCGTGCCGTCATCGACCCGAGCGGCCAGCTGTACGCCACGCCGAAACGCCGCGACGTGGACGAGACGGCCTCGAAGATCGTCGAGGTGATTCCCGCGGACCGCCACCGCAACATCCGCAGCCTGATCGTGCAGCTGTGGAAGAAGGACCTCGAGCTCACCGAAAGCGGGGGTTGAGCTCGTCCTCGCGTGGCGGCAGCAGGAAGGTGAACACGCCATCCAAGCGCGCGGCCCAGGCGTTTTCCGAGTGATCGGCACCGGGGAAGGCCAAGCTGCGATAGGCCGGGAACGCCCAGCCTTTCGCCAGCGCGATGCGATCCACTTCGGCCTGCAGCGGCGGGTAGAACGCGTCCAGCGTCGCGTCACCGTGGTCGAAGTAGAGGCGGTGCCGCCCCGGCGTCGGCAGCTGCGCGCGGAGGTAGTCGAAGAAGGCGGGGGGCACCGGGTTGTCCGTGCCCGGGAAGATGCCGGGCCAGTGCGTCGACATCGCCCCGAAGCCGCCGAAAGCCGCAGGACGCTCGGACAGGGCGTAGGTCGAGATCAGGCCGCCCATGCTGGCGCCGATCAGCACGCGGTCGTCGGCGTCGGGCGAGACGGCATAGCGCGATGCCACCTCGGGCAGCACGCGATCCGTCAGCCAGCCGACGAAGGCATCGCTGTAGAGATCCGTGGTGAAGAGCGGGGCCTCGCCGCGTTTCGCCCCATGCCGCAGCCCTTCGCGCACGGCCGCGGGTAGCGCTTCGAAGGGGCGCTGGGGGAAGTACTCCGCATGCCGCGCGGGGCCGGCGTTCCAGACCCCGACGACGATGAAGGGCCGCGTGCGTCCAGCCGCCTGAAGCGCACTGGCGGTCTCGTCGACGCGCCACTCCTGGCGGTTCCAGGTGATGCCGGCATCGAACAGCATCTGTCCGTCGAACATCATAGCCACGGCGTAGGGTGCGTCCTCTGGGTAGCCCGGCGGCAGCCAGACGTCGATCGGCCGGGCGGCCACCGGGCCCTCGGCCGGTAGGGCCAGGCGCTCGATGCGGCCCGCGGCGACGGTGGGCAGGGGCGGCGCGTCGGCGGGCGGCTCCGCGGCATCGAGCGGCAGGGCCAGTCCGAGCAGCAGGGCAAGGGCGGGAAGGGCGCGGGGCATCGGGGTCTCCGTCCGGTAAGGGTTCTTCACGGCGCCGCAACCGAATTCACATGGACAGGTCCGGCGCGCTCGGTTAAACGTTAGCGCCTCACGGAGCGGCGCGGGGGCGCCGCCGTGTTTCCACAGGATCCGCGCCACCATGAGCGACACCCGCGTCAAGTCCATCGTCATCGTCGGCGGTGGCACCTCCGGCTGGATGAGTGCTTCGGCCCTCGCCAAGGTGCTGGGCCCCACGTATTCGATCACCCTCGTCGAGAGCGAGGAGATCGGCACCGTCGGCGTCGGCGAAGCGACGATCCCGATGATCAAGCTGTTCAACCAGGCCCTCGAGCTCGACGAAGCGGATTTCATCCGCAACACCAAGGGTTCCTTCAAGCTCGGCATCGAGTTCGTGAACTGGGGCCAGGTGGGCGACAGCTATATCCACGGCTTCGGCAAGATCGGCCAGGACCTCGGCACGGTGGCCTTCCACCACTACTGGCTGAAGGCGCGCCAGCTCGGCAAGGCCGGGCACATGGACGACTACTCCATCTGCACGGCCGCCGGCCGCGCCAACAAGTTCATGCCGGCGCTGCGCGATCGCCCGAACTCGCCATTGGCCGACCTCGGCTACGCCTACCACTTCGACGCCGGCCTCTACGCCAAGTACCTGCGGGCGTATTCCGAGAAGCGCGGCGTCAAGCGCATCGAGGGCAAGGTGAAGACCGTGCACCAGCGGCCCGAGGACGGCTTCATCAGCGCCATCGAGCTGGAAAGCGGGCAGCAGATCGCCGGCGACCTGTTCGTCGATTGCACCGGCTTCCGTGGCCTGCTGATCGAGCAGACGCTGAAGGCCGGCTACGAAGACTGGACCCACTGGCTGCCGGCCAACCGCGCCGCCGCGCTGCAGTGCGAGACCGCCGGCCCGCTCACGCCATACACGCGTTCGACCGCGCAGGAGGCCGGTTGGCAGTGGCGCATCCCGCTGCAGCATCGCGTCGGCAACGGCTATGTGTTCTCGAACGAGCACATCAGCGAGGACGAGGCCTGTGCCAAGCTGCTGACGCGCCTCGAAGGCAAGCCGCTGATGGACCCCAAGATCCTGCGCTTCACCACCGGCATGCGGAAGAAGTTCTGGGACAAGAACGTCGTCGCGGTCGGTCTGTCGAGCGGTTTCATGGAGCCGCTGGAGTCGACGTCGATCCACCTCATCCAGTCGGCCATCGCGCGCCTCACGGCGTTCTTCCCGCATGCCGGCTTCGACGCGACCGACATCGCCGAGTTCAACCGCCATTCCGCCGACGAGTTCATCTCGATCCGCGACTTCCTGATCGCCCACTACCACGCCACCGAACGCACCGACACGCCGTTCTGGAACCACGTGCGCACGATGGACGTGCCGGAATCGCTGAAGCGCAAGATGGACCTGTTCCGGTCGAACGGCCGCATCTTCCGCCAGAACGACGAACTGTTCGCCGAGCCCTCGTGGATCCAGGTGATGATCGGCCAGCGCTGGATGCCGAGCGGCTACCACGCCCTCGTCGACGCGATCCCCGCCGAAGAGGCCGTGCGCCACGTGGACGCGGTGCGTGGGGTCATCGCGAACTGCGTGCAGGCCATGCCCACCCACGAGGAATTCGTCGCGCGCCACTGCGCCGCCCCGATGGCGGCGTGATGGGATCCGGCGTCGACGGCGGTACGGGCTTGCCGCCGTGGCCGGCCCTGCGCTTCTCCCCGAAGGCCGAAGCGCGACTGCTGGCCATCGACGGCGTGCCGGTCTGCCACGTCGTCGACGGTGCGCTCGAGAACCCGGAGGCGTGGCGGGCGTTCGCCGTCGCGGCGCGCGGGACCTTCCGCGACGCGCCGCACAACGCCTTCCCCGGGCCCGAACTGCGCCTGCCCGAACCCGTCGTGGCCGGGCTCGGAACCTACTTCGACGAGCGCTTCCGCGCGAGCTTCGATGGCCGCCGCACCGAGCGCTTCTACGCGCGGCTTTCGATGGTGACGCGTGCGCCGGAACAGCTGATGCCTTGGCAGTGGCAGCCGCATGTCGACCAGCTCGCCACATCGCCGGAGCAGTCGATCGCGGCCTCGGTGCTCTACCTGTTCGATGATCCGTCGCTCGGCGGCACCGCGTTCTACCGGCCGAAGCGGCCGGTCGCCGAGCTGCTGCCGATGATCGAGGATTCGTCGCGCCTGCCGCCGGCCGAGTTCAGCGCGAAGCACGGCGTCGCGCCCGGCTACCTCACCGGCAGCAACGACTGGTTCGAGAAGGTCGCCAGCGTGCCGGCGGCGTACAACCGCCTGATCGTCTACTCGGGCACCGTGTTCCACAGCGGCGAGATCGCGCACCCGGAGCGGCTCAGCGACGATCCCGCCATCGGGCGACTCACGCTCAACGGCTTCTTCACTTGCCGTCGCCGGGCGCGCTGAGCGTCATCGCATCCATCCAGCGCGGGTCACGCCCGCCATCGCCGCCGCCCATCGTGTGCCCGCCACCGGCAGGCGTCATCGCGCGCCAGCCGCCGTCCCAGTCCCAGGTGGTGGCGTGCACGACGAGTCCGGAGAGCTCGGCCGGGTGGCCGAGCGCTGCGGCCGGGAATTCGAAGCGCACCACCTTGCGGGCCTTGTCCACGGCGATGCGCGCGCCCGGCACCAGCGGCGTGCCGTCGCGGTCTGCATCGGCACCTTCGGGGGTGAACGCGGCATTGCTCCAACCGTGCGTGCGCAGACGGACCTGCCAGCGTCGGCCATCGGGCAGCGTCGCGTTCTGGCCCGGCATGGCCGTCGCGCCGTCGGTGCGGCCCGACAGCGACAGGAACACGGAAAAGGCCACGTGGTCGAAGCCGTTCGCCGGGTTCCAGCTGTCGAGCACCTGGCCCATCGTGAGTTCGATGGCCAGTGCGCCGCCGGAGCAGAACACCCGCAGTCCGCGCAGGTCCATGCTGGCCTCGCCGGCGTAGCTGGGGTCGGTGGGGTAGCGGTAGCGGCCCTCGGGGCCGGCGTCGTCGCCTTCCGGGTCGGCGCCTTCGGCGAGCAGGGCCCAGTCGCGCTCCACGCGGAAGCTGCGGCCGGGTGAGGCGAGGCCGTCGCCGGCCAGCACCACCACGCGGTGGGTCGCCTTCGGGTCGATGAAGTCATCGGTCGGGACCGTCTCGCGCCAGCGCCCGTCGGCATCGGCGATCAGGCGCTGCGCGCGCCGAAGGTCGCCGTCCACGACCAGCGTGCCGTCGCGGCCCGGCGGCAGGGTCCCGGTGAGGACGAGGGTGTCGCGCACGACCTCGGGCACCGCGTCGAGCGTCGGCACCGCGGTCGAGTCCACGGGCGTCGATGCGCCGGCCGCCGTTCGCGGTGCGGGCTCGACGCGCCAGACCCCGCCGGCACGGGCCGGCAGCTCGCCGAGTACGCGGCCGTCGGCATTGGCCTGCAGCACCGGGCCGTCGCCGTCGAGGGCGAGCAGGGGCAAGAGGCGTGCGCCCGGGGGCAGCCCCTCGACGTCGAGCAGGCGGCGGTCCTCGGCGGTGTTGAGCATCACCACCAGCCGGTCGCCGTCGCTGCGGCCGGCTTCGGCATCGCCCTGCATCGCCCACGCCACCACGCCCGGACCGGCGCCGTCGGCGGCGAAGATCTCGGGCCGCGCGCGCGACAGCGCCGGATGCGCGCGGCGCAGCTGCACCATGGCGGCGATCTGCCGGTACAGCGGGTGCGCGGTGTCGAAATGGTCGCGCCCGCCGCTGCCGAAGCCCGTGGCGAACATCGCGTCGCGCTGGTTTCGGAAACCCTGCTCGGTGCCCTGCCAGAGCACCGGGATGCCGGGCAGGGTCAGCATCGCCAGCAGGGCCTGCTTCAGCGCCGGCTCTCCGGCCCCGGCGAGGAAGCGGTCCACGTCGTGGTTGTCGATGAAGGTGGGCATGCGCCACGGGTCGGCGTGCACCGCCAGCGTGCGCTCGATGCGCCAGGCCAGTTCGGCCGGAGCGTGGCCGCGGGCGAAGACATCGCCGAAGGTCCCGTACATCGGGAACTGGATCATCGCCGGGATGCCGCCCTCGAGGCGCTGGTAGGCGTCGATCTTGCGCATCTGCACGTCCTCGAAGGGCTTGTCGATGCCGAAGCCCTCGCCGAACAGATGGAAACGCGGGTTGCCCTGCGCGGCGGCGACGCCCATCACGCCGGGGGCCTCCGGGTCCTCGGCATACAGGAAGTCTGGGAAGAAGTCCGCCGGCACGTAGAAAGCGGTATCCACGCGGAAACCGTCCACGCCAACCTTCGTGATCCAGTCGCCGAAGCTCTTTCGCAGCGCACGCCGCACCACCGGGGTCTCGGTATCCAGGTCGTCCAGCCCGGCCATCTGGAAGGTGAGTTCCTGCACCGTGTTCGTGTAATCGCGGATCGGCGGGGTCCAGTGGTAGGCCGACAGCGCGCGCTGCGCCGGGTCGTTCGGGTCGTTCTGCGAGAACGGCCACTGCGTGGGCCGGTTCATGGGCCGGCTGCCGCGCGTCCGACGCCAGGAATGCGCCGGCTCGCCGTCGCGCCAGTCATCAAAGGCGAAGAAGTTGCCCATGTGGTTGACCACGATGTCCTGCACCAGGGTCATGCCGCGGCGGTCCAAGCCCCGGCCGAGCGCCACGTAGTCGTCGAGGCTGCCGTAGTGCGCGTCCACCGCCGAGAAATCGCTGGCCCAGTAGCCGTGGTAGCCGGAGAAGCGGGCCTCCTCGTCCCACCACTGGTTGGCCACGGGCGGGGTGATCCAGAGCCCGGTCACGCCCAGGCCTTCGAGGTAGTCGAGCCGCTGGGTGATGCCGCGCAGGTCGCCGCCGCTGTACTTGCTGCCATCCGCCGGGTCGAACACCCCGGCCCCTTGGTCATTGTTGGCCGGGTCACCGTCGGCGAAGCGGTCGATCATCGCGAAGTAGAGGACCTGGTCGCGCCAGTCCACGGCCTGGCTGGCGGGGGGCGGGGCCGAGGCCAGAGCGGCCGGGTCCGCTGCGGCGGCGGCCGGTCCGATCAGGGCGAGGGCCAGCAAAGCCGCTGGAAGGCGCCGCTGCCGTGGGGTCGTCGGGGTCATCGCCGCGCTCCGCTGGATGTGAAGGCCGATTGTGTCTTGCAGGACAATCGTTAAAAGTCCATGAATACGTATGCAGCCAAGCGCTCGTTTTGAGTCGTAGCACTAACATGAATAAACCGTGACGCGTGCCCTTGCGTGCCGCCACGATCGACCGCGCCGAAAGGCGTCAGATCCAGCCCGAGTTTCAGGAGATGGGAATGTTGAACCTCAAGCGCGACATGCTGAGCGTGGCGCTCGCCTCGGCCCTCATGGCCATGGCGGCGAACGCCCAAGCGCAGGCCCAAGCGGCCGCGGAAGAAGACGAGAAGGCCGACGAGGCCGACGTCAAGGAACTGGACGCGGTGGAAGTCCGCTCCGGCATCGTCGCCGGCATCGAGAACGCCATCGACTCGAAGCGCGACGCGCGCTCGATCGTCGAGGCGGTTTCCGCCGAAGACATCGGCAAGCTCCCCGACTTCTCCATCGCCGACTCGCTGGCGCGCCTGCCGGGCGTCACCGCCCAGCGCGTGCGTGGCCGCGCCACGGACATCAACGTCCGCGGCCTGTCGGGTGACTTCTCGGCCACCACGCTGAACGGCCGCGAGCAGACCAGCATGGGCATCAACCGCGGCGTCGAGTTCGACCAGTACCCGGCCGAACTGATGAAGCAGGTGCTCGTCTACAAGACCCCGCAGGCCGGCCTCGTCGGCCAGGGCCTCTCGGCGACGATCGACCTGCAGACGATCCGTCCGCTCGACTTCGACAAGCGCACCGTCGCCGTCAACCTGCGCGCCGACCGCAACCAGCTCGAGAGCTCCGACATCTTCGGCGAGCGCGGCAGCGTCACCTACATCGACCAGAACGACGCCCGCACGCTCGGCCTCGTGCTCGGTTACGCCTACCTCAACACGCCCGGCCAGTCGAACAGCTGGCGCGCGTGGGGCTACGACGGCACCGGCCTGCTCGAAGGCGCCACCATCCAGTCGCGTCTCTCCGACCAGGTGCGCGAAGGCTTCAACGCCACCCTCGAGTACCGCCCCAACGACGCCCACCGCGGCGCGCTCGACGTCTTCTACTCGCAGTTCGATTCCAGCACCACGCAGCGCGGCATCGAGATCGGCCTCGGCAACGGCGGCTACCTGACCAACTCGGGCGTCGTCCGCGGCCAGAACAGCTTCACCTGGACGGGCGCCAGCCCGGTGTTCCGCACCGACAAGTACGACAGCGAAGACGAAATGCTGTCGGTCGGCTGGAACCACGAGTGGACCGTCAACGAAGACTGGAAGGTCACCGCCGACCTCAGCATGTCGAAGTCCGAGCGCAACGGCCGCAACTTCGAGAGCAACGCCGGCCTGCCGCCGGGCTCGCCGGGCACGACGCTCACCGCCACGTTCAACCCGGGCGGCTGGTACGACATGCGCTACGGCATGGACTTCAACAACCCGTCACAGCTCCGCCTGTGGGACCGCGGCGGCTGGGGTGGTGACGGCTTCGACAAGCCCTACTCCATCAACGACGAGATCCAGCAGGCGCGCATCGACTTCGAGCGCAGCTTCGATTCGGGCTTCATCAGCTCGCTGGAGTTCGGCGCCAACCTGACGATGCGCGAGAAGGACCGCTTCGCCACGGAAGACCGCCTCTGCATCAACTCGTGCTCGCTGTCGAACCAGACGGCGCCGTACCCGGCGGGCGGCAACTTCGCCTTCGGCTTCTTCGGCATTCCGTTCATGCCGAGCTTCGATCCGTCGACCGTCAACTACGCCCGCCAGAGCCGCTTCGCCGACTTCGGCGGCGCGCGCAAGAGCTTCGGCGTCGAGGAAGACATCACCACGGCGTACATCCAGGCCAACCTCGACACCGAGTACGGCTCGATCCCGGTCTCCGGCAACATCGGCGTCCAGGTGCAGCGCGTCGACCAGACCGGCTTCGGCCGCATCACCTACAACGGCAATGCCATCGGCACGCCGTTCGAGGCGGGCGACACCTACACCAACGTGCTGCCGTCGTTGAACCTGATCGCCGACCTGCCGTGGGAACAGAAGCTGCGCTTCGGCGCCGCGCGCCAGGTGGCCCGTCCGCGCATCGACGACCTCTCGGCCGGCTTCGGCTATGGCGTCAACCAGACCGCCCCGGGCGGCCCGCGCTGGGAAGCCGGCGGTGGCAACCCGACCCTGCGTCCGTGGAAGGCCGACGCCCTCGACCTCTCGTGGGAGAAGTACTTCGGTGGCCGCGGCTACGTGTCGATCGCGTTCTTCCACAAGGACCTGCTGAACTACGTCGCGAACCAGTCGGTCCGCTACGACTTCACCGGCCTGCCGATCCCGGCCGGCGTGACCGCGCTGCCGGCCTCGCGCATCGGCGTGTACACCCGTCCGGTCAACGCGGAAGGCGGCACGATCAAGGGCTTCGAGTACGCCGTGTCGCTGCCCTTCGACCTGATGTGGCAGCCGCTCGAGGGCTTCGGCCTCCAGGCGAGCTACACCGACACGAGCACCAGCATCGATCCGCGCGTCCTCGGCGTGCCGCAGCTGCCGGGCTTCTCGAAGTACACGTCCAACGTGACGCTGTACTGGGAGCGCTTCGGTTGGGGCGTCCGCGCCACCCGTCGCACGCGTTCCTCGTACGTGGGTGAAGGCGTGAACGTGTTCCTCGACAGCGAGCGTTCGCTGATCGGTTCGGAAGAGATCGTCGACCTGCAGATCAGCTACACGGTGCAGGAAGGCCCGGTCAAGGACCTCGGCTTCATCTTCCAGATCAGCAACCTGACGGACGAGCCGTTCACCCGCAACTTCGGCGCGGCCACCCGCCCGCAGGAGTACGTGGAATACGGCAACAACGCGCTGCTCGGCGTCAGCTACAAGTTCTAAGCCTTCTGGCTTCCCGCCCCCGGCCGGTCCTGCACCGCCGGGGGTTTTTTTCGCCCTCGTTCCGGGCTGGGCGCTGCCCTGCTGCGGTCGCACATCGACGCTGGCGAGTGTTTTCGGTGTAGTACCTTTCGGCCACTGCCAACGCACGTTGCGCGGGCCACCAATCATCAAGGGGCGGTAGCAGCATGGCGCATGGGGCCAACATCGCATCGGGGTCGGCACGCCGGCCCGTCCTGTCGTTCTGGCAGATCTGGAACATGTCGTTCGGGTTCCTCGGCATCCAGTTCGGCTTCGCACTGCAAGGGGGCTTCGTCTCCCGCATCTTCCAGACCCTGGGCGCCGAGAAGGACGCGCTGCCGCTGCTGTGGATCGCCGCGCCGCTCACCGGCCTGCTGGTGCAGCCGATCATCGGCTACCTCAGTGACCGCACCTGGCATCCGATCCTCGGGCGACGACGCCCTTACTTCGTGCTCGGCGCGATCCTCAGCTCGATCGCGTTGCTGTTCATGCCGCACTCGCCGGCCCTTTGGATCGCCGTCGGCACGCTCTGGGTGCTCGATGCGTCGATCAACGTCAGCATGGAGCCGTTCCGCGCGCTGGTGGCCGACAAGCTGCCGGAGGAGCAGCGCAGCTACGGCTTCGTGGTGCAGACGCTGATCATCGGCATCGGCACCTGGGTGGCCAGCAACCTGCCGTGGTTCGTCACGCAGATGGGCGTCAGCAACGAGGCGGCGCCCGGCGTCGTGCCGCCCTCGGTGCAGGTGGCCTTCGCGATCGGCGCCTTCGTGTTCCTGGCGTCGATCCTCGTCACCGTGTTCACGACGAAGGAGTACCCGCCGGATGATCTCGCCGCCTTCGAGGCCGAGAAGCAGCAGGGAAGCTTCTTCCGCGACATCGTCCACAACATCGTGCACATGCCGAAGCAGATGCGCCGCATCGGCATCGTGCAGTTCTTCAGCTGGTTCGCCTTCTTCGCGATGTGGAGCATGGCGACGCCAGGCCTGACGGAGCATGTGTTCAACGCACCGGCGCCAGTCGCCAGCGCCTACGACATGGCAGTCCCGGAGCAGGCCGCGACGTTCGCGGCGGTGAACAAGGCCTACCAGGACGCCGCCGACCTCGTCGGCGTGGCCATGGGCTGGTACGGCCTGTCGTCGATGGTCGTCGCGCTCCTGCTCGCGTTCTACGCCGCGCGCTTCGTGCTCAATCGCCGGGCGATACATGCCGCTTCGTTGGTGATCGGTGGCCTCGGTTTCCTTTCGATGTACGTGGCGCCGTCGCCGGAGTGGCTGAAGTTCGGCTTCGTCCTCGTCGGCGTGGCGTGGGCCAGCATCCTGTCGATGCCCTATGCGCTGCTCGCCGGCTGCCTTGAAGAGAAGCGGATGGGCGTGTTCATGGGCCTGTTCAACATGTTCATCGTGCTGCCGCAGATCACCGCGGCGTTGGTGCTGGGCCCGCTGGTGAAGCAGGTGTTCGACAACCACGCGATCTACGCGCTCGTGCTCAGTGGCTGCAGCTTGCTGCTGGCCGCCACCTTCCTCTTGCGCGTGAACGAGCGCCCGGTCCTCGAGCCCGTGCCGGAACCCGCGCATGGATGAAGCGCGTCGGCGCGTGGTGGCGGCGATGTCGGCGCTGGGCCTGCTCAGCGCCGCGGGGCCGGCATTGGCGCAGTCGGCGCCGGCCGCCGCCGCTGGTGCGCGGCGCCATCGCCGCCTGCAGGGTGCGGAAGCGCAGGCGCTGTTCGACGCCGTCTTCGCCCACCTGCCTGCAGCGCAGCGTGAGGTGCTCCGTGACCCGCGCCGCGAGGTGCAGATCGCGCTGACACGCATCGAGCGCGAGGCGGATGGCAGTGCGCGCTTCGCGACTGCGACGTTCGGCGTGCAGCGGCAGCGCTGGTTCCCGGCGGCAAGCGTGGTGAAGCTCCCGATCGCGCTGCTGGTGGCCGAAGTGCTGGAAGCCGCGAACCTCGGCTTCAATGCCCGCACGGTGCTTTCGGGGGCGCCGCGCAGCGGCAACTGGGAGGCGGCGGAGCCCTCAGTCGAACCGCTCTGGCAGACGCTGTGGCGCCTGCTGGTGGTCAGCGAGAACGTGCCGTTCAACCGGCTCTACGACGTGCTCGGCCCCGACCGCATCCACGCGCGCCTCGCCGAGCTGGGCTTTGACGACGTGCGCTTGATCTCCCGGCTCGGTTCCCCGGACGCACGATTGAACCGGCAGACCGTGGCCTCGCGCATCGAGGCGCCGGAAACGGGGCCAGACGGCGAGCTCGCCTGGGTGCCGCGGTGGAACGCGGACGCGCGCCGTGGGGCGGCGCGTCGCTTCCCGTTCGGCAGCGCGCTGAAGGGCGCGGCTTGGCAGGACGACCGCGGCCGCATCGAGCAGGGCCCGCGCGATTTCAGCACGGCGAATTTCCTGCCGCTCGAGGACGCGCACGCGATGCTGCTGCGGCTGGCTTTCCCGGAAGCGACACGGCGTTCGCAGCGCTGGGCGCTGAGCGCGACGACGCGGCTTTCGCTGCTGCGCATCACCGGCCTGTTTCCGCGCGAATCGCCGCTTCTTGCCACCGGCACGCATGCGCCGGCGGCGTTCGGCGACGGCTACGCGAAGTTCTTCGTCGTCGGTGATCGCGATGCCGCGCCGCGCGGGTTCCGCAGCTTCGGCAAGACCGGCGAGGCCTTCGGCCACCAGGGCGAAACCGCGCTGCTCACCGAGGCCGATGGGCAGTGCGAAGTGCTGCTGAGCGCGAACCTCTACGCCAATGATGATGGCGTGCTCAACGACGACCGCTACGAGTACGACACGGTGAGCCGGCCCTTCCTCGCGGCGCTCGGCCGTGCCGCCCTGGCGGCGGAAAAGGAAAGGCCGCGCCCGCATCGCGCCGGCGCGGCCTTCCTGCCCTCGGTGCTCGGGCTGGGCTGATCGCCGCGCTGCGGCGATCGCCCGCATCGATCGATCAGTACTTCACCGAGCAGCCGTAGGGCTGCGTCGTTCCGCGAGCGACCGCGCGATTCGCGGCGAGATCGCCCAGCGCAGCTTCCACGTACTGCGTGGCACCCGGGATGTCGGCGGGGTCGGCGCTCGGGTTCGAATCGATCGCGCCGTTGTAGCGCAGCACGCCCGTGCCATCGATGACATACATGTGCGGCGTGGTCTTCGCGCCGTAGGCCTGGCCGACCGTGCCGTCGTGGTCGAGCAGGAAGGCGGTGGGGCTGGCCTTCCACTCGCCGAGGATGGCGTTGGCCTGTTCGGCATTGACGTGGCCCTGCTTGCCCGCCGCCGAGGAGTTGATGGTCAGCCAGACCACGCCCTTGCCGGTCGCGGCGGCCTGCTGGCGCTGCATGTTGCCGGCGCCGTAGTGCTTTTTCACGAACGGGCATTCGTGGTTGAACCACTCCAGCACCACGGTCTTGCCGGCGAAGTCCGCGAGCGAATGCGCGGTGCCCTTCGTGTCGGTGAGCGTGAAGGCCGGCGCGGGCTGGCCCACGGTGGCGGCGGCGTGGAGGCTGCCGGCGAAGGCGAGGGCGGTGCCGAGCGCGGCGGCGAGGAGGGTCTTCATGGCAGTGCTCCGTGGCGGTGGATGAATCGGGTCAGGGGGTGCGCGCGTCGTCCGCCGGCAGCGAGATCTGCAGCGCGCGCCAGCGGCCGTCTTCGCCCTGCGCGCCGATCACCCAGTCGATGCGGGCGGGCATGCGGTCGAAGTACTCGCTGGCGGGGTGGCGGAAGCGCAGCGCGCCGTCGGGGCCCAAGCGGGCCTCGATGCGCGTGGAGGTGACGATCTGCGGCGTGAGCGGAAACACCTCGATGCGCGTCGCGCCGCGCAGCATCGCGTCCGCGTCATCGATCTGCGTGGCGACGTGGGTCGCATCGCGCCAGCTGTGGCCGCTCGGCGCATGGGGCGCCACCGGCACGCGCGCGGCGGTCGCTTCGAAGTCCGCCGCATCAACGGACGCGCGCGGCGCGGCTTCGATAGGCAGGTCGAGCGTCAGCGTGGCCTCGTCGGGAATGCATGCTTCCTCGCAGATCAGCCAGCGTGCGCGCAGCGTGGCGCGGAAGCGCGACCCGGCAGCGGCGCTCGCCGGCACGCGCAGCGTGGCGGGCAACAGCAGCGCATCGCTGTAGCCGAAGTTGGTGAGCCCGCTGGCCAGCAGGCGCTCGGGCAGGGGCCATTCGATCGCGCCAGCGCTCGCGCCTGCGGGCAGTGTCCAGTCGAATCGCGTGGGCAGGCCGGAATCGCCGGGGTTCGCCCAGTACGTGTGCCACCCCTTGTCATGGACGATGCGAAGGCCGGCCTTGAACGGCTGCCCGGGTGCGACGGCCGCGTGGTCGGCGACGAGCGCGACGCGAGCGTTGAGCGTCGGCGTCATCGCGTTGGCGGGCGATGACAGCGACGCGACGGCGAAGGTTGCGACGAAGCCCATCAATGAGGCGAAAGTAAGGCGCAGCACGGTGGCGGTCAGCATGGGTCGATGCATCGGAGCGCACAGCGTCGCCATTCGCGGTGAAGCGCGCGTGCACGCCCGTCACTCCGCCGCCACCGGACCGCGACAACACCTGCACGCGAAACGCACGCCAGCCCGACGGACCCTTCGTCATGGTGTGTGTCGTGCATTTCGCACGTCCCCCAATCCCCAGGAGTCGCCCATGCTCTCGTTCGCGCACCGTTCGCTGCTCACCCTCGCCGTGGCCGCCGCCGTCGCCACGCCCGCCGTCGCCCACAACCATGGCGACAAGGCGCCGGGCACCATCGTCGACGTCGCTGCCGCCAATGCCGATTTCGAAACCCTCGTCGCCGCGGTGAAGGCCGCCGGCCTCGTCGAGACCCTCAGCGGCCCGGGCCCGTTCACCGTGTTCGCCCCGACCGACGAAGCCTTCGCCAAGCTGCCGGCCGGCACGCTCGAAGACCTGCTGAAGCCGGAGAACAAGGCGAAGCTCGCCGCGATCCTCACTTACCACGTGGTGGCGGGTAAGGTGCTCGCCGCCGACGCGGTGAAGCTCGACAAGGCCACGACGGTGAATGGTGCCGATGCCGACATCAACGTCAGCGGCAGCACCGTCACCATCGACGGCGCGACGATCACCGCCACCGACGTGGCCGCCAGCAATGGCGTGATCCACGTGATCGACACGGTGATGCTGCCGGAGTAAGCGCCTCTCAGGCCGCTTCGGCCATCAGGCGATCCGCCAACTCGCGCCATGCCGCCATGCGTGGCGCGAGCCCGGCGGATTCCACCCAAGCCTCGTCGAGCGGGATGTCGCCGACGAGTGCGCGGGCGAGATGCGTCGTGCCCACCACATCGAGACCGCGTCCGGCGAGCCGTCCCGGCGCGTGGTGGAAGGCGACGGCTTCCACCATTTCCATCGGCAGGCCCCAAAGCGCCATCAGGCCCGCGCCCAGCAAGGTCACTCGCGGCGCTGCTTGCCAGAGTTCGCTCGGATGGGGCGGTGCGTTCAACAGCGAACCGGGCAGCTGCCGCCCGAGATCGGCGAGCAGTGCCGCGCTGCCGGCGAGCCCCGCGTCGCGCGGCGTCGCCGCGATGCGCATGGCCAAGGTCGACGCCAGCAGCGCGCGCGTCTGCGCCGCTTGACCATCGCCGTCGCCGAGACGGCTGAACACTTCGCTGGCCAGCACGAGCTGCACGAGGGTTTGCAGGCCGAGGCGCTGGGTCGCCACGGTGAGATCGAGGATCGGTCGGCCGCGCGAGTAAAGTGCCGAGTTCGCCACGCGCAGCACCCGGACCGCGAGCACCGGATCACGCCGCAGCACCTGCACGGCCTCGTCGGTCCCGGCGTTGTCGTCCGCCACGACCATGCGCAGGCTCAGGTAGGCGCTTGGCGAGGCGGGCAGGCGCTCCACCTGGCCGAGCTCGGACCGCAGGTCCGGATCGCGCAGCAGGCTCCGCACGGTGAGCACGCGACGCATCGCGGCGCGCACCGTGCTGGCTTCGAAGGGCGCCGACACCACCTGTTGAACGGCCGGTTCAGCGGCGAGGCGCTCGCTTCGCCGCGGATCGAAGCCTGTGGGAAGCACCAGCACGCGCAGCGCTTCCGGGCAGACCCGCTGCAGGCGTTGGAGCAGGGTGGCGCCATCGATCGCGCCGGGGTCGGCGCTGGTGAAAACCGCATCGATGCCGCCCAAGGCGGCATCTTCCAGCAGCTGCTCGGGGCGCAGGCCGTCGATGACGACCCACTCGCGCGGCAGTTCGGCGGCGAGGCGGCGCAGGTCGCCGTGCTGGTCGGGATGGTCGACCAGCGCGACCCGCAGGCTCATGCGCTTTCGGCGTCCGCCAGCTTCTGGTGGACGCGCTGCCACTCGGGCAGCTTGTCGCGCAGGCCGCTGGCGTCGAGCCAGGCCTCGTCGAGCGGGATGCTGCCCACGAGGGCGTGCGCCACGTGGACGGCGCCGGGAATCCAGAAGCCGCGCTGGCGGCTGCGCGTCGGTTCGAGGTGGAAGGCCACGCCTTCGACGATCGGCATCGGCAGGCCCCAGAGCCCCAGCAGCCAAGCGCCGGCGTCGGCATAGCTGGCGTTGCCGTCCTTGCCGTAGGCGTCCTTGAAGCCCGGCAGCAGTCGGCCGAGTTCGGCGAGCATCGCGGCCGTGGCGGCCATTTCCGCGCTCGGGCCCGGCAGCAGGCGCGCGGCCAGCTGCGAAGCGAAGAAGGCCCGGCGACGCACCGTCTCGGCGTCGGGGCCGTTGTTCGCCGACAGCGCCTCGGCGGCGAGCACCACGCGGCGCAGCGTCTCAAGACCCAGGCGGACGACCGCAGCCTTCAGGTCGGCCACCGGCCGGCCGCCGGAGAAGAACGCCGAGTTACAGACGCGCAGCACCTTGGCGACCAGCGCCGGGTCCTTGGTCAGCATCGACACCACCTGCGCGGCACCGACATTCGGATCGGACAGTGCCTTCGAGACGGCGAGGTAGGTTTCCGGCGACGGCGGCAGCTGCGCGATGGCGCCGACCTTCGACTTCAGGTCGGGGTTGTCGAGCACTTCGAACAATTCGCCGATGCCCTCGACGGCGTCGACCATCGCGTTCGCCTGCAGCGGCAGGCCGAGGTGGCGGTGCGCGATGTCGATCGCGGCGGCGCTGGGTTCGGCGCCCGGCGGCAGCAGCAGCAGGCGCACGGCCGTGGGGTTCTTCTCGCGGGCGCGGCGCAGCACGTCGATGCCGCGGGCCTCGCCACCGTCAACGGCGACGACGTCGACGCCGCGGCCTTCCAGCAGGGCCTGCGCCTCGGCGGCTTCGCCCACCCACTGCACGGTCCAGTCGAGGCCGAGGGCCGTCAGCGTGGCGGAAAGGTCCGCGCTGCGCTCGAGATCACGGCCGACGATCAGGACGAACATGGACGGGCTCCTTCCGGGATGCGGCCCGCGACGGCGCGGGCCTGATTCGATGGAGGATACGCCCGGCCGCCCCCGCCGTCGCTGCGCTCGGCCACAAAACGCGAACCCCGGCACGGGGCCGGGGTCCGGGGAGGGAGCGAAGGCGGTCGGCCGATCAGAAAGCCGGCTTCTCGTCGTCCGGAACGGCGTTGAAGCGAGCGATGCCGTCGAGGATCTCCTTGATCGCGGCGTCCTTGCCTTCCCAGCCCTCGAGCTTGACCCACTTGCCCTTCTCGAGGTCCTTGTAGTGCTCGAAGAAGTGGCCGATGCGCTCCAGCCAGTGCTGCGAGACCTGGGCGATGTCGGTGATGTGCTCGTAGCCCTTGAAGACCTTCGGCACCGGCACGGCGACGAGCTTGGTGTCCTCGCCGGCCTCGTCGGTCATCTTCAGCATGCCGACCGGGCGGCAGCGGATCACCGAGCCCGGCACCAGCGCGAGCGGCAGGATCACCAGCACGTCGACCGGGTCGCCGTCGCCGCAGAGCGTGTGCGGCACGTAGCCGTAGTTGCAGGGGTAGCGCATCGGGGTCGAAAGGATGCGGTCGACGAAGATCGCGCCGGTCTCCTTGTCGACCTCGTACTTCACCGGCTCGGCGTCCTTCGGGATCTCGATGATGACGTTGATTTCGTTCGGCACGTCGCGGCCGGTCGGGACGAGGGAAAGGCCCATGGCGGTTCCTGAGGGGGTCGGTAGAGGGCGCGGAGGATACCGCAAGGGCATCGAATCGGGGCTCGGGACCGCTCTCAGGGACCTTGCGGTTCGACGCGGTAGACCCGGACACCAGGCACCCTGCTGGGCAGCCGCTGCACGCTTGCGCCGTGGATGCGGACCTCGGGGCCGAGGCGGCCGGCCTCGGCGACGGCGGCGGCGAGGCGCACCTCCATCTGCTGCCGGACGTCGTGGCGCTCGACGGCGGTGCGCAGTGGCAGGGCCATGACCGCGACCATCGCGAGCGCCGCGGCGGCCGTCAGAGCAGGACGGAGCCGAGAAGCGCGTGGTGCGTTCGTGGCCGCGGCGAGGGTTTGGGCCAGCCGCGCGCTGCCGCCGGGGGGCGGAACGAGGCTGCGGCGAAGCGTCGATCGTAGCGCGGGCAGGGGCGTCGGCGAATCATGCATCTCGGGCGGCTCCGATGGCAGGTGCGTAGCGCTGCGCCAGCTTCTTCACGGCATGGTGGCGACGCGAGCCGACCGTGCCGGGCGGGATATCCAGCGCTTCCGCGATCTCAGCGGTGGAAAGGCCCATGAACTCGGCCAGCACCAGCACTTCGCGCTCGCGCTCGGGCAGGGCGGCGAGGGCGGCACGCAGCTCGGTGGCTTCGGCTTTCGACAGAGCGCTGTCCTCGCCGAGCGGTTCCGGTAAGGATTCGTCTCGCCACGGCAGCCAGTGCCGCAGCGACTGCCAGCGCCGCTCGTTGCGCGCCAGATTCAGCGCCGCCGCGGTGACCAGCGCGTCGACGCGCGCCGCATCGACCGTTGCGCGCTTCGCCCACACCGCGAGACAGGCGTCGTGCATCACGTCCATGCAGGCCTGCGGCTCCCAAAGGAGCCGGTAAAGCGCGTTGTATAGCGGCCTTTCCAGACGCCGGTAGCAGGCGGCAAGCTGCGCATCATCGAGCGCCATCCGAGCCTCAGTTGGTGAGCCGCAGCACGAGCGATTCGCTGCCGCCGCTGCCGTCCGGTCGCGAGGTCAGCACGGTGAATTCGCCGGGGACCACGCGCACCTCGCCCTCGTAGCGAATTGGTCCTCCAGCGCGGGCGACCTCCACACGCGTTTGGGTAATGTGTAGTTCAAGCACGAAGGTATCTCCCTCCGGCGCCGCTCGAACGTTCATCAGCATCGCGTCGCCGTTCGCGTTGGCCAAACGCCCGCTGGCCGCGACGCCGAGTCGGACATGGTCGCGGACGCGCAGGGCGCTCGCATCGCTGCCGAGGGCCTTGGCCACGTCGGCGAGCTCGGCGGGCAGCGGGGCGGCCTCCGGGTTCTTGCCGATCCACCACGCTTCGACCTGCACTTGCACAGGCTCGGCCGCCTCGACGCCCTGCAGCGCGGCGATGGTCGAGGCGATCGAGGCCTGCATCCCGGACGGCGCGCGCACCACGAGGGTGCCGGGCGAAGCCACTTCGGCGCGGCCGAGCGGGGGCGCGTCGCCCTGCATCAGCGTCGTGTTGATGGCCTCGGCGATCGCCTGCGCGCGCACCGGAGGCACGGCGTGCGTACTCAGTGTTGGCGCCTCGGCGGCCGGCTGGCAGCCGGCCAGTAGCGCGGCGGACAGTGCGAGGACGAGGAGAGCGCTGGCGGAGCGGGGGGCGGGAACAGGGTAGGCCATGGGTGTGCTCGCGTGGGGATGTCTTCCCTTCTACACGCGAGCGGGGGATTTCTTCACTGTCCTCGCCGACCGACCCGAAGCCGTCCGGTGAACGCCCTCAGGCAAGCGCGCCGCCGCAGCTCGAGCCCTGCCCGGCCGTGCAGCCGTAGCAGTGCCCCGCGACGGCGATGCGCTCGGGCAGGGGGCCGGCCAGCAGCTCATCAAGGTGGCGTGGGGCGCTGCCGCCGCCCAGCGGCATCTTCAGCATCTGGTTGAAGTCGCAGTCGAACAGCTCGCCGTTGTAGTCGACGCTGACGAGCGAACGGCACATCACCGCGTCGAGGTTCTCGTCGCGGTGCGCGGCGCGGAGCTTGCCCATGTAGGCCTCGAACTGGCCCTTCGACTGCAGCCACGAGCCGAAGCGCTGGATCGGCATGTTGGCCAGCGCGTACAGGTGGTTGAACGCGATGCCGAAGTTTTCGCCGAGCAGGCGCTTGTAGTCGGCCTCGAGTTTTTCCTGCTGCGGCGGCAGGAAGGCGCCGTTCGGGTTGTAGACGAGGTTGAGCATCAGGCCGCTGCCGGGCTGGCCGTAGCCGAGCGCGTTGAGCGACTGCAGGGCGCGGATGGAGGCTTCGAACACGCCATCGCCGCGCTGTTCGTCGACGTTGGCCTGGCTGTAGCAGGGCAGGGAGGCCACGGCCTCGACGCGGTGCTCGGCGAGGAAGGGGCCGACCCAGTCGTAGCCGGGCTCTTCCATGATCGTGGGGTTCAGACGGTCCATCACATGCAGCCCGCGTGCGCGGGCTTCGGCGACCAGCCAGCGGAACTCGGGATTCATCTCGGGCGAGCCGCCGGTGAGGTCGAGGGTGGTCACGCCGAAGCGTTCGGCCACCGCGAGTGCCGTCTCCATGGTCGCCTTCGACATCGTTTCGGTGCGACGCGGGCCGGCGGCCACGTGGCAGTGCACGCAGCTGAGGTTGCAGCGGTAGCCGAGGTTGAGCTGCAGCGTCGTGAACGCGCCGCGGGTGAGCGCCGGGAACGGGATGTCCTTCAGCAGGGGCCAGGTGTCACGCATGCGGGGCGGTCTCGGTGGGGGCGGGGCGCGGGGCGCGCCGGAAGGGGTTCAGCAGCAGGGCGGCCCAGCGTTGGTCGGCATCGCTGCGCCAGCCCTCGAGGCCGATGGCCATGGCGCGCTGGTCGCTGGGCGGCGTCACCGGGCGGGTGCGGAACAGCCGGTCCCAGGCGGTGAGCAGGTTGCCGTAGTGGCTGTCGGTGCAGGCGCGCTCGGGCGAGTGGTGCACGCGGTGCCACGTGGGCGTGACCAGCACCGCGCTGACGGCGCGTTCGAGGCGCGGCGGCAGGGCGAGGTCGGCGTGCGTCCACAGCGCGGCCAGCGCAAGCAGGGTCTCGTACAACGCGATGCCCGCGGCGGGAAGGCCGAGGGCCAGGACCAGCAGCAGCTTCCAGCCCAGCGAGACGAGGATTTCGAGGGGATGGAAGCGCAGGCCCAGCGTGGCCTCGAAGCGCGTGGCCACGTGGTGCACGCGATGCAGGCGCCACAGCCAGGGCCAGCGGTGCGAGGCGACATGCTGTGCCCAGATCGCGAGGTCCATCAGCACGACGGTCGCAGCGATCGCCCCGGCGCCGTCGAGGCCGATCGCGGAGAACAGGCCCAGCCCTTGCGACTGCGCCCACAGCGCGGTGCCGACCGTACCGATCGGTACCACGAGTCGCAGCAGGCCACTGCCGGCCAGCGCGACGACGAGGTTGTCGAGCATCACGCGGCCGCGCATGTCATGGCGGAAGCCGAAGCGCCACTGCAGCACCAGCAGCAGGGTCAGCAGGCCGAGCACGGCGGCGAGACGGAGCAGGTCGGCGTTCATCGGGGCATCGTCGCCAGCAGGGCGTCGAGACGGCGCGACACCCGCTCCTGCGAAGCCGTGCGTTCCGGCAGCGCGGCCAGCGCCGCGGCGACGACGGCGAGGTCCCCCGGTTCATCGAGGTCGTGCGCCGCGTCGAGCTGGTGGATGTGCAGGCCCTTCGGGAGCGCGGCGAGGAAGTCGCTGCGCGCGTCGGGCGTGCTGTAGCGCGGTGCCGTCCACGCGGCGAGCGGCAGGTCGACGCGGCCGCCCACCAGCCAGAAGCCGCCGTCCTCGCTCGGCCCGAGCACGAGATCGGCCTTGGCGTGGACGAGGGCGTCCACGGCGTCGGCCAGGGCCGGCATGGACAACTGCGGCAGGTCGGTGCCGATCAGCAGCGCGGCGCCGTGGCGTGCGCGCAGCGTGGCCCAGACATGCGCCATGCGCTCACCGAGCCCGCCCTCGCCTTGCGCAATCACCGGCAGGAGCTGCCAAGGATCGGAGGGCGCGGCGTGGTCGCCGTCGGCCTCCGCCACCGCCCAGTAGGCGTGGAGCCGGTCGCTGCGTTGCAGGGCGATCGCGATCTCGCCAACGGCGGTGGCGCAGTCGAGGTAGAGCGCTTCCGCGGCCTCGCGGCCGATCGCCGGCCAGAGCCGCGACTTCACCGGCGAGCGGCCGGGCGTCTTCACGAACAGGGCGAGGCCGGGCCTCATGGCGCTGGGCCTCGTGAGAATGCACGGCGCTGCTGCCAGGTCAGCCGAAGGTGTTCGCGCGTCGTCCGCCACCAGCCATGTTCGATGTAGCGGCGCGCGCTGGTTGCCACCCGGCCGCGCAGGCGTCGCAGCGGCAGTCCGGCGCGACGCACGGTGTGGACGAAGGCATGGTCTTCACCGCGGCCAACCGACGGATCGAAACCGCCGAGCGATTCGAACAGCGTTCGGGGTGCCAGGAAGCCCTGGTCGCCGAAAGGCATGCCGAACCAGCGGCTGCGCAGGTTGGCGCCGAAGGCGTTGATCGCCATCGCCCGCGGCCCGTCGTGGAAGGCGAGATTGAACCAGCACAGCGCCGGTGCCTCGCCGCGCGCGAAGCCGAGGGCCGCATCACGCGCGGCAGCGAACGTGTTCCCATCGATGCGGGTGTCGGCGTGCAGGATCCACACCGTCGCGCCCCGTGCTTCGCGCAGGCCAGCGTTGATCTGCCGCGCCCGGCCCGCCGGCGCGACGATCACCCGCGTGCCCGTTGGGCCGACCGGCAAGGCGTCGCCTTCGGCCAGCACCAGCAGGCGCTCGAGGTCGTCGCTCGCCGGCAGGTCATCCAGCAGCGCCGTCCAGTCACGGTCGCCGGGGCCGGCCGGGATGACGATGCTGAGCACGGGGGCACCCACGGCTGAAAGACTCAGCAGCAGGCGCCGGCGGCCTTCGGTACCGACGTCGGCGAGGCCGGCGCGCAGTCGAACAGACCGAAGTGGCGCGCTTTGTCGCCGTGCAGCTCGAAATGCGCGCCGAAGCGAGTGGCCGCCAGCATGTCGAAGGTGTTGCCGCAGACGCGCAGCGGACGGCCGGTCTCGAAGGTGTGGTGGTCGTCGAGCACGAAGGCGTGCGGCGCGTCGGGAATCGTGCCGCGATACGTCGCGATCTGGCCGAAGTCCTCACAACGATCTTCCAGTGCGAGCTTGAACGCCCGCACCGTGATCGATTCGAAATTCACGAAGCCGATGGCGGCCTCGATGGCCGGGTCGAGCAGCGGAATCGGCGCGCGGCTGACGGTACGGGCGTCGGCGCAGCCCACCTGCTGCATCAATCGGCGGAAGTCCTCGGTGTAAAGCGCACCGCCGAGGCACTCGCCCAACAGTACGGGGTCGCGGCGCAGGGCGTCGGGGATGCGGCGGTCGGCGAACACGTCGGCGAAGTACAGCTCGCCGCCGGGCTTGAGCACGCGGAAGACCTCGGCGAACACACGCGCCTTGTCGGGCGCAAGGTTCAGCACGCAGTTCGAGACCACCACGTCGATGCTCGCGTCGGTGATGCCGATCGCCCCGAGGTCTTCGATCAGGCCCTCATGGAACTCGACGTTGCTCGCCGCGAAGCCGTAGCGCTCGGCGTGCCAGTCGCGATGGCGGCGCGCCACCGTGAGTTGCTCGGGGGTCATATCGACGCCGATCACGCGTCCCGTCGGGCCGACCAGTCGCGAGAGCAGGTAGGCGTCGCGGCCAGTGCCGCAGCCGAGGTCGAGCACGGTGCGGCCTTCGAGCGCCGGCGGCAGCGGCGAGCCGCAGCCGTAGAAGCGCGCGAGGATCTCGGGATGGATGTCGCCGAGCATCCGGCGCAGGGCGAAAGGCATGGCCTCGGCTGGGCAGCAGGCGCCGGTCTTCAGGTCGGCGCTCGATTGCAGGACGTCGCCGTAGTACTCGCGGACGTCGGCGTGGGTGCGTGTCGGTGTGGTCATCGTGTTCGTCGTCGTCATTGGGTTCGTTCCGCGTGCCGGGCGGGGTTCTCGCCGGCCTATCCGCGGCGCCAACGGAAGAATCGTTCGGCCCAGCGCAGCGCGCCCTGCGGGGCGTTCGCCCGCTTCCACACACCGGCGGCGTACTTGTTGGCCTCATTCATCGTCGGATAGACGTGGATCGTGCCGAGCAGCTTGTTCAAGCCGAGGCCGTGCTTCATCGCCAGCACGAACTCCGGCAGCAGCTCGCCGGCGTGTGCGCCGACGATGCAGGCGCCGAGGATGCGGTCGCTGCCCGGCGGCGTGAGCACCTTGACGAAGCCTTCGTCGTTGCTGTCGGCGATGGCGCGGTCGAGGTCATCGATGCCGTAGCGCGTCACGTCGATGGCGATGCCTTGAGCCTTCGCCTCGTCCTCCGACAGCCCGACGCGCGCCACTTCCGGGTCGGTGAAGGTCACCCAGGGCACCACGCGGTAATCGACCTTGAACGACCAGAACGGCGCGAGCAGTCCGTTGACCGCGGCGTACCAGGCCTGGTGCGCCGCCATGTGGGTGAACTGGTAGGGGCCGGCCACGTCGCCGGCCACGAGGATGTTCGGGAAGTTCGTGCGCATCAGGCCATCGACCGCCACGTGCCCGCGCGGGCCGAGCTCCACGCCGAGTTCCTCCAGGCCGAAGCCGCGGGTGTTCGGCGTGCGCCCCAATGCCAGCAGCAGGCGGTCGAAGTCGATCCGCACTTCCGAGCCGTTCGCCTCGGCGACCAGCACGCCGCCTTTCCCGTCGGCACCGGGCTCGATGCGCAACGCCTTGTGGCCGGTGGCGACATGAAGGCCTTCGTGCGCAAGGCGCTCGGCGAGCAGCGCGCCAACCTCCGGGTCCTCGCGCGGCAGCAGTCGCGGCGCCATCTCGACCACGCTCACCGCCGCCCCAAAGCGCGCGAAGCTCTGCGCCAGTTCGCAGCCGATCGGCCCACCGCCCAGCACCAGCAGGCGCTTGGGAAGCTCGCGCAAGGCCCACACGGTGTCGCTCGTTAGCGCCTCGATGCTCTCGAGGCCGGGGATCGTTGGAACCAGCGGCCGTGCGCCGGTGGCGATGACGATGCTGCGGGCGCTGATCCGTCGGCCGTTGACTTCCACCTCCCACGGGCTGACGAGGCGCGCGTCGCCTTCGATCACGTCCACGCCCAGCCCGGTGTAGCGCTCGATTGAATCGTGCGGCTCGACCTTCGCCACCACGCGCTGCACGCGCTCCATCACCGTGGCGAAGTCGAAATCGGCCGAGAGCGAATTCAGCCCGTACTTCTGCGCCTCGCGCGCTTCGGCCAGCAGCCGCGCCGAGCGGATCAGCGCCTTCGACGGCACGCAGCCGGTGTTGAGGCAGTCGCCGCCCATCTTGTGCTTTTCGATCAGCGCGACCTTCGCCTTCACCGCCGCGCCGATGTAGGTGGTGACCAGCCCGGCCGAGCCCGCGCCGATGGCGATCAGGTTGTAGTCGAACGACCTCGGTTTCCGGTGCCCGGCGTAGACGCGGCGGGCCTTCAGCCAGCCCAGCACCGCCTTCAGCAACAGCGGCAGGGCGCTCAAGGCCACGAGCGCGCCGAGCAGGCCGGGCGAGAGAATGTCACCGACCGAACGGATCTGAGCGAGCTGCGTTCCCGCCAGCACGTAGACGATGGTCGCGGGCAGCATGCCCAGCTGGCTCACCCAGTAGAAGGTCCGCGTGGCCAGCGACGTGAGGCCGGAGAGCAGGTTGACGATGAAGAACGGGAAGGCCGGGACGAGGCGCAGGGTCAGCAGGTAGAAGGCGCCGTCGCGGGCGATGCCGGCATCGATGTCGCGCAGCCGTTCGCCGAAGCGGGCCCGAAGCGCATCGCGGAAGCCGAAGCGCGCGACGAGGAAGGCCAGCGTCGCGCCGATCGAGCTGGCGAACGACACCAGCACCGTCCCCTCGAGCAAGCCGAACAGGGCTCCGGCTGCCAGCGTCATCACCGCGGCGCCGGGGATCGACAGCGCGGCCACCAGCACGTAGGCGAGGAAGAACAGCCCCGCGGCCTGCCACGGGTTCGCGGCCACCGCCGTGCTGAGCGCGTCGGCCTGGGTCTTCAGGGCGCCCAGCGTCAACCACTGGTGCGCGCCGCTCGACCAGATCGCCAGCAGGGCGACAGCGAGCAGCACAGCGACCAGCCGCGGCCGGGACAAGGGCGGGGTTTGGCCCATCGGGTTTTCTCGTCGGTGTGATGCTGGTTCGTGCGAAGGGCGATGCGGGTTACAGCTCAGCGGGATTTCATCACTCGGAGCGCGACGGCACAGCCCAGCCCCCACGCGCCGTTGAGCAGCAGGGCGCCGATGATCAGCTTGGGGTCCCAGCCGCCGGCCATCGCCATGCCCTTGAGCGGGAACACGATGAACAGGGCCACCGCACTCGGGCCAATGGCGCCGGCGATGATCCATGCCGACCACCAACGGGCTGCCGTGAATTTCGCCAGCAGCGGCGCCAGCGCGATCGCCCAGACCCCGCCCCAGAACGCCAGCGATACCACTTGCGGGATGCCCAGCGGTTCCGTCGCGGCCAGATTGAACGGTGCGCGCGGGCTGATGCCCGTCAGATACAGCAGGCCGAATAGGCCCTGGTGGAACACCAGCGTCGCCACGAACCCGGCGATGAACCATTTCACGATCTTCATTCGTCGACTCCCTGATGCGCGAGCCCTGCATGGCCCGCCGTCGAGGATACGCGCCCGGGCGTCCCCCGCCGCGACGGCCAGCAGAAGCGGAGCCGCCCGGCGTGGGATCATGGCGGCCTTCCACGGCCGCACCGCTCCACGCCCCATGCTTCGACTCACCGACATCACCCTGCCGCTGGACCACGCCGACACCGCGATCAACGACGCGGTGCTGGCGCGCCTGAAGCTGCCGCCCGGCGCGCTGCGTTCGCTCTCCGTGGCCAAGCGCAGCTACGACGCCCGCAAGCGCGGCCAGATCCAGTTGATCTACTCGGTGGATGTCGACGTCGCCGATGAGGCGGCGGTGCTGAAGCGCGTTGCGGCCGAGAAGAAGCCGAACCGCGTCAAGGTGACCCCGACCCCCGACACGACCTACCGCTTCATCGCCAAGCCGGCGCCGGACCAGCCGCTGCGCCCGATTGTGGTCGGCATGGGCCCCTGCGGCCTGTTCGCTGCACTCGTTCTGGCGCAGATGGGCCTGCGCCCCATCGTGCTCGAGCGCGGCAAACAAGTGCGCGAGCGCACCGTCGACACCTTCGGCCTGTGGCGGAAGAAAGTGCTGAACCCCGAGTCGAACGTGCAGTACGGCGAGGGCGGTGCCGGCACGTTTTCCGACGGCAAGCTCTACAGCCAGATCAGCGACAAGCGCCACCTGGGTCGCAAGGTGCTGGAGGAGTTCGTGCAGGCCGGCGCGCCCGATGAAATCCTCTACGTCAGCAAGCCGCACATCGGCACCTTCCGCCTGGTGTCGATGGTGGAGCACATGCGGGGCGTCATCGAAGGCCTGGGCGGCGAAATCCGCTTCTCGCAGCGCGTGGATGACCTGCTGATCGACGTGGATGCCGCAGGCGTGCGCCAACTGCGCGGCGTGGTGTTGGCCAGCGGCGAAACCCTGCGCGCCAACCACGTCGTGATGGCGCTGGGCCACAGCGCCCGCGACACCTTCGCGATGCTGCACGCGCGCGGCGTCTTCATGGAAGCCAAGCCTTTCTCCATCGGCTTCCGCATCGAGCACCCGCAGTCGGTGATCGACCAGGCGCGCTTCGGTCCGCAGGCCGGCCATCCCATGCTCGGCGCGGCCGACTACAAGCTGGTGCACCACTGCAAGAACGGGCGCTCGGTCTACAGCTTCTGCATGTGCCCGGGCGGCACCGTGGTGGCGGCGGCCAGCGAGCCCGGGCGCGTGGTCACCAACGGCATGAGCCAGTACTCGCGCAACGAGCGCAATGCCAACGCGGCGATCGTGGTGGGCATCACGCCCGAGGACTACGCCGAGTTCGACCCCAGCGGCAGCCCGCTGGCGGGCATCGCGCTGCAGCGGCATTGGGAAGAAATCGCGTTCAAGCTCGGCGGCGAAACCTACGAAGCGCCGGCGCAGAAGGTTGGTGATTTCCTCGCCGGCACGCCCTCGGAAGCGCTGGGCACGGTGGTGAACTCGTACACGCCGGGCGTCCGGCTGGGCGATCTCTCCACGGCCCTGCCGCGCTACGCCATCGAGGCGATCCGCGAAGCGCTGCCGGCCTTCGGTAGGCAGATCAAGGGTTTCGACATGTCCGATGCGCTGCTCACCGGCGTCGAAACCCGCACCTCCTCGCCGCTGCGCCTGACGCGCGGCGACGACGGCCAAAGCCTCAACACGCGCGGCCTGTTCCCGGCGGGCGAAGGCGCGGGCTATGCCGGCGGCATTCTTTCGGCCGGCGTCGATGGCATCCGCGCGGCGGAATGGGTGGCCGAGGCGATGATCGAAGCGGGCACGGCGTTGCCGGCGTGACGCTCGTCACGGTGCGCAGGCCGATAGGCGATACGTTCGTCATCGGATCCGCATGTTCGTCATTTTCTCGTTTTCAATCTGAGTATTCCCAACATAGAGTGCAGCGACCCCTTGGATGGAGTGAACGCATGTTGACGACCTGGTCTGCGCCTTGGAGGGGTGAGCCGCGCGCCTTTCTGAGGTCCAGCGGCACCGTTCTGGCGTACTTCGTTGGCTTTGGTTTGGGCGGCCTTTTGTTCTTCGCCGTGTTCAACCACGTGCTCAAGCCCCTCGTTCCCGATGCATCGCCGTGGCTCAAGGAGTGGATCAACCTCCTTTCAACCGGCTGGATGTTCGGCGTTGCCCTCGCGGCCTTCCTTCTGGCTCGCGCCAAGCTCAGTGCGCCCGAACGGCGTGTCTCAATATGGCAAGCCACATCCGGGCGTCCCGCATGGGCTTGGGGCCTTGTATCGGCGGCCGCTTGGCTCATCATCACAATGACCGCTACGCTGGTGACGGACGGGCCCTCGGTGATGGGGGCGAGAGCCGCGGCCTTCGGATTGATGGAGTGGACCGTACTGTTGGCCACGGCGCTGGCCTGCATCGGCGTGCAGGCCGCCAGCGAGGAGATCGTCTTTCGCGGATACCTCATGCCGCGCCTTGCCGTCCGCGTGGGGGCGGTCGCCGCCCTGCTCATTTCAACGGTGCTGTTCACCGCACTGCATACAAGCCCAGGTCTTTGGGGCGGGCTGGGCGTCGCGCTTATGGGGCTCTGTATGGGCGTCTCCGCGTGGCGCACGGGATCCTTGCTGCCCGCGATCGGTCTGCACGTCGTCAACAATGTGTTCTACTTCCTTTACGAGCCGAACGGCACGAACGCTGATGTGACGTGGATAGACTTCGCACTGCTCGTCGTGGGCTTGCTCGTGTGGCTGGGCTGGGTTGAGATGTCGCATCGGCAGCGATCCGCCCGGGCCTCATCCCTGTCGAATTGAGTAGAGGGGGCTTCGGTGCGTGAGGTCACGGGCTCCGCTTGGCGTTGGGCCTTGGGCGTCTTCGTGGCATTGCTTGTGGTTGTGGCACTTATCAGCCCTTTTGGCGACCCGAACCTGCCAACTGCGCGCATCGCATTTATTGTCCCCGTGCTGTTTGGCCTCATGCTAGGGCCAGTGCTTAGCAGTTTTGCCGTCGTGGATCGATGGCCGCGGATCGGCCTAGCGCTGCCGACGATTCTTGTCCTGGTGGTGGGTTGGGCCTTGGTGCTCCGTCCCGTCATCGTATGGCTCGGCTTCCGGCAAAGCGTGATTCAGGACATCATCAATGTCGGGGTGGTGGTGGGCGTGATGCTGGCCATCCGCGGTGCATGGCGCGGGATCCGAGCCCGTCGGGCGCTCGAAGAGGCTGAAAGGCTTCGCGAGCTCGCCGAACAGCGCGCGCTCCAAGCACAGCTGTCCCCCCATGCCCTGCACAATCTGTTGAACACGCTTTATGCCGCCAGCCTCGCTTCGCCGGGACGTGTGCCCGAACTCGTCCTGGCGCTCTCTGGGATGATGCGGTATCTCGCGTTGAGCGCAGGAAGGGACCTTGTGACTGCGAGCGATGAGTGGGCATTCATGGAGGGATGTCGACGCTTCGCGTTGGAACGAAGCAGTCCGGATTCCCGGGTAGACATGGTGCTTGAGGGCGATGCGGACGAGGCTGTTCCGTCGCTTCTAATGGCTTCCCTGCTCGAGAACGCCCTGAAGAACGGGCGCGACACAGAAGGTCGGATTGACGTCGTCGTGCACTTGGCTATTGAGGTGTCGACGCTGCGCTTCCGCGTCGACAACGCCGTGCCATCGTCACCGTCCGCCGAGCCGGGCATGGGCTTGGGGCACTCGCTCGTCCGTCGTCGCTTGGCCCATCTCTATCCGGGCCGTCACCGCTTCGAAGCTGGCATGCGAGACGGACGGTATGTAGCCGAGCTGGATTTATGGTGACACCGGAAACTCTTCTTCCGATCCGGTATGCCAGTGTCGATGACGAGCCGCAGGCGCACGTCGCGCTGCGTGCGCTTCTCGCGGCGCACCCGGATTTTGTTGACGCGGGTCGATACGCCTCGAAAGCCTCTGCAGTGGCTGGTCTCGCTCGTCATCCTGTCGCCGTTCTCTTTCTCGATTTCGATCTCGCTGGCTCGACTGGATTTGAGCTGCTCGCCGGTCTCGATGACGTGCCGGTGACGGTACTTATCACTGCACATGCGGACTACGCGGTCGAAGCGTTCGAGCGTGGAGTTCGCGACTACCTGCTCAAGCCAGTCAGCGCCGATCGGCTTGCGCTGTGCCTTGATCGCTTGCGTTCGCTTCTCGTTGATCGTGCCACTCCACGGACGCCAAAGGCACTCGCCTTCTTCTGCGGGCGAGGCCACCGCCTCGTGCCTCCGGGCGATATCTTCGCGATCGATGCGGAGGGCAACTTCTGCTCGCTCTTGACTGCAAAGGAGCTGATTCTGGTTTCGGAAAGCATGAAGGCGCTGGAGTCGAGGTTGGCACTCTTCGGCTTCGTCAGGATCCATAAATGCCACATGGTCAACCGCCGCCACGTCGTCGCATTCGACGCCCATGAGGTCACATTGACGGGTGGGATCCACCGTCCGATTGGCCGGCTGTATCGCGATGCCGAGTTTTGAAACGACGCAAGAGGGCCCGCTATCGAGGCAGGGCCATTACTGCGAGGCGAGCTCTCCGCCTGAGGCTTCGGCACGAGATTCTCTTGCAGAACAAATACTACTGGCGTCGATTTTTTAGCTGGTTCTGCATCGTTCAACACGCTTTCTCGTCGTTCGTCATGCGGGCGTTGCTTCGAGCTCGAAGCCGACGAATCCTCGCGTCACCCCGCCCAAACCAGAGAGGCGGAGACCCGCGAGGTGATCCATATGAAAATCAAGTTGAACGCCCTCCAAGTCGAGAACCAACGTCCATTGCGCCAACGCCTGCGCCTTGCCTTCACTTGGGCGGTTATCGTTTGCGCAGTTGCCCCATTTGCGCACGCCAAGGATCCAGAAGCCGAGCAGTCTGGCGACGTCGTTGTCCTGATGGCAGCCATTTCGGCAATGAAGGAAAAGGCTCTGACTCGTGAACGAGTGGATTGGGGCGAAGTCGAGCAAACCGGGCGAAGAAAGCTGGACGATGGGGAGTCGTTAGGTGATGTCCTGGCTTGGGCTGTTGAGCGATTGGGCGATGGTCACAGTCGAGTACTCACCGCGCAAGAAGCACGGATGTTCCTCGGCAAGCAGGATCATCGCGCCGAGCCCGCAGGTCCTAGCGCGATGCCCCCTCCGCTTGATCCCAGCGGTCGTCTGGCGATCACGTCGTCCGGTTGCCGCGTGGCCTACTTGCGTGTGCCCTACTTCTTGTCGGCGGATCCGCCGACGATGTCCACCTTTGCCGGCTCACTGGCCTCGCTCCAGCGGCGCCTTGAGGGAGAGGGGGCTCGGGCCGTGATCATCGACCTTAGGGGAAACGTCGGCGGCAACATGTGGCCCATGTTGGCCGGGCTATCGGGCGTGCTTGGCGACGGAAAAAATGGCGAGATCTGGGCGCCTGACGGTTCGCGACAGGCTTGGGGTACTTCAATCGGGGCGGCGTGGGCCGGAGTACCCGAGAACGTTGTCATGGCCGATGAATCCTTCAAGGGGCCACAAGCAGCCCTCTGGCCAGCGGCAGTGCTTACCGATCAGCGCACTGCAAGCAGTGGTGAAGCCATCGCGATCAGCTTCAAGGGGCGCGCGAACACCCGGAGCTTTGGCGACGCAACGCGCGGTGCGTCTTCTGCCAATGAGATTGTGTCTCTGCCGGATGGTTCGATGATCGCGCTGACCACATCGCTGATGGTTGATCGCAACGGCAAGCGTTACGGCGGTCCGATTACTCCTGACGTGATTTTCAACCTTTCCACGCCCGAGCGAGGAGTGTCGCCTCCAATCGAAGATGGCAAGTCCGATCCGGTGTACGAGGCCTCGTTGCAATGGCTGGACGGTACCTGCACCGCCAAGAACTCTGGCATTGCCTACACGCTCCTCTGGGGCCTCAAGCGATCACCCGAAGGAGAGAATTCTTTGAATCCCTGGGTCGCCGTGGAGAAACCCCAGGGCGCTGTCGAGTTCAATGGGTGCGACGACTCCCGCCTCGATGAGTATTGCCTACTCGGCGGCGCCATCAAATGGAGTCGTCGAAACTCGCGAGGGGCACGCTGAGGGACGTGTGGTCAGTTCCTCCCGCGAACGCCGACGCCGTGGCGCAGCCCGTGGTGGTCGCCACGATGCCCATCAAGCTTCGTGCGATGTAGACAAAGGTACTTGCTTTTTCCTGCTGACGAGGCCATTGCCTCATTCTGCCCGACGGCATCGTCGCGGTTGAGGCGGAGGGCGACTTCTGCTTGCCAGTGACTGCCAAGGAGAATGGTCTCGTTCGAGAAAGCCCCGCCGTTTTGGCGGGGCTCCGGTTTCGCACCAGCCTCTTCCGGCAATTGTCAGAGCAGCGGCACCAGCAGCAGGGCCACGATGTTGATGATCTTGATCAGCGGGTTGATGGCCGGGCCGGCAGTGTCCTTGTAAGGGTCGCCGACGGTATCGCCGGTCACCGCGGCCTTGTGGGCATCGCTGCCCTTGCCGCCGTGGTGGCCTTCCTCGATGTACTTCTTGGCGTTGTCCCACGCGCCGCCGCCGGTGCACATCGAGATGGCCACGAACAGGCCGGTCACGATGGTGCCCATCAGCAGGCCACCGAGCGCCGCCGGGCCGAGCACGAGGCCGACGATGATCGGAATGAACAGCGGAAGCATCGAGGGCACGATCATTTCGCGGATCGCCGACTTCGTCAGCAGGTCCACGGCCTTGTCGTACTCCGGCTTGCCAGTGCCTTCCATGATGCCGGGGATGTCGCGGAATTGGCGGCGCACTTCTTCCACCACCGCGCCCGCCGCCCGGCCCACCGCCTGCATGGCGTAGGCGCCGAACAGGTAGGGGATCAGGCCGCCGATCAGCAGGCCGATCAGCACTTCCGGCTTGTCGATCGAGAAATCGACGACGTCCTGGCCGAACTTCTCGTCCAGCTTGTGGGCGTAGTCGGCGAACAGCACCAGCGCGGCGAGACCCGCCGAACCGATGGCGTAGCCCTTGGTGACGGCCTTCGTCGTGTTGCCCACGGCGTCGAGCGCGTCCGTCGTCTTGCGGATCTCCTTGTCGAGACCGCTCATCTCGGCGATGCCGCCGGCGTTGTCGGTGATCGGGCCGTAGGCGTCGAGCGCCACAATCACGCCCGCCATCGACAGCATCGACGTCGCGGCGACCGCGATGCCCATCAGGCCGGCCAGCGAGTAGCAGCACCAGATCGCCAGCGCGACGGCCAGCACCGGGGCCGCCGTCGACTTCATCGACACGGCGAGGCCGGCGATGACATTGGTGCCGTGGCCGGTGACCGAAGCCGCGGCCACGTCGCGCACCGGCTTGTACTCGGTGGCGGTGTAGTACTCGGTGATCACCACCATCGCCGCGGTCAGCACCAGGCCGACGAGGGCGCACAGGAAGATCTGCAGCGTGTTGACGGCGATCATCGCGTCGGTGACGAACCAGAAGCCGATGGCCGACAGCAGCCCCGCGACGATCAGGCCCTTGTAGAGCGCCTTCATGATCTTGCCGTCGCTGCCGACCTTGACGAAGAACGTCCCCACGATCGAAGCGATGATCGACACCGCGCCCAGCACCAGCGGGTACATCACGCCGGCGAAGCCGTAGGTGCTGAAGGTGATGCCGGCGATCAGCATCGCCGCGACGATGGTGACGGCGTAGGTTTCGAACAGGTCGGCGGCCATGCCGGCGCAGTCGCCGACGTTGTCGCCCACGTTGTCGGCGATCACCGCCGGGTTGCGCGGGTCGTCCTCCGGGATGCCGGCTTCGACCTTGCCCACCAGGTCCGCGCCGACGTCGGCGCCCTTGGTGAAGATGCCGCCGCCGAGGCGGGCGAAGATCGAGATCAGCGAGCTGCCGAAGGCGAGGCCGATCATCGGCTGCAGCGCCGCCTTGATCGCGGCTTCGTCGTTCACCGCGCCGCCAACGAACCAGAAGTAGCCCGCCACGCCGAGCAGGCCGAGGCCCACGACCAGCAGGCCGGTGACCGCACCGCCCTTGAAGCTGACGTTGAGCGCTTCGTTGAGGCCCTTCGTCGCCGCCTGCGTCGTGCGCACGTTGGCGCGCACCGAGACGAACATGCCGATGAAGCCGGCGAGGCCCGAGAGGATCGCGCCGATGGCAAACCCGATCGCCGTCGACCAGCCCAGCGCCGGCACGAAGCCGATCACCAGGAAGAGCACGACGCCGACCATGGCGATGGTGGTGTATTGCCGCCGCAGGTAGGCGCCCGCGCCTTCCTGGATGGCCGCGGCGATCTGCTGCATTCGTTCATTGCCGGCCGGTTGCGCGAGGATCCAGCGCGCCGACACGATTCCATAAAGGATGGCGACCACGGCACACGACAGTGCGATGGCGATTCCGTACTGCTCCAACATCCTGACCTCCCCAGACTTCGGACTTGAACCCAGACACGAGAAGGCGGCCGGACGGCCGCCTTGGGTCGAGTATTGCCGATGGGGGAGCGGGGCGCCATGGCGCCCCGTCCGCGATGCTGCACTACAGCATCATTCGTTGCTGTCGTCGTCGCCGTTGTCACTCGACAGCGGCTCGGCGGGCTTCAGCTTGCCGAGCGCGGCTTCGAAGGCCTCGACACCACTGGGCGTCAGGTTCGGCCGCCCCACCATGAAGCCCATGTTCATCCGACCTTCGACGAAGTAGGTTTCGCCAGCCTCGATCTCTAGCGTCGTGACGTCCTTGGCTTCCGAGTGCACGGTGTACTCGTGGGTGCCTGGTGCCGCGTCGATGCTGAAGAAGCGTCCGTTGCGCAGCTTGCCCAACTCGGTCTCACCCTCGCGCACCTTGAATCCGACGGCGGCGCCGGCGAAGCGATTGGGGCGGAAGAACACCACCTTGCCGGTGTTCGCATCGGCGGGTCCGATGGCTGCGCGGACCTCGGCGGAGAACGGGTCCGCCGCCGCTGGCGCTTCGACAATGGCTTCGGCGACTGCCTCCGCAGCGGGTGTCTCAGTGGCCGGCGGCTCCTGGGCCGTCGCGGGAGTCAGGCTCAGGCTCGCGCCGAGGATCAGCAGGGCGGACATCGTTTGCTTCATGCAGCTCTCCTTGCAGGGGTTCGGTATGAACCGGTGGGTCGATGGGGGAGGGTTGGGTTTCGGTGGACGACGGGATCTCAGCGCAGCTTTCGAAGGCGCCGGCCGGCAATTCGTGGATGTCGCGTGTTTCCGCGACCATCGGCGTCCCTGCGGGCATGACGATGTGTCCGCCGCGCACGAAGGCGGCGAAGGGCCCGGCGACGATCGACACGCCGAGCGCCGTCGCGTCGCGACTGCGGCCGGACTGCGCGTGGAGGTTGCGGAAGCGGACGACCGCGTTCCCGCCCTCGGGCGCCCACGGTCCTGCCGAAATCAGGAGTTCAGCGGCCTTGCCGAACATCCCGCTCTTCTGGGCGTGCACGACACGGCCAGCGACCACCGCACCCACGACGAGGCGGCGACCGTCGATGCAATCGCTGCCGGTGAGCGTGAAGGCCAGGGCGTCGCCGGTGCGCGTTCGGCGCGTATCGACGGGAGTGTCCAGTCGCAGCTCGACGCGAGTGTGCGCCGGGATCGCCCCGGACGAGGCCGACGCCACCGTGCCAACGGCGGCCAGCGCGCTGCCGAGCAGCGCGACGAACCCAGGGGATCGCTGCATCACCACGTCCTTGTGCACCACGCGCCTGCCGATCAGGCGCCATGCTCGGAGCCTAGCGATTTCGAAGCCGCGAGTTCAACCGGTCCGCATCACCAGCGAAGCCACCGCATGGCGGTGGCTTGGGTGAGCGCGACGGTGGCGATCACCGCGAGTCCGTACCAGACCAGCACGTACCCCGGTTGGTCGGCCTGGCAATGGAAGGCGTAGGCGAAGGCGCCGATCGCGCCAGCCGTCCAGCCCACGGCGCGGGCCGCGCGGGCCGGCTCGGTCGGTGCGGCGCGACGCAGGGCCCACACCATCGCGGCGGCCGGCAGAACGGAAAGCAGCGGCACCATCGTCAGGCAGACGAGGATGGTCGGCGAATGGATCAGCGCCAGGCGCTCCCCGGCGGGCGCCGAGACCACCGTCACCACGGTCGCGACCGCCAGCCACGCCGGCGCGGCCCAACGCAGGCGCTCGGTGGATCGCAGCGCACGCCCCGGAAGCCCCGAGCGATAGGCGGCGACGCCCGCGACCACCGCCAGCAGTGCCAAGGCGCCGATCTTCTGCCAGAACAGCGGGGAGGCGACGGCATCGGCCAGGTCCGGCCGCAGCCCCAGCATGAGCCCCATCAGCAGGAACGCCGTGACCAGCCCGGCAAACACGGCCAGCGCCGTGTCGCGCGCCGGATGGGCTTTCGGCAGGGCGTCCGGCTGTCGGGCCAGCAGGGTGATCAGGTCATCGGTCTTCATGGGGTGTCACCTTCCGCGGCGAGGCGCTTGGCCAGTGCCTTCAAGCCGCGATGGATGCCGACTTTCACGGCGGAAATGGACAGGCCGGTGCTGGCGGCGGCTTCCGCGACCGAGCGGCCTTCGAGCTTCACCAGCTCGATCGGCCGGCGCTGCTTGTCGGGCAGTTGCGCCAGCAGCACGGCGAGGTCGGCCCCGGCCTGCGGCTCGGTCGATTCGCTCGACTCGGCGAATTCATGGGTCTCGGCCAGCAGGTCGAGGCTCAGTTCGCGGCCCGGCTGGCGGCGCCGCAGCAGGTCGATCAGCTTGTAGCGCGCCACCGCATACAGCCAGGGCTCGAAGGGCTGGGCAGCGTCGTAGGTGTGCGACTTCAGGTGCAGCGCCAGCAGGCATTCCTGCACGACGTCCTCGGTGTCCCCCACCATCGCCGGCGCCATCCGCTGCAGCTTGGCCGCGGTGAAGCGGCGGAGCAGGACTGCGCACTCGCGCAGCGCCTGCGCGTAACGCACCTCGTCGCCTCCGCGGCCTGCGCAGAACAGCACGCCGAGGGCGCTGGCGGTCGGTGGCGGGGGCGTCATCGCGAAGGGCAGGGCCAGGGCGGTCACGGGATCGCTGGAGGGCAGGGCATGCCCTCCGGTACGGCCCAGGGCGGCCTGCGGTTACACCAGCGTGCGTCGGCGCAGGAAGGACTCGGCGAAGCGCGTCGCATCCGCCGGGCGGCCGAGGTGGTAGCCCTGCAGCAGCGCGCAATCGCGCTGGATCAGGTACTGCGCCTGCGATTCCGTTTCCACGCCTTCCGCCACCACCGTCAGGCCGAAGTGTCGGCCCATCGCGAGGATCGCGTCGACGATGGCGGCGTCGTTCGCGTCGGTGCCGAGATCGCGCACGAAGCCCTTGTCGATCTTCAGGCCGTCGGCCGGCAGGCGCTTCAGGTAGGCCATCGAGGAATAGCCGGTGCCGAAATCGTCGATGTAGAAGCGGATGCCGCGCGCACGCAGCGTGTTCATGCGTTGGATGGCACTGTCGATGTCGCCGAGCACCACGCCCTCGGTGATCTCGAGCACCAGCATCGAGGGCGGCACTTCGAACTCGTGCAGCGCGGCGAGCAGGCGGTCTTCGAAGCCCTGCTGGCGGAACTGGCGCGGGCTGATGTTGACGCTGATGTACTGCTGCGGTCCGAGCAGGCCATCCCGGCGCCACGCCTGCACCTGCTTGAGCACCGCGCGCAGCACCCAGACGCCGAGGTTGATGATCAGCCCGCTTTCTTCGCACAGCGGGATGAACTGCGCCGGCGACACCGGGCCGCGCGTCGGGTGCGTCCAGCGCACCAGCGCCTCCGCACCGCGCACGCCGCCATGCGCATCGACGAGGGGCTGGTAGGCGACGTCGAGGCCGCCTTCCACCAGCGCGCGGCGGAGGTCGGTTTCGAGCGCATGGCGCTCCTCCATCGCGGCGAGCAGGTCGCGCTGGAAGAAATGGATGGTGTTCCGGCCTTCGGTCTTGGCCTGGTACATCGCCGTGTCGGCGTGCTTGATCAGGTTCTCCGGGCTACCGCCGTCGTCGGGGAACAGCGCCACGCCGATGCTCGCCGAAAGCCGAAACACTTCGTCGCGCACCACGATGGGCTCGGCCAGCGCCGCGCGCAGCTTCTCGGCCGCGGTCTGCGCGTTCTGCGCGGCGCGTTCGCGGAGCTCGCCGAGCATCGGCAGCACGGCGACGAATTCGTCGCCGCCGAGGCGCGCCACCAGGTCGATCTCGCGCAGGTGCGTCCGCAGCCGCCGCGCCACCTCGATCAGCACGGCGTCGCCGATGCTGTGGCCGCGCGCGTCGTTCAGCGTCTTGAAGTGGTCGAGGTCGATGAACATCATCGCGCCCTGCGTGCCGCTGCGCTCCGCCACCGCGAGCTCGTGCGCCAGGCGCTGGAACAGCAGGCGGCGGTTCGGCAGGTTGGTCAGCGCGTCATGGTTGGCAAGGTGGTCGGCGGCCGCCTCGGCGCGCAGTCGCGCGGCGATGTCGGACTGCAGTTCGGCATTGGTGTCCGCGAGGTCGCGGTAGGCGCCGTGAAGGCTGCTGCGCATGGTTTCCAGTGCGTCGATCACGCGGTCGATCTCGTCGCCGGGACCGGAGCCGCGTGCCCGCACGCGGAAGCTCGCCGTCTCGTCGCGCAGGTCGAAGCGCTGCGCCGCGTGCGCCAAGGCGGACAGGTGGCGGGTGACGATCTGTCGCACGAGCAGGAGCAGCGCAAGGCTGATCAGCAGGGTGATGCCGCCCTGGGTGACCAGGATGCTGACGGCGCGTTCGAGGGCGCTGCGCTGGACCGCGCCGATGTCGAGCTCGACGATGAGGGTGCCAAGGTCGGCGTTTTCGCCATCGCGCCGGTAGGAGAGCGGCAGGCGCTCGATCCGGCCTTCGCCGCTCGCCTCTTCGCCGACGCGTGCCCGCAGGGCGCCGTCCTCGCCACCGGTGCCACGCTCACGCACTTCCACCGCGGCGACGTAGGGGCGCTGGCGGATGCCGTCGAGCTGCAGCCGCAGCTGGGCGTCGTCGTAGTTCCACAGCGAGAGCGCGATCGGATCGAGGCTGGCGCGGCTGATGCGCTCGATGTCGGCCTCGAGCTCGCGCAGGTCGTCCTGGTAGCCAGCCCAGACCTCGACACCGGCGACCGCCGTGCTGATCAGCGTGCTGGCCACCAGCATGGACGCCAAGAGCCGCCCACCGATGCCCGTGAGCGAGGCGCGGAGACGTGCGGTGATGCTTGGGTCGCGCTGCGGGGAAGCCGCCATGCCGGATGCACGCTCCATCGACGATGGCTTGAGGATAGCCACGTCCGGGGCGCTGTCCAGCGCCCCGGGGGGCCCGTCAACTCACTTTGACCATGCCGGCAGCGTTTTTGGCAGCAGCGGCAGGGTCGGGCGCACGAAAGCCGGCAGGCCGTCCTTGCCGTAGGGCGGCGGGGCTTCGCCGCGGATCAGCGGCTCCAAGTAGGTGCGGCAGGCCTCGGTGATGCCGAAACCGTCCTTGCGGATGAAGGCCTTCGGCATGATCTTCTCGTGGTTCGCGATCTCGGAAAGCGGGTGCGGCACGATCTTCCAGCGATAGGGCTTGTCGCTGGTGCGCTGGATGGTCGGCATCACGCCGTTCTTGCCGGCCAGGGCCAGCTCCACGGCCGCCTTGCCGACCGCCAGCGCCTGTTGCAGGTCGGTCTTGCTGGCGAGGTGGCGAGCCGAACGCTGCAGGTAGTCGGGCACGGTCCAGTGCACCTTCACGCCCAGCTTGTCCTTGCACAGCGCGGCCAGCATCGGGCCGACGCCGCCGAGCTGTGAATGCCCGAACGCGTCCTTGCCACCGGCCTCGGCCACGAAGCGGCCGTCGGCGTGCTGGATGCCCTCGGATACCACCACGACGCAGTAGCCGACCTTCTTCACCACGGCCTGCACCTTGGCGAGGAAGGCCGCCTCGTCGAAGGCGTTCTCGGGGAACAGGATCACGTGCGGCGCCTGGTCCTCGCCGCGGCCGGCGAGGCCCGCCGCTGCAGCCAGCCAGCCGGCGTGTCGGCCCATCACCTCGTAGACGAAGACCTTGGTCGACGTGTCCGCCATCGCGGCGACGTCGAGCGCGGCCTCGGCGACGGAAACGGCCGTGTACTTCGCCGCCGAGCCGAAGCCCGGGCAGCAGTCGGTCACCACGAGGTCGTTGTCGACCGTCTTCGGCACGCCGATGCAGGTCAGCGGGTAGCCGAGCTCGGAGGCGACCTTCGAGAGCTTCAGTGCGGTGTCGGCCGAGTCGTTGCCGCCGTTGTAGAGGAACCAGCGGATGTCGTGCGCGCGGAAGACGTCAATCAGGCGCTCGTACTGGGCGCGGTCCTGCTCGATCGACTTCAGCTTGAACCGGCAGCTGCCGAAGGCGCCGCCCGGGGTGTGGGCGAGGGCCTTGATCTCGGCGGCCTTCAACTTGCGGGTGTCGTAGAGCTCCTCGCGCAGGGCGCCGAGGATGCCGTTCTTCGCCCACAGCGTCGGCACCTTGTGGGCGCGCGCGGTGGCGAGGACGGCACTGGCCGTGGCGTTGATGACGGCGGTGACGCCGCCCGACTGGGCGTAGAGCAGGTGGCCTTTCGGCATGGGGGAACTCCGTGGGGCGGGGCGCGCGTGCTGCGGCCCGGGCCTGCCATTGAAGCGTTTCCTGTTTGACTTCACCACCCGGGGCCGCTAGCGTGACCTCGTCCGCACGGCCTGTCGGCGGCCCTCCGTATCGCGTTGGGGGTGAAGACGGTGCCGTGCGTCATCGTTTATGGAGCCTCTTCATGCGACTCGTCTTCCTCGGCGCCCCGGGTTCGGGCAAGGGCACGCAGGCCACCCGCCTGCGCGAGCACTTCAACATCGCCCACATCTCGACCGGTGACCTGCTGCGCGCCGCCGTCAAGGAAGGCACGCCGCTCGGCCTGCAGGCCAAGGCCGTGATGGATGCCGGCCAGCTGGTGTCCGACGACATCGTGCTGGGCATGCTCGAAGAGCGCCTCGCCAAGCCGGACACCGCCAAGGGCTTCATCCTCGACGGCTACCCGCGCAACCTCGCCCAGGCGGATGCGCTCGACGCGCTGCTCGGCCGCATCGGCCAGCCGCTCGACGCCGTCGTGAAGTTCGAAGTGCCGAACGAAGTGATCGTCGGCCGCTGCGAGATCCGCTACGCGGCCGAAGGTCGCGCCGACGACCATCCGGAAACCGTGCGCAAGCGCCTCGACGTTTACGCCCAGCAGACCGCGCCGGTCGCGGGCTTTTACCAGTCGCGCGGCCGCCTGGCCGTCGTCGATGGCGTGGGCGCTCTCGACGACGTGTTCCAGCGCATCGTCTCGGCTCTGCCGCAGCGATAAGGCGTTGCGGCTCCACATCCTCGGCATCTGCGGCACCTTCATGGGCGGCATCGCCGCCCTGGCGCGCGAGCTCGGCCACGACGTCGAAGGCTCGGACCAGAACGTGTATCCGCCGATGAGCACCCAGCTCGAGCAGCTGGGCATCTCGCTCGCTTCGGGCTACGCGCCGTCCAACATCAGCGCCGGGGTCGACGAAGTCGTCGTCGGCAACGCGCTGTCGCGCGGCAATCCGGCGGTCGAGCAGGTGCTGGACGCCGGCATGCGCTACACCTCGGGCGCGCAGTGGCTTTCGGAACACGTGCTGCGCGGCCGCGAGACGCTCGCCGTCGCCGGCACGCACGGCAAGACCACCACGACCTCGCTGCTGGCCTGGCTGCTCGAATCCGCCGGCCGCGATCCGGGCTTCCTCGTGGGCGGCGTGCCGGAGAATTTCGGCGTGTCCGCGCGCCTCGGCAGTGGCAGCGAGTTCGTGGTGGAAGCCGACGAATACGACACCGCGTTCTTCGACAAGCGCAGCAAGTTCGTGCACTACCGCCCGACGGTGGCGGTGCTGAACAACCTCGAGTACGACCACGCCGACATCTTCCCCGACCTCGCGGCGATCCAGCGCCAGTTCCACCACCTCGTGCGCATCGTGCCGGGGCGTGGGCGGCTCGTCGTCAACGGTGAGGATGCCGCGCTGGCCGAGGTGCTGGCCATGGGCTGCTGGACCCCGGTGGAGCGCTTCGGGATCGTCGATGCCGAAGGCCGGCCCGAGGTCGCGACGCCCGGTGGCGCGACGCTGGACTGGACCGCCCGCCTGCTGGCCGCCGACGGGTCGCGCTTCGTCGTCGCGCATCGCGGCGTTGAACTCGGTGCCGTCGACTGGCCGCTGGTGGGCCGCCACAACGTGATGAACGCGCTCGCTGCCTTGGCGGCCGCTGCGGCGGTGGGTTGCGATGCCCAGGCGCTGCTGCCCGCGTTCGCCGGTTTCGCCAGCGCCAAGCGCCGCCTCGAAGTGATCGGCACGGCGCGCGGCGTCACCGTTTACGACGACTTCGCCCACCACCCGACGGCCATCCGCACTACGCTCGACGGCCTGCGTGCGAAGGTCGGCAGCGCGCGCGTGATCGCCGCGCTGGAGCCGCGCAGCAATTCGATGCGCCTCGGCGCACATGCCGATGCGCTGGCGCCCTCGCTCGACCCGGCCGACGCCACGGTGTTCCTGCATCGCCCGAACCTGCCGTGGGATGCCGCGAAGGTCGTTGGCGCCGTGCGCGGTGCCGCACGCACCGTGCCCGATGTCGAGACCATGATCGCCAGCCTCGCCGCCGACGCACGCGAAGGCGACCACGTCGTGTTCATGTCGAACGGTGGCTTCGAGGATGCGCCGCGGCGGTTCCTTGCCGCGCTTCGCGGCTGATCAACCCGCCAGCAAGCGCCAAACGAGCGCCGTTGGCGCGCCGACGTAGTAGAGCCCGCGCAGCAGCCACTCGCCCGCTTCGCGCAGCATCGTCTGCCGCGCGGGCGCCGCGAACCATGACGCGCCGAAGGCGATGCCCTCGAGTGCGATGCGCAGCGCGGCGGCGAACAACATCAATCCCAAGGACCACGCCGCCCACCAGATCGCGAGGCCGGTGAACCACGCCGCGGGACCATAGGTCAGCCATTCGCCGAAGAAGCCGCCGAACGCGATCACTTGGTGCAGGCGGAAGGCGATCAGGGCGGGAAGCAGCGGGAACAGGCCGAACTTCAGCAGCGCGTGGTCCCAGCGCGGGCGATGGGCGCGCGCGCGCTGCTCGGCGACCGCGGCGAGGCGTCCCGTCGCGAGGCCGCCGCGCCACGCATCGCCGGCCGCTGAAGGCGACGCCAGCGCCATGGACCAGCGTCGGCCCGAGCCAAGCACCAGATCGAGCCCCGGCGAAGGCAGGGGCAGGCGCCAGGCTTGGAGTGCGGCGATCGCGCCGCGCGGGATCTCGATGCGTTCGCGCGGCCGATCGATGACGACGTGCGCCGACTCGAAGCGTAGCTCACTGCGCCCCCAGCGACGCAGGCCCCAGGCCAGCAACAGGGGCAGCACGACGAACAGGCCGTAGCCGCGGAGCTGGGCCAGGGACGCCACCTGCCAGCCGATGCGCGTGGCCATGTCGTAGGCCAAGGCCACCAGCCCCGCCAGCGCCACGGCGCGAAGCGCGATCACCGCGACGCGCAGCGGCGGCGGCATGAGCACGACGGCGAACACGGTGGGGGCCGCCGTCGGCCGCAGCGCGCGTTCTCCGAGGGCTGAAAGCCCGCGCCACAGGGCCAAGGCGAACAGGAAGGCGAGGCCGGCACGCCCCACCCAGTCGCCCCAGCGAACCATCAGGGTCGGCTTGGGATCGCGTGCCAGCAGGAAGCCGGTGAGCACCGCCTGCTGCCCCATCGCGGTATGCACCAGCACCTCGCCGGTCTCGTCGATGACGGCGCTGAAGCCGTTGGTGGTCACGCGAAGCTGCGGCAGGCCGGTCTCGACGCTGCGGAAGGCCGCCACCGCGAGGTGCAGGCGGGCCCCGAGCGGGGCCTCGGTGAACCACGAGTCGTTGGACATCCCGAGGATGGCCTGGGCGCCCAGCCGCGCACCGTCGATGGCGAGTTGTGGGTGCACATCGTCGAGACAGATCAGCGGCAGCACGTTCACTTCGCGACCGTCGCCGCTGCGCAGCGGCAGCACGCGCGCGCCATCACCCGCGCGCCAGCCGCCGGTCCACGGCAGGGCGCTGCGCAGCGCCGGCCCATCGAGCCATTCGGGCACATGCTCCGTCAGCGGGAACGGGTGGGTCTTGCGATAGCTGCCGAGCCGGCCGCGACCGGGCTCGAGGAACACGGCGGCGTTGTATTCACCGAGCGTGTCCTGCTCGTAGGTGCCGAACACCAGTGGCACGCCCATCGCATCGACGAAGCCCTGGATCTCGGCGTCAAAGGCGGCGCCGTCCTCGCTGCGCGGCTGCCCGAAGGTGGTGGGATAGACCGTTTCCGACCACAGCAGCACGTCGGCGCCGTGGTCGCGCAAGGCCGAGGCCGACAGGCCGAAGTGCGTGTCCAGCACCTCGCGCACCACGGCATAGGCGCCCTGCTCGCGGCGTCGCGCTTCGTAGTCGGTAAGGCTGGCCTGCACCATCGCCACGCGCAGCACGGCGGTCTCCGGTGCCGGCGGCGTGCGCAAGGCCTCGAGGCGCCACGCGCCGTAGCCGGCCACCGCGCCGAGCATCAACGTGCCCAAAGCCAGCGGCGCGCCCCAGGCCCGCAGGCCGTCGCGGCGTCGCGCGAGGGCGTGGGCGATGGCTTCGTTGGTCAGCAGCACCACGACGGTGAGGCCGGTGGCGCCGCCGAGGTCCGCAGCCTGTCGCAGCGCATCGGCCGGGTGCAGGCCGTGGCCGAGCGTGTCGCCGAGCAGCTTCGGCCACAGCGCTTCCGTGGCCACCCACGCGGCAGCACCCGCGAGCGCGCGCAGCATCGGCCCGTGCGCGCGGCCGACGGCGTGGCGGACCAGCGCGAAGACGAGGATCTGCGGCTGCAGCAGCGGGGCCGCCAGCAGCAGCGCGGCGGCCGCGAGGCCGGTGCCAACACCGGTGAACTGCCCGATGCCGATGGCGAACCACCACAAGACCGCGGCGGTGAACAGCACGGTCATCGCCAAGCCTTGCGCCGCGACGCCGCGCCAAGACCGCGCGCGGTCGAGCGCCCACAGCCACGGGACGAACAGGACGGCGGCGAGCGGCCACGCGGCTTCGATGGCGGCGAAGGCCGCGACTAGCGCGGCGGTGGCGAGGAGGCTTGCGGGGATCGGCCAGCGTGCGCTGGCGTTCGTGGCCGGCATCAAGACTTGCCGGGGCGGACCCAGCGCAGCGGCAGGCCCGGGGGCGCCAGCTCCGGCGGCACGACGCGGTTCGCCGGCAGGGGGATCGGACGGCCCTGGGCGTCACGCAGCACGAGGTCGGGCGAGAACATCAGGATCGGCTCGATGGTGTCGCCCTCATCGGTGGCCTGGTGGTGGCGCACGTAACCGGGCGGGAGTTCGAAATCCGCAGGGACGGCGAGTCCCTCGAGCGGCGGGCTGGTGCCCGGCGGGTTGAAGGCCGCGATGCCCGAACGGATGCCGGCCTCGTTCATCGCTTTGATCAGGTTCGCGGTGGAAGGCACGGGATCGCCGGGGCGGAAATAGCTCGCGAGATCGTTGGGGTCGCCGCTGGGCACGCGCGCCGCGACGTCAGCGGCGGTGGGCGAAATCTCCAGACGGTGCTCGGCGCCGGCCACTTCAGGGCGAGCCGGCTCCATCGCGGGTGTAGCGGTGTTTGCCGAGGCACCGGCGCTGGCAACGACGACGGCATCGCCCGCGAGCGCTTCGCTTCGCGAGGTCCAGAGCGACACCGCCACCGTCGCGCCGACCACGGCGGCGATGCCGATGGCCCAACGGGCCTCGACACCGAAACGCGAGCCGGGCTTGCGAAGAATGCGCACGCCCTCGTCGTCCGCGAGGGACGACGGGGCGTGGCGGTCGTTCGGCGATAGCGCCATGCGACAGGTGGTGCGGCTCAGGGGCTGGCCGGGTTGTAGACCGACAGCGCCCAACCCATCCGCTCATGGCCGAAGGTGTTCCAGATCGGATTGCGGCCGTTGGTGATGGTCGGGTAGCGCGGTGCGCCGGTGCCGGTGCTGCCGCCCCAGAGGCCGGCGCTGACGGTCGGGCCGCTGTAGGTCGGATGCACGTCGTCCGACTGGATGTAGTCGGCGCTGGTCGTCGACGAGACGAAGTGCGTGTTGGCGTCGCGCAGCGTGCTGCGCAGCGCCACCGTGATGCGCTGCACGTAGGCCGCCTCGGTATCGCCCGGCACGTAGCGGAGCGCATCGGAATCGACCTGGCCGTCGCCGTTGCTGTCGAAGTCCGCGCCCATGTACTGGGCGAAGCTGTCGGCGCACTGGAAGCCCTTCTGGCGGGCGTACTCGCACATCCAGTAGTTCATCCGGGTGATGGCCGGCAGGAAGCGGTCGCGCAGGTTGACGGTCTGGCCGGTGCTGGAATCGCGGCAGGTGCTCTGCACGTTGTCGGCGTTGTAGCCCGGGTAGTAGAGGTTCGAGATGACCTTGAGGCGCGTGTTCGGATGGGCGTTGGCGTTGATGTAGTCCATCGACGCGGCGACGTAGGTCTTGCAGCTGTTGACCGCGTTGTCGAGCACGGCGTAATTGCAGGTGCCGCTCTGGTCCTTGAAGGCGGTGCGCGCCTGCAGCCCGTCGTTGCCGCACATTTCGAACGTGACCACGCGCGTCGAAGCCGCCTGCATCCAGGACCGCTCGGCGACGATCTTGTTCTCGTAGACATCGCGCGCCACGGCGCCAGACTTGGTGCGGCGGATGCTCTCGATGTCGGCGTTCCAGCGCGCAGAGAGGTACTCGGAATCCACCGTCGGCGCGGCCCAGCGCGCGGCATTGGAGACGGAGCCGTTGTAGCCGGCGTAGATCGAATCGCCGTAGGCGACGACGCGGTACTTGGCCGTGGTGCCGGCGCGGTCGACGGTCCACGAGACGTTCTGGTTCAGCGTGCTGGCGAGGGTGGGCGCGGCGATCGCGACGAGCGCGAGCGCGGCGGCACACCGCCGCGTGGTGCGGCGAGCGAGATGGTTCATCGATTTTCCCCTGTGGCGTGGTGATCGCCGCGGGGTGTTCCCCGCTGCGTCCGACGGAAACCGGAGGCCGGCTTCACGATGCGGGCGCTGTCATCCCCTGGGGCGCCCGGTGCATCGCGGAACGGACGCTAGCGTATGGTCGCTGGGCGCGCAAGCACCTCGCCTCGAGGCGATGACTTTTTCTGCCTTTTCATGCTGCAGCGCGGCAATCAAATCCGCCATTGATGACGCGATGCAGCATGGGTCGAGAGGGCTCTGCTCTGCGGCGTCTCAGTCGCGCAGCTCCACTGCCGGGAACGCGGCTTCGGCCGTGTCCTTCGCGGAGGCTGTTGCAGACGGAGCCGCGGTGAGGGCGGCCAGCACCGCCGAGGTCAGGGCTGCAGTCGTCGCCGTGCCACCGAGGTCGCGTGCGCGCTGGGCGGTGTCGCTTTCGCCCGCTGCCAATACGGCGGAAACGGCACTTTCGACGGCCTCCGCTTCGCGGTGAAGGGACAGCGAATGCCGCAACAGCATCGCGACGCTCAGGATGGCGGCGATGGGGTTGGCGATGCCCTGGCCGGCGATGTCCGGCGCGCTGCCGTGGATGGGTTCGTAAAGCCCGCGCGGCCCGTCCCCGAGGGCAGCCGAGGGCAGCAGGCCCATGGAGCCCGCGAGCATCGCCGCTTCGTCGGTGAGGATGTCGCCGAACAGGTTCTCGGTGACCACCACGTCGTAGTCGCGGGGCCGCGAGATCAGGTGCATGGCCATCGAATCCACGAGCTGGTGCTCGAGCACGACGTCGGGAAACTCCGCGCGATGTACGTGGGAGACCGTCTCGCGCCACAGGCGCGAGGTCTCCAGCACATTCGCTTTGTCGACCGAGGTGACCTTGCCGCGACGCGTGCGCGCGAGGCGGAAGGCATGGCGGGCGACGCGCTCGATCTCGGCGACGCTGTATTCGCAGACATCCACGGCACGATCGGCGTGGCGTTCCTTGCGCCCGAAGTAGCTGCCACCGGTGAGCTCGCGCACGACCACGAGATCGACACCTTGCAACACCTCCGCCTTGATGGCGGAATGCTTGAGCGTCGCTGGATGCGGCTTCACCGGGCGCAGGTTGGCGTACACGTTGAGCTGCTTGCGCAGGGCCAGCAGCCCTTGCTCGGGCCGCACCGGGGCCTTCGGATCACTCCACTTCGGCCCGCCGACGGCACCGAGCAGCACGGCGTCGGCGCGGTCGCAGGCCTCGGCGGTCGCCGGTGGCAGGGCCTGCCCGGTGGCGTCGATGGCGGCACCACCGATCAGTGCCTCCTCGATGCGGAAGGTCTGGCCGAATCGCTGCCCGACGGCCTGCAGGACGGCCACGGCCGCCGCGGTGACCTCTGGGCCGATGCCGTCGCCGGGCAGGACGGTGATGCGGATCTCACGCGGCATGGCGGCGCTCCTCGAAGGCGGTGATGGCGGCGTCCTGGGCCAGCAGGTAGCCCAGCTCGTCGACGCCCTCGAGCAGGCAGGTCTGGGCGAAGGCGTCGATGGGGAACGTCACGTGCTCGCCGTCGGGCCAGTAGACGCGGCGCTTGGCGACATCCACCTGCAGGCGCAGGCCGGGTTGGGCCAGCAGCGTGTCGACCACGGCTTCCGGCAGAACGACCGGCAGCAGGCCGTTCTTCAGCGCGTTGTTGCGGAAGATGTCTGCGATCTCGCTGCTGATGACCACGCGGATGCCGGCGTCCAGCAGGGCCCAGGGGGCGTGCTCGCGCGAGCTGCCGCAGCCGAAGTTGCGCCCGGCGACGAGGATGCGGGCGTCGCGGTGCTCCGGGCGGTTCAGCACGAAATCGGCGCGCGGCGTGCCTTGCTCGTCGTAGCGCCAGTCGTGGAACGCGTGCCGGCCAAGACCATCGCGCGTCGTGGTGGTCAGGAAGCGCGCGGGGATGATCTGGTCGGTGTCGATGTTGGCGCGCGGCAGGCCGACGATCGGCGATTCGAGGGTGCGGAACGGATTCATGCGGTGGCCTCCTCGGCGACGGCCGGCGGGGTGGCGTAGGTGCGCGGATCGGCGATACAGCCTGCGATTGCGGCGGCGGCGGCGCTGGCGGGCGAGGCGAGCACGGTGCGCGCGCCCTTGCCCTGGCGTCCTTCGAAGTTGCGGTTGCTCGTGCTCACCGCGAGCTGTCCGGGCTTCACCGTGTCGCCGTTCATGGCGATGCACATCGAACAGCCCGGCTCGCGCCATTCCGCACCGGCCTCGCGGACCAGGCGGTCGATGCCTTCCGCCTCGGCCTCACGCTTCACGGCATCGGAGCCCGGCACCACGAGCATGCGCACGCGCGGATGCACGCGACGGCCGCGCAGCACGGCGGCCATCTCCCTCAGGTCCGAGAGGCGGCCATTGGTGCAGCTGCCGACGAAGACCACGTCCACCGGCTGGCCGGCCAGCGGCGCGCCGCCTTCGAAGCCCATGTAGGACAGCGCGCCCACGGTCTCCGGCGCGGCCTTCGGCAGCGCCGCATCGACCGCGACCACCTGCCCCGGGTGCGTGCCCCAGGTGAGCGTGGGGCGCACGTCGCCGGCGTCGATGCGCACTTCGGCGTCGAAGCACGCGCCCTCGTCGCTTCGCCACGCGCGCCATGCACTGGCCGCGGCCTCGAAGGCCTCACCCTGCGGCACACGCTCACGGCCGCGTAGCCATGCGATGGTGGTTTCGTCGACGGCGATCAGGCCGGCGCGGGCGCCGGCTTCGATGCTCATGTTGCACACCGTCATGCGCTCTTCCATCGACAGCGCTTCGATGGCCGTGCCGCGGTACTCGATGACCTGCCCGGTGCCGCCGGCGACGCCGATGCGACCGATGATGTGGAGGATCAGGTCCTTCGCGCTGCATCCGGCCGGCAGGCGGCCGTCGACGGTGATCGCCAGCGTCTTGGGCTTTCGCTGCAGCAGGCATTGCGTGGCCATGACATGGCCGACTTCGCTGCTGCCGATGCCGAAGGCCAGCGAACCAAAGGCGCCGTGCGTGGCCGTGTGGCTGTCGCCGCAGACGATGGTCATGCCCGGTTGCGTCAGGCCCAGCTCAGGGCCGACCACGTGGACGATGCCGCGCTTGCCGCTGTCCCAGTCGAACAGCTCGATGCCTTGCGCTTTGCAGTTCGCACGCAAGGCCTCCACCTGCGCTTCGGCCTGCGGGGTGATGTAGGCGAGGTGGCCCGAGGCATCGGCGGCCGTCGTCGGTGTGCTGTGGTCCAGCGTGGCCTTGTGGCGTTCCGGGCGGCGCACCTTCAGGCCGCGGGCCGAGAGTTCGGTGAAGGCCTGGGGGCTGGTCACCTCGTGCAGCAGGTGCAGGTCGATGTAGAGGATGGCCGGCGCGCGCTCGCTTTCCTCGCGGACGCAATGCGCGTCCCACAACTTTTCGAACAGGGTGCGCGGCGTGCTCATGCGCGGGCCTCCGAGGCGGCGATGTCGCGGGTCGGCGCCACGGCGGGGCCAGGGCGGCGCGCGATGCGCTGCGCCAGAGCCAGCCACGCGAGGGCGCTGGCTTCGAGGATGTCGGTGCTGGTGGCGCTCGCCGTCAGCTCCTCGCCGTGGTGGCGGGTGCTCAAGCTGGCCTGGCCCTGCGCGTCTTCGCCGCTGCTGACGCTGTGCACGGCGTAGCTCTCGACGTCGACATGCATGCCGCGGGCTTCGGTCAGCGCAGCGAACAACGCGTGCACCGGGCCGTCGCCGCTGCCGCGCCCGAAGTGCGATTCGCCCTGCGGATCGCGCAGCTCGATGGCGGCGGCCGGCTGCTCGCCCTGGCCGGCGCCCGTGCTCAGGTGGAAGGCGGTGAGCTGCCAGCCTGCCGCGTTCGCGTCCTCGCCCAGCACCAGCGCCTCGAGGTCGGCATCGAAGACTTCCTTCTTTTTCTCGGCCAGCGTCTTGAAGCGGGCGAACAGGCGCTCGGCGGCCGCTTCGTCGAGCGAGAAGCCGAGGAAGCCCAGGCGCTCGTTCACCGCGGCCCGGCCGCTGTGCCGGCCCAGCACCATCTGCGAGCGCGCCCAGCCGACCGTCTCGGGACGCATGATTTCGTAGGTGTCGCGGTGCTTCAGCATGCCGTGCTGGTGGATGCCGCTCTCATGGGCGAACGCGTTGGCGCCGACGATCGCCTTGTTGCGCTGGACCGCCATGCCGGTGATGCGCGTCAGCAGGCGCGAGGTCGGGACGAGGCGCGTCGTGTCGATGCCGGTGCGGAAGGGGAAGCGGTCGGCGCGCACGTTCAGCGCCATGACCAGTTCCTCCAGCGCGGCATTTCCGGCGCGCTCGCCGATGCCGTTGATCGTGCATTCCACCTGACGGGCGCCGCCGGCGATCGCCGCCAGCGAGTTGGCGACGGCCAGGCCGAGATCGTTGTGGCAATGCGTCGAGAGGATGGCCTCGTCGCCGATGGCCGCGCGCAGGCGGCGGAACAGGGCCTCGATCTCGGCGGGCGTGGTGTAGCCGACCGTGTCCGGCACATTCAGCGTGCGGGCGCCGGCTTTCGCCGCGGCACGGAAGACCTCTTCGAGGAATTCCGGCTCGGTGCGGATGGCGTCTTCCGCCGAGAACTCGACGTCGTCCACCAGCCGGCGCGCGTGCTCGACCGCGCGGACGGCCGCATCGACCACTTCGGCCTGCGAGAAGCCGAGCTTGTGCTGGCGGTGCAGCGGGCTGGTCGCGATGAAGACGTGGATGCGCGGAGCTTCGGCGTGTTCGAGGGCCTTGGCCGAGGCTTCGATGTCGCCGGGCCGGCAGCGGGCGAGGCTACACACCCCGGTGCCGGTGCCGCGGAGCGCGCGCGCGACGCGGGTAATGCCGTCGGCATCGGCGTCCGAGCTGGCGGCGAAGCCGGCTTCGAGCGTGTCGACGCCGAGCTCGGCCAGGGCGAGCGCGAAGCGCAGTTTCTGGGCGGCGTCCATGCTGCAGCCGGGCGATTGCTCGCCGTCGCGCAGGCTGGTGTCGAAGATGCGGATGCGCTCCGGTGCGGGGCTCATGGCAGGGATCCTTCAGGGGTCTTGGAGAAAGTGGCGGCGATGCCGGGGAGGGGCACCGCCGCCGTCGCCGAACGACCAGGGGTGGCGTTGGCGAAAGCGGGGCCGGTCGCCGGTGCGACCGGCGGAAGGGCGGGGCGCGAGGCGGGCGCCTCGGCGGTGAACGGGTCGGCGGCGCGACGACGCGGTGGCCGCGGCGGGCGCGGGCGGGTATCGAGCAGCAGCTGTGCGAACACCGCGGCATCGATGTTGCCGCCGGAGACGACGGCCACCTTGCGACGGCTGGCCACGCGGCGGCCGGCCGCCAGCGCCAGCGCGCCGGCGCCTTCGGCGACGATGTGTTCTTCCAGCATCAGGCGGGCCAGCGTCTCGCGCAGCTCGGCCTCGCGGACGATGATCAGGTCGTCGAGCAAGCGCGAGAGGATTTCGCGCGTCAGCGTTCCGGCTTCGGCGACACGGGTGCCGTCGGCCAGCGTGGCTTTCGGTGCGATCGGCGAGGCATCGCCCTTCAAGGCGCGGGCCATCGCATCCACGCCTTCGACCTGCGCGCCGATGATGCGCACGCCCTGCGACTTCAGCGCGAGCGCCACGCCGGCCGCGAGGCCGCCGCCGCCGATCGGCACCAGCACCGCTTCGGGCGCGTGCGCGGCGAGTTCGATGCCCAGCGTGCCCTGGCCGGCGATGACGTCCGGATCATCGAAGGCAGAGAGGTAGCGGAAGCCGTGCTGCTCGGCCAGCTGCAGCGCGTGGGCCTTGGCTTCGTCGTAGGTCTGGCCGCTCTGGCGCACGGTCGCGCCGAGGAAGGCCACGCCCTGCGCCTTCACGACGGGCGCGGTCACCGGCATGACGGTGATGACCGGCACCTTCAACTCGCGCGCCGCCCAAGCCAGGCCCATCGCGTGGTTGCCGGCCGAGGCGGTGATCACCGTGCGGCGATCACCGCGTTCGCGGGCCGCCAGCAGCGCGTTCAACGCGCCGCGCACTTTGTAGGCGCCGGTCCGCTGCAGGTTCTCCAGCTTCAGCCAGCAGCCGAAGCGCTCGGCGTAATGCAGCGGCGTCGGCGGCAGGTAGCGCCGCAGGCGCGCGCTGGCCGCCAGCACGTCGCTGGCGGTCACGTCGGCGCGGGCGGCGTCCAGCGGCATCAGACCCTCGTCAGCCAGTGACGGGCCGCTTCACTGCGGCCACGGACGATGTCGGCATAGCGGGTGGACAGCGCATCGCCGAAGGGCGAGCCGGCGAACACGCGCTCGTCGATGGCCTCGACCCGCGCGATCTCGGCCGAGGTGCCGGTCAGGAACACTTCGTCAGCGGCCTTCAGTTCCTCGATCCGCACCGGGCGCGATTCGGCGCCGGTGAGCTGGATCACGGTGTCGCGGGTGATGCCGGGCAGGGCGTCGCCGTGCTCGACGGCGGTGACGTGGCCATCTTTCACCATGAACACGTTCTCGCCGGTGCACTCCACGACGAAGCCGCCATCGTCGACGAACAGCGCCTCGCCGAAGCCGCGCTGGGTGGCTTCGCGCTTGGCCAGGATCGAGTTCACGTAGTTGCCGCAGAGCTTCAGCGGCGGCAGCGCCTTGGCCGGGTTGCGGCGGAAGGACGAGACCGTGAGACGGACGCGGTGCGTGCCCAGATGCGAGGTCCACGGCAGGGTGGCCACCATCAAGCGCTCGGAGAGCTTGTCGACGTCCAGGCCCAGCCCGCCCGCGTTGAACCACAGCAGCGGCCGGATGTAAGCGTCGCGGTGGCCGTTGGCGCGCAGCGTGGCCAGAACGGCTTCAGTGGCCTGCGACACGTCGAACTTCATGCCGAGCGCCTCGGCGCCCTTGCGCATGCGCTCCAGATGCTCGGGCAGGCGGAACACCGCCGCACCGCCGTCGTCGGTGGCATAGCTGCGGATGCCTTCGAACACGCCCGTGCCGTAGTGCAGCGCGTGGCTGGTCAGCGGAACGCTGAAGGCTTCGGCCTCGGCGATCTCGCCGTCGCAGAACTGCATCAGCGACATGGCGCCACCTCCACCGCAAGGCAGTCGTGCAGCTTGTCGAGCTGCGACTTCAGGCCGTGCGCCGAGCGCTCGCTCTCCACCTTCATGGACAGCGTCCACGCCGTGGCGCGGGGGTCGGTCTCGGCCTGCATCGACAGCGGCCAGTAGCCGCGGCGCTGGGCAGTGCCCAGCACGCGGGCCAGCGCGCCTTCGCTCTGGCGCAGGGTCACGTCAAGTTGGTAGTGCATGGACGAACTCCTTGCTCTCGTCATGGGCGACGGCCTCGGCCTGCGCCGGGGCATCGAGCATTTCGGTATTGGATTTGTTGGGCGGCACCAGCGGCCACACGTTGGCCTTCTGGTCGATGGCGACGTGCAGGAAGGCCGGGCCGTCGATGCCGAGGAATTCGGCGAGCGTGGCTTCTTGGTCGGCACGGGCGTCCAAGCGCATCGCGGGGATGCGGTAGGCCTGTGCGATCAGCCCGAAGTCCGGGTTGTCCGACAGATCGACGGCGGAGTAGCGCTCCTGGAAGAACAGCTCCTGCCACTGCCGCACCATGCCCAGCGCTTGGTTGTCGAGCAGCACGATCTTGATCGGCAGGCGCTCGCGCGCGACGGTGGCCAGTTCCTGGATGTTCATCTGGATGCTGCCGTCGCCGCTGACGCACACGACGGTGGCGCCGGGGTTCGACAGCTGTGCACCGATCGCTGCCGGCAGGCCGAAGCCCATCGTCCCGAGGCCTGCGCTGCTCAGATGATGCGTCGGGTCCTTGAAGCCCCAATGCTGTGCCACCCACATCTGGTGCTGGCCCACGTCGCAGGCCACGATCGCGTCGGGCGCCAGCTCCGAGATGCGCTTCAGCAGGGCCGGGGCGTAGATGTCGGTGCCCGGCGCGTCGTAGCGGGCGGCGTGCTTGTGCACGCGGTCCGCGCACAGGGTGCGCCACTCGTCGCAGCGGCTGATCGCGGCGCACAGCGCGTTCAGGCTGTTGTCGATGCGGCCATGCACCGAGACGTCCGCACGGCGCAGCTTGTTGATCTCGCCCAGGTCCGCGTCGAGGTGGATCACCTTGGCGTGCGGGGCGAACTCGGCCAGCTTGCCGGTGGCGCGGTCGTCGAAGCGGGCGCCGACCACGATCAGCAAATCGCTTTCCTGCACGGCCAGGTTCGCCGCGCGCGAGCCGTGCATGCCCAGCATGCCGAGGAACAGCGGGTGGTCGAAGGGCAGGGCACCCAGGCCGCGCAGCGTCAGCACGGTCGGCATCTTCGTGGCGGCGATGAAGCGGCGGAAAGCCTTCGTCGCATCGGCGATGGCGATGCCGCCTCCCCCGTACACCACCGGCTTCTTCGAGCGCGCGATCAGGGCCAGCGCTTCCACCAGTCCCACCGGCACGGCGTTCACCACCGGCGGGCTGATCAGCGGTGCGGGCGCCGGCAGGTGGTCGGCCTTCGCCAGCTGCACGTCCTTCGGCAGGTCGATCAGCACCGGGCCGGGGCGCCCGCTGCGCGCCAGATGGAAGGCCTCGTGCAGCACGGCCGGCAATTCATCGACCGAGCGCGGCAAGTAGCTGTGCTTGACGATCGGCAGGGTCATGCCGAACACGTCGAGTTCCTGGAAGGCGTCGGTGCCCATCAGGTGCGTCGGCACCTGCCCGGTGATGCAGACCATCGGCACCGAATCCAGCAGCGCGTCGGCGATGCCGGTGACGAGGTTCGACGCGCCGGGCCCAGAGGTCGCGACGCAGACACCGACGCGCCCGCTGTGGCGCGCGTAGCCGTTCGCGGCCAGCGCGGCGGCCTGCTCATGGCGCACCAGCACGTGCTTCATCGTGCTGCCGAGCAGGGCGTCGTAGAAGGGCATGATGCAGCCGCCCGGATAGCCGAAGAGGGTGTCGACCTCTTCGGCCTCGAGCGCCTTCACCAGCCACTCGGCTCCGTTCATGCACCGGCCTCGGCGGGGGTCGCCTGCGGGGTGGTGGTGGTCGACGGATTCGCCGGGGCTTCGCCGCGCGGATTCAGCCACGGCATGCCGGCGCGCAGTTTGCGGCCGACGGCCTCGATCGGGTGCTCCAGATCGGCCTGCTTCAGTGCGCGGTAGTTCGGGTTGCCGGCGCGGTACTCGGCGATCCACTCGCGGGCGAAGCGGCCGTCCTGGATCTCGGCCAGCACGCGCTTCATCTGCGTGCGGGTGTGCTCGTCCACCACGTACGGGCCGCGCGTCAGGTCGCCGTACTGGGCGGTCTCGCTGATGAAGCGGTGCATCTGAGTGACGCCGCCTTCGTACAGCAGGTCGACGATCAGCTTCAGCTCGTGCAGGCACTCGTAGTAGGCGATCTCGGGCTGGTAGCCGGCTTCGACCAGCGTCTCCCAGCCGGCCATCACCAGCTTGGTGGCGCCGCCGCACAGCACGGCCTGCTCGCCGAACAGGTCGGTCTCGGTCTCTTCCTTGAAGGTAGTCTTGATCGGCTGCGCGCGACCGCCGCCGATCCCCGAGCAATACGCCAGCGCGATCGTCTCGGCCGACCCGCTCTGGTCCTGGTGCACTGCGTAAACGCTCGGAACGCCGCGGCCGATCTCGAATTCGCGGCGCACCAGCGCGCCCGGGCCCTTCGGCGCCACCAGCACGACGTCGATGTCGTGGCGCGGGTTGATCTGGCCGTAGTGCACGTTGAAGCCGTGGGCGAACAGCAGGCAGGCGCCGGCCTTCAGGTTCGGCGCGATGTGCTGCTGGTACAGCTGCGGCTGGACCATGTCGGGCGTCAGCACGGCGACGACATCGGCGGCGCGCACGGCGTCGGCGGGCTCGCGCACTTCGAAACCGTCGGCCTTCGCCTTCGCTTCGGTGGGGCCGCCGGCGCGCAGGCCGACGATGACGCGGACGCCGGAGTCGCGCAGGTTCTTGGCGTGGGCGGTGCCTTGGCTGCCGTAGCCGATGACGGCGACGGTGCGGTGTTCCAGGGCGGCGGGCGTGGTGATGGCAGTGGTCATGGCGAGGTCCTTGGGAAGAAACGTTGGGAAGGGCGGAAGGAGGAATGCAGAGGCGAGGGAGAGGGCGTTGGAGTGCTAACCGGTGGTGATCGCCCCGCGGCTGGCGGAGGCGACGCTGCGGGCGTACTTGGCCAGCGCGCCGTGGCGCACGCGCGGTTCGATGTGGGCGGGTTCGCGGGCGCTGAGGTCGGCGTCGGTGCGGATCTCGCGGGCGTCGACGTCGATCACCACGCGGTCGCCGTCGCGCAGCTGCGCGAGCGGGCCGCCGCGCGCGGCCTCGGGGCTGATATGGCCGACCATGAAGCCGTGGGTCGCGCCGCTGAAGCGACCGTCGGTGATCAGTGCGACGTCATTGCCGAGGCCCTGGCCCACCAGCGCGGCGGTGACGGCCAGCATCTCGCGCATGCCGGGGCCGCCGGCCGGGCCCTCGAAGCGGATCACGACCACGTCGCCCGGCTGGATGGCGCGCGCCTGCACGGCGGCGAAGGCGGCGTCCTCGGAATCGAACACGCGCGCCGGGCCCTCGTGGCGACGGTGCTTCGCCGGCAGCTTGCAGATGCAGCCTTCGGGCGCGAGGTTGCCGTACAGCACCGAGTAGCCGCCATGCGGCTTGAGCGGCGACGCGAAGCCCGGCACCACCTCGGCGGGCGTGATGTCGCCGGCCTCGGGCGGGTTCGCCATCGCCGCGTCCACGGCCGCGAACAGCGTCTGGCCGGTCATCGTCGGCGTGTCGGTGATGCGGCCGGCGGCGCGCAACTCGTCCAGCACGCGCGCCGTGCCGCCGGCGGCATGCAGCTCCACCGCGGTGAAGCGGCCGCCGGGTTTCAGGTCGGCGATCACCGGCGTACGCGATGCGGCCTCGAATTCCTCCAGCGGGAAGGGCACGCCGGCTTCATGGGCGATGGCCAGCAGGTGCAGCACGGCATTGGTCGAACCGGCCGTCGCGGCCACGGTGATGGCGGCATTGCGCAGGGCCTGTGCGGTGATCGCTTCGCGCGGGCGGCGGCCGGCACGCAGGGCATCCATCGCGAACGCCCCGCAGCGGAACGCGGCCGTGCGCTTCGCCGGGTCGGTGGCCGGGATGTCGTTCAGGCCCATGGGCGACAGGCCCAGCGTCGTCAGCACCATGGCCATGGTGTTGGCGGTGAACTGGCCGCCGCAGGCGCCGGCGCCCGGGCAGGCGCGGCGTTCGATCTCGCCCAGCTCGGCGTCATCGATGCGTCCGGCTGCATGCGCCCCGACCGCTTCGAAGACCTCCTGCACGGTGATCTTCTTCGCCTTGCACACGCCCGGCTGGATCGTGCCGCCGTAGAGCACCACGCCCGGGATGTCCATGCGGCCCAGCGCCATCGCCGCCGCCGGGATGGTCTTGTCGCAGCCCACCAGCAGCACGACCGCGTCGAGGCAGTGCCCGGTCACCGCCAGTTCGATCGAATCGGCGATCACCTCGCGCGAGGGCAGCGAGGCGCGCATGCCCGTGGTGCCCATGGCGATGCCGTCGGTGACGGCGATGGTGTTGAACTCGACCGGCGTGCCGCCCGCGGCCTGGATGCCCTCGCGGGCCGATTGCGCCAGTTCGCGCAGCGTCAGGTTGCAGGGCGAGATGTCCGACCACGTGTGCACCACGCCGACCAGCGGCTTGGCGATGTCGGCGTCGGACAGGCCGGTGGCACGCAGCATGGCGCGAGCGGGAGCGCGGGACGGGCCGGATTTGATCTGATCGGAATTCACGGGGATGCGGGCGATTTCGAGGCTTCGGGGATTTTTCGAAGGCCCTGAAACGCGAAACCCCGCACCGTTGCCGGTGCGGGGTTTTCGTTTCGGACCTTGTTGTTGCGTTCTAGGTCACGTCGATCCCGCACCGGTTAGGGGGCTAATAAGAAGGACGACGACAACAACCGCGATAAGTGCGGGGACAACCGCGACAATCGCGACGTCACGAACCGCGGCCGGAAGGGCCGAGGTGGTGCGCGCAGCGAAGGTCGGGGTGGTGAAGTTCATGGACCCGACAAAACCACGGGCATTTCGGCGCTGTCAACACTTTGTCGTGATGTGGGCCGCATTCGAGTGAAGACTCGGCGCCAAGTCATTGATCGAAATGGAGAGTTGTTGCCGATAGAACTGACGGCTCCACCGCAGATTTCGCATCCCGATGGCCGACATGCGCGGGTTGAGTCCTGTGTCACGACCTTGTGGGCAGGGCCGCCACCATCCTTGGCCTGCCCATAAGCCCGCATCGATCGGTTCGCCATGGCTCACCACCTCGCCGCCACGCACTCTCTTCCGCTGTTTCCTCTCAAGGCCGTGCTGATGCCCGGTGGGATGATGGCCTTGCGCGTCTTCGAGCCGCGTTACCTCGACATGGTCAAGCGCTGCGCACGCAAGGGCGAGAGCTTCGGCATCGCCTTGATCATCGACGGCCCGGAAGTCGGCGGCCCGGCGCACCCCGCAGAGATCGGCACCGAGGCGCGCATCGTGGACTTCCACATGCAGCCCGGAGGCATGCTCGGCATCGCGGTGGAGGGCGAGCGCCGCTTCGCCGTCGCCAGCACGGCCGCGCAGGCCGATGGCCTTGTGGTGGCCGAAGTGCGCTGGCTGCCATCCACGCCTCGCGTTGTCGTCGAGCCGCAGCATGGGTTCCTCGTCGATCTGTTGAGGCGGATGCTCGAACGTGCCGGTGGCCCGCACGCTTACGCCGACAACGCCAGCTTCGACGACGCCGGCTGGGTCTCGTGCCGACTCGCGGAACTGCTGCCGCTCGACACCGACCAGCGCCTCCATCTGCTCGAGGAAGACGACCCCTCGCTGCGCCTCGACGCCGTGCTGCGCTGGCTGCCGCAGCTGGCTTGAGGCGTCAGTCGGCGGTGCGCGGCGCGCGCAGGCGCAGCACGCGGCCGTCGTCGCCCACGCGCAGCGTCGCGGTGTCGGCGGCCACCCGGGCAAACGCCGCGCTCTGGTCGTCCTGTGCCGCCCAATACCTGACGAAGCCGTCCCCGCGCAGGGCGAAGCGCAGCGTCTGCGCCGTGCCCAGCCATAGCGGTTCGTCGCCAAGACCGAGGGAATAGGGCGCCGGCCACAGGCGCAGCACCTCACGCTCCTCTGGAGCCGCCCCGGGCCGCACCATCAGCAGGGCTTCGGAGTGGCCTTCGTGCGTTGCCGGCATGATCGCCAACGTCGTCGCCGTGGCGTCGTCGTTCAACATCATCAGCAGGCCGCGCCAGTCGGCTCGCGGCAGCGGCGTCCACCCTGCCGCGCGGAGTTGCTCGACGAGGGGGGGCAGGTGGCCGGCGTACTGCACGTTCAGGAGCCAGGCGTCGCGACTGCGCAGCTCGTTACGGCGGGAGGGCAGGTCGAGGTCCGCGTCGCCACGGATCCAGCGTTCGGCGTCGATGGGCTGGCGCTCGATCGGCGGGTCGAAGGCAGCAACGAGGTCGTCCGCCGAGCGCGTGGCATGCCAACCGCCCACCAGCAGCACCAGGCCGAAGAAGATCGCCGCCACCGGGCGCACCCAGAACGAGCGCACCACGCGCCGCCGGTAGGCGATGCCTAGCGCGGTGATCCACAGCAGCCCGAGGCTGGCGCCGGCGAGCACGTCGGAGAGCCAATGCGCGCCAAGGTAGAGGCGCGAGAATCCGAGCAGGCCCACCAGCAGCGCCGCCACCACGTAAGGCCATACACGGCGCCGGCCGGGCATCTCGCGCGCCACCAGCACGGCGAAGAAGCCATACACCGTCGTCGCCAGCAGCACGGATTGCGAGGGGAAGGAAAACCCGCTCACCGCCGTGGCCGCCGGGGGTTTCGGCAGGTCGATCAGCCACCCCAGGGCCCAGGCGAACACGATCGCGAAGCTCGGTGCCGCGATCCAGTGCCAAGCGGCGATGCGGCGCTTGCGCCAGAAAAGCCACGCGGCCACGGCCGCCACGGCAGGACCCAGCACGATCGGGTCGCCCAGCGTGGCGAGGAAGCCCATCACCGGGTCGGCCAGCGGATGCCGCAGCCCGAACATCGTCTGGTGGACCACGAGGTCGAAGCGCGACGGGGCCTCGCCGCCGCCCACGGAAACCAGCAGCTGGAAGAAGCCCCAGGCGCCGAAAAGCAGCGCGACGGCAAACACCAGCAGGGAGGGCGATTCGCGCCGGTTCGGATCGATCAGGGCTTCGGAATAGCGGCCCATCACCGGATGGCGGTGCGACCAGTCGAGCAGGCGCACGAGCAGGCCATGCGCGCGCGGCGCCAGCCAGCGCCACGAGTACAGCACCACGGCCCACTGGGCGGCGACGAGCACCAGCACCAGGCCGATGACGATCGCGAGCCGCCCCGCCACCGCGGCCACCAGGTCCAGCGAGGCGCCGAACAGCCAGCCCGGTGCCAGGAACGCGAGGGCCCACAGCATGGCCGCCAAGCCCGTGGCGAAGCAGTACTTCGGTGCCGGCATCCGCACCATGCCGGCGATGGCCGGGATGAAGGGTCGGATGGCGCCGACGAAGCGCCCGATCACGAGGCTCTTCATGCCGTGCCGGCGGAACGCGACGTCGCCGCGCGCCAGCCACTGCGGGTTCTGTGCGAACGGCCAACGGGTCTTGAGCGAATCACCGTAGCGGCGTCCTGCCAGGTAGCTCACACCGTCGCCGCAGAAGGCGCCGAGCGCCGCGCAGACCACCGCATAGGTGCCGTCGATATGGCCGAGCCCCACCAGAGTGCCGACCGCAAAGAGCAACGGCGTCGCCGGGATGGCCACGCCGATGATCAGCAGCGCATCGCCGAACGCGATCAGGAAGATCACCACGCCCGCCGCGAGCGGGTGGCGTGAGATCCAGTCGAGAAGGGCGTCCCAGCGGATGGAGTCCATCCGGCGATTATAGGTGGGACGCCAAGGCGCTCGGATGACGTTGCTGCGACGCGTCACGCCAAATCCTCTCCGCCCGCGGGACTCGGTACTCTTTGGCCTCTCCCATCGGTCGACCGCGCGCATGCCCAGCCTCTCCGGCAAGACCCTGCTTATCACCGGTGCCTCCCGCGGCATCGGCCTGGCCATCGCCCTGCGTGCGGCCCGCGACGGCGCGAACGTGGCCATCGCTGCCAAGTCCTCGGTGCCAAACCCGAAGCTGCCCGGCACCATCCACAGCGCCGCCGCGGCGGTCGACGAGGCCGGCGGTCAGGGCCTCGCGATCAAGTGCGACATCCGCGAGGAGGCCGAGGTCGAGGCCGCTGTCGCCGCGACGGTCGAGCGCTTCGGCGGGCTCGACATCCTCGTCAACAACGCCAGCGCCATCTGGCTGAAGGGCGCGCTCGACACGCCGATGAAGCGCTTCGACCTGATGAGCCAGGTCAACAGCCGCGGCAGCTTCCTCTGCGCGCAGAAGGCCTTGCCGCACCTGCTGAAGTCGGCGAACCCGCACATCCTCACGCTGGCACCGCCGCCCAACCTCGACCCGAAGTGGTGGGGCCCGCACACCGGTTACACGCTGGCCAAGATGGGCATGAGCTTCGTCACCCTCGGCCTCGCCGCCGAGTTCGGCCCGCAGGGCGTGGCTGTCAATGCGCTATGGCCGAAGACCGTCATCGCCACCGATGCGCTGAACATGATCCCCGGCATCGATGTGTCCGGCTGCCGTACGCCGGCCATCGTCGCCGACGCCGCCCATGCGGTGCTGTGCCGCGAGGCCCGCGGCTTCCATGGCCGGTTCCTGATCGACGAGGACGTGCTGCGCGAGGCCGGCGAGACCGACTTCGCGCGCTATGCCGTCGATCCGTCGAAGCCGCTGTCGCCCGATCTTTTCCTCTGACAGCACGCTCGGGAACCGGATCCGCCCATGTACCAACCCGCCCTGTTCGCCGAAAACCGGCCCGAGGAATGGCATCGCCTGATCCGCGAGCACCCGCTGGGGATGCTGGTCACCGCGACCGCCGCGGGGCTCGAAGCGGAGCACCTGCCCTTCGTGCTCGAAGCGGAGCGCGGCCCCAGCGGCACGCTGCTGGCCCATGTCGCACGCGCCAATCCGGTCTGGCGCGCGGTGGGCGAGGGCGATGCGGTGATGGTCGTCTTCCGCGGCGTCCAGGGCTACATCTCGCCCAGCTGGTACCCGAGCAAGCACGAGCACCACCGCCATGTGCCTACCTGGAACTACGAGGTCGTGCACGTGCATGGCCGCATCCGGGTCCTCGACGACACGAACGCCGTCCGCGGGGCGGTGGCGAAGCTCACGCGCCAGAGCGAGGCGGGTGAGCCGGTGCCGTGGAAGATGGGCGATGCGCCGGCCGATTACCTCGCGTCGGAGCTCGCCCACATCGTGGCCATTGAGATTGCGATCGAGCGGATCGAAGCCAAGCGCAAACTCAGCCAGAACCGCGACGAACGCGACTTCAACAATGTCGTTGAAACCCTGGAGCAGCGCGGCGAACTCGCCTTGGCCGAGGCGATGCGCGGAGCGCGACCGGCGGGTAGCTGACGCTCCTCTCCGTTCCGTGGTCCAACGAAGGGTGGTTGGCGTGCAGGTCATCCAGCACGCCACGGTGATCGGGATCGAAGGAGCGTCAGTCCCCGTTCTCGGTGGGAGGGACTTGCGGAACCGGGCGGAGGGCGTTCCGGTCGACACCCTGCGCGGCCAGTCGATCCAGCAAGGCCTCGTAACGCGTGGGCTCCATGGTGGGCTCGCGGCCGAACACCCATGCCAGCTTCCGGTTCGGCGTCACCAGCGCGGCGCCCCGGTAATCGTCGTCGACATGCACGACCACGAGTTCGGTGGAGAACGGCCAGACGAACTGCACCTTCCATCGTGCGCCGGCGCTGCCCGGGATCACGGTGGATATGCCTCCCCACCGCTTGTCGTCTTCGCCGAAGCGGTCCTTGTAGACGAAGTCGTTGTCGATGCGGCCGTCCGCCCTCAGACGGTACTCGTCCCGCGTGGCGACCTTCCCCTCCTCGAAGAAGTAAGGCACGTGGGCGATGACGTACCACGTGCCCATGAACCTCGGGAGGTCGACGAACGGAGCGGGGGACAGTGGAGCCATGGGGCGGGGCTCCTTGCCGGCGCAAGCAACCAGCAGCAGGGCGGCGGCGAGCACTATCCATTGGAAAAGGCGCGTCTTTTCTCGCGGCGGATGGTTCATGCGGGGTTCCTGCGTTTTCGGTCTTGGGGGTTCATGCGGGTTGGACGGTGCAGCCAACGAGGGCTTCCCGGGCGGCCGTGTCGAGGGTGGTTTGGTCGGCGGGCGTCGGCGTGGGCGGGAAGTCGATCCTCACCTGCATCGGCGCCTCGCCTGCGTCGTCGCGAAGGTTCGACAGGCCTTCGAACCAGCGCAATCGCTTTGTCTGGCCGTCATAGGCCACCCGGATCGATGGCAGCAGCCATCCGAACCAGCCGCCCAACTGCAGGCGGAAGGCCTGGAGTTCGGGCGATCCGGAATCGATCGGCGACACATCGAATTCATAAGCCCGAAGCCGGGACGGGACGAGGAAGCGCATCTCAAGGGTCTTGCCCTGCGTGAGGGGGGCCCAGTAGCCGCGGACCCACTCGTCGAAGCCGGCATCGGCCACGAGGGGGCCCGAAGGCAGGAGTCCCGACGCTTCGCTCCCACCGGGCGGCGTCCAGCGCACACGGGTGCCCGAAGCGGTCTGTTCTGCGCCCTCGCGATAGCCGCTGCGGGCATCCTCGAGTTGGAACGATGGTGCCGAGGGCGTGTCCGCATACCGGACCCACTTCCGCGCGAAGGCCTGGCCGTCGAGGCAGCGGTACATCACGAGCCGCTCGGCCGGCTCCCCGTTATCGAAGCGGACGATGTGCTGCTCGCGGAACAGGACCTCCCGGCTTTCCAGGTCCCGAGCGGTGGCGATTTCCTGCTGGATCGTCGCGGTCGCCGCGGCCGGCAGCAGGGCGAGGATGGCGAAGGCGACGTGTGTTGTTCTGGTCATGACCTGTGTCTCCACGAAGGGCGCCGGATCAGGAGGCGCGGTGGGTGCGCGGTGGAAGGGGGAAGAAGGCGCTGACTTCCTGCTGGTAACGGCGATAGTCGTCCCCGCGGGTCCGGAGGGCCTGTGCTTCCGTCCAGGGAATGCCACTCACCCGCCATAGGAAGGCGAACATCAGGAGGGGGCCGGCCAGCGCCAGCCAGGCCAAGGGCCCCGTCGCCGCCAGCGCGACGTAGGCGAACCAGTGGACCCATTCGAAGAAGTAGTTGGGGTGCCTGGACCAGGCCCACAGGCCGCGGCGACACGTGCGGCCCTTCTGCGCTGGATCGCGACGATGCGCCGCCAGCTGGCGATCGGCCAGCGTTTCGCCAGCGACGGCGATCACCCACACCGCGGCAGCCGCCCAGATCCAGACGCTGTCGATGCCTCCCGCGCCAGCCGCGGCGGCAACGAAGGGCAGCGAGAACAAAGCGATCACTAGGGCCTGAAGCTGGAAGAAGGCGAACCAGCGCGGCGCGCCGTTCCCGATCGCCGCCCTCATGGCCTGGTAGCGACCGTCCTCGGCCTCCCCGCGCACGCGGTGCCAGAGGAACCGGAACAAGCGGAAGCCCCAAAAGCCGCCGAAGAGGGCCACGAGGACGCGGGAGGCCAGGCTGCCCTCGCCCAGCACGCCGGCCATCACCGCCGCGACCGCCATGCCCAGCGCCCAGAACACGTCGACGTAGCCCATGTTCCTCTCCCGCCTTGCGTAGAGGAAAGCAAGGCTCATCCCCGCCGCGGCGAGGCCCCAGATCAACATCACGATGCCGAGGGTGCTCATGCGATGGCCTCCCGCTCGTTCTTCGCCAGATGCTTGTCGATGCCGTACAGCAGCGGGATCGCCACGCCCCAGCCGATCGCGATGGCGACGAGCCCTTCCACCATGCCGTTGTCGAAGCGCACGGCGCCCGCGACCGACGCTGCGCTGGCGTAGGCCAGCGGCCCGCCAAGGACCCCGAGGGCCGCCGCCGCCCAGGGGCGGGTGGCCAAGGCCGCCATGGAGTGCGTCAGCGTCAGCGCGAAGCCCGCCCACAGGGCGAGGATCCAGGGAGGAGCGATGTGCCGGACTTCGCCGGCGGCCGCGTAGGTCAGGAGGCCGCTGGCCCCCAGCGACCCATCGAGGACCAGGCCGACCACGAGGGCGCTCGCGAGGAGGCGGACGTCCCGGCGTCGGGTGGGCGAGAACTGAAGATGGGCCGCGGCATACAGCACGGCAGCAACGGGTCCGGCCCATGGCCACCCTTTGCCGGCACCGATGACGCAGGCCCACCAGACGGCTTGGAAGCCGAGAACGTTGAACACCAGCCAATGCATTGCGAGATCTCCGTCGACACCCGGTTCGTCGGGCACGGAGGCATCGTCGCTGCGGCGGTTCCGGCCTTCGCGATGGGCCGGTGAAACCATGCATCAGCGGTGGCGCGGTCTCATCAGCGGTCGACGCGCGCCGGTCGCCATTGGCACCAGCGGCGCCTCGCGCGTGAAGCCGGGGCGAACCCGGGGATGCGCGGCCGCCTGTGCGTGCGGCGCCGCACGCGGACGGTCGACGACTGGGCCGCGCGACCCGTGCGCTCAGCGCAGCGCGTCGATCCCGTGCTGCAGGTCGGCGACGAGGTCGTCGCCGTGCTCCAGGCCAACGCTCAACCGCAGCAGCCCCGGTGGCGACACCGGGTTCGGCCCCTCGACCGAGGCGCGGTGTTCGATCAGCGATTCCACGCCGCCCAGCGAGGTGGCGTTGGTGAACACTTCGACGGCTCCGGCGAAGGCCAGCGCCGCCTCGCGACCGCCTTTGAAGGTGACCGAGACCATGCCGCCGAAATCCGACATCTGGCGCGCCGCGATGGCGTGGTTGCGGTGGGTGGGAAGGCCGGGCCAGTAGACCGTCTCGACGGCGGGCTGGCTGGCGAGGAACTCGGCGACGCGCCGCGCGTTCGCGCAGTGCCAGGCCATGCGCGCTGGCAGCGAGCGCAGGCCGCGAAGCGTCAGCCAGGCCGAGAATGGCGCGAGGATGTTGCCGGTGATGTGCCGGCGATGCGCGGCCTTCTCGAACAGCGCATCGCGCTTGGCGAACACCAGCGCGCCCCCCATCACGTCGCTGTGGCCGCCCATGTACTTGGTGGTGGAGTGCATCACCACGTCCGCGCCCAGCGCGATCGGCCGCTGAAGGGCGGGCGTGGCGAAGGTGTTGTCCACCGCCAGCAGCGCCCCGTGCTGCTTCGCGATCGCGGAGAGTGCGGCGAGATCGGCGATGCGCAACTGCGGGTTCGACGGTGTCTCGGCCCAGATCATCCGCACGGCGGGCGTCATCGCCGCGGCCACTGCGGCGGCATCGCATTGGTCGACACGACGCACGGTCACGCCGCGCTCGGGCAGGAACTCCGCGCCCAGCGAGCGCAGGCCGGCGTAGCAGTCCTCGGGGATCAGCACTTCGCTGCCGGCCGGCAGGCATTCGAGCGCCGCCGTCATCGCCGCCATGCCCGAACCGTAGGCCAGCGCCGCATCGCCACCGTCGAGCGCGGCCAGCGCGGTCTCGAGGCGGTCCTGCGTCGGATTGCCTTCGCGCTGGTACTCGTAGCCCGCCAATCGTTCGGCGGCCGGGCCATGCTTGAACGTGGTCGACAGGTGCAGCGGCGGGGCCACGGAGCCGTTGTGGGCATCGGCTTCGCCGCCCGCGTGGACGGCGAGGGTTTCAAGGTGGAGCTCAGGGCGCATGCACGGGTTCCAGGTCGAAGCCCCGGCGCAGCAATTCACCGGCGAGCTGCGGGGGCGAGGTGTAGTGGATCGCGTCGAGACCGGCGCTCTGGGCGCCCGACACATTCTCGGTGCGGTCATCGATCATCAGCGCCGACGCCGGGGAATAGCCGAGCGTCGACAGGCAGGCATAGAAGGCCTGCGGGTCGGGTTTGGTGAGGCCCAGCTGGCCGGTGGTGATCATCCGGGTGCCGAACAGGGGCCGCAGCTCGGGGAAGAACTTCGGCAGCTGCCGTCCGAGCCACTGGCCGTTGTTGGTGAACAGCGCCAGTGTCGTCTGTGGGGCGATGCGCTCGGCCAGGCCCAGCACCTCGCGCCGCAGGCGCATGCTCTGTCGGCGCGCATCGATGAACGCGTCCAGCGGAATGTCGAGGCCGTGGCGGCGACGCACGGCGTCGAGGTAATCCTCGAGACCCAGTTCGCCGCGGTCGTTCTTCGTCTCCAAGCCGCTCTTGAACAGGGCGTCCAGCACGGTCGCGGGGGCTGCGCCCACTGCGCGCGCCAGCACATCGACCCGGCGCTCGCGCTGGTACTCGACGAGCACGTCGTCGAGGTCGAACACCACCAGCTTCGGGCGCGGCCTTGGCGTCATGCGGCCGCGGCGACCTCGCGGAAGGCGGCGCGCGCGGCCTCCAGCGTGTGCGCGACCTCTGCGTCGCCGTGCGCGGACGACACGAAGCCGGCCTCGAAGGCCGACGGCGCGAGGTAGACGCCGCGCTTCAGCATCGCGTGGAAGAAACGGTTGAAGCGCGCCGTGTCGGCGGCCTTGGCCTGTTCGAAACTCGTCACGCGCTCCGCGGTGAAGTACAGGCCGAACATCGCGCAGACATGGCGGGTCGAGAACGCGACGCCGGCCTCGTCGGCGGCCGCCTGGAAGCCGGCCACCAGCGTGTCCGTCGTCCTCGCAAGCCCTTCGTAGAACCCGGGCTGCTGGATGATCTTCAGGGTCGCGAGCCCCGCGGCCATCGCCACCGGGTTGCCGCTCAGCGTGCCGGCCTGGTAGATCGGGCCGGCCGGCGCGATCTGCCGCATCAGCTCGGCGCGGCCACCGTAGGCGCCCACCGGCATGCCGCCGCCGATGATCTTGCCGAAGGTGCTGATGTCGGGCTGTACGCCATACAGCTGCTGTGCACCGCCGAGGGCGACGCGGAAGCCGGTCATCACCTCGTCGAAGATCAGCAGAGCGCCGTGCTTCGTGCAGAGTGCGCGCAGGTGTTCGAGGTAACCGGGCTCCGGCGGAATGCAGTTGGCGTTGCCCACCACGGGCTCGACGATGACGCCGGCGATGTCGGTGCCCACTTCGTCGAACAGCGCGGTCGCCGCGGCGAAGTCGTTGAAGGGCAGGGTCAGCGTCAGGTCGGCCAGCGCTTTCGGCACGCCCGGCGAGTTGGGCAGGCCGAAGGTCAGCGCGCCGGAGCCCGCCTTCACGAGGAAGCTGTCGCCGTGGCCGTGGTAGCAGCCCTCGAACTTGACGATGCGGTTGCGGCCCGTGGCGCCGCGCGCGAGGCGGATCGCCGAGAGCGTGGCTTCGGTGCCCGAGTTCACCATGCGCACCATCTCGCAGCTCGGCACGATGGCGGTGATGGCTTCGGCCATCGTCACCTCGAGCGGGTTCGGCACGCCGAACGAGAGACCGTCGACCATCACCTCGCGCACGGCCTCGAGCACTTCCTCGCGCGCATGGCCCGCGATCATCGGGCCCCAGCTGCCGATGTAGTCGACGTAGCGGTTGCCGTCCACGTCCTCGATCCAGGCGCCCTTGGCGCGCTTGGCGAAAAACGGTTCGCCGCCCACCGACTTGAAGGCGCGCACCGGCGAATTGACGCCGCCGGGCATGAGGTCGAGGGCGCGGGTGTAGAGGGCGTGGCTGGTGTCGGTCTTCATTCGTTGAATGGGGTCAGGAAAAGGAGGCGGCGTCCGCAGGGCGCCCGGCGACCGCCGGAGTGCCGAGGAACAAGGCATAGAAGCGGCGCGCCGCGGCCAAGGGCTCGGGCGCATCGAACACCGCGCCGACCACGGCCAGCAGGTCGGCACCGGCGGCGACGAGGGGCGCGGCATTGTCCGGCGTCAGGCCGCCGATGGCCACTCGAGACCGCCGCAAGGGCGCCGCGGCGACCAGCAGATCGGGTGTCGCTCGCCGGCTGGTCGCCTTGGTCCGCGTTGGAAAGAAAGCGCCGAAGGCGATGTAATCGGCGCCAGCCGCGACCGCGCGCTCCGCGCGGGCGAGCTCGTCGTAGCAGGAGGCGCCCAATACAAGTCGGGGTGCCGCCCGTCGGGCCTCTGCCAAGTCGCCATCGTCCTCACCGAGATGCGCGCCGGCCGCGTCGACGTCCAGTGCCAGCCGCCAATCATCATTGATGACCAGCGGCACGCCCGCCGCATCGCAAAGGGCCTTCAGCGCACGCGCCTCGTCGAAGCGCCGCGTGGCGTCCGCGCGCTTGTTCCGGTACTGCAGCAAGGCCGGTTTGGCCGGCAGCACGGCGGCGACGCGTTCCACGAGTCGATCGCTGTCGTCGTCGTCGGGCGTGATGAGGTAGAGGCCGCGCAGCGTCATCGCCGTATCGTACTCGTCAGGACGTGTGCGGCGTGGCAGGCTTCCTGCATTCCACGAATCGTCCCGAGACCATGTCCACCTCTGCCGCCTACACCACCTGGGTCTGCGTCGTCTGCGGGTTCATCTATGACGAGGCCGAAGGGCTGCCGTCGGAGGGCATCGCCCCGGGCACGCGTTGGGCCGACATCCCGGAAGACTGGCAATGCCCGGAGTGCGGCGTGTCGAAGGCCGACTTCGAAATGGTCCAGGCCTGATCCTTCCGTCGGCTCAGGGCTGACCGGTCTCAGGAATGCCGTCCGAGAAGGTGATCAGGTCACCGCGTTCGAGGCCTAGGGCGTCTGAGCGCCCAGCGTTGAGCTCCAGCACGTACTTGGCCGGCCCGCGGCTCGGATAGTTCGGGCAGCGGTCGCCCGCCGTGCAGGTCGGCACGCCGCGCTGGATCGACACCAGTTTCCGATCGGCATCGAAGTAGAGGATGTCGAGGGGGATCTTGGTGTTCTTCATCCAATAGGCGAGGGGCGCCTCGTTCTCGTGGACAAAGAGCATTCCGTGCTCGGCCGCCATCGACTCGCGGAACATCAGGCCCCGCGCGCGCTCGTCGAAATCGTCGGCGAGTTCGACATCGAAGCGTTGTCCGCCCACTTCCACCCAATGACGGCCGCCCGAGCCGCTGCATGCGGTGGCGCCGAGGATGGCGCCCAGGACGAGGAAGCTTGCAGCGAGGCGGAGGCGCATGGGAGGTCCCGGTCGATAGGAGCCTCCGATTCTAGGGTGGCGCGGCATTTCGCCCGCTAAGGAATGAACGATTCATCGCGCCCGCGCATTCGTTCATTCAAGAGGCTTGCAATGCCCCATGTCGGTTGCCTATAGTTCGCGCCCCTTCGCAGGGTGGCTCGGAAACGAGCGGCGCGGCGGAGGGGGGGTTGAGAAGAAAGTTTCGCTTTACGGTGTTGACGAACTTCGAAACTGCTGTATAGTGTGC
>NZ_JBILJW010000005.1:0-164353 GCF_044377035.1 Silanimonas sp.
CACGCCAGTGGTGGTCTCTTCCGAGACGCCCTTCCAGTCTTTGACCACATTGGTCCAGAAGCCGGGGCGCTCCTTGGCCACGCGCTTCAACAGGTTCTTGATGACCTGCTCTTCGTGCGAACCCGAAGCCGAGTTCACCCAGGTGCTGTCGCCTTGCTCAAGCTCGTAGCCCTTGTGGATCAGCAGCGTCACGTCGCCGCCATCGTCCACCACCAGCTCCGGGCCTTTGCCGCCCGGGAAGCTCACGGCATCGAGCGTGCAGTCCCAGTATTCCTCGAGCGTTTCGCCCTTCCACGCGAAGACGGGCGTGCCCGACTTGGCGATGGCGGCGGCGGCGTGGTCCTGCGTCGAGAAGATGTTGCACGAAGCCCAGCGCACGTCGGCGCCCAGGTCCTTCAGCGTCTCGATCAGCACGGCCGTCTGGATCGTCATGTGCAGCGAGCCGGTCACGCGCACGCCCTTCAGCGGCTGCGCGGGGGCGTACTTCTTGCGGATCGACATCAGGCCGGGCATTTCCTGCTCGGCGATATCGAGTTCCTTGCGGCCCCAATCGGCCAGCGAGATATCGGCGACCTTGTAGTCGACGGGGAGGTTCACGACAGCATTCATTTTGGATCTCCGGGATTTGCGTCCGCGCGGTGCGCGGGGCGGTGGTGGCAAATCGGGCGCGGTTTCAAGGGTGTCTGTCCGATGGGACGTCCGCCGAGCCTGAGCCTGGCGTGGTGCCTGGCATGCAGCGCCCCTCGGCGGGAGCGGCCAGATTTTAGCGCCTTCAGGCGACGGCGGCATGAAACCCGCATTGCCGGGCTGTGAGGCCCGCTACACTTCCCGGATGCGGATCGGCATTGATTTCGGCACCAGCTATTCCGCTGCGGCGGCATGCATTGAAGGCAAGCTCCGGCCTGTGCGCTTCGGCGATGCGCAGCAGTTCCGCACGGCCGTGTACTTCCCCGAGCACATGCCCGATGGCGACAGCGTGCGGCGACACCGCGACGGCTCGGTGGCCACGGCGAGCCAAGTGGCCGAGGCGCTGTTCGGCGACGAGGCGATCGAGGCGTATCTGCTGGAAGGCGACGGCCATCTGGTCGAATCGCCTAAGTCCATGCTCGGCTACCAGTTGCACCCGAGAGCGAAGGACACGATTGCGGCGATTTGCGCCCGCATTCTTGGGCATATCCGCGAGCAGGCCAGCGCACAGTTCGGCACCGAGGTGCGCGAAGCGGTGTTGGGTCGGCCGGTGCACTTCCGTAGCTCCATGGGCGAGGCCGGCGAAGTGCAGGCCTTGGCCTTGCTGCGGGAGGCTGCGGCGGTGGCCGGCTTCCAGGCAGTGGAGTTTCTGGAAGAGCCCGTGGCTGCGGCGCTTCAGCACCATGCGGCGAGCGCGCAGCGGCACACCGCCCTGGTGTTCGACATCGGCGGTGGCACCACCGACATTGCCTGGGGTGAACTGGGCGGCAAGGAAGCGCCCCGCATCCTTGGCAGCTGGGGCGTGGGCTTGGGCGGCACGGATTTCGACTTGGCCCTGAGCTTGGATCGCGCCATGCCGCTGTTCGGCCGGGGCTTGAGCCGCGTGCCGAATCATCATTTCGTCGAAGCCGCGATGGTGCAGGACTTGCCGCGCCAGCGCAGTTTTCGCAAGCACGATTACGACGAAGCGCCCGAGCCTTTCCGCTCGCGATTGATGGCTCTCCAGGCCGAGGGTGCACCCACACGCCTGCATCGCGACATCGAGGGCTTGAAGGTGCGCTTGAGTGACGCCGGTGCGGCAGCCTTCGCTCTGGATTGGATCGAGACCGGTCTCGGTGTGGAGGCCACTCGAGAGCAGTTAGCCGAAGCCGCCGAAGCGCCGCTGCGTCGCATGCGCGCGCTGTTGGAACAGATTCGCGACGAACGCGGATTGCCCGATGCCGTCGTGCTGACCGGCGGCATGTCGCGCTCGCCTTTGCTGCGCGCGCTGGCGAGCGAAGTCTTTGCCGGTGTGCCGCAAGTGGCGGGCGAAGCGTCGTTGGGCGTGGTTTCGGGCTTGGCGAGGGCGGCGGCCGAATAGCCGACGGCCCGCTTGCGCGGGCCGTCGGGTGGTGCGAGGCAGGGCGGCGTTCGCCGCGCCGGCCTTACTTCTTCTTCGACTTCGTCTTGCCAGCCTTGTTGAGGCCCGCCGCGTCCTTCAGCGCTTCGGCGCGGTCGGTCTTTTCCCACGAGAAGGCGGTGGCGGTCTTCTTCTTGCCGTCGGCGCCCGTGTAGGTCACTTCCTTCGGCTTGCGGCCGAAGTGGCCGTAGCTGGCGGTGGCCTGGTAGATCGGGTGCTCGAGGTCCAGCATCTTGGTGATGCCGTACGGGCGCAGGTCGAAGTTGGCGCGGATCAGCTTCTCGATGACGGCGTCATCGACCACGCCGGTGCCGAACGTCGTCACCGAGATCGAGGTCGGCTCGGCCACGCCGATGGCGTACGAGACCTGCACTTCGCACTTGCGGGCGAGGCCGGCGGCGACGATGTTCTTGGCGACGTAGCGCGCCGCGTAGGCGGCCGAACGGTCGACCTTCGACGGGTCCTTGCCCGAGAACGCACCACCGCCGTGCCTCGCCATGCCACCGTAGGAATCAACAATAATCTTGCGGCCAGTCAGGCCGCAGTCGCCCACCGGGCCGCCGATGACGAACTTGCCGGTCGGGTTGATGTGCATCTTCGACTTCGGCAGCTTCGCCAGCCACTCCTTCGGCAGCACCGGCTTGAAGATGTGCTCGATGACGCCTTCGATGATGTCCTTCTGCTTCACGCCCTCGTCGTGCTGCGTCGACAGCACCACGGCGTCGAGGCCGAGGATGGTGTTGCCGTCGTAGCGCAGGGTGACCTGCGACTTCGCGTCCGGGCGCAGCCACTTCAGCTTGCCGCTCTTGCGGACCTTGGCCTGCTGCTCGACCAGACGGTGCGAGTAGTAGATCGGCGCCGGCATGAATTCCGGGGCTTCGTCGCAGGCGTAGCCGAACATCAGGCCCTGGTCGCCCGCGCCTTGTTCTTCCGGCTTCTTGCGGTCGACGCCCTGGTTGATGTCCGGCGACTGCTTGCCGAGCATGTTGATGATCGCGCAGGTGTGGCCGTCGAAGCCGACTTCGGAATTGTTGTAGCCGATGCCGTTGATGACGTTGCGCGCGAGCGCCTCGATGTCGACCCACGCGGAGGTGGTGACTTCGCCGGCGACGATGGCCGCACCGGTCTTCACCATCGTTTCGCAAGCGACGCGGGCGCGCGGGTCCTGCGCGATGATCGCGTCGAGCACGGCATCGGAGATCTGGTCGGCGATCTTGTCCGGATGGCCTTCCGACACCGACTCCGAGGTGAAGAGGTAGCTGCTCATTTCGTCTTATATCCCTTGATTCGGATGGAAAGATGGGCGGCGGATGATACACCCCCGCGCCCCGGGGTGCATCTTGGTCCCGGACGCGTTGCCGATGGTTAAGCGGGTGCGACGCGTCGGCCCCGGTGCGCCGTGGTTCGCCGGGATCGAGTCACGCGGATGAAACCGCAGGGAAACGAGGGCGTCGCGAAGGGTCGCCAGCATTGCGCAAACCACCGCGGAGCCCCCAAGGGTGATCCAGCTCGAACAGCGTCTCGTTGAACGTTACCCCCACTGGTTCGAGGGGCCCAAGGCCGTCTTCGCGCAGGGCCTCGCGCGCTCGATCGCGAAGTTCGGGAAGCTCGACGACATCAACGCCTGGCTGGCCGCGAACGGCCACCGCACCGGCTTCGATTTCGTCGAAGGCGTGCTAGACCACTTCGGCACGCGCTACACGGTCGACCAGGTCGAGCGCGGCCGCATCCCGCAGACGGGCCGGGTGATCATCGTCGCCAACCACCCGCTGGGGGCACTCGATTCGCTGGCCTTGCTGCATCTGGTCGGCACGGTCCGCCGCGACGTGCGCATCCTCGCCAACGACCTGCTGATGGAGTTCGAGGGCTTGCGCGAGCTGCTGCTGCCGCTGCGCATCCTCGGGGGCAAGCCCAGCGCCGAGAGCCTGAAGGCCGTGACGGTCGCGCTCGAGGCGGAGCAGGCGGTCATCGTCTTCCCGGCCGGTGAGGTGGCGCGCTTCGGTTGGCGCGGCGTGCAGGACGGCCGCTGGCGTGCCGGCTTCGTCAAGTTCGCGCGCGAGAGCGGCGCGCCGGTGCTGCCGGTGCGCATCAAGGCGAAGAACTCCGCGCTGTTCTACGGGCTTTCCAGCCTCTACAAGCCGGTGGGGACGGCCCTGCTGCCGCGCGAGATCTTCAAGGCGCGCGGCCTGCGCATCGACTTGCGCATTGGCCTGCCGCGACGGATCGATGCGGATGCCATCGAGAGCGGAGGCCTGGACACCGCCAAGGCCCTGGCCTCGATGCGCCAGGCCCTGCAGGCCATCGGCACACGCAAGGAGACGGCGCCGCCCGACCCGATGCCTCTGGCGCACGCGGTGGATCGCGGTGCGCTGCGCGCCGAAGTGCTCGCCCTGCGCGAGTTGGGCCGCACGCCGGACGGCAAGCAGATCCGCGTCGGGCGCCTGCGCGCCGACAGCCTGCTGTTGCGCGAACTCGGCCGCCTGCGCGAGCAGAGCTTCCGCGCGGTGGGCGAGGGCACGGGCCGCGCCGTCGATGTCGATGCCTACGACACCTGGTACGAGCACATCGTGCTGTGGGATGCCGAGGCGCTGCAGATCGCCGGTGCCTATCGCGTCTGCCGCGGTGCGGACGTGCTTGCTGCGCGCGGCTTGAAGGGCCTGTACACCGCCACCCTGTTCGACTTCGGGCCGGAGGCTCAGGCGCATGTCGCCGAAGGCATGGAGCTCGGCCGCAGCTTCGTGGCGCCGGCGTACTGGGGCTCGCGCAGCCTCGACTACCTGTGGATCGGCATCGGTGCCTACCTGCGCGCGCATCCCGACGTGCGCTACCTGTTCGGGCCGGTGTCCATCAGCGCCGAGCTGCCGATCGCGGCCCGTGAGCAGCTGGTCGCCTACTACGGCCAGCACTACGGCGCGCCGGGCGTGTTGGCCCCGGTCGAGGCCGCGCCGCCGGCACGTGCGCGGCGACCGTTCCAGTTCCTCGCCGGCGCCCCCTGCTATCGCGGGCTGGACGCCGAGCAGAGCTTCCGGGTGCTGCGGGCCAACCTCGACGCCCTCGGGGCGAAAGTGCCTGTGCTCTACAAGCAGTACACCGAGCTGTGCGAGCCGGGTGGCGCGCGCTTCCTCGCCTTCGGGGTCGATCCGGACTTCGCCAACTGCGTGGACGGCCTGATCGAAGTGGACCTGCAGCGCATCAAGCCGAAGAAATTCCAGCGCTACATCGCCGGCGACGCCGCGGCGATGCCGACCCGGGAGGAGGCCGCATGAGCACCGCCACGTTGAAGCCCACGGGCTCCTCCCCGCGCCGCCGTGCGGCCTTCATCTCCGACGTCCATCTCGGTGCGGCGCACTGCCACGCCGAAGAGCTGGCCGCCTTCTTGGGCACGCTGGACGTCGAGCGCCTGTACCTCGTCGGCGACATCGTCGACCTGTGGTGGATGTCGGCCAAACGCGCGGCCTGGGGCCACGGACAGAACCACGTCGTCGAAGCCCTGCATCGGCTGCGCGCTGCAGGCACCGAGCTGATCTACGTGCCGGGCAACCACGACCGGCCCATCCGCCGCTTCTGCGGCTTGATGCTGCCGCGCATGAGCGTGCGTCGCCGCGTGATCCACACCACCGCCGACGGCCGCCGCCTGCTGGTGGTGCATGGCGACGACTACGACAGCGCCACGCAGTTCGGCGGGTTCCAGGAGGAACTCGGTGACTGGCTGTACGAGCGCATCCTCACCGGCAACCGCATCGCCAACGCGCTGCGTCGCCGCTTCGGGTTGCGCTACTGGTCGCTGGCGGATTTCCTGAAGCGCCAGAGCGGCGCGGCCGAGCGCTACATCGCGCGGTTCATCGAGGCAGGGCTCGATGACGTGCGTCGCCGCGGCCTCGACGGCATCGTTTGCGGCCACATCCATCGTCCGGCGCTGTTTGAGCGCGATGGCCTCGTGTACGCCAACGACGGCGACTGGGTGGAAAGCCTGACGGCGCTGGTGGAAGACCGCGACGGCACGCTGCGTCTGCTCGACCACCGTGGCGAAACGCTGAAGCGACTCGGGCCCAAGGTCTGCTGGATCGACGAGCGCCGCGAGGTGCCGGCCCGTGCGGCCGCGCCCGAACCGCTCCACGAAGCTGCCTGAACCGGTCGAGGAACGCTGCTGTCTGAACCAAACGGGGCAGCACTCACCTTGCGCGCACGGATCGTGCTTACGCTTGTCGCATGGATTCCTTGAGCCAACTCGTCCTCGGCGCCGCCGTCGCCGCGGCCTGCGTGCCCGCCCGCCATCGCCGCAAGGCGCTCCTCGTCGGTGCGGCCCTCGGCACGCTGCCCGACCTCGACGTGCTGATCGACTACGGCGATGCGGTCAGCAACATGACCTTCCACCGCGGCTTCAGCCACTCGCTGTTCGTGCTGCCGATCGTTGCGCTGCTGCTGTGGGCCGTGTTGCGCCGGTTCTGGCCTCCCGTGCGCGAAGCGCCCCGGTCTTGGGGCTGGGCGATCCTCTTGCCGCTGGTCACGCACCCCTTGCTCGATGCCCTCACCGTTTACGGGACGCAGCTGTTCTGGCCGCTCACGACCCCGCCGGTGATGGGCGGCAGCCTGTTCATCATCGACCCGCTCTACACCCTGCCGCTGCTCGTGGCCGTCCTTGTCGCCGCCTTCGCCGGTGAAGCGCGCCGTGGCGGTACCGCGGTGGTGGTCGGCCTCGCACTGAGCACCGGCTACGCGGGCTGGAGCCTCGTCGCGCAGCGGCACGTTGACGCCATCGCCGCCGAGAGCCTGCGCGACACGCCGCATGCCGATGCGCCGCGATTCGTGGTGGCGATGCCCTTCACCACGCTCGCGTGGCGAGTGGTGGTGGTGACGCCGAAGGGCTATCTCGAAGGCGAGCGCTCGCTGGTGGCCGACGGCGGGCCCATCGGCTTCATCGAGCACCGTTTCGACCGCCGTCTGCTGGAGGACGCGGGCGGGCTGTGGGCGGTGCAGCGGCTGCTGTGGTTCAGCCACGGCTTCCAGCGTGTGGACGTGGTCGATGGCGAGCTTCGCCTCGCCGACCTTCGCATGGGCCAGCACCCCACCTTCTTCTTCACCCACGTGGTGGGGCGCCACGAGTGCGGGGCGTGGGTGCCCGCGGACAACCGCCAGATCGAACAGCCGCGCGTGCGCGAGGGCCAATTGGCCGGGCTGTGGCGCCGCGTGTGGTTTGGCGAGCCGATCCCCGGCACGCCCTTCGCCGAGCGCGCGTCTGCGCGTGCTCAGGCCGCGGAGGCGAAGTCCGGCGCGACGCCGGCGACCAGCGCGTCGAAGTAGTCGCGCGTCAGGGCGATCTGCCGCTCGCCGGTCTCGGCGGCGTTCACCACGGTGCGGAAGGCAGCCTGCTCGGGGTGGTCCTTGGCGTACCAGCCGAGATGCTTGCGGGCGATGCGCACGCCCTGCGGCGCGCCGTAGAACGCGTGCAGGTGCTCGAGGTGACCGATCAGCACGTCGCGCACCTCGGCCAGCGTGACCGGCGGCAGCTCGGTGCCGGTGGCGAGGTAATGCGCGATCTCGCGGAAGATCCATGGCCGGCCCTGCGCGGCGCGGCCCACCATCACCGCATCGGCGCCAGTGGCCTCGAGCACCGCTTTCGCCTTGCGCGGCGAGGTGACGTCGCCGTTGGCGATCACCGGAATGCGCACGGCGGATTTCACCGCGGCGATGGTGGCGTATTCGGCCTCGCCTTCGTAGAAGTCGTTGCGCGTGCGGCCGTGGATGGTCAGCGCGGCGATGCCACTTTGTTCCGCGATGCGCGCGATGGTGAGCGCATTGCGCGTCTCGCGGCACCAGCCGGTGCGGATCTTCAGCGTCACCGGCACGTCCACCGCACCGACCACCGCCTCGAGGATGCGCGCCACCAGCGCCTCGTCGCGAAGCAGGGCCGAGCCCGCCGCGACGTTGCAGACCTTCTTGGCCGGGCAGCCCATGTTGATGTCTATGAGCTCGGCGCCATGCGCGGCGTTGTAGCGCGCGGCCTCGGCGAGCTGGCTGGGCTCGGTGCCCGCGATCTGCACCGAGACGGGTTCCGGTTCGCCGACGTGGTCCATGCGCCGCAGCGACTTCGGCGTGTTCCAGAAGCGGGGGTCGCTGGTGGTCATCTCGGAGACGCACAGGCCCGCGCCCAGACGCTTGCACAGCATCCGGAACGGCTTGTCGGTGACGCCGGCCATGGGGGCCAGCACCACCGGCGGGTCGATGCGGTAGGGGCCGATCTGCATGCGCGCATTCTCGCAGGCCCGGACGTCAGGCGCAGGAACCCGGGCTGATCGTGGTCAAACGCCGGGGGGCGGTCCCGCGTCAGGATGGGGCATCGACGGAAAGGGAGCCGACCCATGCGCATCGCCGTGTACTCGCACCGTGCCTACGAGGCCGACACGTTGGACCGCGCCCTGCGCGAAGCGGGAATCGACGCCCTGGCGCTCGAATCCCGGCTGGACGTGCGTACCGCCGCGCTCGCGGCCGGGACGGAGGCCGTCTGTGCTTTCGTGAACGACGACCTCTCCGCGCCGGTGCTCGAGGCCCTCGCCGCAGGCGGCGTGCGCGGCATCGCCCTGCGCTGCGCCGGGTTCAACAACGTTGACCTCGACGCCGCGCGCCGGCTGGGGCTGCGGGTGCTGCGCGTACCCGCGTATTCCCCCGCCGCGGTGGCCGAACACGCGCTCGCGTTGATGCTCACTTTGAACCGCAAGACGCATCGGGCCTACCAGCGGGTGCGCGAGGGCAATCTGGCCCTCGACGGGCTGGTGGGCTTCGATCTCGAGCACAAGACCGTCGCGGTCGTGGGCGCGGGCCGGATCGGAACGGCGCTCGTGCGGATCCTCGCGGGGCTCGGCTGCCGGGTGTTGGCCGTCGACCCGCAGCCCGATCCGGCCCTGCGGGCTCGCGTCGAGGCGCTGGGCGGCGTGTTCGTGCCGCTGGACGAGGCCCTGCCGCAGGCCGACGTGATCAGCCTGCATTGCCCACTGACGGCCGCCACGAAGCATCTGGTCGATGCCCGCCGGCTCGCGGCGATGAAGCCCAGAGCGATGTTGATCAACACCAGCCGCGGTGGCCTGGTCGACACGAAGGCGCTGATCGCGGCATTGAAGCGCCGCCATCTCGGCGCGGTGGGGCTGGATGTCTACGAGGAGGAGGCTGGCCTGTTCGACCGTGACCTCTCGGAGCGTGGCATCGACGACGATGTGTTCGCGCGACTTCTCACCTTCCCGAACGTGTTGGTTACCGCCCACCAGGGCTTCCTGACGCGCGAGGCGCTCACACAGATCGCGGCGACCACGGTGATGAACCTGCAGGCCATCGATCGCGGCGAGCCGGCCGCGGAGCGCGAGCTCGGCTAAGGCGGCCTGCGATCCTTGCGGGCTCAGCCCGCGGGCGGCGTGTCGGTGGACGCCTCGGCCGGGGCTTCGGCAGGAGCCGCTTCCGGCGCGGCAGCGGCATCCCCCGCCTCGCCGGCGGCGCCCTCCGTCGGCGCGTCCTCGGTTGGCGCTTCCCCGGACGCGGCGTCGTCGACCGGCGCCTCATTGCGCCCCAGTGCCGCGTCTTCCGTCGCCTTGTTCATCACGATGATGCTGATGCGGCGGTTGATCGGGTTGGTCGGGTTCTCTTTGTCGAACAGCACCGAGTCGGAGACGCCGACCACGCGCGCCATTTTCTCCATCGACACGCCGCCGCTCACGAGCGCGCGGCGCGCGGCGTTGGCGCGGTCGGCGGAGAGCTCCCAGTTGGTGTAGCCGCTGTCGCCGCCGCCGAAGGGCGTGGTGTCGGTGTGGCCGGTGATGCTCAGGCGGTTCGGCACGCCCTGCAGGTAGGGCGCCAATTCGTTGAGGATGTTGATGGTGTAGCTCTGCAGGCGGAAGCTGCCCGAATCGAACATCGGCCGGTTCTGCTGGTCGACGATCTGGATGCGCAGGCCTTCCGGCGTGATGTCGAGCAGCAGCTGCTCCTTGAAGGCCGCCAGCGTCGCGCTCTGGTCGATGGCCTCCTCGAGCTGTTCCTTCAGGTCTTCGAGCCGCGCTTTCTCGATTTCCTTGGCCTGGGCTTCGATCTCCTCGTCGGTCATCGGCGCCGCGCCGCCTTCGGCGGGGTCTTCCGTCTCGCCGTCGCCAGGGTCGCCGTCCGGCGGCTTCACCGCGTCGAAGACCTGCACTGGCGCATCACCGGCGCCGCCCGGGCCCATCGAGCCCGGCACCGTGGAGACCGACAGGCCCTCGAGCACCGAGGGGTTCTTGAAGTACTCGGCCATGCCGCCGAGCTGCTCCTGCGGCAGCGTCGCCGAGAGCCACATCACCATGAAGAAGGCCATCATCGCGGTGACGAAGTCGGCGTACGCCACCTTCCACGCGCCGCCATGGTGGCCGCCCGCGTTGATCTTCTTCTTGACGATGATGATCGGCTGTTCTTCTTTGCCGGCCATGGTCGAGCCTCCGCCGGAGCGCGCTTACTTCGCGCCCTTGAGTTCGGTTTCGAGGTCCGCGAAGCTCGGGCGGATGTCGGAGAACAGCTGCTTGCGCGCGAACTCGATCGCCACCGGCGGCGGGTAGCCGCGCACCGACGCGAGCAGGGCGATCTTCACCAGTTCGAAGGGCTTGCCGTCCTCTTCCGCGCGGGCGCCCATCGCCGCGGCCACCGGGCCGACGAAGCCGTAGCCCAGCAGGATGCCGAGGAAGGTGCCCACCAGCGCCGCGGCCACCTTCTGGCCGATGACTTCCGGCGGCGCGTTGCCGACGTACTCCATCACCTTCACGATGCCGAGCACCGCGGCCACGATGCCGAAGGCCGGCAGGCCGTCGGCCATGGTCTGGATGGCGTGCGAGGGCGTGTGCGCTTCCTTGTGGTGCGTGTCGAGCTCGGCTTCCAGCACGGCTTCGAGCTCGTGCGGATTCATGTTGCCGCCGATCATCAGGCGCAGGCAGTCGGTGATGAAGTCGAGCAGGTGGTGGTCGGCCAGCACCTTCGGATACTTCTGGAAGATCGCGCTCGCCTCGGGGTTCTCGACGTGCGATTCGACGGCCATCAGGCCTTCCTTGCGGATCTTCATCAGCAGCTCGTACAGCAGCTTGAGCAGCTCGATGTAGTCCGCTTTGCCGAATTTCGGTCCCTTCAGCAAGCCAAGCGTGCCGGCGATGCTGGCCTTGATCGTCTTGATCGAATTGCCCGCGACGAAGGCACCCGCCGCGCCGCCGCCGATGATCAGCATCTCGATGGCCGCGGCCTTGACGATGACCATGATGTTGCCGCCAGCGACGATGAAGCCGCCGAAGACCGTGGCGAGGATGATCACGTAACCGATCAGGACGAACACGGGTTCCCTCCAGGGTCGTAGGCCTCAGCGAACGGCCATGCTAGCCGAACGATGCTTCAGGACGCGAACCGGGTTTCCAGTTCCGAGCGGGTGGGCATGGCCGCCGCCGCGCCGGGGCGCTCGGTGGACAGCCCGGCGAAGCGGATGGCGAAAGGCAGCAGGCTGGCCGGGTCGGCTTCCGGACAGGCCGCCCAAGCGGCCGCGAGCGCGCCGTTGAAGGCGTCGCCGGCCCCGGTGGTGTCGATGGCCCGCACGAGGGCGGCCGGCGCGCGGGTGACCGTCGCTGGTCCGTCGCCGCGAAGGCCGCCCGGGGCGAGGACGGCGCCGGCGTCACCGAGGGTGATCACCACCGCGCGGACCGGAAGTCGGGCGCAGAGGGCGGCGAGTTCCGCATCCGTGCGATCGCGCAGGGTCTTCGCCTCGACGGGCCCGCCGCCGAAGCGCGCGAGCAGTTCGGCCATTTCCGTCTCGTTGGGCGTGAGCAGGTCGACATCGGCCAGCGCCGCCGCGTCGAGATGCGCATGCATCGGGGCCGGATTGATGATCGTTCGGGCACCGGCGGCCCGGCCCAGCCGCATCGCCGCGCACACCGCGGGCAGCGGCGATTCCAGCGGGGCAAGGACGACCGCCGCCTCGCGGAACGCCGCAGCCTGCGCCTCGACGTGAGCGATGGAGAGGCGCGCGTTCGCGCCGAGGGCGACGACGATGCTGTTGCGGCCCTGCGCATCGACGAGGATGCCGGCGGTGCCCGTGGCGGCATCGGGGATCGTCTCGAAGCGCGCGTCGATGCCTTCCGTCCGGGCCAGCGCACGAGCGCCATCGGCCAGGGTGTCTGCGCCCAGCGCGCCGATGAAGGTGGTGTTGGCCCCGGCGCGTGCCGCGGCCACGGCCTGGTTGAAGCCCTTGCCGCCCGGGCCCGAGCGGAAGGCGAGGCCGGCGCGGGTCTCGCCCGGCGCCGGCAGCGCGTCGACCTCCCAGACGAGGTCCTGGTTGTAGCTGCCGACGACGAGGACGCGGCCGGCCATGTCCGGCCTCAGTGCCAGTTGAGCATCACGCCGGCGATGGTCGCCGTCATCAGCGTGGCGATCGAGCCGCCGAGCACGGCGCGCAGGCCGAAGCGGGCGAGGTCGGCGCGACGCTCCGGGGCCAGCGAGCCGATGCCGCCGATCTGGATGGCGATCGAGGCGAAGTTGGCGAAGCCGCACAGCGCGTAGGTGAGGATGATGCGGCTTTCCTCGCTGATGGCGCCGACGCCGGTGCCGACGGGCAGCTGCGAGAGCTGCAGGTAGGCGATGAACTCGTTGAGCACGATCTTCTGGCCGATGAGGCCGCCGGCGATGGCGGCGTCATTCCACGGAATGCCGATCACCCAGGCGATCGGCGCGAGGACGGTGCCGAGGATCGTGCCGAGGTTCACCTGCACGCAGCCGTTGCCGGCCACCGCGGCGAAGGCGGCGTCGCTGACGCAGCGCGGGTCGTTGCCGGCGTTCAGCCAAGCGGTGAGGCCGACGGCGTTCGAGGCGCCGCCGATCATGGCGTTGATCAGCGCGATCAGGGCGACGAAGGCCAGCAGCATGGCGGCGATGTTGATAGCCAGCTTCACGCCGTCGGCGGCGCCGGCGGCGGCGGCGTCGATGACGTTGGCCGAGGTCTTCTCCACTTCCACCTTGACACTGCCGCGGGTCAGCGGCTCCTGCGTCTCGGGGATCAGGATCTTCGCCACCAGGAAGGTGGCCGGCGCGGCCATGATCGAGGCGGCGAGGAAGTGCTTGGCGTACATCGCCTGCAGCTCCGGGTCGGTGCCGCCCAGCATCGCCACGTAGGTCGCCATGACGCCGCCGGCGATGTGGGCCATGCCGCCGATCATCATCGTGAGCAGCTCCGAATCCGTCATGCGGCCGATGTAGGGGCGCACCGTGAGCGGGGCTTCCGTCTGGCCGATGAAGACGCTGGCGCAGACCGAGGTGGTCTCCGCGCCCGAGAGCTTCATCACCTTGGTGATGGCCCAGGCCATGGCCTTCACCACCAGCTGCAGGATGCCGAGGTGGTAAAGGATGGCGGTGATGGCGGCGAAGAAGATCACCGTCGGCAGCACCTGGAACACGAAGATGAAGCCGAATTTGTCCGCCGTCGCGAGGTCGCCGAAGATCATCTTCGCGCCCTCGGTGGTGTAGCCCGAGAGCTTCACGAAGGCGTGCGCCGCGGTGCCGAAGATCGCTTCGCCGAAGGGCGTCAGCAGCACGAAGGCCGCGAACAGCACCTGGATGACCATGCCGGTGCCCACCAGCCGCCAGTCGACCTGTTTCTTGTGGCTGGAGAACAGCCAGGCGAGGCCGACGAGGACGAACAGGCCGAAGAGGCCGAACAGGATCTGTGACATCGGGATGACCGGAAAGGGAACCGCGGCAGGGTAGGGGGTCGGGGCGGGGCGGGCAATGGGCGGTGCAGCAGCGCCATGGTTCTCCCCGCGCACCTCACCGGCAGGGTTGGCTGCCCGCGCCGCTCTGCAGGATCGACTCGAGTGGTGCGCGGGCGACCAGCAACAACGGTAGGCCGGGGGCCTCCGCATTGAGGAATCGCCCCTCCAGCGCGGTGTATCGGTCTAGCGCACGTCGCCGCTGCTCTGCCGACAGCGGGCCCAGCAGGCTCTCGTCCCGATGACCACTGTAGGCCCGCCGATGGAGCATGCCGAGCGCCGCGGCTTCTGATGGATCGTCCACGACGAGGCCGCTATAGGGGCCTTCCTGTCCCGACAATGCGGCCATCTGCACGGAGAGGGCATGCATCGAGCCGCGGTCGACCAAGGCCTGGATCATGGTCGGGGCGTCGCGGCGCCATCGTTCGAACGCAGGCGAGGCGAGGAATCCCCAAGGCACGGTCGCCGAGGGTCCGGGTGCATTGAACTCGCCGAGCGATTGCCCCAGCGCGTAGCGCAGCTGTGATTCCTCATGGCCCATCCGTGCGGCGCGCTCCAGCCATTCGCGTCCGTCCTCGAGAAGCGCCTCGGGGCGATCGCGACAGCCTTGGATATGTCGAAGGATGCCGATCTGGTTGGCCCCCAGCAGATTCGCAAGACCGTCGCGCCCCGAGATGTCGGCCTCATTCTCGCTCTGGACGAGCTGCCGGATCAGGGCGTCGCGGGCCTGTGGCGCGTGGTCGCAGGCGAGCAGCTCCAGGGCCACCCGGCAAGCCGCTGAGGCATCACCGGCGCGGGCGCGCGGCAGCAGGGCGGCAAGGACCTCCGCGGGTGGAAGACCCGTCGGCGGCAACTCGATGCTGGGCGGTGGTGATGTCGCGATCGGCGGGGTTTGGTCCGTCGCGGCTGTCGTGATGCCGGTGTGGCCGGCCGCCGGCGTCGCCCCGTCGTCGCTCGGGACGGCCGAGGCTGGCGTTTCATCGAACCTATCGCTTCGTCCAATGAGCACGCCGACGGTAAGTAGAGCGATCGCAAGACCGGCTCTCCAGGCGATGGCGTAGGAACGGGGCATCTCGGACTTCATCGGGGTCTTCCTCGGGCTACTTGCAGGGCGCCGGCGCATCGGGGGCTGTGCTTCGTGGGAGGAGCGCGGTTGCCGTGGGTTTGGGGATCTGCGCGATGCCCTCGGTGAAATCGCGCTCGTTCGCGCGACCGGGCTGACTTCGCCGCAGGGTGATCTGGTGTGCTTAACGTCGGACAGGACCGTTCGGGTACGGGCCGCTTAGCGGCTTGTTGTCGTGCGAATGGGCGAGATTCAACAGGAAGAGGACATCGGCCTGCCCGTTGTCGAGGAGCGCATCGGCGATACGTGGCGACTCCCGCTGCCATCCGGCCCAACTTGGATGCCGCATTACTCCTCAGGGCAAGATCCCCGCCGAAAGCCAAGCCGCCACCAGCGCAGCCAGCACGAGCAGAAGAAGCGCAAGCCGGCTTTGTAGGGTCATCGATCGGCCTCCAAGGCTTTACCGCCGGGTGAAGCCAAACCTTACCCGCAGGGTTCGCCTCAGCCCAAGCCCTTGAACGCCACCCACACCGCCAGCACCGCGAACAGCGACGCCGCCGTGTAACGGGCCGCCTTCAGCGGCAGTCGGTCGGCATAGCGATGGCCGAGCAGCACCACCGGCCCATTCGCTATCAGCATGCCGAGGCTGGTGCCGGCCACGACCTGCCAGAGCGGGTGGTACTTGGCGGCCAGCACGACGGTGGCGATCTGGGTCTTGTCGCCGATCTCGACGATGAAGAAGGCGACCGTGGTGGCGAGGAAGGCACCGAAGCGCGAGGGCTTCGGCGCTTCGTCGTCATCCATCTTGTCCGGGATGAGGGTCCAAGCGGCCACGGCGGCGAAGCAGGCGACCACGCCCCACTTCAGCACCTCGGGCGAGACCATCGAGGCCACCCAGGCCCCGGCCCAGCCGGCCAGCGCGTGGTTGGCGAGCGTGGCCACGGCGATGCCCGCGACGATCGCCCAAGGCTGGCGATAGCGCGCCGCGAGGATCAGCGCGAGCAGCATGGTCTTGTCGCCGATCTCGGCGATCGCGACAGCGGCAGTGGAAACGAAGAGGGCGTCCATCGGGGCTCCATTCGACCGGGCAACAGGGTGGAAGACAACGAAGACCGCGCAGACGGCCCGGTCACAGGCGCCCGCGGGGTCTCCGGTCTTGCCCGCTGCCGCACGGCATGGCCGTGGCGGAGGTCGCGCGCCATGGCCGGTTCAGGCCAAGCATGTTGACGCGCGGTGCCGGTGGATTGGCAGGGCTACTCCCCGAAGGGAGGCAAAGTGTAGAGCGCAGCAGCACGGCTGTCGAACGCCTGCCGGGCACTCACGCCCGCTTCGCTAGACTCCGCGGCCTCAGCACTGCTTCAACGAGGTTCCCATGCTCTACCGCCGTCTCGGCCGCACCGGCCTGCAGGTCTCCGCGCTGTCCTTCGGCGCCTGGGTGACGTTCGGCACCTCGGTGGGCCGCGGGGAAGCGCGGCGGCTGATCACGCAGGCCTTCGATGCCGGCATCAACTTCTTCGACAACGCCGAGACCTACGCGAAGGGCGAGGCCGAGAAGATCATGGGCGACGTGCTCGCCGACATGCGCTTCCCGCGCGACGCCTACGCGGTGTCGAGCAAGGTGTACTTCGGTGCGGCAGCCGAGCCTTCGCCGATGCAGAAGGGGCTGTCGCGCAAGCACGTGCGTGACGCCTGCGATGCCGCGCTGAAGCGTTTGCATGTCGACTACCTTGATCTCTTCTTCTGCCACCGCCCGGATGCGGAGACGCCGATCGACGAGACGGTGTGGGCGATGGACCAGCTCGTCCGCGCCGGCAAGGTGCTGTACTGGGGCACGTCGGAGTGGTCGGCCGACGCCATCGCCGAGGCCGATCGCATCGCCAAGGCGCACCATCTCGTGGGCCCGAGCATGGAGCAGCCGCAATACAGCCTGCTGCACCGTGATCGCGTCGAACGCGAGTACGCGCCGCTGTACGACACCATCGGCCTTGGCACCACGACGTGGTCGCCGCTGGCCTCGGGCCTGCTCACTGGCAAGTACGCGGGCGGCATTCCAGCCGGTTCGCGGCTGGCGACGCCGGGCTACGAGTGGCTGCAGAAGAAGGTGCAGGGCGAGGAGGGCGCAGCGACGCTGGCGCGCGTGCGGCGCTTCACCGCACTGGCCGCCGAGCTGGGCGTCGATCCGGCGCCGCTCGCCATCGCGTGGTGCCTGTCGAATCCGCGGGTGTCGAGCGTGATCCTCGGCGCGACGAAGCCCGAGCAGCTCGCGCAGAACCTGCGCGCGCTCGAGGTGCTGCCGACGATCGACGCCGCGACGAAGGCGAGGATCGACGCGGCCGTCGGCTGAGTCGCGGACGAGAGGCCGCAGCCTTCCCGGTTCGGGTGTGTTGACTTTCAAATGCGAATCAGTAGCATTTGCATCGAACCAACGCCCGCCCCGCCTGGAGTGCGCCATGCCCGTCGTCGATGTGCCCCCGCTTCCCCCCAGCCCGGCCCGCCTGATGGCGGTCCCTCGTCCTGCCGCTGCCCTGCATGCCCCTGCCGTCGACAGCCGCCTGCTGCTCAACGGCGCTCGCGAGATCGAGATCGTCCACGGCGACAAGGTCTACCGCCTGCGCCATACGCGGAACGACAAACTCATCCTCGTGAAGTAACTGCTTCTCCGTAATCCCCCGCCGTCGCTCGACGGCCCGGTCGCCAGCCCCGGTTTCCACCGGACGCCCGCTCCACCGGTTCCTTTCCGAACCCTTGGAGTTGTCCATGCGTCCCCGCTGCCTTGCGGCGGCGGTCGGCCTCGCGCTGTCCGCCCCGCTGTATCCCTCGACGGTTGCTGCCTCGCCGTCCCCCGCGCCCGAGCCGGCGACACTCGATGCCGTCATCGTCGTCGCCACTCGCGAAGCAAGCGTGATGGCCGACGTCCCCGCCACGGTCGGCGTCGTGCCGCGGCAGGAGATCGAACGCACGCAGGCGCAAGACCTGCGCGAACTGTTCCGCTACGAACCCTCCGTCACTGTCGTCGGCGGCTACGGCCGCTTCGGCCTGGGTGATGTGCGCATCCGTGGCCTCGGTGGCAACCGTGTGCAGCTGCAGGTGGACGGGGTGAACGTCGCCGATGCGTTCAGCATCGGCAGCTTCGCCAACGCCGACCGCGATGCCGTCGACATCTCGATTCTGAAGCAGGCGGAAGTGCTGCGCGGCCCGGCCAGCGCGCTGTACGGCTCCGACGCCTTGGGCGGCACCGTGCGCTTCGTCACCCTCGATCCCGACGATCTGCTCGAAGGCGATGACGGATTTTCCGGGCGCGTGCGAGCCGGTGCGGCGAGCGTCGATGACAGCTCGCGCGTGGGCGTGACGCTCGCTGCACGCGGTGGCGACTGGTCGTGGCTGGTCCATGCGCAGGCCCGCGACGGCGATGAAGCCGAGAACTTCGGTACGAATGAAGCGCTCGATGCCACCCGCACCGCCGCGAACCCCAGCGACCAGCAGCAGCGTGCGCTGCTCGGCAAGTTGCTCTACGACCTTAGCGGCGGCGATCGGCTGCGCCTGACGCTCGATGCCGGGGAAACCGAAGCTGCGACGAGCGTGATCTCCGCCCGCGCCGATACGGTGGTCTTCGGCCAGCGCGTGCGCGTGCAGTCGCTCGACGCCGACGACCGAAAGACCCGTGCCCGGGTGTCGCTGGACGGCCTGCATGGCCTCGACATCGCGGCGGCCGACACGCTCCGCTGGCAGTGGCATCGGCAGGACAGTACGACGGAGCAGCGCACCTACGAGCATCGGGCGACGATCGTCGGCACGGCGGTGGTGAATCCAACGCGTCGCGAGCGGCTGTTCGACTTCTTCCAGCGCGAGGACGGCCTCGAACTCAGCGCGGAGAAATCCCTGGGCGACGTGGGCCTGCTGTATGGCCTGCAGCTCACCGAGACCATCCTGCGGCAGAAGCGCGATGGCCGCAGCATCAACCTGACCACCGGCGCGGTGAGCGGCACGATCTTCCCCGACGTCTTCCCCGTGCGCGATTTCCCCGTCAGCCGCACCCGCGAATGGGGATTCTTCGCGCAGGCCGACATTCCCGTGCTCGACGGTGACCTGCGCTTCGTGCCGGCCCTGCGCTACGACGACTACCGGCTCGATCCCTCGCTCGACGCGATCTTCGCCGCTGACAACCCGGGCTTCGTGCCGGTCGGCCTCGATGCGCAGCGCTGGAGCCCGAAGCTCGGCCTGGTCTGGTCGTTCACCGATGCGGTGTCGCTCTATGCGAATGCTGCGGCCGGTTTCCGCGCGCCGCCCTACGACGACGCGAATCTCGGTTTCACCAATGTGGCCTCCGGCTACGCCGCCCTGCCCAACCCGGACCTCAAGCCGGAGACCAGCCGTGGCCTCGACGTGGGTCTGCGCGGCGACCACGGCGCCTTGCAATGGACGATCGCGCTGCACGCTACGCGCTATCGCGACTTCATCGACTCCCGTCGCAATGTCGGCATCGACCCGACCACCGGACTGCTGCTGTTCCAGTCGGTGAACCGCTCGCGCGTTGATACCTGGGGTGCCGAAGCCAGCGCGCGCCTCGCTTTCGACGACATCGGCTGGCGAGGCGGATACCTGCGCTTCGCCGCCAGCCGCACGCGCGGCGTCGACCGCACCGCCGATGCGTGGCTGGCCTCGATCGATCCGCTGCGTGCCGTGGTCGGCGTGGGTTGGCGTGGCGAGGTCGCCGGCCTTGAACTGGTTGCCAGTGCCGCAGCACGGCAGCACGACGTGAGTGGCACCGGCGCCTTCATCGCCCCGGGCCACGCGCTGCTCGACCTGATCGCCGATTGGGATCTCTCGTCGGCCTGGCGCGTGGAAGCGGCCGTCTTCAACCTCGCCGACCGCCGCGTCTGGGACGCCACGGACACCGCCGGCGTGCCGGCCAGTTCGACCCTGCTCGACCGCTACACCCGGCCCGGCCGCAACGCGCGCCTCACCGTCACCGCGTCGTTCTGACGTCCGTTTCGAAGCCCTTTGCCCACCCCTCAGGAGATCGCCATGCGCATCCCGTCGTCCCCGCTCGCCCCATTGCTTCTCACCACCCTCGGCCTCGCCACCGCCGCGGCAGCCGCGCCGCCCCCGGAAGATCGCGCTGCCATCCTCGCCATGCAGGGCGAGTACGCCGTCACCTTCCGTTTCGAGGAAACCGTGCCTCTCGCTGCCGGCTACGAGGCGCGCGAGTCGAAGGACAGCGGTGCCCGCGAAGTGGTGATCCTCGTCGAGGACTCGCCGTCGAAGATCGTGCTGCAGCACCTGCTCGTCGCCCCGAACGGCCACGTCACCAAGCACTGGCGACAGGACTGGGCCTTCGAGGCGCCGTCGCGCTTCGAGTTCGTCGCCGACCAGACCTGGCGTGTCCGGGCGCTGTCGACGGAGGAAACGACCGGGAAGTGGACGCAGTGCGTGTTCGAAGTCTCCGACGCTCCGCGCTACTGCGGCACCGGCGTGTGGAACCACAAGTACGGCAACGCGACGTGGACCTCGGATCGCAGCTGGCGCCCGCTGCCGCGCCGCGAGCACACCGTGCGCGACGACTACAACGCGCTCAACGTCGAGAACCGCCACACGATCACGCCCTTCGGCTGGACGCATGAGCAGGACAACACGAAGACCGTGCGCGAGGGCGAGCGCACCGTGCGGACGCTGACCCGCGAGTTCGGCTTCAACGACTACCGCCGCACGACGGAAACCGACTTCGGTCCGGCCTACCGCTACTGGCAGGCGACGGCGCCGTTCTGGGCCGAGGTGCGCGCGCGCTGGCAGGCGGCCCTCGACACCGGTGGCCTCGTCATCGACACGAAGGTCGACGGCATGCCGGTGATCGTCGGCCTGTTCAACCTCGCGGCGCAGGCCGAAAACGGCGACGCGGTCGAGGCCTCCGCCATCGACCGCGTCTTCGAGCGCCACATCGAAGCGCTGCCGCCGTCCAACGAAGCGACGGCGGCGCGCTGATCGCGAGGCTCAGGCCATCGTCAGGCCGGCACCGGCGGGAGGTGCCGGCGGTGCCGGCGGCGGCGGGGGCGCGCCGTTCGGCGGGGCCGGAGGCGCCGGAGGTGCCGGCGGGGCGGGCGGTGGCGGCGGCAGGAAGTCGATGGGACGGCCTTCCGGCACGGTGATCTCGACGTCCTGCGCCGCGCGGTTGCGCAGGATGCGCAGCTTCAGTTTCTCGCCCGATTCCTTGGCGCCCAAGGCGCGCATCACGTCGCGCGGCGACTCGACCGTCCGGCCTTCGACGGCGGTGATGACGTCGCCGGACTTGAGGCCCGGCAGGGCAGCGCTGGCCGAGATGAGCAGCGCGCCCTTGTCGGTGCCGAAGTAGCGGCCGAGGTCCCCGTCGATGCTGCTCAAGTTCAGGCCGCGGAAGCGGAAGGCGCGCGACATGGCTTCGCGGTCGCAATCCCCTTCGCCGTTGACGCAGGTGAGCACGCGGATCTCGCCGGGGGCGCCGCGTCGGCCGTGCCTGCCTTCACCCTCGCCGACGCGCTCGCGGAGGATGTGCACTTCGCGTTGTTCATCGCCTCGGCCGTCGTTCCATTGGATGGTCCCGCGCCCGGGCAGTTCATCCGCCACGACCGCTGCGGCGGCCGACCGGCCCTCACGCAGGTAGCCGACATTCACCGCCTGGCCTTTCTGGATGCCGCGCAGGGCCGCTAGGAGGTCATCGGGACCCGTCACGGTCTTGCCATGCGCGCTGCGGATGACGTCGCCGGCCTTCAACCCGGCCTTGTCGGCCGGGCCGCCGGGTGTCACCGCGGCAATGCGCGTGCCGCCGTCGACGGCTTCGCCGAGCACGACACCGAGGCCGATGCGCGGCTCGCCCACGCGGTGCATGACGATGCGCGGTGCCGGCCCGCCGACATCGCGGGCGAGTTCGGCCATGCGCTTGCCGAGCTCGGACATCTCTTGTTGAAGGCGAGCCATCTCCGCGCGTTTCGCGGCGAGTTCGGCCGGGGCCGCAGGGGCGTTCGATTGCGCGACGCTCGCACCCGCCAACGCGAGTGCGAGGGCGGCCGCAAGGGTTCGTTGCAGCTTCGGGGCGTTCATTCGTTTCTCCTCAGGGAGCCTGTTCGAGGTCAGTGCAAAGCGACCAGGGTGGTTTCAAAGGACTGGCCCGCGGAAGCCAGCAGTCGTCGCGACGATTGCAGTTCGGCATAGCGCGACAGGATGTCGACGCGCTGCTGCCAGAGTTCTTGGGCGTCGCGCGAGCCGCGCGGCGCGGTGGCAAGGGCGGCGTCGATGCCGCCGAGTTCATCCTCGAAGGCGAGCCCGAGCACCAGCGCGTCGGCCGGCTGCAGCGGGTCGTCGTTGACGGCCGCGATCAGCCGTTCGAGGCGCGCGGATTCGCGCATCAGGGCGGGCAGGTCGACGGGGGTGAGCGGGCCCTCGCTCGCGGTTCCGTCCGCGACGGATTCCGCCGCGGCGCCTACGGCCGGCGCGTCGCCGGGCACCGGCAGCAGCAGGACGAGCGCGAGTGCCGCTGCGGTGGCGAAGGCGTAGGGCCAGCGGGTCACGACCGGACGGCGCGGCTGATCGAGGTGCGCAGCCGCGGCGATGCCAGGCCACGCGCTGCGCGGCGGCGCCTCGAGGGGCAGGGCGCGCAGGGCCTCGGCGATCGGCAGGGCGCGCTCCGGGGGCGGGGTGTGGCCCACGTCAGGCATGGGAGGCCTCCGTCAGTTGCAGCAGGGTGCGCAGCTTTCGCGTGCCGCGCGCCAGTTGGGACTTGGAGAAGCTCACGCTCTGCCCGAGCAGCGCGGCGATCTCCTCATGGGTGTAGCCCTCGGCGTGGTAAAGCCAAAGCACGCTGCGGGTCTTGTCCGGCAGCCGGCCGAGCGCCTGCGTCAGCGCTGCGGCGTCCGCTGCCTGCGGCGGTAGCAGGCCCTCGTGTTCGATCAGGTCCGGCTCGAAGGCTTCGGCCTCCGCCGGCTCGTCGCGGCCACGGCTGCGAAGACGCATCAGGCATTCGTTCACGGCTACCTGCCGCAACCAGCCCCAGAACGGCGATTCGCCGCGGAAGCCGGGCAGCTTGTCGAACACCTTGAGGAAAGTGTCCTGCAGCACGTCCATTGCCGCGTCCGGGCACCCGAGCATGCGCATTGCCAAGCCGTAAACGGGGCGCTCGAACCAGCGGTACAGCTGCTCGCAGGCCGCGCCGTCGCGCTTCCGCGCCCGGTCGAGCAGGGCGTCGGGCACGTCGATGGCGAAGGCGGAACTGCGGGTCATGGCTCCTAGGATGCGCCAAGGCCGGAAAGCGTCGCAGCGTCCTCGCGGGGCGGCGTGCCTATACTCGCGCCGTCCCCCTGCTGGTCGAAGGAGCGTCCCATGCTTGGTTTCCTCAGCGCCGTCATCGTCATCGTCGGCATCCTCTTCCTGTTCAAGATGGTCCGCGTCGTCCCGCAGGGCTTCGAGTGGACGGTAGAGCGCTTCGGCAAGTACACCCACACGATGGAGCCGGGCCTGCACTTCCTGTTCCCCGTGGTGCAGGGCGTGGGCCGCAAGATCAACATGATGGAGCAGGTGCTGGACATCCCCAGTCAGGACGTCATCACCAAGGACAACGCGGTGGTGAAGGTGGACGGCGTGGTGTTCTTCCAGGTGCTCGACGCCGCCAAGGCGGCCTACGAGGTGTCCGATCTCGAGTCCGCCACCATCGCGCTGGTGATGACCAACATCCGCACGGCCATCGGTTCGATGGACCTCGATGAATCGCTCTCCAAGCGCGACGAGATCAACGCCAAGCTGCTCGGCGTCATCGACAGCGCCACCCATGCTTGGGGCATCAAGGTCAACCGCATCGAGCTGAAGGACATCCAGCCGCCGCAGAACCTGATCGACTCGATGGCCCGCCAGATGAAGGCGGAGCGCGAGAAGCGCGCCAACATCCTCGAGGCCGAGGGCCTGCGCGCCGCAGAGATCCTCCGCGCCGAGGGCGAGAAGCAGGGCGCAGTGCTCGCGGCGGAAGGCAAGAAGGAGTCCGCCTTCCTCGAGGCCCAGGCCCGCGAGCGTCTCGCCGAGGCCGAAGCCAACGCCACCCGCATGGTCTCCGAGGCCATTGCCAAGGGCGACGTGCAGGCGATCAACTATTTCGTCGCGCAGAAGTACGTCGAGGCCTTCCGCGAGCTGGCGAATTCGCCGAACAGCAAGTTCGTGATGATGCCGATGGAGACCACCGGCATCATTTCCTCGCTCGCCGGCATCGCCGAACTGGCCAAGGAAGGGCTGGGCAACCAGCAGGCCACGCAGGCCGCCAAGGCGGCCGCCCGCGCCACGCCGCCCGCGATCCCGCGCTGAACCCCATGGACCTCGATTTCCGCCCCATCGTCATCTTCTGGGCCTGCCTCGCGCTCGGCCTGATCGCGCTGGAAACCCTGGTGCCCGGCGCGGCGCTCATCTGGCTCGGCCTCGCGGCCGGCGCGATGCTGGTCCTCGTGGTCTTCGTACCCGACCTGCCGATGTTCTGGCAGGCGGTGCTCTTCGTCGGGTCGTCGTTCGCGATCGTGGCCTTCTACTGGACGCGCATCCGCAAGACCGGCATCGCCAGCACGCAGCCACTGCTCAACCGTCGCGGCGAGCAGCTGGTGGGGCAGGTGTATCCGCTGGAATCGGCCATCGAGAACGGCCGTGGCCGGGTCAAGATCGGCGACGCGTTCTGGATGGTCGTTGGCCCGGACCTGCCACAAGGCGAGCGCGTGCGCATCGTCGCCGCCGAGTCGATGCAGTTGCGCGTCGAACGCGCCTGAGCGTCGAAGGTGGCCGATGCGCGATCACGCGGCCTTGCCTATTTCGGGATGAGAACGGTTATCATTTGACCGTCTTCTCAGCCCTTGGAGTTTCCATGCGCCTCCCCGCTGTTCCCCGCCTGCTGCCGATCGCCGCGGCCCTCGCCGCGCTGACGCTCGCCGCCTGCTCCGCGCCGGCCGAGCCCGAAGCGGCGGCACGCGACGACGTCAATGCCGCCGCCGCGGCGCCGGCCGCCACGCCGGAAGGCCCGCTGGTCATCTACTCCGAGCGCAAGCCGCCGCTGCTCGATCCGGTGCTGCAGGCCTACACCGCCGAAACTGGCGTGCAGATCGAAACCCGCATCGATGGCGCCGACGCGCTGATCGAACGCCTCGCCGCCGAAGGCGCGAGCACGCCGGCCGACCTGCTGATCACGGTCGACGCAGGCAATCTCTGGCAGGCCGCCGAGCGCAACCTGCTCGCGCCGGTGGTGTCGCCGGCGCTCGAGACGAACGTGCCGGCCAATCTGCGCGACGCGCAGGGCCGCTGGTTTGGTCTGTCGGAGCGTGCGCGCACCATCATGTACGCGAAGGATCGCGTCGATCCCGCCACGCTGAGCACCTACGAGGCGCTGGCCGAGCCGCAGTGGAAGGGCAAGCTCTGCCTGCGCTCGTCGGCCAAGGTCTACAACCAGTCGCTGGTCGCCACCATGATCGAGCGCCTCGGCGCCGACGCCACGCGCGAGGTGCTGAAGGGCTGGGTGGCGAACCTCGCCGCGCCGCCGTTCGCCGACGACACGCTGCTGCTGCAGGCGATCGCCGCCGGGCAGTGCGAGGTCGGCATCACCAACACGTATTACCTCGGCCGCCTGCTGAAGGAAGACGCTGCGTTCGCCGTGGCGCCGTTCTGGCCGAACCAGGCCGACGCCGGCGTGCACGTCAACATCTCCGGTGCGGGCGTGGTCGCGGCCAGCGATCGCCCGGAACAGGCGCAGGCCCTGCTCGAGTGGCTGGCCAGCGATGCGGTGCAAGCCAAGTTTGCCGGCCTGAACTTCGAGTACCCGGTGAAGCCCGGCATGGCGTTGGATCCCATCGTCTCGGGCTGGGGTGAGTTCAAAGCCGATCCGGTCGACATCGCCGTCGCCGGTCGTCGCCAGGCCGAAGCGGTGATGTTGATGAACGAGGCCGGATGGCGCTGACGCCGAGCCCGCTGTCCTTGTGGTCCACGCGCGGCGCCGTTCTCGGCGCCGCGCTGCTGTTGTGTGCGCCGTTGGCGTTCCTCGCGATCTCGCCTGGCGAGGTCGCTCCCGGCCTCTGGCCGCACGTCGCCTCGGTGATGCTGCCGCGCGCGCTGGGCCAGACCTTGGCCTTGCTCGTCGGCGTCGGCACGCTCGCGCTGGTGCTCGGCATCGGCTTCGCGTGGGCGGTGACGCGCCATGAGTTTCCCGGGCGGCGTTGGCTGGAATGGGCCTTGGCCTTGCCGCTCGCGTTTCCCGCCTACGTGCTGGCCTATGTGTATGTCGCCGGCCTGAGTTTCGACGCGGCCCCGGCCCGTGCGTGGCGTGCCCTCGGTTTGCCGGCCGACGCCTTCCCCGAAGTGCGCAGTCTGCTGGGCGCCTGCGTGGTGCTTGGCCTCGCGCTCTTTCCTTATGTGTACCTGATGATGCGCGCCACCCTGCAGCGGCACGGCAGCGCGGCGTTCGACGCGGCGCGATTGCTGGGTGCCTCGCCGCGTCAGGCTTTTCTCCGCGTCGTCCTGCCGGCCACGCGCGCGGCCTGGCTGGGCGCGCTCGGCCTGGTGCTGCTGGAGACCCTGGCCGATTTCGGCGCGGTGAAGCTGCTCGGCCGCGACACGCTCACCACGCTGGTGATCCAGAGCTGGACCGGGCTGAACTCGCTGGCGCTCGCAGCGCAACTGGCGCTGGCGATGCTCGGCGGCGTGCTTCTCGTCCTGCTGCTGGCGCATCGCGGCCGCCGCGCCCTGCCGCCGCCGGGGCCGGAGTTGCGCGCGCCGCAGCGCGTCCCGCTGCCGCGCATGGCCGGGCTCGGCGTGGCGTTCGCCGCCTCGCTGGTCGTGGCGCTGGGCGTCGTGTGGCCGATGGCGCAATTGCTGGCCTGGTTGCCGCCGACGCCGTGGGCGGCGATGCCCTGGCCCGCCGTGCGCGGCACCGTCGTGATCGCGGCGCTCACGGCGCTCTTCGCCGTGGCGCTGGGCGTGCTGGTGGCCGCGGCGCGACGCCGCTTCCCGGAGGATCGCTGGCTCGGTGCTGGTGCCTTCCTCGCCGGCCTCGGCTACGCGGTACCCGGCGCGGTGATGGCGGTGGCGGTGTTCTGGTGCCTGCTGGCGATCGAGCGCGCGCTCGGCCTGTCCGGATGGTCGACTGGCCTGGCCGCACTCATCCTCGCGCTGGTGATGCGCTTCCAACGCGTCGGCCTGTCCGGTGCTTCTGCGGCGCTTGCGGTGCTGCGTCCGCACCTGATGGATTCCGCCGCGCTGCTCGGCCAGGGGCGTTTCGCCCGTTGGTGGCAGGTGGGCCTTCCAGTGTTGCGCCCCGGCCTGTTTGCCGCCGCGCTGCTGGTCTTCGTCGAGGCCATGAAGGAACTCCCGGCCACGCTGATGCTGCGTCCTTTCGGTTGGGACACCTTGGCGGTCGAGGTGTATTCGGCCACGTCGGAAGGGCTGTGGGACCGGGCTGCGCTGCCCGCGCTGCTGCTGGTGGTGGTGGGCCTCGTGCCGGTGGTCGCGCTGCTCCGCCAGCGGCACTGACGCCGCGGCACCGCGGCGGGCGCATCTGCGATACTTGGTTCCATCCGAAACCACCGCAGAGCGCGCGATGACGAAGTCCACGGTTCTCAATGCCACCCATCGCGCCCGCGGCGCCCGCATGGTCGATTTCGGCGGCTGGGACATGCCGCTGAACTACGGCTCGCAGATCGAGGAGCACCACCTCGTCCGCCGTGATGCCGGCATGTTCGACGTTTCGCACATGACGGTCGTCGACCTCCGCGGCGAGCAGGTGCGTCCGTTCCTTCGCCAGCTCGTCGCCAACTCCGTCGACAAGCTCAAGGTGCCGGGCAAGGCCTTGTACGCCTGCATGCTGAACCCGCAGGGCGGCGTCATCGACGACCTGATCGTCTACTTCATGGGCGAGTCCTGGTTCCGCGTGGTGGTCAACGCCGCCACCCGCGACAAGGACCTGCCGTGGATCGAAGCGCAGGCAAAGCCCTTCGGCGTCGCCGTGCAGGAGCGCCCGGAGCTCTCGATGATCGCCGTGCAGGGCCCGAACGCCCGCGCCAAGTTCGCCTCGCTGCTGTCGGCCGAAGCCTCGGCCAGCGTGCTGGCGCTGGGCCGCTTCGCCGCCGCCGAAGTGACGGGCCCGAAGGGTCCGCTCTTCGTCGCGCGCACCGGCTACACCGGCGAGGACGGCTTCGAAGTGATCGTCCCGGAAGCCGACGCGGTTGCACTGTGGGAAGCGCTCGAGGGCGCAGGCGTTGGCCCTGCCGGCCTCGGCGCCCGCGACACGCTGCGCCTCGAAGCCGGCATGGCGCTGTACGGCCAGGACATGGACGACAGCGTCAGCCCGCTCGAAGCCGGCCTAGCCTGGACGGTGGCCTTCGACGAGGGACGTGACTTCACCGGGCGCTCCGTGCTGGAAGCGCAGAAGGCCGCCGGCGTGCCGCGCCAGACGATCGGCCTCGTCATGGACGAGAAGGGCGTGCTGCGCCACGGCCAGCCCGTGCACACCACCAGCGGCGTCGGCGAAATTCTCTCCGGCACCTTCTCGCCCACCCTCGGCCGCTCGATCGCCCTGGCCCGCGTGCCGGGCGGCGAGCTTGGTGCGGTCGAGGTCGACATCCGCGGCAAGCGCATCCCGGTGCGCGTCGTGAAATATCCTTTCGTCCGCGACGGCCAGCCGCAGCCCGGCGCGCTGGCCTGATCCACACCGAATACCCCGGCCCCGTCCGCCCCGCATTCCACCGAACCTGGAGATCCCGATGAGCAACGTTCCCGCCGACCTGAAGTTCATGAAGTCCCACGAGTGGGTCCGCGCCGAGGGCGACGGCCGCTACACCGTCGGCATCAGCGACCACGCGCAGGCCGCGCTGGGCGACCTCGTCTACGTCGAGCTGCCGTCGGAAGGCGACGAGCTCACCCAGGGCGCCGGCTGCGCCGTCGTCGAGTCGGTCAAGGCGGCTTCCGACGTCTACGCGCCGCTCTCCGGCAAGGTCGTCGCCGTCAACGCTGCGCTCGCCGACGCTCCCGAGACGATCAACGGCGACGCCTACGGCGCCGGCTGGATGTTCGTCGTCGAGGCCAGCGATGCCTCGCAGCTCGGATCGTTGCTCTCGGCCGCCGACTACGCCGCGACGCTCGAAGACTGAGGAAATCGCCATCGCGGCGGCGCCGGTCGGCGCCTCGCGACGCTCGCGAAGGCCGCGCCGAAGGGTGCGGCCTTCGTCGTTCCGGGCCTCCGGAAGCGCGCATCGACGCTCCGGAATCGCGTCGCGGAGGAAAAAAGTTCGCGCAGTTTTGATTTGTGCGCTGCACCAAACGCCGATTTCGGCACTTTTGGTGTCGCTTCGTCGGCATGTCGGTTGCGTTCGGAACGAAGCGCTTCGCCGATGTCCGGAACGCTCCCGAGGCGAGTGCGCGTTTTCGATATCGCGGTTTATTCCCGCGTTTTATGCATTCTTCGCGAATGCGCCTCCGCGTCGCGAGGCATCGACGTCGGGCGAGTCGAGCTCATCGCACGCGCTCGGCGTCGGAGCGGCGGAAAAAAAATTCGCAAAGTTGTTGACACAAAAAAAATGCGTGGCTAGTTTCCGCCGCAACGCAAGTCACATCACGACGAGTGATCCGAACGCACCTCCATCCGCATTGCGAACACGACGATCTCGCCCGAACGGCTCCGGCCCGGGGCGTGCGGTCCGACTCCCTCTCACGCAATGCCGAGGTCCCCTTTCCCGGAACTGTCCCGCAAGGCCGCGATGTCCGCGCCGGTGGGGTGCTTCCGCGCGCCGCGATCCAGCGGCCAACCGCATCCACGCCGACGATCCCGTCGGCGCGGGGTTGCCGCGACGCCCAGCGTCGTGGCTCTGCCTTTGCTACTGGGCAAGTGACACAAGGCACTACGCCAAACCACTGACGAGGAGTGAACCATGGCTGTCAAGAAAGCTGCGAAGAAAGCCGCGAAGAAAGCGGTGAAGAAGGTTGCCAAGAAGGCCGCCGCCAAGAAGACCGTGAAGAAGGCCGCCAAGAAGGCCACCAAGAAGGCTGCCAAGAAGGTTGCCAAGAAGGTCGCCAAGAAGACTGCCAAGAAGGCCGCCCCGAAGAAGGCTGCCAAGAAGGCCGCCAAGAAGGCCGTGAAGAAGGCTGCCCCGAAGAAGGCCGTCAAGAAGGCTGCGAAGAAGAAGGCTGCCCCGAAGAAGGCCGCCAAGAAGGCTGCCCCGAAGAAGGCTGCTAAGAAGAAGGCTGCTCCCAAGAAGAAGTCGGCCCCGAAGGCCGCTCCGGCTCCGGCCGCGCCCGTCGCGGCGATGTAAGCCAAAGCCGTACCCGATTGCTGTAATCACCCCCGGTCCGTTGCCCAGGCGGCCGGGGGACTTTGCAAAGGCCATAACGCCCCGAGAGGGGCGTTAGCTTTTTCCGGGGAAGTGAGGCGTTAGCGACCGTTGACGAGGTCGACCCACTTGCCGTCGGGCTTGCCGAGCACGGTGTCGAGGAAGGTCGGCATGAGGCCCGAGGGCAGGGCCGATTCGCTGTTCCAGAGCACGACGATGCCGACGTCGCGACGCGGCAGCAGGCCGATCATCCCGCGATACCCCTGCACGGCGCCCGCGTGGTAGACGAGCGGCTCGCCGTCGTAATCGAACACGCGCCAGCCGGTGCCGTAGTGGGCGTTGCGAAGGCGCGTGCGGCGCCAAGGCGAGCCCGAGAGCTGGTCGGGCGTCCGCACCAGCGGGGCGTGCAGGTCGTCGAGCATCGCCGTGGAGAGCACCTCGGGATGGTGACCGAGCTGCGCCTTCGCCCAGATGGCCATGTCGTGGATCGAGGCATTGATGCCGGCCGCCGGGGGCACGCGGTAGTAGTTCTCGCGCGGGCGCACCGGCGTCCAGCCGCGGCCCGCGCGCACGTGCGGGCGGGCCCAGCGAGCGCTGCCCTCGAGCCCGTCACGGCCGAACGTGGTGTCTTCCATCCCGAGCGGGGCGAACAGCCGCAGCTCGACCTGGCGGGTGTAGAAGTCGCCCGTCACCGCGAACACGACGTCGCCGATCAGGCTGAAAGCGACGTTCTGGTAGCCGAAGCACTCGCCCGGCGCGCACAGCAGTGGCGCCTGGTTGAGTCGTGCGGCCAGAAGCGGATAGGGCGTGTCACCTTCGAGGTCGCGGTCGTACGTGTGGTACTTCAGCCCCATGCGATGGGCGAGGGCATCGCGCACGGTGAGCCGCGTCGAGCCCGCTGCATCCGCGAGCTGGAAGGTCGGCAACTGTTGGTCGAGCGGCATATCCCAGCGCAGGGCGCCGTCCTCCACGAGCAGCCCGGCCAGGGTGCCGGCGAAGCCTTTCGACAACGAAGCGATGCGGAAGACCGTGCGGTCGTCGATGCGCTCGCCGTTGGCGCCGCCGGTGCGGCCGTAGCCCCTCGCCAGGCGCGTGCGATCGCCATGGACCACGGCCACCGCCACGCCAGGAACGCCGCGGCCGATGATCGCCTGCGCCAGCGCATCGATGTCGGCCGTGGCCTTAGCGACCGTCGCCTCGTCCACGGGGATCGTCGAGGGTGCGGGCGTCGAGAGGCTGGCCGCAGCCTGCGGAGCGGGCGGCGTCGCGAGGGTGGGCAGGGTGGCGGTCGCGATCAGGAGCGACAGGAGAAGCTTGCGGGGACGCATGGGCGACGTATGCTGGAACTGCGTCGATTCTAGCGCTTCGACGCGCCCCCCTCGTTCAAGGAGTGTTCGCGGATGCTGCTTTTCCTCCTCATCGTCGTCGGTGCCGTCGCTGCGTTCGTGGTTTGGGTGGTGGGGGCCTACAACGGCCTCGTCGGAGCGCGGAACGCCTTCCGCAACGCCTTCGCCCAGATCGACGTCCAGCTCACCCGCCGCCACGACCTCATTCCGAACCTGGTCGAAACCGCCAAGGCCTACATGGCGCATGAGAAGGGCACGCTCGAAGCAGTGATCCAGGCCCGCAACGCCGCGGTGTCCGGCCTCGGCGCCGCCAAGGCCGCGCCCGGCGATGCCGCCGCGATCGCCCAGCTCGGCGGCGCGGAAGGGCAGCTCTCCGGCGCGCTCTCGCGCCTTCTGGTCACCGTCGAGGCCTATCCGGAGCTCAAGGCGAGCGCCAACATGCAGCAGCTCACCGAGGAGCTCACCTCCACGGAGAACCGCATCGCCTTCGCGCGGCAGGCCTACAACGACGCCGTGATGGGCTACAACAACCGGCGCGAGATGTTCCCCGGCAGCCTGGTGGCCGCCCGCTTCGACTTCAAGCCGGCGTCGCTGCTGGAGATCCCGGAAGCGGAGAGCCACAAGCGCAACGCGCCCCGCGTCCAGTTCTGAGCCCCACGATGAACCTCTTCGAGCGCCAGGAGGCGGTGCGCCGCCGTTCGCACAGGCTGTTCCTGCTGTTCGCGCTTGCGGTGCTGGGCATCGTCGCCGCGGTGAACCTCGTGGTGTGGCTGTCCCTTGCCTACGTCGGCGCGGCTTCGGTCGCGACGATCGGCCAGGTCATGGCGATGACCACCATCGGCACGCTGCTGCTGATCGGCGGCGCGAGCTTCTACCGCACGATGACCCTGCGAAAAGGCGGCGGCGCGGTGGCCATGGCGCTGGGTGGCACGCCGGTGCCCGTGGACACGCACGATCCCGGCCTGCGCCGCCTGCTCAACGTCGTCGAAGAGATGGCGATCGCTTCGGGCAGCGCACTGCCGCAGGTGTTCGTGCTGGAGGACGAACCCCGCATCAATGCGTTCGCGGCTGGCTTCGGCGGGCCGGACGCCGCCATCGCGGTCACCCGCGGTGCGCTCGACCGCTTGAACCGGCAGGAATTGCAGGGCGTCGTCGCCCACGAGATCGGGCACATCCTCAACGCCGACATCCGCCTGAACCTGCGCCTCGTCGGGCTGCTGTTCGGCATCACCATGCTCGGCGTGGTCGGGCGCTTCCTCGTCAGCACCCGCAACCGCGATGGGAAGCGCGAGGCGGGCGGGTTGATCCCCTTGGGCCTGGCGCTGATGGCGCTGGGTGCGATCGGCTTGTGGTTCGCCCGCTTGATCAAGGCCGGCATCAGCCGCCAGCGCGAGTACCTCGCCGACGCCTCGGCCCTGCAGTACACGCGGGATCCGGAGGGCCTCGTGGGTGCCTTCCTGAAGATCGCCGGCGTGCCCGGCCAGGGCCGCATGCTGGCGCCCGAAGCCGAAGAGATCAGCCACATGCTGTTCGAGGATGGCCTCGGTTTCTCGGGCTGGATGGCCACCCATCCGCCGCTGCTGGATCGCATCCGTGCGATCCGTCCCGGCTTCAAACCGGAGAAGTTCAACGAGGCGCTGTCGCGTCAACAATTGCCGCCGCCTTCGGGGCTGGACGAAGACCACGCCAAAGCGATGGTGGAGCCGCCGCCTCTGCCGCCTGAGGCCACTTTGATCCGCGTTTCCCCCGGCGCCGTGGCCGAAGGGCTCGGCGGCTGGCGCCCCGACGACGTGCAGCGCGCACAGGCGGTGATCGCCGCCATCCCCGGTGTGCTCGACCGGGCCGCGCGCGATCGCGAGGAGGCGATGCCGCTGCTGTTCGGCCTGCTGTTCTCCGCCGAGCCCACGGTGCAGAAGAAGCAGCGCTTCGAGCTGAAGGCCCGCATGGGCGAACGGATGACGGGACAGTCGGCCGACTACGCCGAACGCGTCCACGGCCTGCACGCGGCCCTGCGACTGCCCTTGGCGATGCTGGCCTTGGCGACCTTGAAGCGGCGCTCGAAGGCGGATGTCGCCGCCGTGGCGGATGTCTGCACGGCGCTCTCGCATGCCGATGGCCGCATCACCCTGTTGGAGTACGGCCTGGCGCAGCTGCTGCATGCCGAACTGCAGGCCTCGGCCGATCCGGCGACGGCGTGGCGCCAGCCGCGGGTCAAGCTGGCCGATGTCGAGGCCGACGTGGTGCAACTGCTGGCCGTGCTCGCCCATGCCGGCCATGCCCAGCCGGCGGAAGCGCAGCGCGCCTTCATGGCCGGTATGCCCCATGTGCTGCCGCAGTCCAGCGCGCGCTACGCGCCGCCGGCGAATGGCGTGGCGGTGCTCGACGACGCCTGGCCGCGGCTCGACGCGCTCCTGCCGAAGGCGAAGCTGATGTTGGTGGAAGCCCTCGTCGCAACAGCGGCGCACGACGGCCGCATGACGATCCCCGAGGCTGAGCTGCTGCGCATCGTCTGCGCCATCCTGCACGCGCCCCTGCCGGCCGCGCTGGAGCCGGTGCGGGCCGCCTGAGGCGGAAAGGCCCGCTCCAGGTGATCGGGCTCAGCCGAGCATCAGGTCCGCGGCGCGCTCGGCGATCATGATGGTCGGGGCGTTGGTGTTGCCGCCGATCAGTTTCGGCATCACCGAGGCGTCCACCACGCGGAGGCCCTGGACGCCGCGCACGCGCAGCTGAGGGTCGACCACCGCGTTCGGATCGCCGTCGCGGCCGATCGCGCAGGTGCCGATCGGGTGGTAGATCGATTCCGCCTTGCGGCGGATGAAGGCGTCGATGGCGGCCTCGTCCTGCGCTTTCGCGCCCGGGAGCAGTTCGTCGCCGCGGTAGGGAGCGAAGGCCGGCTGGGCGAGGATCTCGCGCGACAACCGAACGCACTCGCGCATCACTTTGAGGTCGAAGCCTTCCGCATCGCTGAGGTAGTTCGCCTCGATGCGCGGCTTGCTGGCGGCGTCGGTGCCGGCGAGGTACAGGCGCCCGCGGCTCTTCGGTCGCAGGAAGCAGGCGTGCACGGTGAAGCCGTAGCCGGGCAACTTGTTGCGGCCGTGGTCGTCGAGTTGCGCGGGCACGAAGTGGAACTGAAGGTCGGGGCGCTCGTCTTCTGCCAGGCTTGAACGCAGGAAGCCGCCGGCCTCGGCGATGTTGCTGGTGCCCGGGCCTTGCTTCCGAAGGTAGTAGTCCCACGCGATCTTCGCTTCGTTGAGCAGCGAGTCGGAATCGTCGTAGGTGACGGCCTGCGTCGAGCGCTGCAGCGTGCAGATATCCAGATGATCCTGCAGGTTGCCGCCGACGCCGGGCAGGTCGACGCGGACCTCCACGCCCTGCTGGTGCAGGTGCGCCGCCGGGCCGATGCCGGAGAGCATCAGCAGCTGCGGGCTGTTGATGGCGCCGCCGCAGAGGATCACTTCGCGCGCCGCCCCTTCCGCGAAGGCCGCGCCGCCGACGGTGTAAAGCACGCCGCTGGCGCGTCCACCCTCGAACAGCACCTTGCGCGCCATCGCGCCGGTGATGACCTTGAGGTTCGGGCGCTGGCCACGGATCGGGTCGAGGTAGGCGGTGGCCGACGAGCAGCGCGAGCCGCCGCGCGTGGTGGTCTGGTAGAAGCCGAAGCCTTCCTGCACGCCGCCGTTGAAATCGGGGTTCGCCGGGAAGCCCGCCTGCGTTGCGGCTTCCACGAACACCGCCGACAGCGGATTGCGGTAACGGTGGTCGCTGACGCCGAGCGGGCCATCGCCGCCGTGCAGCGCATCCGCGCCGCGCTCGTTGCCTTCCGATTTGCGGAAGTAGGGCAGCACGTTGCTCCAATCCCAGCCGGTGGCGCCGAGTTCGGCCCACTCGTCGTAGTCGCGACGCTCGCCGCGGATGTAGCACATCGCGTTGATCGAGCTGCTGCCGCCGAGCACTTTGCCGCGCGGCCACCACAGCATGCGGCCGTCGAGCTTCGGCTCCGGCGCGGTGCTGTAATCCCAGTTCACGCCTTTCTTGCCAACCAGCTTTGCGAGGCCGGCGGGCATGTGCACGAAGGGATGCCAGTCGCGCGGACCGGCCTCCAGGAGCAGGACCTTGACGGCGGGATCGGCGCTGAGCCGGTTGGCGAGGACGCAGCCGGCGGAGCCGGCACCCACGATGATGTAGTCGAACACGTACCGACTGCCGCTGAAGCGATGGGCGATGCTGGTCCGCACGTCTAGAGTGAATGCTCTAGCTCGGCGGCTGGCGGCGACTCCGCTAAAGTAAGGGGCATCCATTGCCACGGAGTGACGATGCAGGCCCAAGGCCCCCAGCGACTCCGCTGGTCCGATCTGAAGCAGGCGCTGGCCGACGTGCCGGCCCTGGCGCTGTCGTTCGGCTACTTTTTCTGCCTGCTGTGCGGCTACTTCATGCTGCGCTCGATCCGCGACGCCTTCGGCGCCACGGACGACGCCTCGGCCGTGTTCCCCCCGGCGATGATCGCCTTCTTCGCGGAGCGTGGCATCGCCCTGGGAACGTTGACACTGCAGGTTCTGTTCACCGGCACCTTCGTTTCGATGCTGGTGCTTCAGCCGTTCTACGGCGCGCTGGTGAGCCGCTACCCGCGCCGGGTGTTCCTGCCCTTCGTCTATGGCCTGCTGGTGACCGCGCTCGGCGTGTTCTACCTGGCCTTCGCCAATGACGTGCCGGGCCGAGGCGCGGCCTTCTTCATCTTCCTCGCGGTCGTGAACCTGTTCGCCGTCACGGTGTTCTGGAGCTTCATGTCCGACATCTACAGCTCGGCGCAGTCGCGGCTGTTCTACGGCTTCATCGGCGTGGGCGGCACGCTCGGGGCCCTGGCCGGCCCGGCGCTGACCAAGCTGATCGTCAAGGACGTCGGCGTCGAGACGATCATGCTCATCAGCACCGGCTTCATGGGCCTGTGCCTCGCCTTCGTCATCGCGCTGGCGCCCTGGGCCCGTCGGCGCGAGGAGGAGCGGGGCGGCCCGCGCTTCGACGAGGCCATGGGCGGGCGCTTCCTTGAGGGCCTGCGCATCGTCGCGCGCGACCCCCTAATGCGCGGCATGGCGCTGGTGATGTTCTTCGGCGTCGCGGTGGGCACGCTGCTCTACAACGAGCAGGCGGCGGTGGCCCGCCAGATCGCCGACGACGAAGCCCGGACGGCCTTCTTCGCGACCATCGACCTCTGGATCAATGGCCTGACGCTGGCCATCCAGCTGTTCATAACGCCGTTCCTGCTCGCCCGCTTCGGCGTGGCGCCCTTGCTGCTGATCCCCGGCTTGGCCATCACGCTCGGCTTCGCCGTGCTGGCGGGAAACCCGCTGCCGATGCTGTTGATGGCGGTGCAGATCGCCACGCGGACCGGCGAGTTCGCGCTGGCGAAGCCGGCCCGCGAAACCATCTACACCCGCGTGGACGCCGAGACCCGCTACAAGGCCAAGGCGTTCATCGACACCGCGATCTACCGCGGCGGCGACTTCACTTTCGTCTGGGTGCACAAGGCCATCGCGTCCTTCGGTTCGTCGATGGTCTTCCTGCTCGGCACCGGTATGGCGCTTGCGCTGTTCCTGTCGGCCTGGGGCGTCGTGCGCGCGCAGCGGTCGCTATCGCCCGGTCGGTGACGCGGCGTTGGCCCTAGCCCTGCGAACGATGCTGGGCGCGGCCATGGCCGTCGCCGGGGCGGTGGCGCAGGGCGCGGAGGCGCTGCCGTCCGACGCGCTCGCGGGATTCGAGGTGATCCGCCGCGAGAACACCCTGACGATCGCGGCGGCGAACCGAAGCGAACTGTCGCGCGCATTGTCGGATCTTCGCCGCACGCAGGGATGGCACGGACAGACCGCCCTGTCTTTCGAGCAGAGGGCCGAGCTTGTGTCCGGCGCCTCGGGGTGTCGGATGGAGGGTTTGCGCACCACGCTCGTCGTCACCGTGACGCTGCCGCGGCTTGATCGCCGCGGCGCGCGCCACAGTCCCGCGTTCGAGCGGGTGTGGCTGTCGTCGGTGGAAGGGCTGCGCGTCCATGAGGAGGGGCACGTCGCGATCGGGGTCGAGGGCGCGCGGGCCTCCCACGATCGAGTTTCCGCTTCCGGCCCCTTTGCCGACTGCCGTGAAGCGAGGCGGGTGCTGCTGCGCGAGGAGTTCCTGTTCCGCCACCGTCAGGCGGTGCTTCACCAGCGCTACGACCGGCGGACGGCCAGCGGTGCTCGCCAAGGCGCGGTTATTCCCCTCCGATGAGCAGCGGGCTGCGCTGGGCGCCGCAGGGACGGGCTCAGCTCGTCCGCTGGGGCTTCGGCGAAAGCCACATGACCACTTCGGCGCGGAAGGTCGGCTCGCCGCGGGCGTCGTGCACTTCCACTTGCACGGGCAGCTCGTAGCCCGCGCTGGCCGACACGATCGGAATGCGCGGCTGGGCGATGCCGGTCTGCGGTCCCATGGCCTTCTTCAGGTACTGCACGGTCATGCCCTTCGGGATCCAGCGCATGTCGGCCGGGATGGAGGCGTCCGTCATGACGCCGGCGCAGAGCTCGGCGAGGTTGCACAGCGCGATCGCGTGGACGCTGCCGATGTGGTTCTGCATGCCGCGACGGTGCGGGATGCGCGCTTCGCAGCGGCCCGGCTCCAGCGCGACGAAGGTCGGATGGATCGTGCCGAAGTAGGGCGCCTTGAAGCACACGGCGCGCGAGAACAGCCAGCGCCCCAGCGGCAGGCGCTCGAAGCGGCGATACAGGGCGAGGAGGGGCGTGGTCGTGCTCATGGATGGCTCACGGTCGGTGGCGCGCAAGGGTTCGGATAGCAGAACGGCGGGCCTGGGCCCGCCGTTCCGTGGTGACGCGACGCGAGGCGATCAGGCAGCGCGGCGGGTGTCGCCGGACTTCGCACCGCGGTACAGCGACGCGGCGACGAGGTCCTCGTGGTCGAAATCGTCCACGCTGATCGCGTCCCAGGTCAGGCGGCGCAGCTCTTCGAGCTGGGCGCGCTCTTCGCCGGTGATCAGGCCCTTCTGCACGGCCTCGGCCAACTGCGCGGCGTAATCCAGCGCGGCGATCTCACCACCCTTCACCGCCTTCATGAACTTGCGCTCCACCGGCTCGGCGAGGATCACCTTCGCCAGCGCCGCGTTCACGCGGCCGGCCGGGTTGTTCTCGCAGGGCGTCAGGAACACGCCGCTCACCAGGCGGTCGCGGGCGTCGGAGGGCGACATCAGCAGGGCCGCGGCACGACGGCCGAGGCGGTCGCTCGGGGCCTGCGCACGACGGCCGAACGGGAACACCAGCATCCACAGCAGCCAGCCGACCGGACGGATCGGGTAGTTGCGCAGTGCGCCGGAGAGCGCGTTCTCGATCTTGAACACGCTGTCGTGGAAGGCCCAGGCCAGCAGCGGCTGTTCGGAGGCCGGACGGCCCTCGTCCTCGTAGCGCTTCAGCATCGCGCTGGCGATGTAGAGCTGCGAGAGCACGTCGCCGAGGCGGCCCGACAGCTTCTCCTTGAACTTCAGCTTGCCGCCCAGCGTCAGCATCGACGTGTCGGCGACCAGCGCGAGGTTCGCGGAATAGCGGTTGAGGCGGCGGTAGAAGCGCTTCGTGTAGTCATCGCCCGGCGCCGAGCCGAAGGCGGCGAAGGTCATGCCCATCCACAGGCTGCGGACGGCGTTGCTGATGGCGAAGCCGATGTGGCCGAACAAGTTGGTGTCGAACTCGCGCAGGCGCACGGCCGGGTCCGGATGCGTGGCGGCCTGCATTTCCTTCAGCACCCACGGATGGCAGCGGATCGCGCCCTGGCCGAAGATCATCAGCGAGCGCGTCATGATGTTCGCGCCTTCCACCGTGATCGAGATCGGGGCGGCCTGCCAGCCGCGGCCGAGGTAGTTCGATGGCCCCAGGATCACGCCCTTGCCGCCGTGGACGTCCATCGCGTCCTTGCCGACTTCGCGGGCCATCTCGGTGGCGTGGTACTTCGCGATCGCCGAGGGCACGGCCGGCTTCTCGCCGCGGTCGACGGCGGCGGCGGTGGCCTGCGAAAGCGCCGCGGCGGCGTAGGTGTTGCCGGCGATGCGGGCCAGCGCTTCCTCGACGCCCTCGAAGCGGCCGATGGACAGGCCGAACTGCTTGCGGATGCGCGAGTAGGCGCCCGTGGCTGCGGCGGCGAGCTTGGCCGCGCCGCTGGAGGTGGAGGGCAGGGTGATGGCGCGGCCCACCGACAGGCACTCGACGAGCATGCGCCAGCCGTGGCCGATGTACTCCTCGCCACCGATCAGCTGCGACAGCGGCAGGAACATTTCCTTGCCGTGCAGCGGACCGTTCATGAAGGTGCAGTTGAGCGGGAAGTGGCGGCGGCCGACGCTCAGGCCCGGCGTTTCGCGCGGGATCAGCGCGAGCGTGATGCCGCGGTCGGCTTCATCGCCGAGCAGCTTGTTCGGGTCGTAGAGGCGGAAGGCCAGGCCGATCACCGTCGCTACCGGGGCCAGCGTGATGTAGCGCTTGTCGAACGTCAGCTTGACGCCGAGGACCTTGGCGCCGTTCCAGTCGCCTTCGCAGACGATGCCGAAGTCCGGCAGCGAGGTGGCGTCCGAGCCCGCCGTCGGGCCGGTCAGCGCGAAGCAGGGGATCTCACGGCCGTCGGCGAGGCGCGGCAGGTAGTGGCGCTTCTGGTCTTCGGTGCCGTAGTGCAGCAGCAGTTCCGCCGGGCCGAGCGAGTTCGGCACGCCGACGGTCGAGCTCAGCGTGGCCGAGATCGAGGCCAGCTTCTGGATGACCTTGTGGTGGGCCAGCGCCGAAAAGCCAAGGCCGCCGTACTCCTTCGGGATGATCATCCCGAAGAACTTGTTCTTTTTGAGGTAGTCCCACACCTGCGGCTCGAGGTCCGCGTGCACGTGCGTGGTTTCCCAGTCGTTGGTCATCTTGCAGACCTCTTCGACCGGGCCGTCGAGGAAGGCCTGCTCTTCGGCGGTCAGCGTCGGCTTCGGCTGCGCGAGCAGGTCGGCCCACTTCGGCGCGCCGGAGAACAGCTCGCCCTCGAAGCCGACGGTGCCGGCTTCCAGCGCGGTCTTCTCGGTCTCCGAGAGCGGCGGCAGGATCTTGGTGTAGAACTTCAGCAGCGGCGCGGTGATCAGGTTCTGCCGGATCGGCGTGATCAGCAGCGGCAGCGCGACGACCGCCAGCAGCGAACCGGCGACGATGGTCGCGACCGGCGCCACGCCGGTGAGGCCGACCAGCACGAGGCCGGCACCGGCGACGGCGGTGAACACCGCCAGCGACCAGCGGTGATACGCCGCAACGGCGACCACCAGCAGAAGGACGAGGAAGGGCAACACAGCGCTCATGGCTCAGGCTCCGCGGAGGGTCTGGAAGGATCCCGCGTGGGGGCGGGGAGAAAGGAATTCGATGACGGCCCGGGTGAAGGCGTCGTTGTCGTCGCCGGCCACCATGTGCGTGGCCTCCGGCAAGTGCACGTGTTCGGCGTGCGGCACGAGGTCGAGGAAATGCGCGACCGTCTCTTTCGAGACGAGGTCGCTGCGGCCGCCGCTCACGAGCAGCACTGGCACGTCGATGCCGCGGGCGGCCTCGGCGAGTTCGTCCTGGTGTTTCGCCGAATCGGCGAGGTCCTGCAGCAGGCGCGGGTCCCAATGCCAGCGCAGGCGGCCATCGTCGCCGCGAACGAGCAGATGGGCGAGGTCGGCGGAGGATTTGCGCTCACGGCGATGCGGCAGATACGCCGCGATCTCGCTCGCCGCGTGCTCATGGTCTTCGAAGCCATCCGGATGCGCGCCCATGAAGGCGAGGATGCGCTGCATTCCGGCGATTTCCCACTTCGGCGTGACATCAACCAGCACCAGGCCGGCGAACCCCGCCCCGCGCGACTGCGCGGCGAGGCCGACGAGGCCGCCCATCGAGGCCCCGACCAGCACCGGCGGCTGCGCCAGCGTTGCGCGAACGGCGAGGGCGTCATCGATGAACTGCTCGACGCCGTAGCGTTCTTCCGGCACGTTGCGCCCGGACTGGCCATGGCCGCGCATGTCGTAGGCCGCACTGGCGATGCCGGCTTGGCCCAGCGCCAGCATCGAGCGCGTCCACGCCTGTCGCGTCTGGCCGAAGCCGTGGGCGAACAGCACGCCGATGTCCGCACCCAGCGGACCGGCCGCGCTGGCGGCCAGCGGCAGGCCGCCCGAACCCGTCCATTCGAACGAGGCCAGGGAAGCGGGCAGGGGTGTGACGGAAACCATACGGCCGAGTATGGGTGGCGTTTTTCGCGCTTGTCAATACGTATGCGTATGGTGAAAGCGCGCCCGACACATTATTGTGTCGCTTCCATTGCCGTGAATGCCGCCCGCCTGCTGCCCATGCCCGCCGCCGCCAAGACCGAACGACCGATGCGTCTCTCCGCCGAAGACTGGGCCAATGCCGCCCTCGACGTCATCGCGGACGACGGCGTGGCCGCGGTCGCCGTGGAGCCCCTGGCGCGCCGCCTCGGCGTGACGAAGGGCAGCTTCTACTGGCATTTCCCCTCGCGCGAGGCGCTGCTTGCGGCCGCTCTCGAACGCTGGGAAGCCATGGAGCAGGAGACCGTCTTCGGCAAGCTCGATGCCTTCCCAGAGCCGCGCGAGCGCCTCAAGGCGCTGTTCCAGCTCGTTGCGCACGAGTTGAAGCCGCACAAGATCTACAGCGAGCTGCTGAAGGCCTTGGACCACCCGGTCGTGCAGCCGGTGCTGGCGCGCGTGTCGCAGCGGCGCATGGACTACCTCGCCGCCAGCTTCCGGCAGGCCGGCATGCCGCGCCTCGAAGCGATCAATCGCGCGCGGCTGACCTACGCCGCCTACGTCGGCTTCCTGCAGCTGTCCCTGCAGCTCGGCCAGCCGCGCCTGAACCACGATGAGTTCGAGGCCTACGTCACCCACGTGATGGACGCGCTGATTCCGTGACCCTCCGCGTCCAGCTCGTCGAAGCCCTGAAGCGCGTGCTGAAGGCGCAGGGGCTGACCTACGCGAACCTCGCCGAACGCATCGGCATGTCCGAGGCTTCGGTGAAGCGGATGTTCTCGGAGCAGTCCATCCGCCTCGAACGCCTGGAGCAGATCTGCGAGGCGCTCGACATGGGCCTCGCCGAACTCGCCGCCGAAGCGGAGCAGCGCCGGCCGGCCTTGGCCGAGTTGTCCGAGGCGCAGGAGCAGGCCCTGGTCGATGACCCGCTCCTGATGCTGGCGCTGTATCTGGCCGTGAACCGCTGGACGCAGGACGAGGTGCTGGCGAACTACCAGATAAGCCTCCCGGACTGGATCGGCCGGCTGGTGAAGCTGGACCGCCTCGGCATCATCGAGTTGCTGCCCGGCAACCGGGCCCGGGTACTGACCGCCCGGAACTTCCGTTGGCGGACCGACGGCCCCATGCAGCGCTTCTTCCAGCAGCGCCTTCTGCCGGAGTTCTTCAAGAGCCGCTTCGCCGGAGGCGAGGAGACCCTGCTGCTGCTCTCGGGCATGGTCTCCCGGCGCTCGGCCGCGACGATCCGAGAAAAGCTCCGGGAGGCCGCCGGCCAGTTTGATCTCATGCTGGCGCAAGACGCCCACCTCCCCGCCTCCGAGCGGGTCGGCGTGAGCCTGGTGCTGGCCCAGCGGCCCTGGAGCCTGGGGCTGTTCGACCCCCTGCGGAAAGCCTCGGCGGACCCCGCCCCGACGCTATAGAATACGTATGCATTGAGGCGGGTCCCGGTCGCTGGCCGGTGGCAGGCGTCACGGGAGTGGTCCCGGCCTCCGACGATTTCCCTTCTGGAGTTCTCCCGATGAGCAGCAGCTCGCCGAGCCGTTTTGCGGCCCTCAATGATTGGGTTGCGTCCGTCGCCGCCCTCACCACGCCCGACCACATCCACTGGTGCGACGGCTCGGACGCCGAGAACGCGATGCTGACCGAGCGCATGCTTGCCGACGGCACGCTGCACCGGCTCAACGCCGAAACCCACCCGGGTTGCACGCTGCACCGCTCGCACCCCGGCGACGTGGCCCGCGTCGAGCACCTCACCTTCGTCTGCACCACGCACCGCGACGACGCCGGCCCGAACAACCACTGGATGTCGCCGACGGAAGGCCATGCGCAGATGGACGCGCTGTTCGCCGGCTGCATGAAGGGTCGCACGCTTTACGTCATCCCCTATTGCATGGGCCCGATCGACTCGCCGCTGTCGCGCTGCGGCGTCGAGATCACCGATTCGCCCTACGTCGTGGCCAACATGCGCCTCATGACCCGCATGGGTTCGGCCGCGCTCGCGCGCATCGAGCGCGAGGGTTCGTTCGTGCGCGGCCTGCACTCGACGGGTGAGCTCGATCCGGACCGCCGCTTCATCATGCATTTCCCGGAAGAGCTGGCGATCAAGAGCTACGGCTCGGGCTACGGCGGCAACGCGCTGCTCGGCAAGAAGTGCCATGCGCTCCGCATCGCCAGCTACCAGGCCCGCACGGAAGGCTGGCTCGCCGAGCACATGCTCATCGTTGGCATCGAGAACCCGCAGGGCGAAACGCATTACGTCGCGGCGGCGTTCCCGAGCGCCTGCGGCAAGACCAACCTCGCCATGCTGATCCCGCCGGAGGGCTATCGCTCGCAGGGCTGGAAGGTCTGGACGGTTGGCGACGACATCTGCTGGATGCGCCCCGGCGCCGACGGCCGCCTGTACGCCATCAATCCGGAAGCCGGCTACTTCGGCGTGGCCCCGGGCACGGGTGCGAAGAGCAACCCGAACGCGCTCGCCATGCTCGACCGCGATGCGATCTTCACCAACGTTGGTGTGACGGCCGACAACCAGCCCTGGTGGGAAGGCCTCGATGACCGCGTGCCGGTCACCGATTGGAAGGGCCAGCCCTTCGACGCGGCCAAGGGCCCGGCCGCGCACCCGAACGCCCGCTTCACCGTGTCGGCCAAACAGTGCCCGTCCTACTCGCCGAAGGCCGAAGACCCGCAGGGCGTGCCGATCTCGGCCATCGTCTTCGGCGGTCGCCGCGCCTCGCTGGTGCCGCTGGTGTTCGAGGCCCGCGACTGGACGCATGGCGTGCTGGTCGGCGCCGGCATGGCCTCGGAGACCACCGCCGCCGCCACCGGCGCGGTCGGTGTCGTGCGCCGCGACTCGATGGCGATGAAGCCCTTCTGCGGCTACAACTTCGCCGACTACTTCAGCCACTGGCTCAGCTTTGGTGCGAAGGCCGACAAGCTGCCGAAGGTCTTCCACGTCAACTGGTTCCGCAAGGGCAGCGACGGCAAGTTCCTATGGCCGGGCTTCGGCGACAACCTGCGCGTGCTCGAGTGGATGCTCAAGCGCTGCGAGGGCAAGGCCGCGGCAATCGAGACGCCGGTGGGCCTGTTCCCGAAGCGCGAGGACCTGAACCTCGATGGCCTGAAGCTCAGCGACGAGGCGCGCGACGTGCTGTTCGGCTACGACCGCGACGGTTGGAAGGACGAGATGGCCTCGATCGGCGAGTATCTCGCTGAGTTCGGCCCGCGCCTGCCAGCGGCCCTCGAAGCCGAGCGCCAGCGCGTGGCCGCCGCCCTCGAGGCGGAAGCCAAGAAAGCCGCGGCCTGATCCCGCGGCCGCGGCGGTGCCCGAACCCGGCATCGCCCGCCCTCCTCAAGGCCTTCATCGCATCGGCTTAAGCTCGATGCCATGAAGGCCTTTTTCTGCCCCACGTTTGAATTGCCGTTGCCGGAAGGCCATGCCTTCCCGATGGCGAAGTACCGGCGCCTCTACGAGCGCGTGCGCGAGTGCGCGGAACGCTGGGGCGTGACTTTGCATGAGCCCGTGTCGGCCAGCGACGAGGCGCTCCGCCGCGTCCACTGCCACGACTACATCGAGCGCGTCAGACGCGGCACCTTGAGCCCGCAGGAGCAGCGGCGCATCGGCTTTCCGTGGTCGGAGGCCATGGCGAAACGCGCACGACGCACCGTGGGCGGCACCATCGCTGCGCTGGAGGCGTCGCTGCGCGGCGACGGCATCGCGGTGAACCTCGCGGGCGGTACGCACCATGCGGCCTTCGACCGCGGCGGTGGCTATTGCATCTTCAACGACGCGGTCGTGGCGGCGCGGCATGTGCAGGCCGAGGGGCTCGCGCAGCGGCTGCTGATCGTCGATCTCGATGTGCACCACGGCAACGGCACAGCGGAACTGGTGGCGAACGACGACACGCTGTTCGCTTTCTCGATGCACGACGCCAAGAACTACCCGGCCATCAAGCCGGCCTCCGATCTCGATGTGCCCTTGCCGCCCGGCACTGACGACGCGCGCTACCTCGACCTGCTGGCCGCGCACCTGCCGAGGGCCGTCGACGCGGCGCGCCCCGAGGCGGTGATCTACCTCGCCGGGGCCGACCCCTTTGTCGGGGACCGGCTCGGGCAGCTGGCCCTCACGAAAGCCGGCCTCGCACAGCGCGACCGTGCGGTGTTCGAGGCCTGCCGTCGCCACGGCCTGCCGCTCTCGGTCGCGATGGCTGGCGGCTATGCCCCGGACGTCGACGACATCGTCGACATCCACGCCGAGACTGTGCGCTTGGCAGCGCGCGCCGCCTGTGCTGCGATCACGCTATGCCCCGCGCCGTCGCCCTCCTTGGCCTGATCGCCGCCTTCGCCGCAGCCCCGTCGTTCGCGGCGGTGGTCAACGACGAGCGTGCGCTGGCGCCGGGGCAGGTCATGCACCTGCGCATCGAGGCTGGCGAGGTGACGGTCCGTCCGGGTGACGCGGGCAAGGCCACGGTGCAGGCCGATCTGGCGCCCGGCCAGCGGCTCGTCTGGCGGGAGGCCTTCGACCGCAGGATCCTGGCCATCGATGACGCCGAGCGGCTGCGCGCGCGTCCCGCCCGTGTCGAACTGCGCGTGCCGGCCGACGCCAGCCTGCGCCTGCAGCTTGGCGACGCCACGCTCGATCTCGACGGCGTGGGCGGCGCGAGTGTCGTAATTCGTGGTGGCCGCGGCGATGTCCGCGTGGTGTCCACCGCCGGGCTCGTCGACATCGACACCGTTGCCGGTCGCATCGAGGCCGAGGTCGAGGGATCGCGCTTGCGTGCGCACTCGGTAGACGGGGCGCAGCGCCTCGCGGTCGCCGGCGCTGGCGGGGTCGCAGCGACGACGGTGTCGGGTGATCTCGGCGTCCGCCTGGCGAACGGCGCCCCAATCCGCTTGGCCAGCGTCTCCGGCGCCATCGATCTCTCGCTTGATGCCACCGAAGGTCTGGACGCCCGGCTCGAGACGCTTGGCGGTGACGTCGACGTGAGCATCCAAGCCGGACAACCCTTCGTCGCGCGCATCGCGCAAGCGCAAGGCGACGTCGCCTTGCCCGCTGGCATCGTCCAGCGGCCGGACGGCACTTTGGCCATGGGCGATGGCGGTGGCGCACTTCGCATTGCCACGTTCAGCGGTCCCATTGGCATCATCGTGCGTCCCGCGCCGGCGGCGGCCACGCCCCCGCCCAACGGCAACCCGCCGTAGGACGGACGTGCGTCGCGCGCATGCTGCGACGCCGCATGCCGACGCTTCCTAACCAGAAGTGAAATGCGTCGGAAGTCACATGTGCCGACCATTAATGTTGCGTTATTCTCGGGGCCGCTCGCGGGTGGGAACCCCCCGGCCTCGCGCGCACCACTGGACTTCCGAGTCCTCCTGATCCTTGGAGAAAACCCACATGTCGAATATCACGCAGCTCACGGGCGCGATCCGCTTCGCGCTTCTGGCTGGCGCCGCCTCGGTCCTCGCTGCACCCGCCTTCGCGCAGAACGCGCAGGCCGAGGACGAGACCCAGACCCTCGACCGCGTCGAAGTGACCGGTTCGCGCATCCGCCAGGTCGACCTCGCCACGCCGGCGCCGGTCCTCGCCATCACCCGCGCTGACATCGAGAAGCAGGGCTTCCAGTCGGTCGCCGACATCATCCAGCAGGTGTCCGCGTTCGGCACCCCGACCATCACCCGCGCCCAGCCGCTCTCGGCCGGTGAAGCGGCCGGTGGCGTGTTCGTCAGCATGCGCAACCTGGGTGCCGCGCGCACCCTGATCCTCGTCAACGGTCGCCGCATGGGCATCACGACGAGCGGCCTCGCCGACCTCGCGACGATCCCGGCCGCCGCGGTCGAGCGCATCGAGATCCTGAAGGACGGCGCCTCGTCGCTGTACGGCTCCGACGCCATCGGCGGCGTGGTCAACATCATCACCGTCTCCGACTACGAGGGCATGCAGGCCAGCTCGTACTACGGCCAGTACAGCGAAGGCGACGGCGAAACCACCCGCGCCGACATGCGCCTGGGCTTCGTCGGCGACCGCGGCTCGCTGACGCTCGCCGCCGAGTGGGCGAAGGAAGAGAAGGTCGCTGCGACCGATCGCTTCTTCTCGGCCTTCCCGCGCTCGACCTACCACCCGACCGACAACTGGACGACGGTCAGCCAGTTCGGTGGCTTCACGGTCAACGCCGCGAACCCGATCACCGGCCTCGCCAACGGCACCTACCGCCTGCGTCCGGGCGGCAATCCGCAGAACCGCGCCGACTACGTGCTGATCAACACCAACACGGGCGGCTGCAACTTCGCCACCGGTATCTGCACCGACGGTTCGACCGTCGACAAGACCAACACGCTCGAGCAGACCGACCTGCGCACCCCGCTGCAGTCGCGCGGCCTCTTCGCCGCCGGCACGTTCGACATCACGGACTACGTCCGCTTCAAGACCGACTTCACCTACGCCTACCGTGATTCGGAGCGTCGCGTGGCCGGTTACCCGATGCAGGCGGCGGCGTTCGCCACCCCGATGTCGGCCACCAGCTTCTTCAATCCGTTCGGCCAGCAGATCAACACGTGGACGCATCGCACGTTCGACATCCCGCGTGACTCGCGCTCGGAGCTGACCACCTACCGCTTCACGGGTGGCTTCGAGGGCAGCCTCGAGTTCGGCGAGCGCTACATCGATTGGGATGCCGCCTACGTCTACAACAAGAACGAGCTGATCCAGTCGACCTTCGGCAACCTCAACGTCTCGCGCACGCTGCAGGCCGTCGGCCCGTCGTTCCTGAACTCGCAGGGCCAGGTGCAGTGCGGTACCGCCGCCGCGCCGATCGCCTTCACCTCCTGCGTGCCGTGGAACCCGTTCATTCCGGCTGGCCAGGTGGCGCCGGGCGGCCTCGCCGGCAACACCGCGCTGCAGAACTTCCTGTTCCAGGAAGAGCACGCCACGGGTGAGACCAGCACCGAGGTCATCACGCTGAACGCGTCGGGCAACCTGTTCGCGCTGCCGGCCGGCGACCTGATGTACGCCGTGGGCTACGAAAACCGCAAGGAAGCCGGCGCCTTCGTGCCGGACGCGCTGGCGGTCACGGGCAACTCGACCAACCTGTCGTCGGGCCCGACCCGTGGCGACTACAAGGTCGACGAGTTCTACGCCGAGCTTCAGGTGCCGGTGCTGGCCGACATGGCCTTCGCCAAGGAGCTGAGCTTCCAGCTGGCGAGCCGTTTCTCGGACTACAACACCTTCGGTGACACCACCAACGACAAGTTCGGCCTGAAGTGGCAGCCGATCGAAGGCGTGCTGATCCGCGGCACCATCGCCGACGGCTTCCGCGCCCCGACGATCGCCGACCTCTACGGCGGCACGTCGCAGACGTTCTCGTTCTTCACCGACCCCTGCGACACCAACTTCGGCAGCTCGGCCACGAACGCCACCACGCGCGCCAACTGCGCCCGTGACCTCGGCACGCTGGCCAACACCTACCGCCAGTTGGGCCAGGGCTTCAACCCGGCCGGCGCCCCGAACACGCAGACGCCGGTGGCGTTCTCGTCGGGTTCGAACGCCTTCCTGCAGCCGGAGACCTCGCGTTCCAAGACGCTGGGCGTGGTGTGGAGCCCGGGCTTCGCCGAGGGTCTGAACCTCTCGCTGGACTGGTGGAACGTCCGCATCGAGAACACGATCGTCGCCGACTCGCCGAACGACATCCTCAACGACTGCTACGTTCAGGGCATCACCAGCCGCTGCGCGCAGTTCACGCGTGACCGCACCCTCGGCTACGTGAACAACCTGGCGTTCGGTGGCCGCAACGCCGGTTACCGCGAGATCGAAGGCTTCGACTTCGATTGGACCTACCGCTTCGAGCTGGGCGAGATCGGTGCGTTCTCGATCGCGAACAACACGACCTACACCGCGAAGGACCTGTTCGTCTCGACCAACGATCCGCGTTACGCGATCTCGAGCGTCGGCGTGGCCGGTTCCGGTTCGACGACCTTCCGCATCCGCTCCAACCTCAACGTGGGCTGGGAGAAGGGTGACTGGGGCGTCAACTGGACGAGCCGCTACTACTCGTCGATCGCTGAAGGCTGCACGTACATCACGGAGTGCAACCAGATCCAGTTCGCCCCGACCGGCACCTTCATCGGTGGCAACCCGGCGAACGGTCCGGCCAGCGCCCTGCGTCGCCGCATCGTCCACGGTGCGAACACCTTCCACGACCTCCAGGTCCGCTGGAACGCCCCGTGGAACGCGACGGTCGCCGTCGGCGCCAACAACGTGACCAACCACTACGGTCCGGTGATGTACAGCCAGCCGAGCGCCAACGTGTCGTACTACGGCGGCTTCGACATCGGTCGCTTCTGGTACATGAAGTACTCGCAGCGCTTCTGATCGACCCGCGTCACGCGTCATGGAAACCCGCCGTCGAAAGACGGCGGGTTTTTCTTTGCCCGTCGAAGGTCTCGAAGGCGGGGGGCGGGAGGCGGACAAGGCGATGCGCGACCGCCCCGGAGCAGGGCAGGAGGCAAAGGGTTTTGGGAGGGGCCGCTTCGACGCCCGTGCCGGCCGTCATCGCCGCGGCGCGGCGTGCACTACCTGCGGATCAGAGGTCTTGCTGGTAGCGAACGTAGGGCACGCGGCCCTCTTGGCGCTCGTCGGCCTTGGCGCGCGGCGCGACCGGGTTCTCGCCGGTGCTCATGAGGTTCTGAGCGCCGACGGTCAGGCGGCCGGACCACGGGGTGCGCCAGGTCAGGCCGAGGCCGAGGGTGCCGTAGCTTTCACTCTCGCCCGGGACCCGCACGACGCGGCCAATCACTTCGCCGCCGATGGCGCCGTAACCGCCGCCCACGCTCAGCGTGCGGCTGTTCCAACGCGGCGCGACGCCGCCGAGCAGCATGCTGTTGGCGGGCAGCAGGCGCGCGCGGGCGACGCTGCCGCCCAGGCGGATCCAGCCCTGCTCGCCGATCTTGAGATCACCGACGATGCCGAGGTCGTTCTGTTCGAAGCCCACGCCCGGCAGGCCGGCGAGCGGCGCGAGCTCCGGCGTGGCGAGGGAGAGCGAGGTGCCCGGCAGCAGGCTGTCGGTGCTGCTGCGGCGGATCGAGCTGAAGCCCGTCCAGTCGCTGCGCCCGATGCGGGTGCCGAGCTGGGCGGTCAGTTGGCCGTTGGTCGGGGCCGCGGGGCGCGCCAGCTGGGTGACCAGGCAATGATCGTCGAGGGTGCCGGCGTCGCCGCCACCGTCGCCGGCATCGCCGCAAAGCAGGCCGTAGCGCGGCTCGGCGCTCGCCGACAGGCCGGCCGTCAGGCTGCCGTCGCGTCGCGACCAGCGCGTGCCCAGTGAGGCGGCAGCGCTGTCATGGCCCGGCAAGGTCGACGTGTCGATCCAGAGCACGGCCTGGAGTTCGCCGCTGTCGCGGTTCCAGACCGGCACCGGCATCGAGGACGGGTCCATCGAGGCGGCGGCGGGCGGCGTCGGCACTGCATCGACCGCCTGTGCCACGACGCCTGCGCTGGGGAGCGCAAGGGCGGCGGCGAGGGCAATGGCGAGAGCGGTGCGCATGCGAAGGTCGGACTGTCGACCGGGCAAGGAGTTCCCGGCCGTGCAGGGTATCACTTTACGCGCTTTTAACAATAGTGCCGCCGCCCTCAGTTCGAGGTTCGCGGCGCCGCAGCGCCCTGCGTGGCCTGCCTACTGCAGGCCCTTTGGGCCGCTGACGTTCGCCTGGGCCTGGGGGGTGAACAGGGCGCTGATCGCGTCCTTTGCCAGCCGGTATTCCTTGCCGCAGAACTCGCAGTGGATCTGCGCCTCACCGCTTTCGGCGGCGGCCAAGGCCTCGGTTTCGCCGAGACCGCGCAGCATGTCCTCCACCCGGGCCTGCGAGCAGGAGCAGGCGAAGCGCAGGGGCTGCTCCGACAGGAGCCGCACGCCGTCCTCGTGGAACAGGCGCCAGAGCAGGTCGGTGTCGGGGCCGGCCAGCAACTCGGCCGTGCCGAGGGTGCCGAACAGGGCCTCGACCCGCGCCCAGCCGTCGCCCTCGCGATCGGCGTCGGGGAGCAACTGCAGCAACAGGCCCGCCGCGCGCGACCCGTCGGCGGTCAGCAGCAGGGCGGTGGGCAGCTGCTCGGACTGGCGGAAGTAGGCGGTCAGCGCCTGCGACAGGGTGTCCTCCTGCAGCCCGACGAGACCCTGGTAGCGCTGCACTTCGCGCTGGCCGGGCGGGAGGGTTTCGATGGTGATGGCCAGCATCGAGCCCTCGCCGAAATCGCGGGGGCCGAGCACGGCCGGCAGGTCGCCCTCGTAGCGTGCCAGGCCGCGGAGCGTGCCCTGCGAGGTGCACTCCGCAAACAGTGTGCGCAGGGCGCCGGTGCCGCGCAGTTGCAGGCTCAGACGGCCGTCGACCTTGACGTGCCCGCAGAACAGCGCCGCGGCGGCGGCGGCCTCGCCGAGCAGGTGGGCGACGGCGTCCGGGTACTCGGCGCGGGCGCGGATCTCCTGCCAGGTGGCGTCGAGGCTGACCAGCACGCCGCGGACGCCGGTGTCTTCGATCAGGAAACGGGTGAGGGTGTCGGGATTCGCCATCGGTGCATGGACAGCGCGGCGTCGGGACGCCACGCTTCGCGCTCGGTCGGATTCGGGGATGCGAATGGTAGCGCGGGGGCGGCGATGAGGCGGAACGCGCGGCGCGGCGGACGCCGGGGATGGCGCGCCTGGCTGTTCCGGATCGCCTGGGGCGTGCCGCTGCTGTTCGTCGTCGTGACGGCCCTGCAGGTGCTGGCATTGCGGGTCATCGACCCGCCGACCAGCGCCTTCATGCTTGACCGCCAGTGGCAGGCGTTCCGGAACGACGAGGCCGGCTTCACCTTGCGCCACGAGTGGGTCGACTGGAATGCACTCTCTCCCGAGCTGCCCATCGCCCTGGTGGCGGCGGAGGACCAGCAGTTCCCATCGCATGCCGGCTTCGACTTGGCCGCCATCGACAAGGCGCTGGAGAACAACGCCCGCGGGCGACCGGTGCGCGGCGCCAGCACCATCACCCAGCAGGTGGCGAAGAACCTGTTCCTGTGGGATGGACGCAGCTGGCTCCGCAAGGGGCTGGAAGCCTGGTACACGGTGCTCATCGAGCTGTTCTGGCCGAAGCAACGCATCCTCGAGGTCTACGCCAACATCGCCGAGTTCGGCGATGGCGTGTACGGCGCCGAAGCCGCCGCGCAGGCGTACCTCGGCAAGCCGGCGAAGCGATTGAGTGCGGCCGAAAGCGCGCGGCTCGCCGCCGTGCTCCCCAGCCCGAAGCGCTACAGCGTGCGGGCCCCGGGCTCCTACGTGCAGCGCCGCGCCGCGTGGATCGCCCGGCAGGCGCGCAACCTCGACGGGCCGCAGTACCTCGCGGCCTGCTGCGGCGTGCCGGGCGTCGACGCGGATAAGCTGCAGCGATGAAGCCGACCGTTGAACTCGTCCTGCTCGTCGCCGCCCACAACGAAGAGGCGGCGCTGCCGGCCATGCATCCGCGCCTGCTCGCGGTGGCGGAAGCGCTGGGGCCGGGCGTGCGCGTGCTCTATGTCGACGACGGCAGCCGTGATGGAACTTGGGCGCTGATGTCCGGCTTCATTGCCGCGACGCCGGATCGCGTCGGTGCCCTTCGGTTGTCGCGCAATTTCGGCAAGGAGCTGGCACTGACCGCCGGTCTCGACCACGTGCCGCCGGGGGCTGCCGTGGTGGTGCTGGACGCGGACGGCCAGGACCCGCCCGAACTCGTGCCGGCCATGGTGGCGCGCTGGCGGGCCGGCGCCGAAGTGGTGTTCGGGCGACGCTCCGAGCGCCACGGCGAGCCACTGCTGAAGCGGGCCACCGCGGCCGCGTTCTACCGCGTGATCAACGCGCTGTCGGACACGCCCATCCCGCGTGATACAGGCGATTTCCGCTTGATCGGTCCGCGCGCCGTCGAGGCCCTGCGCGGCCTGCGCGAGCGCCAGCGCTTCATGAAGGGCCTGTTCGCCTGGGTGGGCTTCCGTGCCGAGGCCTTCGATTACGAACGCGCGCCGCGCGTGGCGGGGGCGAGTCAGTTCAACTACTGGCGGCTGTGGAACCTCGCCATCGAGGGCATCACCGGCTTCTCGACGGTTCCACTGCGTGTCGCGACCTATGTCGGATTGTTCAGCGCCCTCGGCGCCTTCGCCTTCGGGGTGTGGATCATCCTCCGCACGTTGATGTGGGGGGATCCGGTGGCCGGCTGGCCGAGCCTGATGGTCGTCATCGCCCTGCTCGGTGGCTTGCAACTGATGGCGCTCGGCATCATCGGCGAGTACCTCGGCCGGCTTTACCTGGAGGCCAAGCAGCGGCCGCTCTACATCATCGACGAGGCGCGTCTCCCCGCCGCCTGAGCCCGGGGCCGGCGCGGCTTGAGCGCGCCCCCCGCGGGCGTATGATCGGGTCATCCACGACGGGAGGCAGGGCGATGCGCAGCGTTCGACAGATCCTCGACGGCAAGGACACCCCGCTGGTGACGGTCGGTCCGGACGATCCGGTGCTCGACGCGCTCCGCCGCATGGCTGAGACCAGCGTCGGTGCGGTGCTGGTGATGGAGCACGGCGCACTCGTGGGCATCATGACCGAGCGAGATTACGCGCGGAAAATCGTGCTGCAGGGGCGCGCCTCTGCGACGACGTCCGTGCGCACCATCATGACCAGCCCGGTGAAGACGGTGACGCCGGAACAGCGGGCCCGCGAGTGCATGCAGTTGATGAGCGACCACCGCTTCCGCCACTTGCCGGTGGTCGAGGACGGCACGGTGATGGGCGTGATTTCGATCGGCGACCTGCTCAAGACCGTGATCGCCGAGCAGCAGCAGGAAATCGGCCAGCTGCAGGCCTACATCGCGAGCTGAGTGCGAACCGCGGTGAGAAGGTCGAACGCGTTCGCGACCCTGCTGGGCTTTGTTTTCCTGGCGACCCTTGTTGCTGCCCGGCCCCTCGTCGCCGAAGCGTCAATTCAGCCGGGACCCGGCGAGGGCGAGCCGGGGGCCGTGGTTTGGCATCCCTTGCGAAGCGGATGCTTTCGCGAAGTGCTGGGCCAATCCGCGATGGATTGGGGGCGTGCGACGGCCGCCCATGAGGGCGCGACGTCGACCTCATCGCTGCGCTTCTGGTCCTTCCGTGAGTTCGGCGCCGAAGTGCTGGTGATCGACAGTGGCGGCTCGCCACGGCTGTCCGCGAACGCGTCGCCGTTCGTGGTGGTGGCCAGTGGTGCGCTTGACCGCACCTGCGTCGAACGCATGTCCTTCGGGGCCTGCCCGGAGGCGGATGAGCTCCGCCGTTCCCTCCTCGAGCAACGCATCCGCATCGGTGATGCCGTGGCTGACGACGGCGGGATGACCCTGTTGCTCGGTAGCGGGGGGTACGGAGTCGAGGTCATGGATCGGTTCGCGAAGCGGAACCGCTGGTACTTCGGCGAACTGCACCCGGATTTTCCGGTGATGCGCGAGCGCTTCGGGGCCGTCGATCGCTGTTTCGCGAAGGTGCGCGAGGCTGAGCGCCGCTGGGCGGCGGACCCCAAGGCCGCGCCGCCCACGCTGTAGATCGACTCAGAAGCTGTTGTCGCCGTCGAGGATGCGGCCGAGGCCGCCCAGCGCCGAACCTTCGTCGCGGCCCGGCTTCATCGCCGCCTGCATCATGCGGCCGGCGAGGCGCGAGAACGGCAGCGACTGGATCCACACCTTGCCCGGGCCGGTCAGCGTGGCCATGAACACGCCTTCGCCGCCGAACAGCATCGACTTCACCGAGCCCACCGACTTGATGTCGAAGTTGACGCCGTCCGTGTAGGCCACCACGCAGCCGGTATCGACGTCGAGGCGTTCGCCGGAGCTAAGCTGGCGCTCCATGATGGTGCCGCCGGCGTGCACGAAGACGAGGCCGTCGCCTTCGAGCTTCTGCATGATGAAACCTTCGCCGCCGAACAGCGCCGTCATCACCTTGCGCTGGAAGTGCAGGCCGATCGAGACGCCTCGCGCCGCGGCGAGGAAGCTGTCCTTCTGGCAGATGATGCGGCCGCCGTAATTCGACAGCGTCATCGGCACGATGGTGCCGGGGTAGGGCGCAGCGAAGGCGACCTTGGCCTTGCCGCTGCCGCCAGCGTGCGAGAACACCGTGGTGAACAGCGACTCGCCAGTGACGAGACGCTTGCCGGCGCCCATCAGCTTGTCCATGAAGCCGCCGCTGGCCTGCTTGCCGTCGCCGAAGACGGTTTCCATCTGCACGACGGCGTCCTTGTACATCATCGCCCCGGCCTCGGCGACCGCCGATTCACCCGGATCGAGCTCGATCTCGACGAACTGCATGTCCTCGCCGTAGATCTTGTAGTCGATGACGTCGGCGCGCTGGCCGCCGGAAAAGGCCGGAGGCGGCGGCGAGGTGACGTTGCCGGCCACCGACTCGCTGCGCAGCTCGGCGCAGGCGGCGATCGGCACCCACTCGGCGAAGCCGTTGCGCCAGCAGTGGCCGTTCGGGTTCTTCGCGGCCTGCGCGACGGCGGCGGCGGTATCGAGCGGGCCCATCTGCTGGCCGTTGTAGCTGAGGTACCACTGGTGCATGGCGAGTCTCCTTGGGGGGGGGTCAGAGGCCGAGTTCGGCGTGGAGCTGTTCGCGTGCGGCGGCGTCGAGGCCGAGGCGCTGCGCGAGTTCGTCGAGGTAGCGGACTTCGAGCTCGGTGTCGCGACCGATCGCGATGACGGAAGCGACGTACACCTGCTCCCGCTGCGCCGGACGCGTGCGCGCGACGAGCTGGGCGGCGGTCAGCGGCGCGGCGAGTTCGCCTTCCAGCGCCTCGAGATCCTCGGCGTCCAGCCCGGCATCGCGGGCGCTGCCGAGGATGCGCTGGCGCTCGTCGGCGTCGATCAGGCCGTCGGCATTGGCGGCGCAGATCATCGCGCGCAGCAGGTGCATGGCTTCGACGGCGCGCTCGGCGTCCGACGGCGCGGCGACGCCCGGCGCCGGTGGCGGGGCCGAAGCGGCCGGCGGCGGCGGAGGCGGTGTGCCTCCATGCATCGGCTGCGGGGGCGGCGCGCTGCCGGTGGCGGCGGGTTGGTTGCTCGACTTGTAGTGTTCGTAGGCGGCAATCGCCAGACCGAGCGCGCCCATGCCGATCTTGGCCTTCGTGGCGGTCGACAGGCCGCCGCTGCGACGGCCGCTGCCGCTGCCCAACACGCCGCCCAGCAGGCTGCCGAGGCCGCCCGATCCGCTGGACGAGCCGCCCGACGAACCGCCGAGCAGGCCACCCAGCCCGCCGAGGCCGCTGCTGCCGTAGCTCGATTTGTGGCGGCGCTGCTTGCCGCCAAGGCTGCCGCTGAGGGCTTCGTTCATCACCTGCTTGAGCAGGCGTTCGGGGTCGAACATGGGGGTTCCTTCTACACGCGGGAGGCCAGCGCATCATGCCAAAGCGGGGTTAATGCCTCGTCAGTGCCGGAGGTCCTGCCCGCTGGCGCCGGCCTCGAGGGGCCGCCTGTGGCACACTGCCGCGCCTTCACTTCGCCTTGAATCCGGACCGCGCGCGACATGGCCGACAGCATCGACAGCCACGCCCCGCGCACCCCCTTCCAGGTGTGGCGGGCGATGACGTGGTCGCTGCAGGGCCTCCGTGCCGCGTGGTTGCTGGAGAGCTCGTTCCGCCTCGAGGTTTATCTCTTCCTGGTGCTGGCCCCGCTGGGCTACTGGCTGGGGGCGGACGGCGTGGAGCGCGCCATCCTGATCGGCTGCCTCATGCTGGTGCTCATCGTCGAAGTGCTGAATTCGGCCTTGGAAGCGGTGGTCGACCGCTTCGGCAGCGAGTGGCACGAGCTCGCCAAGCGCGCCAAGGACATGGGTTCGGCAGCGGTTTTTCTTTGCGACCTCAACGTGTTGCTGTGCTGGGGCCTGATCCTGCTGCCGCGCTGGCTGTGATGCCGCGTTGCTTCCTCTTCTCCTGAACCGGTACCGATGATCGAATTCCTGACCAGCCCCGAACTGTGGATCGCGCTGCTGACGCTCGCGACCCTCGAGATCGTCCTGGGTGTCGACAACCTCGTCTTCATCTCGATCGCCGTCAGCAAGCTGCCGCCGCACCAGCGCCCGAAGGCGCGCAAGTTCGGCCTCGCCCTGGCCTGCATCACCCGCATCCTGCTATTGCTGACGCTGGCGTGGATCGCCGGCATGAAGCAGTCGCTGTTCACCCTGTTCGGCCATGCGTTCTCCATCCGCGACCTCGTGCTGATCGGCGGCGGCCTGTTCCTGCTGGTCAAGGGCACGATGGAGATCCACGATTCCGTCGAAGGCGACAGCGACGCCGAGCAGATCGACACCAAGCCCTCGGCGGTCTTCGGCTGGGTGATCGCCCAGATCGCGGTGATCGACATCGTGTTCTCGCTGGATTCGGTGATCACCGCCGTGGGCATGGTGCCGGCCGAGCAGACCGGCATCATGGTGGCGGCGATCATCATCGCCGTCGCCGTGATGATCCTCGCCTCGAACCCGATCGGCGACTTCATCGACCGGCATCCGACGGTGAAGATGCTGGCTCTGACCTTCCTGATCCTCGTCGGTGCCGCCCTCGTGGCCGACGGTTTCGGGTATCACATCCCGCGTGGTTTCCTTTACTTCGCCATGGCCTTCTCGGGCCTCGTCGAAGCCCTGAACATGGTTTCCCGCCACCGCCAGGCGAAGAAGGCCGAACGCAAGCGCCTGGCCGGCTGAGGAGTTGTCGATGAGCGATGTCGCACCGCTGGTGCTGAAGAAGGGCGAAGAGCGCCGCCTGCGTGCCGGGCACCTGTGGGTCTTCAGCAATGAAGTGGATGTCGCGCGCACCCCGCTGACGGCGCTGCAGCCCGGCCAGCCGGTGATGCTGATCGACGGTGCAGGCAAGACGCTGGGCAGCGGCTACGCCCATCCGAATACGCTGATCGCCGCGCGGCTCGTCGACCGCGGCGGCCACGCGCTCGACCGCTCGCTGTTCGTGCACCGGCTCAACGTGGCGCTGGCCCTGCGCGAGCGCCGCTACGCCGACCCGTTCTATCGCCTGGTGTTCGGCGAAAGCGACGGCCTGCCGGGCCTCACCGTCGACCGCTTCGGCGACGTGCTGGTGGCCCAGGCCACCACGGCCGGCATGGATCGCCTGCAGGACGAGATCACCGATGCGCTCGACAAAGTCTTGAAGCCGCGCAGCATCGTCTGGAAGAACGACAGCAGTGCCCGCGCCATCGAAGGCCTCGGCAATGAGGTGCGCGTGGTCGGCATGCCCGTCGAGGGGCCGGTGGAAGTGCGCGAGGGCGCCTTGCGTTTCGCCGCCGACGTCATCGAAGGCCAGAAGACCGGCTGGTTCTACGACCAGCGCAGCAACCGCGATCGCCTTGCGCCCTGGCTGAAAGGGGCGAGCGTGCTCGACCTCTTCAGCTTCGCCGGCGGCTGGGGCCTGCGCGCCGTCGCCGACGGTGCCGCCAGCGCCGACTGCGTCGATGTGTCGGGCCGTGCGGTGCAGGCGGTGCAGGCGAACGCCGAACGCAACGGTTTGGGCGACCGCGTGACGGCACAGGCCATGGACGCGTTCGACTTCCTGAAGGCCGCGCGCGCCGAGCGCCGGCGCTGGGATGTCGTCATCGTCGATCCGCCGGCCTTCGTGAAGCGCAAGAAGGATTTCAAGGAAGGCGCGCTGGCTTATCGACGCATCTTCGAAGCCGCCATGCAGGTGCTCTCGAAGGACGGCCTGCTGGTGGCCTGCTCCTGCAGCCACCACTTCCCGCGTAGCGCCCTCGTCGAGGCGGTGCAGGCCGGGGCAAGGCACCTCGACCGGCAGGCGCAGTTGCTGGAATTCCTCGCGCAGGGGCCGGACCATCCCGTGCATCCGGCCATCCCCGAAACCGAGTACCTGAAAGGCGCGTTGTTCCGCATCCTCCCTGCCTGATGAACGCCCCCGACACGCTGACGCTCGACCAGCCGCCGCCGGCCTTCGAAGCCGCGTTGAAGGCGCTGCACCGCCTTGCGCAGCGCGATGAGGAGGACGTGCCGGGCCGGCTGCTGGAGATCACCGCGGAGACCTTGGGCGTGGCGCGGGCCAGCCTGTGGTCGTTGACGCCCGGGCGCCGCTCCATCCGCTGCCGCGCGATGTTCGAGCAAGGGCAGGGCATGCTCGCCCCCCAGACCGAACTGGCCTGCGATGCGGCACCGGCCTACTTCCAGGCCATCGAGGGGCTTCTGGTTCTCGCCGCCGAGGACGCGCAGCGAGATCCGCGCACCGTCGAGCTCGCCGAGGGCTACCTGAAGCCGCTCGGCATCGGGGCCATCCTCGACGTGCCGATCTGCGAATTCGGCGAGATCGTCGGCGTGCTCTGCCTGGAACACCTCGGTCCGCCGCGACGCTGGAGCGGCGCCGAGCGCCTGTTCGTCACCTCGCTCTCCGGCATCCTGTCGCAACGCCATGACCGCCTGCGAATGGCCGCGGCGGAAGACGAGCGCAAGCGGCAACTGCTGTTCGATGCCGCTACCGGCTTGGCCGGGCGAAGCCTGTTCATCGATCGCCTCGCCCACGCCGTTGCCGAATTGCCCGCGGGCCACGACCTCGCCGTGCTCGCACTCGACCTCGAGCGCCTGCGCAGTCTTGCGCACCGGTATGGCGGCAATTTCGCCGACAGCGTGATGGCCGAAGGCGCGGCGCGCATCGGCCAGGTGGTGCCGGCCGCCCGCTGTGGCCGCATCGCCGATGACACCTTTGCGCTGTGGGTGTCCGGGGATCGCGCCCAAGGCTTGGCTACGCGCCTCGCAGGGCGACTGCAACGCGCGCTCGCGCTGCCGATGGCGGCACCGGACGGCGACAGCCTGGAATTCAGCACCGCGGTGGGCATCGTCCCCGGCGCGCGCGCCGAGCCCGACGCCGATCGCCTGCTGCGCGATGCGCTCACCGCGGCGTTCAGCGCAGCGCGCAAGGGCCGCGGGCGCGTCGAAGTGGTCTGGCCCGACGTGCGCAACGAATTGCAGAGTTCGCTCGAGCTCGAAAGGGAAGTGCGCCGCGCTGCGGACGCCCGCGAGTTCACCTTCCGACTGCAGCCGATCGTCGACCTCGTGTCGGGGCGCGCCGTCGGTGCCGAGGCGCTCATGCGCTGGCCGCGCGAGGGTCGCGATGTGCCGCCGTCCGACTTCGTGCCGCTGCTCGAGGACAGCGGCCTGATCGCGCAGGTGCACATGGGCCTGCTGCGCGACCTGTTCGCCTGGGCGCGCGAGACATCGCTGCTCGAACGCCGGCCTGGCTTCCAGCTGCACGTGAATTTCTCGCCGGTGCAGCTGCAGTCGCCGGGCTTCGTGGAGGAACTGCGCGATACCGCGCGGGCCTATGGCGTGGAGGGGCTGCTCGTTTGCGAGATCACCGAGAACACCCTGTTCTCCAGCGGCGAGGACGCGGCCTCGACCTTGCGCTACCTCGCCGAGATGGGCATCCCGGTGTCGCTCGACGATTTCGGCACCGGCTTCGCTTCGCTCACCCACCTGATCGACCTGCCGCTGCACGGCCTGAAGATCGACCGCAGCTTCTGCCTGCGCTGCGCCGACGATGCTAAGGCGCAGGCCGTCGTGGGCGGCCTGCTCGGCCTCGCCACCCACCTAGGCCTCGACGTGGTGGCGGAAGGCGTGGAGACCGAAGCGCAGCGCGCCTTGCTGGTGTCGCTGGGCGCGACTGTGGCCCAGGGCTACCTGTTCGACCGGGCGCTGGACCTTGAACCCTTCGCCCAGCGTTGGCTGGGCGATTGATGGAACCTTGAATGAGCTCTCTGCACGACATCGATCCGATCGCGGTTTCCCTGCCGTTCTGGCCGCACGGCATCCACTGGTACGGCTTGATGTACGTGCTGGCCTTCGCCGCTGCGTGGTGGCTAGGCCAACGGCGCCTCCGCGCCGGACGCCTGCCCGGCATCGACGAGAACGCCTACGGCGACCTGCTGTTCTACGGGATGCTCGGTGTGCTGCTGGGCGGGCGCGTCGGCTACGTGCTGTTCTACGACCTGCCGGCCTTCCTCGCGGATCCGCTGATGCTGTTCAACGTCCGCGGCGGCGGCATGAGCTTCCATGGCGGCCTGCTCGGCGTGATGGCGGCCGGATGGTGGTGGTGCCGAAAGCACCGGATGCACTGGTTCGACGTCATGGATTTCGTCGCGCCGCTGGTGCCCTTGGGTCTCGGCTTCGGTCGTATCGGCAACTGGATCGGCGGCGAGCTGTGGGGGCGCGTCACCGACTCGCCGCTCGGCGTCGTGTTTACGCGCGCCCTGCCGCCCGAGTACGCGAACCTGCCGGTGGAGCAGCTCCGAGTGCTCCATGCCCAGGGCGTGCTCGACCCTTTCGCGCGCTATCCGTCGCAGCTGCTGCAGGCGCTGCTCGAGGGGCTGGTGATGTTCGCGGTGCTGTGGTGGTTCAGCGCGAAGCCGCGCCCGCGCTTCGCGGTGTCCGGGATGTTCGCGCTGCTCTACGGCGTGTTCCGCATCGTCGCCGAGTTCTTCCGGCAGCCCGACGCGCAGTACGGCTACCTCGCCTTCGGCTGGCTGACGATGGGCATGGTGCTGAGCCTGCCGCTCGTCGCGCTCGGCCTCGTGTTCCTGTGGCGCTCGCACACGGCGCCGACGCTTGCGAAGGAGGGCGCGTGATGCAGGCCTACCACGATCTTCTCATCCACGTGATGGCGAACGGCGCCATCAAGACCGATCGCACGGGCACCGGCACCCGCAGCGTGTTCGGCGCGCAGATGCGTTTCGACCTCGCCGCCGGCTTTCCGCTGGTCACCACGAAGAAGGTGCACTGGAAGTCGGTGGTGCACGAACTGCTGTGGTTCCTGAAGGGCGAGACGAACATCGCCTACCTGAAGGCGAACAAGGTCGGCATCTGGGACGAATGGGCCAACGCTGACGGCGAGCTCGGCCCGGTGTACGGCAAGCAGTGGCGCAGCTGGGCCGCGCCCGACGGCACGGTGATCGACCAGATCAGCGACGTGATCGCGCAGATCCGCAAGAACCCCGACTCGCGCCGGCTGATCGTCAGCGCCTGGAACGTGGCCGACCTGCCGCAGATGGCCCTGATGCCTTGCCACGCCTTGTTCCAGTTCTACGTGGCCGACGGCAAGCTGAGCTGCCAGCTCTACCAGCGCTCGGCCGACCTCTTCCTCGGCGTGCCGTTCAACATCGCGAGCTACGCGCTGCTCACGCAGATGATCGCGCATGCCTGCGACCTCGGCCTCGGCGATTTCGTCTGGACCGGCGGCGATTGCCACATCTACTCGAACCACGTCGACCAGGTGAACGAGCAGCTCTCGCGCGAGCATCGCGCGCTGCCCACCGTCCGCCTCAACCCCGAAGTGCGCGACGTGCTGGCCTTCCGCTACGAGGACATCGAGCTGGTCGGCTACGACTCGCATCCGGCCATCAAGGCGCCGGTGGCGGTGTGAGCGGCGTCGATATCGCGCTGGTCGCAGCACTCGACCGCGACTTCGCCATCGGCCGCGGCAATGCCCTGCCTTGGTCGCTGCCCGACGACCTGAAGCGCTTCAAGGCCCTGACACTCGGCCACCCCATCCTGATGGGGCGGAAGACCGCGGAATCGCTCGGTCGCGCGCTGCCGGGGCGCCGCAACCTCGTGCTGACCCGCACAGGGCGCGTGCCGTTCGATGGCATGGAGGCGGTGGCCTCGATCGACGCGGCGGTCGCGGCGGTCGCGGCGGTCGTGGCGGGCGGCGATGCGCCCGCGTCCGAGCGGGCGTCCCGAACGCTGATGGTCATCGGCGGTGGCGATGTCTACGCACAGGCGCTGCCGCTGGCCTCGCGCCTGCACCTCACGTGGGTCGATACGCGCGTCGAGGGTGCCGATGCCTGGTTTCCGCGTTTCGATCCCGCCGCTTGGACGATGACCGACAGCGAGTCGCACGCGGCCGACGCGCGGCACGCGACCGCCTTCCGTTTCGCTGATTACTCGCGACGCTGAACCGCGTCAGTCCTCAGCCTTCGGCGCACCGACGACAACGCGCCCCAGCACCTGGTGCACGCGTGGTTCCGGCCCGAGCTCGAGCGCAGTGAGCTTGCCGCCCCACACGGCGCCGGTGTCGAGGCCGTGCACGCCGAGGCCCTGGAACAGGCCGAGCGTGCTCCAGTGGCCGAACACCACCGGCATCTCACGCTCGACGGTGCCGGGCACCGAGAACCACGGGTAGAGCCCGGCTTTCTGCGTGCCCGGGCGGCCCTTCTCCTCGAAGGCGATGCGGCCGGCGGTGGTGCAGTAGCGCATGCGCGTGAAGATGTTGATGATCGCGCGCCAACGGTCGACGCCTTCGAGCTTCGGCGTCCAGTTCGGCTTGTCGCCGTACATGTTCTTGAGCAGGCGTGCGCCGCCTTCGCCCTGCAGCCGCTCTTCGACCTCGCGCGCCCGTGCTTCGGCGATCCGGACCGTCCACTTCGGCCCGAGGCCGGCGTGGACCATGGCGAAGCCCAGCTCGCGGTCGACGTGCATCAGCTTCTGCGCGCGCAGCCACTCGATCAGCGTCGTGGCGTCGTCGTCGAACAGCACGCGCTGCAGGTCGGGGTTCACCCGGCGCTGCTCGTCCGGACGGCGACCGGCGATCGCCAACAGCGACAGGTCGTGGTTGCCGAGCGTCACCACGATGTGTTCGCGCAAGCCGTGCAGCAGCTTCAGCGTTTCCAGCGACTGCCCGCCACGATTGACGAGGTCACCGCAGAACCACAGGCGGTCGTTCGCCGGGTCGAAGCGGATCGCCTCGAGCAGGCGCAGCAGGATGTCGTGGCAGCCCTGGAGGTCGCCGATGGCGTAAGTCGCCATCAGTGCAGCGTCCGCGGGATGCTGAGCGCGAAAGGCGCGATCTCGGCGTCGAACTCGGTGCCGTCGTCGGCGAGCATCTGGTAGCTGCCGCGCATCTGGCCGCAGAAGGTCTCGAGCACGGCGCCCGAGGTGTACTCGAATTCGCCACCGGGCTTGAGCCAGGGTTGCTGCCCCACCACGCCTTCGCCCGCCACCTCCTGCACCTTGCCGTTTGCGTCGGTGATCAGCCAGCGGCGCGACAGCAGGCGCGCCGGCACGTCGCCGGTGTTGGCGATGCGGATCGTGTACGCGAACACGTAGCGGCCTTCGTCAGGCGCGCTCTGTTCGTCGAGGAAGCGGGTGGCGACGGCCACCGCGATGGCATAACGGGGGTTGGGCATGCCGGGATTTTACTTAAAGCGCGTCGGCTTCCGGGGGCTGGATGCCGGCGTCGATGAGCTGGTTCGACAGCGTGACGTACGCCTCGACGGGCACGGCTTCGGCGCGCGCGCCCGGATCGATGCCTGCGGCACGGATGGCCTCGGTGTCGCAGACGGTCGACAGTGAATTCCGCAGCGTCTTGCGCCGCTGCGAGAACGCCGCGGCGACCGTGCGCGCGAAATGCGCGGCGTCCTTCACGCCGGCCTCGCCCAGCGGGCGCGGCACGAGGCGCACCACCGCGGAATCAACTTTCGGCGGCGGCGTGAAGGCGCCCGGCGGCACGTCGAACAGCGGCGTCACGCGGCACACCGCCTGCAGCATCACCGAGAGGCGGCCGTAGGTCTTGCTGCCGGGCTCGGCGGCCATGCGGTCGACGACTTCCTTCTGCAGCATGAAGTGCATGTCCTTCACGGCCTCCGCGTGTTCCATCACGTGGAAGAGGATCGGCGTGGAGATGTTGTAGGGCAGGTTGCCCACGAGGCGCAGCGGGCCCTCGACGTCGTGGCCGTGGCCGAGCTTGCCGAAGTCCACCTTCAGCACGTCGCGATGGACGATGGTGAGCTTGCCGTGTTTCGCACCTTCCTCCGCCAGGGGCACGATGAGGTCGCGGTCGAATTCGATGACGGTGAGTTCGCCGTGGGCGCGCAGCAGCGGGAAGGTGAGGGCGCCGCCACCGGGGCCGATCTCGACGATGAATTCGCCGGGCTTCGGCGCCACCGCGCGGATGATCTTCTCGACGATGCCGGGGCTCGACAGGAAATGCTGGCCGAGCTGCTTCTTGTGGCGATGGGCGTCGAGGCTCATTGGGCGGCTCGGGTCAGTGCGTGCCGCGCGCGGCGGCGCGGTGGCGGGCGAGGTCGGCGCACAGCGCGACCGCATGCTGCAGGCTGGACGGGTCCGCGATGCCGCGGCCGGCGAGGTCGAGTGCGGTGCCGTGGTCGACGGCGACGCGCGGGAAGGGCAGGCCGAGCGTGATGTTCACCGCGTCCTCGAAGCCGCTGGCCTTCAGCACCGGCAGGCCCTGGTCGTGGTACATCGCGACGACGGCGTCGAAGTGGCCGAGGTGCTGCGGCAGGAAGGCGGTGTCGGCGGGCAGCGGGCCTTCCAGCAGGCATCCCTCCGCGCGCAGGCGTTCAAGCACGGGGATGATCACGTCGATTTCCTCGCGGCCCATCTCGCCCGATTCACCGGCATGCGGATTCAGCCCAAGCACGCGCAGGCGCGGGTTCGCGATGCCGAACGAATCTCGAAGTGCACTGGCAGTGATGCGCAGCACGCGTTCGAGGCCGTCCGCGGTGATCGCGTCGGGCACCGCACGCAGCGGCAGGTGGGTGGTGGCCAGCGCCACCCTCAGTCGCGGATTGGCCAGCATCATCACCACGTCGGTACCGGCCACTTCGGCCAACAGCTCCGTGGTGCCGGTGTAGGCGATGCCGCCACGATTGATGGTGGCCTTGTGGACGGGGCCGGTCACGAGGCCATCGACGTCTCCGGCCAGCGCGTCGCGCGCCGCGCTCTTCAGTGCGCCGATGACGGCGCCGGCATTCGCGGGATCGGCGTGGCCGAACCGAGTCGGTGCGGCGTTGGCGTGTTCGATGAGCGCGAGCTCGCCCGGTCCGGCATGCGCCGTCGCCTCACGCAAGCGAAGCGGCAATCCGAGCGAATGCGCGGCGGCGAGCAGGGTCTCTCCGTCGCCATAGGCGACCAGCGCGGCGTCACGGGGCGTTTGGGCGATCCGGACGCAGAGTTCCGGACCGATGCCGGCCGGCTCGCCGGGGATCAGCGCGAGCCGGGGCGCGATGGGCATTGGCTCAGGCGCCGAGGCGCGACTCGACGTAGGCGTCGGCGCGGAGCTGGCGCAGGAAGCGCTCGAACTCGTCCTGCGCCTTGCGCTCGCCGATCTGCTGGCGGGCGCGCTGGCGGCGGTTCTCGTCGGTGACGTCCTGCTGGCGCTCGGCGATGCGACGGACCACGTGCCAGCCGGCCTCGGTGCGGAACACCGCCGAGAGCTGGCCGTCCTGCAGCGACTGCACCTGCTGGGTCACGGCGGGGCCGAAGGTCTCGCCGCTGAACCAGTCGAGGCGGCCACCGCGATTGCGGCTGAAGGTATCGTCCGAGTTTTCGCGGGCGATCTTGGCGAAATCCTCGCCGGACTCGATGCGCGCGCGCAGTTCGTCGATCTTGCGGCGTGCGGCCTCTTCGCCGACCACGTCGTTCACCGCCACCAGCAGGTGGTCGGCCTGGTATTCGGCGACGGTTTGCGGGCCCGACTCGCGGACGCCGACGAGCTGCACCATCTGGAAGCCGCTGGGGCCGCGGACCGGCGCCGTGTACTGGCCGGGCTGCAGGCCCTGGATCAGCTCGGCGAAGCGCGGCGGGATGCTGTTGGCCTCGCGCCAGCCGAGGTCGCCGCCCTCGAGGGCGTTGCGGTCGTCGGAATAGCGGATGGCGGCGGCGCGGAAGTCGATCTCGCCGCGATCCATCAGTGCCTTGATGCCGTTGATCTTCTGCTCGGCCGTGGCCACCTGCTCCGGCGTGGCGCCGTCGGGCAGTGCCACCAGCAGGTTGGCAAGCTGGAATTCGGTGCTGTCGACGTTGCGCAGCGCCAGGAACTGGTCGATTTCCGATTCGCTGATCACCACGCGGCTCTGCACCACGCGCTGCTGCAGGCGGCGCATCTGCAGCTCCTCGCGGACGCTGCGGCGGTAGTCGTCGAAGCTGAGTCCGCTGCCCTCGATCTGCGCGCGCATCTGCTCGATGCTGACGTTCGACTGGCCGGCGATGCTCTGCAGGGTCTGGTTGAGCTCGGTATCGCCGATGCGGATGCCGGTGCTCTCGGCGCGCGCGACCTGCAGGCGCATGAGCACCAGGCGGTCGAGCACCTGCCGCTGCAGCACGTTTTCCGGCGGAAGCTGCGCTTCACGGCCGCGGTACTGGGTGCGCACGTTGGCGACGGCGCGGTCGAGCTCGGACTTCAGGATCACGTCCTCGTCGACGACGGCCACGATGCTGTCCACGCCGCCGCTGCTGGCACCCGGGCCGGCGAGCAGCTGGGCGCGGGAAGGTGCGGCGAACGCGAGGGCGGCGGCCAGGAGGCCGGTGAACGCGGGCTGGAGGAGCGAGGACTTCGACATGGGGCTGGAACGGGCTCTGGCGCGCGGAAAGCGCTGGGTCAAGGCGAATAGCCGAGGATAGCATCGGACAACAACCGCTCTGAATCGCGGCCGAAGCTGCCGATGCCGTTCAGCTCGATTTCGAGGTAGACGCCGAGGTTGCGGTCGCCGTTCAGGTCGCGGACGTAGTCGCGGGCCAGCACGCGCACCGCCATGCAGCAGCTCTGCCATTCGAGGCCGCCCAGCGCTTCCTGCGTGCGGCGGTCGCGCAGGGACCATGCCCAGCGGGCGACTGCCCGCCAGTTCGCGGTGATCGGCGCGGCGAAGCTCACGTCCGTCTGCTCGATCAGGTCCTTGCGGTAGCGGTAGCTGGCGTTCATCACGCCGCGCTCCGAGAAGCGCCACTGCGTGCGCACCGCCGACAGGTCGGTGCCGAATTCCCCCGGGTTCCACTGCTGGGCGAGCGACACGCTCCACGCGTCGCTCACGCGCCAGTCGAGCTCGCCGACGTAGGCCGAGCCGTCGCTGGCCGGCGGGCGCTCGCCGGGGACCGCCACCCGCGGCGGGTCGAAGTAGTGGATGCGGCCGAGGCTGGCGGACAGGCGCTCGCGGCCGTCGTCGGCGTCGAGCAGCCGGGTGGTCACGGCCAGCGTGGCCTGGTTGGCGTCGGTCTGGCGATCGGCGCCGGTGTAGCGGTTCTGGCGGAACAGGCCGGGCCAGCTGAAGGACAGGGGCTGGGTGTCGAACAGCGGCAGGTCGTCCTGCACCCGGTAGGGCACGCGCAGGTAGTAGAGGCGCGGCTCCAGCGTCTGCACGTAGTCGTCGCCGAACAGCGTGGTCTCGCGCTCGAACAGCAAGCCGGCGTCGATGCTGCTGATCGTGGTGCTGCGGTCCGGGCTGAGGTCGGTGCGCTGCGCCAGCACCCGCGGATCACGCTCGAGCGTGTAGCTGGTCTGGCGGACGGCGAATTCCGGGTTCACGAACCAGCTCGCGCCACCGAAGTTGAGGCGTACCGAAGGCTTCACGTCGAGGCGCTGGCCGCCGGGCAGTTCGTCGTGCTGGAAGCGCACGGCTTCGGCGCTCACGCCGAGATCCATCCACGGCAGCACCGGCTGCAGCCACTGGCCGCGAATTCGCGGCAGGCGAGCGTAGGGCTCGCTGCCGGGCAGCACGGCCGGATTGGCGGCCTCCCAGCGTTCGAACGACACGCCAGTGGACCAGTAGCGGCCGCGGCCGTTCAGCGCGAGGCTGCTGTCGAGCAGGCTGAGCGTGTTCTGGCCGAAGTTGTCGCCGAGGTCGCGGAAGTACTCGCGGTCGCTGACGTCCTGCAGGTTCGCGCTGGCGTACCAGTTCGGCGACAGCGCGCTGAAGTGCTGCCAGCGGAAGAAACCACGATCGTCGCCGGTGCGGTTGTCGTCGGCGAGGTAGGTGCCCTCGACCCGGCCGGCGCTGGCCGCGCCGAGATAGCGGAACTCGCCGCCGAGCATCAGGCCGCGGCGCGACATCCAACGCGGCGTCAGCGTGGCATCCATGTTCGGCGCGAGGTTCAGGTAGATCGGCTGCTCGTAGTCGAAGCCGTTCTCGTCCTGCACGCCGATCTTCGGGGCCAGCAGGCCGGTGCGGCGTTCGCTGGTGGTCGGGAAGCTGATCCACGGCAGCCACAGCACCGGCACGTTGCCAACGCGGAGGACCGCGCTCTGCGCGACGCCGCGCTGGGCCGCGTCGTCGATCTCGATGGTCGAAGCCTCGAAGGCCCATTGGCGCTGCCCGGGCGGGCAGGTGGAGAACAGCGCGTCGGCCAGCGTGCTGCGTTCGCCCTCGCGCACCACGCTCGCGGCGGTGCCGTTGCCCATCGTGCCGTCGAGCAGCTGGAACTGGACGTCGCGCAGGCGGACGCGCTCGGCGGCGTTGTCGCCGTCGGCCGACGTCGCCGCGACGCGCAGGCGCTCGTCCTCGAAGCGCAGCGGACCGGGGCTCTCCCAAGTCTCGTTCTCGTGGCGGTAGACCAGCGCGTCGGTGCCCACCCACTGGTCGGCGCGCGTCAATTCGACGCGGCCGCGGAAGGTCGTCACCTTCTCGCCGGAGACGTCCAGCGCATCGGACTGCACCTGGGTGGGGCCGGTGCCGCGTTCGGCCGCGCCGGCTGTCGGTGCGCTCGTGCGCGCGCCTTCCAGCGTCATCGGCGCCCGGCACAGGGCCCAGGCCGAGTCGCCGAGGGGCTCCGCGGCGCGTGCGGGCAGGGCCAGGGCGAGGCCCAGGGCGAGGGCCAGCGGGTGCAGGTTCGGTCGCGACACGGACAAGCCTCTCACTTCGTGACCCGTAAGCTTGACTCAAAACCGCTCCCTGCCGGGAGCCCCGCGCCGCGATCCGCGGCCCCGACGATGCCGGAGGACCCCCGATGACCGCGCCCGTCCGCAAATCCGAGGCCGAATGGAAGGCCGAGCTGAGCCCCGAGCAGTACGCCATCTGCCGATGCTCCGCGACCGAGCCGCCCTTCACCGGCGCGTTCTGGGACCACCATGCCGACGGCATCTACGGCTGTGTCGCCTGTGGGGCGGCGTTGTTCGACTCGGCGGCGAAGTACGACTCCGGGAGCGGCTGGCCCAGCTACTGGCAGCCGGTGGCGCGCGAGGCGCTGGCGCTGAGGGAAGACGGCACCCACGGCATGCGTCGCACGGAGGTCTGCTGCGCCGCCTGCGATTCGCACCTGGGGCACGTGTTCCCCGACGGGCCGAAGCCCACGGGGCTGCGCTACTGCATCAACTCGGCGGCTTTGCGCTTCACGCCGCGGTGAGACCGCGGAGGTGGGCCACGCTGCATTCGCGCAGCGCGGTCAGGCTGTAGCCGCCCTCCAGCACCGACACGAGCCGCCCGCGGCAGTGGCGGACCGCCAGGTCGGCCAGCTCCGCCGAGAGCCAGCGGTAGTCCTCGGCCGTCAGTTCGAGATCGGCGAGCGGGTCGAGGTGATGGCCGTCGAAGCCGGCCGAAACGAGCAGCAGCTGCGGCCGGAAGGCCTCGAGCGCCGGCAGGAGCTTGGCGCGCCACGCATCGCGGAACACCGCGCTGCCCGCGCGCAGCGGCAGCGGCGCGTTGACCACGTTGCCGACGCCGGTATCGCTTTCCATGCCGGTGCCCGGATACAGCGGATGCTGGTGCGAACTCAGGTAGGCGACGCGCGGCTCGGCGGCAAAGATCGCCTCGGTGCCGTTGCCGTGGTGTACGTCGAAATCCACCACCGCGACACGCGAGAGGCCATGCGCCTGCACGGCATGCGCCGCGCCGATGGCGATGCCGTTCAACAGGCAGAAGCCCATCGCCGTGTCGCGCGTGGCGTGGTGGCCCGGAGGGCGCACGGCGCAGAACGCGCGGGTCACTTCGCCGGCCATCACGGCGTCGACCGCCGCCACGACCGCACCGGCGGCCCGCCGGGCGGCTTCCGGTGACTCCGGCGACATCGCGGTGTCGGCATCGAGGCGCACGAGCGCCTCGCCGTCGAAGCGGGCGTCGAAGATCGCGTCGACGAGGGCCTTGGTGTGCACGCGCTCGGCGGCTTCGCGGGTCGCGAGCGGAGCCTCGATCCACTCCAAGGGCTGGATGGCCGCGCGCAGCGCTTCAGTGACGGCCTGCAGGCGCGCCGGGCACTCCGGATGCCCCGGGCCGGGCTGGTGGGCGAGGCAGGACGGGTGCGTGTAGACGCGCATCAGCGCCGGCGATCGTGGCGCCAGAGCACTTCGCCGTGGCCGCTCTCACGGGCCAGCACACGGCACAGCACGAAGAGCAGGTCGGAGAGGCGGTTGAGGTAGCGGATCGCCTCCGGGCGAACGGCGTCGTGGTGCGAGAGCGTCACCACCTCGCGCTCGGCGCGACGGCAAATGGTGCGGGCGAGGTGCGCCTGCGCCGCCGCCATGCCGCCCCCGGGCAGGATGAAGTCCTTCAGCGGCGGCAAGTCCGCGTTGAAGCGGTCGAGCGTGTCCTCGAGCGCCTGGATGTCGGCGTCGAAAATGGCCGCGTGGCCGGGGATGCAGAGTTCGCCGCCCAAATCGAACATCTGGTGCTGCACGGCCACCAGCACGTTGCGGATCGAATCGGGGATCTCGCAGGCCAGGACGATGCCGATGGCGCTGTTCGCTTCGTCGACGGTGCCGTAAGCGGTGACGCGGGCCGAATCCTTGGACACGCGGGCGCCGTCACCGAGGCCGGTGCTGCCGTCGTCGCCGGTGCGGGTGTAGATCTTGGAGAGGCGATTGCCCACGCGGGGCTCCTGTCGTCGGAGGGGCCTTCAGTGTCGACCCCTGCGCGTGGCGATGGCGTCAGTCGGCCTTCACCGCCGCGCGAGGCAGGCGGGCGAGAAGCGGCTGAAGGGCGACGTGCACGGCGCCGACCACGGCGATCCAGGCGAACGCGACCTGCGCGTAAGGGAGCAGCCAGTCGCTAAAGTTCTTGGCCCAGCCCGCGAGGGTGGGCTCGGCCACGCTGCCGCTGAACCAGTAGAAGCCGCCCTGCGCCAGCAGATGGCAGGCGGCGGTGCCGACGGCCAGCGCCAGCACGAGGCGTCCCAGCAGCGCCCAGCGCGGGGCAAGGCCGTTCGCGGCAGCCCACTGCCCGGCGGCCATCATCGCGGCATGCGCCGGCAGCAGGAACCAGTAGCCCGGGGAGACGCAGTAGTGCGACCAGAAATTCACGCCGGTCGCCGAGATGACGAGGTAGTCGACGACCACGGCCAGCGCCATCAGGGCCGGGAAGGCCCAGCGCTGGTGGCCGGCGAGGTAGGCGCCGGAGGCGAAGAACACCGCCCATGAGGCGTCCGGGATGGCGCCGAAGTGATGGGCGCGCGTGGCGGCCATGAGCAGGGCGAGGGCAGCGAACACCGCGAGAGCGGGGCGGACGGCAAGGCGCATGGAGGGTGGTCGGCAGCGGAATCGAAGGTCGAGAGTCTAGCCGATGCCCCGGCCGCCGTGACCGGCCGACGACCTCCGGATCGAGGGAGCCGCGTATCCTTGCGCGCCATGGAGAACCGAGATTTCGACGTGGTGGTGGTCGGCGGCGGCCTCGTCGGTTGCAGCCTCGCGTGTGCACTGGCGCCGCTCGGTCTGGCCGTGGGCCTCGTGGATGCCGGCACCGGCCCGACGCCGCTGGCGGCGGATCCGCGCAAGCTGGCCTTGGCGGCCGCCAGCCTCAATGCCTTGGGCCGACTGGGCGTGCTCTCTCGCCTTGCCACGCCCCCGACGCCCATCGAGCGCCTTCAGGTCAGTCGCGAGGGCGATTTCGGCGTGCTGGCGGTGGCTGCGCGCGATGTCGGGCGCGAGGCCTTCGGCGGTGTCGTGCTGGCGGGCGATCTCGGGTCGGCACTTCAACAGGCGGTGGCCGCGCTGCCGGGCTTGGTGTCGGTGCGCGGCACGGCTACCGCGGCCGGTGTGGCCGACGACGGTCATCGCGCCCTCGACGTCCACGTGAGCGCGGGCGACCCCGGGACCGCGGCGTCCGTGCAGCGCTGGCGGGCCCGACTCGTCGTCGCGGCCGATGGCACGCACTCGCCGCTGCGCGCTTCCGCCGGCATCGGTGTCGAGACCCACGACTACGGGCAGACCCTGATCGTCACGTCGGTGCGCATGGGGGCCGCGACCCCGGGCACGGCCTACGAACGCCTGACGGCGACCGGCCCCTGCGCCCTGCTGCCGATGGCCGGCGGGCGCCATGGCGCCTTGATGGGCGTGGCCACCGACGAGGCGGACGCTGTGATGGCCCTGGATGATCGCGACTTCGTCGAGGCCTTCCAACGCCGTGCCGGCTGGCGTGCGGGTGCCGTGCGCGAGGTCGGTGCGCGCAGCGCCTGGCCGCTGCGCCGGCTGGTGGCGACATCGCTGGTGGCCGAGCGCCTGGTGCTGGTCGGCAATGCCGCGCAGACGATCCATCCGATCGGTGCGCAGGGCTTCAACCTCGGATTGCGCGATGCGTTGAGCCTCGTCGATGTGCTGGCCGAGACGCGGACGAGCGGCGCTTCGGACCCCGGGGCCGCGGCCGTGCTTGCGGCTTACGAGGATCGCCGCGGCATCGACCGCGCCGAGACGCTCGCCTTCAGCGACGGTCTCGCGCGGGTGACCGCGAGTGAATCGCCGTGGCACCGCCTCGGACGAAGCCTCGGTTTCGCTGCGATGAACCTCGATGCCGGGCTGCGCGCGGGCTTCGTCGCCGGCGCCATGGGCTTCCGTGGTCGCGTGCCGACACTGGCGAGGGACGTCGCATGAGCGCCTCGATCGAACGTCGCCGCCTCGATGCCGTCGTGGTCGGCGCGGGCATCGTCGGCAGCGCGCTGGCACTGGGCTTGAAGCGCCGCGGCCTCGACGTCGCGGTGGTCGAATCCACGCCGCCGGCCGCGTGGCGCGCCGAGTCGCCGGATCTTCGCGTCTATGCGATCGCGCCCGACAGCGAGGCCCTGCTTGCCGCGCTCGAGGTCTGGCCGGCCGTGCGTGCTGCACGCGCCCAGCCCTACGCGGCGATGCAGGTCTGGGACGCCGGCGGTGGCGCGCCGCTGCGCTTCGACGCCGCGGCGCTCGGCGTGCCTCGCCTGGGCCACATCGTCGAACACGGCCTGCTCGTCGATCGTCTTCAGTCGGCGCTCGGCGCTGCGGGCGTGCCGATCCTTGATGCCGCGGTCGAAGGCCTCGACCCCGGCGACGACGACGTGACGCTCCGCTTGTCCGGCGAGCGCCGCGTCCGCGCCTCGTGGGTGTTCGGCGCGGACGGCGCGGCCTCCGCGGTGCGCGGGCTGGCCGGCATCGATGTGGATGCCCGCGACTACGCCGCGAAAGGGCTGGTCGCCTACCTGCGCACCGGGAGCCCGCACGACGCTACCTGCTGGCAGCGTTTCCTGCCGTCCGGGCCGCTGGCCCTGCTGCCTTGCGCCGATGGCCGCGTCTCGATCGTCTGGTCGCTGCCGCAGGACGAGGCCGATCGCCTCGCCGCCGTGCCCGAAGCGCAATTCAACGCCGAGATCACCCGGGCGTCCGATCGCGTGCTCGGCGATCTCGCGCTTGATTCGCCGCGCATCGCCTTCCCACTGAAGCGCCAGCTCGCCTCGCGTCTGCGCGAAGGACGCATCGCCCTGCTCGGCGACGCCGCGCACGCCGTACATCCGCTGGCCGGGCAGGGCGTGAACCTCGGTCTTCGCGATGTCGGCGAACTCCTCGCGGGCGTTGACGAAGCCCTTTTGCGGCGCCGTGCGCCGGTTTCGGAAACGATGCTGTCGCGGTGGGCGCGGCGCCGGCACAGCGAGAACGTCGTGTCGGCGCGGGCGTTCGAAGCCATCCACGACGTCTACTCGAATGCGGTCCTGCCGGCCGTCGCCTTGCGCGGCTGGGCGCTGGCGGCGGGCAACCTTCCGCCACTCAACCGCCTGCTCTGGGGCCATGCCGCGGGAGGCGCGCGATGAGCGCCGAAGCCCACGAACGCACCGGGGCGGGCTATCGCCGCGAGGCCCTGCTGCACGCGCAGGCCAAGACCTGGGAGGCCGTCAATGCGATCGGCCGCGGCGTTCAGCCCGGCATGCGCGAGAGCGAGGCCAAGGCCCTCGCCGGCGAGGTGCTGGCTTCGCTGGGCTACCAGCGGCGTTGGCACCCTGACATCGTCCGCATCGGCCCGAACACGCGGCTGATGTGGAAGGAGCGCTCGCCCGTTGACGCGGCACTCGGCGAGAACGATCTGTTCTTCGTCGACCTCGGCGCGGTGTGGGATGGCCACGAGGGTGATGCCGGCACCACCTTCGTGGTGGGCGAGGACGAGACGATGCACGCCTGCGCCGCGGCCTGTCGTGAGCTGTGGGACCGCGTCGCCGCCGCATGGCGCGAGCTGCGCCCGACCGGCCGTGAGCTGTACGCCTTCGCCAAGCGCGAGGCGACCGCGATGGGCTGGGAGTTCAACCACGACGTGAAGGGCCATCGCGTCGGCGATTTCCCGCACGCGATCCACAAGGCGCCGGACTTGGGCGCGGTCAGCCATGAGCCGGGCGACGCGCTGTGGATCCTCGAGATCCAGATCCGCCATCCGGAGCGGCCGATCGGCGCGTTCCACGAGGACCTGCTGGCGCGCTGAGGGCGGGAACAAGAAAGCCCGTCGTTCGGCGGGAGCGCGGCCAATAAAAAACCCGCCTTCCGGCGGGTTTTCGATATCTGGTGCCCAGGAGAGGACTCGAACCTCCACGGTTTTACCCGCTAGTACCTGAAACTAGTGCGTCTACCAATTCCGCCACCTGGGCAGGTGTCGGCAGCCACAAGGACGACCGAGCCCGGAACTTTAGATGCCCGCCTTCACCCTGTCAACTTGTCCCTAGCGCTGCGCGTGGCTGGCAAAACACGCGCTTTGACTCGGGTGTGTCATGCCTGCGTGAGTCCGGCTTGATAGAATCGTGACGGAACGCGCGGTTCGACATCGTCGTCGCGCCTCGAAAAGCGCCCGTACCGGGCAGGCATTGAAGGGGCAGGGCGACGATGGATGCCGAATTGGAGGACTGTTTTCGCGCGCAGCAGCTTTCCGCGCAGTGGGCCTTCGCCTTGCCTGCGCTGGCCGAGGCCATGGCGGGTTCCGCGGCCGAGCGCGAACTCAAGGCCTTGTTCCGTCAGGCGGGCCGATCGATGGGCGAGGCGGCCGTCGACGCCATGCCGGAAGTCGACACGATTTCCGAGCTCGAAGCGTCCCTGAATGCCTTCTGGCACGTCCGTCGGTGGGGGCGGGTGACCCTCGACGAGCGGAAAGGCCACATGGAGATCGTCCATTACGCGGCACCGCTGGCTGCCGCCTTCGGCGAAGCATCGCTGGTCTGGACCTGCGGTCTTCTGGAGGGCTTCTACGAAGCGGTGCTGCATGCCTTGGGTGCGGGGGATGGTCTTGCAGTGGTTGCCGAATCGAGTGATGCGGAAGGGCTCGTCCTGCGCTTCCGTTTCGGCCGTTGATCGACGGAGGATCAAGACATGGTGAAGAAAGCAGGCGGCGACATCGAAGGGCTGTTCCGAAGCTTCGGCAGCGACAGCGGCTCGTATCGCGAGCTCGCCCGGGAAGCGGATGCCCGCGATGCGCAGCAGCGCTGGCCGATGCTCGGGGAAATCGCTCCTGAAGCCGGCGTCCGCCCCGATGCGCTGGATGCGGCCAGCAAGCGCCATTGGCGGGAGCATGGCGAAGGCGACGCCGAGTCGCCCCTGCCTCCGCCGCAGGCTTCGGCGGAGGGCCGACGCCTGATGGGTGGGCTCGACCACCTGTTGCAGCGGGGCAGTGCTCCCCAGACTGATCCAGCGGACGCTCCGGCCCCCAGGGCTTGGGGAGCGGCCAAGCCCCAGCCCCAGCCCCCCGTTCCGGCCGAAGCGCCGCGGTCGTCCGCTGGCGCGTCGCGGTCGGTCCGCAAGGAAGAGCCGCAGCGGCTCGACCTGCGGGGAAAAGCCGGCTTGTTCGGCGGCATCGATCGTGGCGAAAAGGCCGGCGAAGAAGCGCCGCGGAGCGCGCTTTCCGGGCTGTTCTCGAGGCTCGAAGGCGAGGCTCGCGGGACGAAGCCGCTCGTGCCCGGGCGGTTGCGCAAGCGATGAGCGTTGTCGTTGTCGCATCGATGAAAGGGGGCGTCGGCAAGACGACGACCACGGCGAACCTCGCCTTCGCCCTCTCCCGTCTCGGTCGCCCGGTGCTGGTGGTCGATCTTGATCCGCAGAACTCGCTCTTCCTTCACTTCGGCCTCGATGGGTCGAATCGCGACGGCTTGGCGGTCGCCGCACTGGACGGCAGGCCATGGCATTCGCCAGCCCTGGTGTCGGACTCCGGCGTGCTCTGCCTGCCCTACGGGCTCCTTCGTGGCGAGCAGGTGGCCCGGTTCGAGCGGCTCTTGAACGAGAACCCGCAAGCGCTCGGCGAGGCCCTGCGCGCCGCCTGCGCCGCCGAGCCCGAGGCCATCGTCCTCATCGACACGCCGCCTGGGCCCTCGCCCTACCTGAAGGCGGCCTTCGAGTGCGCCGACCTCGCCCTGCTCGTGCTGCTTGCCGACGGCGGCTCGTACGCCACCATCCCGGCCATGGAGGCCTGGGTGGACGAGTGGCAGTCGCAGCGGCCCGGCCTGCGCGCCGCGTACGTGCTCAACCAGACCGACGCGTCCTCCCCGTTGGCCCGCGACGTCGCCGAAGTGTTGCGGCAGCGGCTGGCCCATCGACTGCTGCCGGTGGGCATCCACCGTGACGAAGCCATCGGCGAAGCGCTGGCCGTCCAGCAGTCGGTGATCGAGTACGACCCGCACTGCCGGGCGTCGCTGGACTTCCGGCAGCTCGCCGCAGCCGTGGCGCGCGAGTGCCCATGAGCGACTTGCGCGGCCGACTGCGCGGGCTGGTGCACGACCTTGCCGAGGGCGAGCGCTCCCGCCTGAATCCGCGCTACGTCTACGGCCGACTGAACGACTGGGGGCGGCGCGTGGTCGACGCACGCGTGTGGGAGTCGCGCCTGCTGCGCCAGGTGGCCGGCGCGCTCTGCGTGGTGCTTGCGGTTCTGATCGTCATCGTTCCCTTCGACCTCACCGAGCAGTTGCTGTTCTCCGCGGTTTTCCTCGTCGTGTCGCTCTATCTGCGGCGCTTCGTCGGGACGCTGGTGACGCTTCTGCTGATCGGGCTGTCGATGCTGGCGTCGACGCGCTACCTCTATTGGCGGTTCACCGAGACCCTGGCGGTGGAGTCCAGCCTCGACCTGTTCCTCGGAACGGGACTCCTGCTCGCGGAGGTCTACGCGTGGCTGGTGCTGATGATCGGTTTCGTGCAGACCATCTGGCCGCTGCGCCGGAAGCCTGTGCCGATGCCGGACGATGTGTCCACCTGGCCTTCGGTGGCCATCCTCATCCCCAGCTACAACGAGCCCTTGTCCGTCGTTCGCCCCACGGTGATGGCGGCGCTGGCGCAGGACTGGCCGCGCGACCGCCTCAAGGTCTACATCCTCGATGACGGGCGCCGGCAGGAGTTCCGGGAGTTCGCCGAGCTGGTGGGCGTCACCCACATCACGCGCGACAACAACCGGCATGCGAAGGCCGGCAACATCAACCAGGCGCTCCCCAAGACGGAAGGCGAACTCGTCGCCATCTTCGACTGCGACCACATCCCCAATCGCAGTTTCCTGCAGATGACCGTCGGGCAGTTCCTCGTCGATCCGAAGTTGGCGATGGTGCAGACCCCGCATCATTTCCTCTCGCCCGATCCGTTCGAGCGCAATCTCGGCGTCTTCCGTGCGATGCCCAACGAGGGCGCGCTGTTCTACGGGTTGGTGCAGGACGGCAACGACCTCTGGAACGCGACCTTCTTCTGCGGCTCCTGCGCGATCCTCCGGCGCGACATGTTGCTGGAGGTGGGGGGCATCGCCGTCGAGACCGTGACGGAAGACGCGCACACCGCCCTGAAGCTGCATCGGCGCGGCTACAACACCGCCTACATCGGCATCACGCAGGCGGCGGGCCTTGCCACGGAGAGCCTCTCCGCCCACGTCGGGCAACGCATCCGCTGGGCGCGCGGCATGGCGCAGATCTTCCGCATCGACAATCCGCTGCTCGGGCCGGGCCTCAACCTCGCCCAGCGGCTCTGCTACATCAACGCGATGCTGCACTTCTTCTACGGCCTGCCGCGACTGGTGTTCCTCACCTCACCGCTGGCCTATTTCTTCTTCGAGGCGCACATCATCGCCGCGCCGTCGGTGCTCATCGCCGCCTATGCCCTGCCGCACCTGATCCACGCGAACATCGCCAACTCGCGAATGCAGGGCAAGCACCGGCACAGCTTCTGGGCCGAGGTCTACGAAACGGCGCTGGCCTGGTACATCTTCGTGCCCACCACGCTGGCCGTCATCAATCCCAAGCTGGGCACCTTCAACGTCACCGCGAAAGGCGGCGTGGTCGAGCGCGACTACTTTGACTGGAAGATCGCGACGCCCTACGTGGCCCTCCTGGCGCTGAACCTCATCGGGCTCATCGTCGGCCTCGGTCGCCTGTTCATCTGGAACACACATGAAGCGGGCACGGTGATCCTCAACCTGCTCTGGACGCTCTACAACCTGATGATGCTCGGTGCGACCCTCGGTGTCGCTTTCGAGACGCGGCAGATCCGGCGGTCGTGGCGTGTGCGCAGCCGCCTGCCGGCGATGGTGCAACTGCCGAACGGCCGCACCATTGCCTGCGAGACCGAGGATTACTCGGAAGGTGGCGTGGCGCTCGCGCTCGGTCGTGAGATGGCCTTGCCGCTGGGAACCGAGGTGACGCTGACCCTCTACCGCGGTGACCGCGCCTACCCGTTCCCGGTCAAGGTGGTCTACAGCCAAGGGGAGGCCCTGCGGCTGCAGTTCCATGAGCTGTCGCTGGACGACTACCGCGCGCTCGTGGCGGCGACCTTCTCGCGCGGCGACGCGTGGCAGGAGTGGCTGCCGCAGGAAGAAACCGATCGTCCGCTGCGCGGCTTGGTGGAGATCTTCAAATTCAGCATCGAAGGCATGCGGCGTTTCGCAGAAAGCGCACTGCTGGCCTGGCGCCTGCGACAGGCGCGACCCCGCTTCAAGGAGCTCATGTGATTCGATTTCCGGCGATCTTCCTGTTCGCGTGCCTGTGCGCGACCAACCTTCCCGCCCAGGCGCCGGTCGCGCGCCCGCCCGCCGCCGAAGCGCCCGCTCCGGCGACGCCGGCGAGCCGCGTGCTGCGCCTCGGTTTCAAGGAACTCGGCGCGAGCGGGCCGCTCATGCTTCGTGGCGTGGAGGGTTCGATCGGCCTGCCGTTCTCCATCCGTTCGGACGAAGTCGTCGTCGGGGCCAAGCTCCGCATGGACTACCAGTATTCGCCGTCCCTGCTGGAGGAGCTCAGCCACCTCGTCGTCACCCTCAACGACGAGGTCGCCGCGACCATCGCGCTCCCGAAGGGGCAGGGCATGGGCAATCGCCGCGAGATCGATCTCGATCCGCGCCTGTTCATCGACCACAACAAACTCGCGTTCCGCCTGATCGGCCACTACACCTACCGCTGCGAGGACCCGACGCACTCTTCGCTGTGGTTGAGCCTCGCGCAGTCCGGTGTGCTCGAGCTCACGCTGGCGCCCCTGGCCTTGGCCAACGACCTGCGCCTGCTGCCCAACCCCTTCTTCGATCCGCGTGACCAGGGCGCCTTGCGCCTCCCCTTCGTGTTCGAGGAGACGCCGTCGCCGGGCATGATGAAGGCGGCAGGCATCGTCGCGTCGTGGTTCGGCGGCCAGGCGAGCTACCGGGGTGCGAGCTTCCCGGTCCGCCTCGAGGGGTTGCCGGCCGGCCACGCCGTGCTCTTCCGTCGTCGTCCGTCGCCGGCGGGCGAGGCGGGGCCTGCCATCGAAGTGCAGGCGCACCCCTCGGTGCCGGGGGCGAAGCTGCTGATCCTCTCGGGTGTCGATGACGAAGCCTTGCAGCGCGCGGCCCGCGCCCTCGTCTTCTCGAATGGCGCCTTCAGCGGTCCTCGCGTCGTGATCACCAGCGAGAACCTCCCCGCGCCGCGCGTGCCCTACGACGCACCGGCATGGCTGCCCGTGGATCGGCCGGTGCGGTTCGGCGAGGTGATGGCGCTCCAGGACATGCAGGTCAAGGGGTACTACCCGGATGTCATCCGGATGAACTTCCGCGTCGCCCCTGACCTGTTCACCTGGCGCAGCGAAGGCGTGCCGATCGACTTGAAGTACCGCTTCACGCGGCTGCCGTTCAACAAGAATTCCAGCCTGAACATCAGCCTCAACAACAATTTCATCCATGCCCTCGCCCTGAACGACCCCGAGCGTCGCGAGGAGGAGCAGGAGAAGCTGCGGCTGCCCGTGTTGGACGAGAACCTCGCGCTGCGCGAGGACGTCCTGTTCGTCCCGCCTTACCAGGTGGGCGGCCGGAACCAGATGCAGTTCCACTTCTACTTCGACATCCACAAGCAGGGTGAATGCCGGGATTCCATCCCCGACAACATGCGCGCGATGGTCGATCCGGAGTCGACCATCGACTTCAGCAGCTTCCCGCATTACGTGGCGCTGCCGAACCTCGCCTATTTCGCCAACATCGGCTTCCCTTTCACCCGTCTCGCGGATCTTTCCGAGACCGCGATCGTCATGCCGTCCTCGCCGGCCGCCGCCGAAGTGCAGATGTACCTCGACCTCATGGGGCGCATGGGCGAGGCCACGGGCTATCCCGGTTTCCGTCACGCGCTGACCACCGCGGACGCGGTCGAGGAGCATGCCGACAAGGACCTCATCCTGATCGGCAGCCACGCGAGCCAACCGCTGTTCGGCCGTTGGGCCGAGCACTTGGCGCTCGTCGAGCAGCAGGGCGTGCGGCGCCTGCGCGATCCTGACAAGTTCCTGCGTTCCACCTATCGCTGGGAGGAAAAGGATGTGCAGGAGCGCCCCGACCCGCTCGGGGATGTCAGCTTCACCGGAGGTGGCGCGTTGGCGGCGGCGATCGCCTTCGAATCACCGCTGAAGTCGGGCCGCAGTGCGATCGCCTTCTACGCGGACCAACCGCGGCACCTCGGTTCGATCAGCCAGGCGCTCAATGATCCGGCACGCATCTCGAAGTTCCAGGGCGACTGGGTGGTCGTGCGTGGTGATCGCGTCGGGCACTACCAGGTGGCGGAGACCTACTACAGCGGCTCGCTGCCTTGGCTGCTGAAGCTGCGCTGGTGGTTCACCGAGAACCCCGTCCTGCTGGGCGTGCTCTCCATCCTGCTCGCGCTGCTGGCGGCCATCCTGGCCTACCGCAGCCTGCGTCGTCTCGCGGCGCGCCGCTTGGCGACGAAGAAGTAACGTGCGTCGACTGCTCCTGAAGGCTGCATTGGGCCTGCTGGCAACGGCGGGTCCTGCGCTGCTGTGCGCGGCCGAGCCAGCGGGCGACTGGCCGGCGTTCGCCCGGGATTTCATCCAGGCGGATGGCCGTGTGATCGACCACGAGGCGGAGGCCATCAGCACCTCGGAGGGGCAGGCTTATGCGCTGTTCTTCGCTCTCGTGGCGGGTGATCGCGCCCGCTTCGAGACGGTGCTGCGCTGGGCCGAGGACAACCTCGCGCAGGGCCGGCTGGAGGACCGGGCGATGGCCTGGAAGTGGGGTCGCGATGACCAGGGCCAGTGGCGCGTCCTCGACGCGAATGCCGCCAGCGACGCCGACCTCTGGATGGCATACACGCTTTACGAAGCCGCGCGGCGCTGGCAGGTGCCGGCATGGCGGCTGAAGGCGGATGCGATGCAGGCCCATGTCGCCCGCGATCTCGTGACACGCGTGGGTAGCCGGGCAACCCTGCTGCCGGGTCCCGAAGGATTCTCCCTGCCGGGCGGCGGTGTGCGGGTGAACCCCAGCTACCTGCCGCTGTTCGTCCTGCGTGGTTTGGCGCGCGAAGCGCCGCAGGGGCCGTGGCGGTCCTTGGCTGAAGGCCTGCCGGAGATGCTGGCGGCCTCGCCCGCGAAGGTCGCGCCGGACTGGCTTCATGTGGCGCCCGCTTCCGGCTATTCGTTGGCTGCGGACTTCCCGGTCGGGAGTTACGACGCCATCCGTGTCTACCTTTGGGCGGGCATGACACACCCCGATGACCCGGCACGGGAGACCGTGCTCCGGGCGCTGGCGGGCATGAAGGCCTGCGTGGATGCCCAAGGGCGCGTCGCCGAGCGCATCGATGCGACGCGGGGCACCTGCACGGGCACCGCCGACGCCGGATTTTCCTGGGCCGTGCTGCCATTCCTGATGGCTCGGGACGACCTCGCGCAGGCCCAGCGGGCACGTGCGGCCGCGGCCACTTCGCCCGTGGGCAAGCGTTACTATCCGCGGTCTTTGGAACAGTTCGCGGCGGGTTGGATGGCGGGGCGGTTCCGGTTCGCGGCTGACGGCCGTCTGCTGCTGGCTGAGGATTCGGAATGCGAACGATGAAAGCCCTTTCGCTGGCGATCGCCTTGGCCTTCGGATCGGTCGTGATGGCCGCGGACGACGTCGCCGTGCGTCAGCTGGTCGACCAGGCCCAGTACTGGGAAAAGAAGGGCGACGACGAGCGCGCCGCGCAGGCTTGGCAGAAACTGCTGCGCGCCGATCCGCTGAACGCCACGGCGCAGGCCGGGATGGCGCGCCTCAATGCCCGCCGTGGCGGCGTGCTGCAGCCCCTCGTTGACGATGTGCCGGGCGCGCGCGATCGCGCAGCGTCTGCCGCGCCGCGCGCGGCAACGCCCTCGCCGCGCTCGCCGGAAGGCACGGCCACGCGCCCGCAGGCCTATGCCGGTCTCACCGGCTCCACCGAGGGTTGGGCCGCAGCGCGTGCCAGCCTCGAGGTCCTGGCGCGACAGAATCCCGAAGACGCCGCGGTGCGCTTCGAACTCGCGAAAGTGCTGACCTATCGCGAGGGCACGCGGCCCGAAGGCCTGCGGATGCTCCAGGCCTTGGCACAGGCGAAGCCGGATGACGCCGCGATCCGCGATGCGTGGCGGCAGGCGCTCACTTGGTTGGGCAACCGCGCCTCGGACCGGGCACTGATCGAGGCCTACCTCGCGAAGCACCCGGGCGACCAGTCGCTGCGGGAACGCCTGCGTGCGCCCGCGACGGGCGCGCGCGGCAGCGCGACCTCGCTCTCCCGTTTGGCGGGCTTCGCCGCCCTGGATCGCGGTGACCACGAGAAGGCGGAAGCCGCGTTCCGCGCGGCCTTGCAATCCCGTGCCAATGATGCGGAAGCGCTGGGCGGGCTCGGGGTGATCTTCCTTCGCCGCGAGGACTTCCCGGAAGCCGCGCGCCTGCTGGACCGCGCCGTTGCTGCCGGAGGCGGCCAATGGCGCGACGCCGCGCGCAGCGCCCGGTATTGGCGGGACGTCGAAGCGGCCAGGGCCGCGCGCCTCGCTGGTCGGCGCGACGAGGCGGCGCGACTCGCCCAAGCCGCCGCGCGAGCGGATGCTTCGGAGCCCGAGGCCGCGGTGTTGTTGGCGGATATCCAGGTTGAACGCGGCCAGGCGGCGCTGGCGGAGCGCGCGTATCTCGCGGTATTGGCCCGCCACCCCACGCACGAGGGCGCGTTCCGTGGGCTGCTCGCCATTCTGGCCAACACGGGGCGCATCGCGGAGATGCAGACCCTCGTCGCGGAGATGCAGGCGAAGGCGGGTGGCGATGGTGCGAGTGGCCAGGCGCGGGCCGTTCTCATGCTGCGCGAAAGCGAGGTGCTGGCCGCAGCGGGTGATGACGCCGGCGCCGCCGCGCTGCTCGAGGATGCGCTCGTGCGCGATCCGGGCAGCCAGCCGATCCGCGTCGCGCTGGCGCGGGTCTATCAGCGCTTGGGGCGTGCGCAGGCGGCTGTCGGCTTGCTCGGGTCCGCTTTGGATGCCGATGCCCAGTGGGATGACGGATGGTTCGCCAAGGCGCAGGCGCTGGCCGCGCAGAAGCGTTGGCTCGAAGCCCTGTTCGCCATGGAAAACATCCCCTTCGGCGAGCGCGATGATGCGATGGCCGCCGAGCAGAACCGCTTCTGGGTCAACGCCCGGGCGGAACGGGCCGTAGCGCTTGCCGGGGATGGTCAAGCCGGCGAGGGCCTCACGCTGCTGATGGAAGCCGAGCGACGGGCCGAAGGGAACCCGGGCGCGATGGCTGCGGTGGCCTCGGCATGGGTCGACCTGGGCCAGCCCGCGCGCGGTATCGCGATGGCGCGGCGCCTGGTGTCCGCGTCGCCAACGCCGGACATCGGACTGCAGACGACCTACGCCGGCCTGCTGCTTCGGGCCGGTGAAACGGACGAGGCCGCCCTCATCCTCGAACACCTGTCCGGGCAATCGCTCAGCGATGGCCAAATCAACGATCTGAACGCGTTGATCCGCGCCTACACGCTGCGACAGGCCGATCTGCTTCGCGAGGAGGGCCGCTATGCGGAGGCCTTCGACGTCCTGCGCCCGGTGATGCAGCAGGGCCCCGACACGGCGCTCACCATGGCCTTGGCCCGGCTGTATCTGAGTGCCGGCGACAGGGAGGAAGCGCAGGCGCTGGCGGAATCCGTCTTGAAGGCCGAGCCCCGCTCGCTCGAGCACCGCCTGTTCGTCGCGAGCATCAGCATCAGTGCGAGGGACTGGCCGGCGGCGGAGCAGCACCTCGCGGTGGCGAGTCAGATTTCACCCGGCCATCCCCGCGTGCTGACGATGCAGGGGCGGCTTGCCAAGGCGCGAGGCGATCGAGCCGGCGCGACGGCACTGTTCGAGCAGGCGCTGGCCGCGGAGGGCACTCGGGCCGGCATCACACCAGGCGGTGGTTTGATGTCGCTGCGTCTCGTCGAGTCGGAAGGCAGTGTCGGCTGGCCCGGTGGTGGACGTGCCGCTCCCGCGCCGGTGATCCCCGCGAGACCCCGCCTTCTGCCGATGCCGGGTCAGGCCGCTTCGGTGGGCGCGCTGCCTCCGTCGAGCCGCGGCCTGTCACTGCCCCGCGCGACGTCGGACGCAGGGCGCCGCAGCGCGTCACCGTTGGGCCGTGCCGCCGCCGTGCCCTCCCGCGAGACGCGGCTTCCGTCCCTGCCGCGGTCCACGGCATCGTCTTCGTCCGAACCCGCCACCGAGGCCGAGCGCGAGTTGGCCCAGCTCGAAGCCGAGCGTTCCCCGAAAGTGGAAGTGGGCATCGACATCGGGGGGCGCACTGGCGAAACCGGCCTCGGCCAGCTCGACCACACCGCGCTGACCGTGCAGGGCCATTGGCCGACGACCTGGGGCGGCACCTTGAGTGCCTCCATGACCGCCGTCGATATCGATGCCGGTCCTTTCGACACCCGTGACATCTTTACCTCGCCGCGTTTCGGCACCAATGCCCTCGGGGCCTTCATCGCCGCGCCGCCGCCGGCGCCCGTGACGACCGACAGCGGCCTCGCCGCGGCCTTCGCCTATCGAGACGACGTGCTCGCCTTCGATGCCGGCGTTACGCCGGTCGGCTTCGTGCTCGGGCGGGCGGTGGGCGGCCTGAGCCTCTTCAGCGACGCGGGTGACTGGCGGCTGCAGGGCACCGTGGAACGCCGCGCCGTCACCGACAGCCTGCTGTCCTGGGGAGGGATTCGCGATCCGCAATCGCTGCGGCGCTGGGGCGCGGTGACGCGCAACGGCGCGCGATTCTCCGCGGCCTCGGGAGACGAGCAAGCCGGTGTGTACGGTGCCTTGGGCATGTACCAGCTCGATGGTCGCCTGGTCGCCCGCAACAATGCGACGGAGTTGGGCGTCGGCGCCTACATGCGGCTCTGGGATGAGGGTGCGTCAAGCGCCACGCTCGGTGTGCATTTCGAGGCGCAGGCTTATGAGAAGAACCTCTCCCGATTCACGTTCGGGCATGGCGGCTATTTCAGTCCCCAGCGCTTCGTCAGCCTCAGCTTCCCGTTCACCGCCAGCGGCCAGCGCGGCGACCTGAGCTACCAGTGGGGTGCCGAAGTCGGCGTCCGCAACATCCGCCAGGATGCTGCACCGTACTTCCCGAACGACCCCGCGCTGCAATTCGAGTGGGAGCGACGTTTGTCGACGCCCGGCTTGGGCGCTTTCTCCGCCCGGCATCCGGGCTCGACCGAGCGCGGCGTGGGCTTCGGAATGCATGGCGCCTTCGAGTACCGGGTGATGTCCGATCTTTCCGTGGGCGGGCGATTCTTCTGGGACGACAGCCGCGACTTCAGCCGATATGGCGGATTGCTCTACTTGCGCTATGGCCTGCAGGGCTTGCCGTTACCGGCGCCGCCGCCCAGGCCCTTGCAGCCGATTGAGAAAGGGGTGCCCTGATGCATCGTAGTCTTCGAGCCCTCGGCGCCGTGATGCTGGGAATTTCCGCGATGGTTGGCCCTTCATTGACGGTGGCGCAGGACGCCGGACTGGCGCGCGAGCAGTTCGCCCAGGGCGAACACGATGCCGCTGCGGCAGCGTGGGAAGCGCGCCTGGAGGTCAACCCCTTCGATCCCGCCGATCTCAACAACCTGGCGGTGGCCAAGGCGGCCCGCGGCGACTACCAGGCCGCGCGCGAACTGCTGCAGCGTGCCGTGCGCCTCGCGCCCGGGCGCGAGGACATCGCAGCAAACCTGGCGCGTCTGACCGACTGGATGGATCGCCAGCGCGACGGCATCGCACCGCCGGGCGCCCATCCCGCCCTGCAGCAGCCCGGCGCGCGCGTCGTGCCGCCCGAGCCGCCGGCGCCGTGGCCGCGCCGCGCCGCCGTCGGTGGACGGGGCTGACGCATGGCCGTGATCGCATTTGTTTCCGGAAAAGGCGGCGTGGGCAAGACGTCGCTGACGGCGGCGACGGCCGTTGCGCTTGCACAGCGCGGCCGGCGCGTCCTCGCGATCGATCTGGACCCGCAGAATGCCCTGCGCCTGCACCTCGGGATGGACCCGGCGGACCCGGCGGGCTGGTCGCGCGAAGGTTTCGGAACGGCGGCGATCTTCGAAAGCGCGGGCGGCGTGTCCTTCCTTCCTTTCGGCGCTTTGCTCGAGGCCGAGTTGGAAGAGTTGGAGGCGGTGTTGCAGGACGACCCCCGCTGGCTCGCGGAGCGACTCGCCGACGCGGCGGCGCGCGGACGTTTCGACTACGTCCTGATCGATACGCCTCCGGGGCCGACGGTGTTCCTCCAGCAGGCGCTGCAGGCCGCGCATCGGGCGCTGGTCGTCGTGCTGGCCGATGCGGCCTCCCTGACGACGCTGCCGATGTTCTTCCCGCTGATCGACGAGTTCACGGCCGGACGCGACGGTTTCCAGGGCAGCCAGATCCTGATCAACCAGTTGCCGCACCAGAGCCGCCTCGGCCACCAGGTGCGCACGGCCATCCATGCCCATTTCCCGGGCCGCGTCGCTCCGGTCGCCGTGCATCGTGATGCGGCGGTGGCGGAGGCCTTGGCGTTCGAGCGCACCGTGCTCGACTACGAGCCGGGGGCCGAGGCCTGCCTCGACCTGCAGCATCTCGCCGATTGGCTGCTGGCCACGCTCGAGTCGTGAAATGCCTGCGCCATTGGGCTGCTGCCCTGTGCCTGATGCTGGTGTTCCCGGCAGCGGCTTCGTCGGCGCCCGCCACGTCGCCCCCGCCGACGACGGGCTACGTCGCCTGGTGGCTGGGTGATGCCTGGAAGTCGACGCCGCTCGAGGGCTTCGAGCGGATCATCTTCATCGAACAGCGTATCGATGCCACGGGTCGGATCAGCGAGCACAACGGTTGGCCGGAACAGTGGCAGGAACTCCGCGACACTTCGCGCGAGGCTGGCGTCGGCATCGACCTTTCCCTCGGGCTCGTGCAGGAATCCGATTTCGCCACGCTGTTCGCTTCGCCTGAAGCGCGCCGCCGCTTGCTGCGCGAAACGGCCCGCCTCTTGCGGCAGCCCGATGTGGCGGGCCTGCACATCGACATCGAGGTCTATCGCCAGGCGTCCACGTCGCCGGAAGCCATTGCAGGCTTTCGTGCCTTTGTCGAGGAACTCGCCCAACGCGCCCGCCGCTCGAAACGCTGGCAGTTGAGCGCCTTCCTGCCGATCGGCGGTGAGTTGCAGCTCTACACGCCCGCCACGCTTGCCGGGATGTCCCGCGTGGTCGTGCAGGGTTACGACGCGCATTGGCCCGAGGGTCCTAATGCGGGCCCCGTGGCACCGCTACGCGGACCGGAAGCCGTGACCTGGGCCAAGGCTCTGGCGGAAGCGCGTGCCCTCGGGGTCGACGATGCGCGTCTCCGTCTCGCGTTCCCGCTCTACGGTTACGAATGGCCGGTGCAGGGCGAAGGGATTCGGCGCAAGACCACGGGCAAGGGGCGTGCGCTGCCGCTCGCACCATTGCCCGCGACCATGCGTGGGAGCTTTCCCTCGAGCGTCGTGGAGCGGGTCGCGCGCCATGGCGCGGTGTTCCACCCGGAGAGTGCTTCCGGCAGCTACGCCTTCGAACAGGACGGCACCGCTTGGGAGGGATGGTTCGAGGACTGGACCTCCCTCCAGATCAAGCGCCAGTGGCTGAAATGCGAGGGTGTCGATGGCCTGGCGTTCTTCGCCCTCGGCTATGACGGCGGCACCCTCGTTTCCAATTTGGATCGCACTTTCCCCGACGACTCTGACTGCCTCGCGCCCACGCGAGCTGCGCCGGAGTCCAACGGTTCGATGCATTAAGCCGGCAGGAGTCCGCCTTGCTCTTCAGCTCACAGCTTTTCCTCTACCTCTTCCTGCCGCTGTTCCTGCTGACGTACTACCTGTGTCCGCAGCGGTTTCGCTCGGCCCACATGCTGCTCTTCAGCTACGTCTTCTATGGATGGTGGCGTCCGGACTTCCTCGGCCTGCTCATCGGCGTGACGGTCGTGAGCTACTACGTCGCGGCGGCGGTTGAAGCGGCGGCGGTGCAGAACCGGAAGCGTTGGCTCGCGGTCGGTGTCACGGCCAACCTCGCCGCGCTCGGCTATTTCAAGTATGCGAACTTCGGCATCGACAGCCTCAATGCGCTGCTCACGGCCGCGGGTTTCGAAACGATCGGTTGGACCAAGATCGTCCTGCCGATCGGGTTGTCCTTCTACATCTTCCAAGCCATCAGCTACATCATCGACGTCTATCGGAAGACGGCACCCCCGGCGCGCAATCTCGTGGATTTCGCGGCCTTCATCGCGCTGTTCCCGCAGTTGGTCGCCGGCCCGGTGTTGCGCTATCACGATCTGGCCGAGCAGTTCTACGTCCGCACCTACTCGTGGGAACGTTTCTCTCGCGGTTGCATGATCTTCATGGTCGGCTTCTGCATGAAGGTGCTGGTCGCCGACACCGTTGCGCCGCTGGTCGACGCGGCGTTCGCGCTGCAGGCCCCGACCCTTGCCGATGCGTGGATCGGCGCCCTGGCGTACACGATCCAGCTGTTCTTCGATTTCGCGGGTTACAGCACGATGGCGATCGGCATGGCGCTGATGATCGGCTTCGTCTTCATGGAGAACTTCAACGATCCCTACGTGTCGCGCTCGATCACGGAGTTCTGGAAGCGTTGGCATATCTCGCTTTCAAACTGGCTGCGGGAGTACCTCTACATCTCGCTCGGCGGCAATCGCAAAGGGCGCCTGCGCACCTACATCAACCTGTTCCTCACGATGTTGCTTGGCGGCATCTGGCACGGTGCCAACTGGACCTTCGTCCTCTGGGGCATGTGGCATGGCGCGGTGCTGGCCTTCGAGCGCTACTGGGAAGAGAAGTTCGGCCCGTCGCGCTTGCCGGTGCCCCTCCAGGTGGCGCGCACGATGCTGCTGGTGATCATCGGTTGGGTGATGTTCCGTGCGACCACCGTTGATGGCGCATTGCAGATGTATGCCGGCATGCTCGGATTCAACGGCATCGGCATCAGCGATTACCTGATGTCCGAGGTGACAGCGGATCGCGTGGGTGTGCTGATCTTCGCCTTCCTGCTGGTCTATGCGATGCCGTGGATCAAACGCAATGGCGAGAACCTGCGTTGGGTGATCCTGCCGCTCTTCGCCTGGGCCGTCGCGACGCTGTCCGCGCAGTCCTTCTCGCCCTTCCTCTACTTCCAGTTCTGAGTGGCCGACCATGTCCATGGAAACTACGACGCAGAATCCGTCGCCCCGCTCGATCGGCATCCAGAACTTCCTCGCTTCCGCATTGCTGCTGGCGGTGATGGTGTTCGGCCTTTGGCAGATGGCGGGAGCCAGTCGCAACCTTGATCTCAGCACCGTGCCTTCGGGCTGGGGCAGCTTCTGGGACGGCAGCACCACGCAGGCTTTTGAAAAGCGCCTCGATCAGGCCGTGCCGGCTCGGCCCGAGCTGATCATGGCGGCGAACGCCGCGCGCTACTGGCTCACCCACGGTGCAGGCCCGAAGGTGCGAGTGGGTGACGACAACTGGCTGTTCCTCACCGAGGAGCTTCAGGTGGACGCCGGGGCGGAACAGCGCCTGCAGCAGCGCGTCGCCCTGCTGGCCGATACGCATCGCGCACTCGAGGCCCGCGGTATCGCTTCTGTCATCCTGCTGGTGCCGGACAAGACGCGCGTGCATTCGGAGTCCTTGGGGGCGATCCGCCCCGAGTTTGTCGAGCGGCGCTATGCCTTGGGCTTGGAAGGCTTGAAGGCCGCGAATGTGCCGGTGATCGACCTGCATGCGGACATGCAGGCGGCGCTCCAGAACGACCCGACGCAGGAGCTCTACTACCGCACGGACACGCACTGGAACCAGAACGGTGCCGAGTTGGCGGCCAAGGCCGTCGCGCGCTGGAACAGTGAGAAAGGCATCGTCGCGGGCCAGACGGCGTTCGAGCTCCGTCGCGAAGGCGAGGCCGCCGAGCGCGTGGGCGACCTGCTGGCCTTGATCGGCTTGGACAAGGCGCCAGCGTGGATGCGGCCGCGTGGCGATCAGGAGGTGCCCGTCGTCGTCGAAGCGCAGGCCTCGGCGTCGGCCGACGCCTTGGGCGACCTGTTCGGTGACGCCGGGGTGCCCGTGGTGCTGCTGGGCACCTCCTACTCGCAGCGTGCCGCTTTCGGCGACTTCCTGCGCCTGCACCTCGGGAGCGAGGTGCTCAATGCGTCGAAGGACGGCGGGCGCATCGCCGGTTCCGCCGAGGAGTACTTCGCCGACGACGCTTTCAGCCAGTCGCCGCCGACCCTGGTGGTCTGGGAAGTGCCGGAGCGTTTCCTGACTCTGCCGATGGACGAGGGCAAGACCGAGCCGGCGGTGCTGCTGCCGGCCCCGTGAGGCCGGCAGCGAGGTTTACTGGGAAACCGCGGGGAGGGTCGGCATCCGGCACAACGCGATGTCCTCGAGTTGCAGCGCAGCCGCCCCTTCGCTGGCCAGCGTCAGGGCCTCGATGATGGCGCCTTCGGGCAGCGGGAGGCGGAAGGCCTGCCACGTGCCATCGCCACGTACGTCGAAGGGTTGCGTGGTGACGGCACCCGCGGTGTCGCGCCACGTCAGAGCGATCTGGTTCGGTCCGGACACGGCCAGCGTGGCGGAAAGGTAGGTGTCGCCCTGGGGCTGCAGCGTCCAACTGCCCGCCGTTTCCCCTGCGCCCACCGTCCCTGCCGGGATGCATGCCCGCGTGATCCACGCCGTGGCGCGCCGCAGCCAGGTACGTTCGTCCGAGATGTAGCGCGCTTCGCGGTAGGGATAGCTCGGCGGCGCCGCGAGGCCGCGTTCGGGGATCTCGACGATGAGGAGCTTCGGCGGCTGCGTCTGGAAGCCGTCGTCGCGCAGATAGAGTTCCAGTCCCACCCAATGCCCGCGATCCGCAGCGACGGACAGGTCTGCGACATCGCGCTGCAGGGCGAAGCGAAGGGCGTCAGGGAAGCCTGTCCACGCGCCGCTGAAGCTGCTGCCCATGAGCGCGATGCCCGGCGCGGCATCCTCGGCGAGCAAGTCGCCGCCCGCCGGTGCGGTCACGCCGAAGACGCGCACCTGCTCGGGCTCGAAGGCGGGCGTGCCCGCCGGAAGGATGGACGTCAGGTCGCCCGCGGCCAGCGTCTGCGGCGTGGGATTCCATTCCAAGGTGTATGCGCGAGCGGGAAGCGCGTCGAGGGCGGCCTTCGTCGCGGGGTTGCCTGCGGCGTGCTCCGCGATGCGTTCGGCGGCGAGGAGCGCCCCGGTTTGTGACCAGTGGCTGTCGAGCCGCATGAACAGCAGTTCGCCGTCTCCGGCTCTGGCTTGCGCAAGGAACGGCGTCTCGAGGTCCACGACATCGACGCCACCCTGCCTGAGCGCCTGCACGCTCTTGCGGTAATGCTCGATGAGGAAAGGCGTCGGTGCACGCTCGGGCGGAAGGTTCTCCGGATACACGCGTACCTTGGCGGGGACCACGGCAAGCACCATCCGGGTGTCGTTGGCGGCGAGAACGTCCGAGAGTGCGGCGAACAGTCCGATGGACTTCGCGATCGAGGGCTGTTCGCTCTCGTTCGTGATGTCGTACAGGTAGTAAAGCCAGTCGTTCTGGCCGACGATGCCTGCGCCCTCTTGCGCTGCCACGGGGGCAGAGAACTGCACGGCGAGGCCGGCAGCAAGCGCCGCCCACAAGCGCTTGGGATTCATCCTCATGGCGTCCCCGTGTAGCGTTCGACGCGGTTGAGCACGGCCTTCAGCACCGGAGCGTCCTCGCCCGGCAGGATGAACAGGCTGTAGGTGCCACCGTATTCCATGGCCAGCGGTGCGCCGGGTGCCGCGACGGCGGTACCGGTGCGAGCAAGGCCGAACCCGATGTTCAGCGGGTTGACCGGGCGCGACACCGAGGCGCCTTCCGCGACGGCCGGGAAAACGACCTGTGCGCGGTCGCCGGCGGTCACGTCGAGCGGCCCCTGTCCGGGGGCGAGGTGGTAGGCCGTCAGCACCGCCTTGAGCTTGTTGGTATTGGCCTTGTCCTCGAAGCGAAGGGGCTGGGTGCCCGGCGCGCGGCTCGTGTAGGCAAGCGTCAGGGCCTTGCCCGCCGGTGCCTCCAGCGTCGTCTCCAGCACTTGGCCGCCCCCGCTCAGCTTCAGATTGTGCGTGCCGGCGGAAAGCACGAGGTATTCGCCCGGCTCTCCGGCCGCAAGGGCGGCCCCGCGCGGCTTGCCGTCGACGGTCAGCGTCATGGCGGGGCCATCAGCGGCGACCAGCAGTCGCACGTAGGCGGAATTGGCGGGCGGCTCGGGATCGTAGAGGAGGCCGGTTTGTTGCGCGTTCGCCATGCCGGACAGCAGCAGGACGGCGAGGGTGAGAAAACGGCGGCGGACGATCATCGCTTCGCTCCTTCCGGAAGGCCGGCAATCAAGGACGCCTCATGCCGGCACACGGCCGGCTGCGCGACGGCGAAATTTTCTCCTGCGCCCGGGAAGATGCGCAGGCTGCGTGCATCCCGCGCGTCGGCAGGCAGGCGGGTCTTCAGGGGCACCGGCGTTCCATCCTCCGGGACGCCGATCGACCATGTGGCGGTCTTGCCATTGCTACCCGTGGCTTCGAGGCGGACCGTTCCGCCGCCCTGGATGGCGACATCCGCCCAGAGGTAATCCGTCGTGTCCAAGGCTTGGGCGAAATCGAGCTGGACATAGCTGTCGGCATTGCTGGGGCCGTAGCCCACGCCGCCGTCGGCCAGTCGCGTCTGCGCGTCGGGGAGATTGGCTTCGGACAACTGCACCGCCACGGGCGAGGTCGCGCAGTTGCGCGAGACCGCCGTCGCGAGGTTCAGCAACCACTCCTTGCCGTCGCGGAAGTACTCGGCATCGCGCCAGGGAGAGTCGGGCGGATTCACGCTGTCGCGCTCGGGCACTTCCCAGATCAGCAGCTTCGGCGGATGCAGCTGGAAGGCGGGGTCGCGGGTGTAGTTCTCCATGCCCACGAAGGGGCCCTGGCGGCCGGGGATGGAGATGTCGAGCAGCTGACGCTGCAGGGCAACGCGAACCGCATCCGGGTATTGCGTGCCGGGGTGCGTGAAGCTGCTGCCGATCACGGTCACCTGCGGCACGCCGGATTCACCCGTCAGTGCATCCACCGAGCCGGCGTCGAGCGCCTGCACGGTGTAGCGGAGCACGGTTTCCGCCGGTGGCGCCGTGGCGCCCGCCGGCAGGGTGGGCAGGAGATCCGTCGTCAGCGAGGGCTCGCGTTCGCCGTTCGGAGAGGCCTCGAACTGCGCTTCGGGGATGCTGGCGAGCACGCCACTGGCCTTCGGGTCGGCGTCGATGGCCTTGCGGATGGTCTGTCCGGCCAACATCGCGCCGGTGGGCGTCCAATGCGAGTCGAGGCGAAGGAACAGCGGCTCGCCGCCCTTGGCGGCCTCGGCCTGGAAGGCCGGCAGCTGGTCGGCCACCGTCATGCCCGCGGCGCGCAGTGCCTGCACCATGCGCTGGTTGCGATTCTCCGTGCCCGGCGCGGCACCGAAATCGGCGGGCAGGTACTGCGGATAGATCTGCAGCTTCAGCGGGGTGACGGTGAACACGACATGCACGTCGTTCGCCGCCATCACGCGGCCGGCGCGCGCCAACATGTCGGTGAAACGGTCCACTTCGGGCATGAGGGAGGCGTCGAAACGCTCCCAACGGAAGTACAGCCAGTCTTCCTTGCCGACGATCGTGCCGGTTTCTTCCGCATGGGCGGCGGGCATGAGGGCCGCGGCGATGAGGGCGGCGGCGATGGACTGGCCCAATCGGGCCTGGGGTTTCTTCAACATGGTCTTGGGCGCCTCCAGACTTAGAACGTGATTTGGTAATGATAGTTGCCGGCCGGGAGTTCGCCGAAGCGCACGCTGGCTCGGTAGGGATCGATCGGCGTCACCTCGACCGGCGGCATGCCCGTCTTGGCGCCGCGGACCGTCGGCAGGACGTTCTTCCGCGGCAGCATCACGACGACGGACACGCCGTCCACCGGCTCGCCCGACGTGACGCTCAGGTCGAACTCGGCGCGGAGGCCGAGATCGCGCGAGACCACGCGCACGCGATCGCGATCCCGCCACCACTCGGCGACCTCGCCGGCCGATGCCAGCCAGACCGTTTCGCGCCGCGAGGCCAACTGGTGCAGGTAGATCGAAACGGCCGATGCCAAGGGGCTGCCCGGGGCGAAATTCTGCGTGTGCACGGACAGGATGCCCAAGGCGCCCTGCGACTCCGCCAGGGCCAGCTCGTCGCCCAGGCGCTGGGCGAGGACGACGGCATCGGTGGTGCCTTCGGACAACAGGTTGATGTCGTCGCGCTGGGTGCGCGGCAGCACGACGAGCTGTTTCCCCACACCCTCCTCGGCGGCAAACAGCGGCAGCCTCGCATCGCTGCGATGCGGGTCGGCGAGGTGGTGGGTGAAGCCCTTCTCCGCCAGCAGTCGCTCGGTGGTCCCGTCGTAGCCTTCGGTCGGCGCTCGGAAGCCCATCGTCGTCTGGTCGCTCGGAAGGGCCGTCGCCAGTTGTGCCTGCATGGTCTCGAGGCGTTGGCGTTGCGTCGCCTCCGGCAGGTCCTTGAACGAGGTGTGGACCTCGCCGTGGAAGGCCACCTCGTGCGAGCGCGCGAGAGTCTTCACCACGTCGGGGAATTGCATGCCCATCGAGGTCAGCACGTAGAACGTGCCCCGGTAGCCGATGTTGTCCATCAGCGAAGCCAAGTGCAGGGCGTTGCTGAATTGGTCTTCCGTGTCCATCTCGACGATCTGCGCGGCCCGATGCCCCTCAGGCCAATTCGCCAGCATCGCCTCGGGGCGACGGCCGAGAAAGGCCAGCGCATCCTCGATCACCGGCCCGATGCGGTGGGGCTGGTACTCCCAGGTGCTTTCGGAGAAGCCAAGCACGACCGAGCGAACGCCACGCTCGTCCTCCGAAAGGACGATGGCTCCGTTGGCGAGATCGGCAGGCGCCGGCGTGCGCGCCCAATCCATGAATCGACCCGCGAGCTGTGCATCGTTGATCGGCATCAGGCGCAGCAGCGGCTCGTGGTTGGCGCCGAGCCAGATGCGCATGCCGGCAGCCTGCTGGCGGTTGACCGGCGACTCGCCGTCGAGCACGAGGAAGCCGGGGGCATCCTCGGCCTTCGCCACTTCGCCATTGACCCGCGCCTGGCCCATGCGCTCGAGCCATTCCCATCCCGTCCACTGGTTCGCGTCGTCCCGCGTTCCGCTGGCCCAGGTCAGCAGCACGCTGCCGCCGTCGGCCTTGAAAGCCTCGATCGCGCTGCGCTCCTGCGGGCTCAATGCCACGGCCGAGGGGACGATGAGGATGCGCCCGTCGCCCTTGGACAACGCCTCCGGCGTGCTGGCTTCGGTGACCCGCCAGCGCTGCGCCGAGAGATGTTTCCGCCACGGTGAGAGCAGCACCTCGTAGTTGCCGCCGACCCCGGTGAAGTAGCGCTGCGTCGTGGGCGAAACGAAGAGCACCACATCACGGCTGCCTTCGCTTTGCACGAACGGCGGCAGGGCGGTGTCGAGGCGGTCCGGCACCGGCCATCCCAAGGTCCGCATGGCCAGCAGGTACACCAGCGCGAGCATCGCCAGGCCGCCGACGACGAGCGCGGGGAGGTAGATGCCCATGCGCCGGTAACCCGGCCGGGTCTCGAATTCCGTCGGGTCTTCCATGCTCATGGCGCGGCCTCGCCCTTGCCCTCGGGCGCATCCGCCCCTGCACTTTCGGGCTTCGTGGTTTCCGGGATGAATCGCGTGAGGAACACCGGCTCGCGTGCCCCGTGCAGCGGGACGGTCGGATCATGGCGTTTCGGCTTGCGCTTCTCGCGCATCTTGAAGGCCGCATACGCCGCGACGGCCACCACCAGCGTGCCGATGGTGGTCAGCAGGATCACGGTGGCCAGGATGGAGAACAGGTCCACGTCAGAGTTTTCCTTCGCGTTGCAGTTTGCCCCAGGTCATCGATTTTCCTCGCCATTCCTCGATGGTGGCGAAGACCTTGGCGACGTCGACGATGACGATGTAGAACAGGCGGAAATAGATGGAGTAGCCGATCAGCGACGGATCTTCCTCCTCGACGATCACGCAGTACGCGGCGGCGATCACGTCGAGCAGCGTCAGTTGCAGCCACCAGAAGAAGATAAACGTCGCGACGCCGTAGTACAGACCGACGTAGGCGAAGAACAGGCTGCCCAGCACGGTCGAGAAGGGCCACAGGATGCCCTCGAAGAGCATGTACCAGAGGATGAAGAAGTTGACGCCGCCTTTCCGCGGGCGCCACAGCGCCGAAGCGTGCTTGCGGATGGCCTGCAGGATGCCCCGCGTCCAGCGGTAGCGCTGCTTCAGCAGGTCGAGCAGGCGGCTTGGCGTTTCCACCCAGGCCACCGCGGCGGGTTCATAGGCGATCTGCCAGCCGCGCATGAGCAGCTTCAGCGTCAGGTCGGCGTCTTCCGCGAAAGTGTCGTGGTCGTAGCCGCCGGCCTGCTGCAAGACGGTCTTGCGGAACATCCCGAGCGGCCCAGGGATGATGACCACCGAGCGCAGGTAACTCTGCGCCTTCCGGGCCATGGCCAGGCCCTCGATGTACTCGACCGCCTGGATCTTGGCCCACAGGCTTTCCCGGTTGAGCACCTTGACGTTGCCGGCCACCGCGCCGATCCGCGGGTTGTCGAAATGCCGGATGCACGCCCGCAGGGAGTTCGGCGAGAGCTTGGTGTCGCCGTCCATGTTGAGGATGAATTCGCCGCGCGCCTGCGTCATCCCCGTATTCAGCGCATCGGCCTTGCCGCCGTTGCGCTTGTTGATGACTCGCACCGGCACGCTCGTGGATTCACGGGCGACCACGAGGGCTTTCTCGTAGGTGTCGTCCGTGGACCCGTCGTTGACGACGAGGATCTCGTAGTTGGGGTAATCGAGGTGCAGGAGCGAGCGGATCGCGGGCTGGATCACCAGCCCTTCGTTGTAGGCCGGCACCACGAGGCTGATCATCGGCAACTGGCGGTCTTGCTTCTCCGTCGGCGGCGGCGCCGTCCGGTCGGACAGCGTGTACTCGATGTGCTCCATGAAGGAGTAGAGCAGCAGGAAGGCGTAGCGCAGCACCAGGATGGCCAGGAAGACCATCAGGTACAGCCCGACCGCCCCGAGGATCCAGTTCTCCAGGAACACGCGCAGCGCGCCCGACCCGAGCTGCAGGATCTTCCCGTACGTCGCCGCGAGCAGCGCGACGAGGAAGAGCACGGCGCCGACGGCGATCAGGACCCGCCAGGTGCGTGCTAGCGCCACACCTTCTCCACCTGCAGGTTCGCCGACCGCGCGCCGTAGGCCGCGTTGTCGCGGAAGCTCGACATCCGCCAGAACCCGAACGAGAACGCGAGGTCTTCGGCGAACTGGTAGCGCCCGCCGAGCGAGAGGCTCCAGGACGTTCCGGACTCCTCAAGCAGTGGCGTGCCGTACTGGGCGCTGCCATAGAGGCTCCAGCGGCCAAGGCTCCAGTCGCCGCTGAAGCCCGCGTAGGCCGAGCCATGGCCGAGGGAGGGCGACCAGTACTCGGCGGCCGGGCGCATGGCCTGGCGGAACTCGACGCCGAGCAGGGGACGCCAGCGCGCGCCCAGGGGGCGCCATGACGGCGTCCAGCGCAGTTGCGCCGCACTGATCGAGTTCCCGTCGGTGATCCCGTAGTAGTCGACCTGCCCGTAGAGCTGGCCCCAGTCGAATTCACCCATCGCTTCGAGGCCGCTGTGCCTCGCGACCAGCCCGCGGAGGGCCGCGCGTGGCGCCAGGGCTTCGTGGCTCCAGTCGAGTCGGCCAGCCCGGAACCACACCGGCCATTCGTAGAGCTTGATGCGGGCGGAGCCGAAGATCGAGTCGTCGTCCCGCTCCTGCAGCAGGCCCGCCTCGAGCACGGCGAGGCGGGGTGGCAGCGGCGGCTGCGGCGGGTGTGCGGATTGTTGCTGCAGCGAAAGCGTGAGTTGCGGCTGCAGCGGATGCCCCAGCATTTCGATGCTGGCAGAGAGGCTCTGTCGGCTGGTTTCGGCTCGGCGTGGGATCGGTAGCGGGTCCCGGATGCTGAGCGGCGGGATCTCCCACTCGATGCTGTCGTCGTAACGGGCGAGCTTCACTTCGTAGCGGGTATCGCCCGAGGCGTTGTGCCAGCGGTGCCCGAGCATGGCGCCGCGCCGCTCGACCGGGTTGATGTCGGTGGTGTAGTCCACGCCGAACGTCGTTCGCGGTGCGAGGCCGAGGCGTGACTGCCTCATACCCTCGAGAGCGTCGCTGTCGTCCGGGTGGCGATCGAGGACGGCCTGGTAGCCCGCCATCGCGAGATCAAAGCGCCCGTTCCATCGCTGGGTGTTCGCCAGGCCGAGCCGGGCGTCGCGATCGACCTTCGAATCGAAGAGCGCCCGGTACTGCGCTTGGCCCGCTTGGAGCTTCCCGCTCCAGGCGAGGCTGTTGGCCACCTTGAGGTGCAGCTCGGCATCGATCGGCGCCTTCTCGAGCAGGGCAAGACCCTCTGCGCCCGCCTTGGCGTACTCGCCTTTCGCGTACAGGGCATCGATGCGCTGCGTCGGCGTGGCGGGTGCGGCGGCCGGCGGTCGTGCTGCCGGTCGCCCTGCGGGCGCTGCCAGCGAGGCAGGCGCGCCGAGCCTGCGGGGTTGTGTGTTGGCGGTGGTCGTGGCGGGGCTGCCGAGCTTGCGGGGCTGCGCCGAGGCCGTGTTCGAGTTCGTCGGCGCGGGCGGCGGCGCGGCGAGTGTCCGCGGCTGCGCTGGAGTGGCCGTGGCCGGGCTGCCGAGCCGGCGGGGTTGCGTCGAGGCCGTGTTCGAGTTCGTCGCCGTGGGCGGCGGCGCGGCGAGTGTCCGCGGCTGCGTTGGAGTGGCCGTGGCCGGGCTGCCGAGCCGGCGGGGTTGCGTCGAGGCCGTGTTCGAGTTCGTCTGCGCGGGCGGCGGCGCGGCGAGTGTCCGCGGCTGCGCTGGAGTGGCCGTGGCCGGGCTGCCCAGCCGGCGGGGTGCCGCCAGCGCGCCGGGCGTGGTCGCTGTCGTCGGCGAAGTGGTCACGCGGGCGGTCTGGTTCACCGGGGCGCTCGCGGGCGCCGCTACCGTTGCGGCGGGCTCACGAACTGCGGGTGCTGCTCGTGCCGTCGACGCAAGCGCGGTCGACGCAAGCGAGGTCGTCCGTGCCGCGGGCATGGCCGCAGTGGCGGCGGGAGGCGGCGTAACGGCTTGCGGCATGGCCGGGGCCGGGCGTGCGGCGATGGCCACGCGGGTTGGGGCCGCGTCGACCGGTGCCGCGGCAGGCCGGCTGGGCGTGCGTCCGGCCAGCGCGGCCAGTCGCCCCTGCGCGGCGCCTTGCAGGGGCGTGCCTTGCAAGGCGGAGAACTGGGCGGCCGCTTCATCCAGTCGCCCCGCACGCTCGAGGCTGTCCGCGACGAGATAGCGCAGGCTGTGGTCCCAAGGCTGTTCGAGTACGCCCTTGAGGCCGAGATCGGCGGCAGCGGCATGACGATCCGCAGCGCGCAAAGCCGCCATCTCCCCGAGATCGACGGAGGCCTTCAGGTCACTCGATGCGCCAAACAGCAGCAGGGCGAGCCAAGCGGTCCGGCATGCCGGCAACGACATCAAGCGCCCTCGCCCTGGTCGGGGCCGAGGGGACGTCGTGCGCGCGCCATCGAGGTCTGCCCCTTTCCACCTTCGCGGGCGAGGCGGCCACCGTATCGGAAGCGCTGCAGGTCGATGGGCTCCGAAACCTCGACGACCGGTGCCTGTTGGGTGGTCTGGGGCTCCCGCCCATCGCGGCTTCGGCTGGCGCGGGAGAGCGGCACCGGCGCCCGCGGGCCGGAGGCCTCGGCCTGCGGGCCTCGTGCGGAAGCGACGCCCGCCAAGCGGTCTCGCAGATCCGGCATCGGCTGGGAGCGGGTACGTTCACCGAGCGAGGCAAGCTCGCGCTGGATCTCTTCCCGCGATGTCAGGCTGCGCGTCTCGGACAGCAAGGCGTCCGCCGATTGGCCCAGCGCGCGCTCCAAGGTCATCCTCAGGCTGCTGGCCGGGCACCCGGCGAAGAAAAAATACGCTTGCTCGCCGTCGCAGGTGAGCAGGTCGCCAGCGCGGGACAGGCGGCAGCCGTCCAGGATCTCCTCGAGAACCAGATCGCGCCCGGCGCGCGCCACGACCAAGACTCCCGGCACGTTCAGGACGGCAGCGCGCTCGAGGATCATCATGGCTTCCTGCGCGAAAGGCATGGGCAGCAGATAGCCGCGCAGCGGGGTGACCGACACGCTCGCCAGGGCGGTGTCGAAGTCCACGCTGATCTCGCGATCGAAGGTTTGCCCCTCGATGGATTGCACGGCCAGCGGCCAGCGGCTCTCCGGCGTACCGCGATGGACGATGAGGTTGGCGCCCAGATTGAGCAGCAGCGCCTCGTTGGCGTACCGGAGGGATGCGCCCTGCTCGAAGATCAGGATCTTCGCGCCACGTCCCACCGAGATGCGAAGCGTGTGGACCGTCTGCGCCAATTCCCGTACCGACGTGTCGCTCGTGAAGGTCAGCAGCACCGTGGGCGTGCGGCTGCCCTGGCAGGCCTGCAGGAGGCCGATCAGCGACTCGCGATGGCTCCAGTGGCCGGGCAGTGCCGAGTCGAGGAGGGCGAGCGACCGGTCGAGGTAGAAGTAGCGCGTCTCGCCAACGGGTTGCGCTGGGGCCAGGGGCTCACCGACTTCCGCGTTCGACACGACGCCCTGTTCCACGACGGCGTAGCCCTGAGGCACCCGCTGGACCGGGAAGCTGCGCGCGGCGATCGCTCCGTGATGCGACTGCCAGTAATCGAAAGTCAGTTCGAGACCGTCATCGCCGGCGTTGAGCCTGGCGATTCCCGCGAGGTGGTCGGCCATCGCCATCAGCGTGTTCATCGCTTGCGGCGCATTCGAAAGGTGGACGAAGCTGAGGAGGATGGTGCTGCCGGACTCCTCGGCCCAACGATGGAGGGCTTCGATCTGTTCGAGCGCCAAGCCGAGGTCGTTGAGGCCCAAGAGCTCGTCAGCCTGGTCGAACACCAAGAGCCCGTTCTTCGGAAAACCGAATCGTTCGAATTCGGCGACGAGTGCCGTGGCTCCGAAACGGAACATCTTCTTGTTGAAATCGCCTTGCTGGACGAAGACGCCTAGCTTTCCGGTTTCGATGCTGTGCTGGACGTCAGGCAGGCCATTCGATGCAAGGCGGCCGAGGAACTGCTCCGGCTTGCCGGCCACCACCAGTGTCCCGGGCTGCCCGGAAGCCGTCGCCCACCCGAGGGCTCCGGCAAGCAGGGGGATGCGGGCCGGTGGGGTCTCGGTGGTGAGGGCGTAGATACCGCCGGCGTTCATGCCCCCTGCGAACGCAGGGAGGCCACGAACGCCCAAGACCGCGCGGGGTGCCTCGGCGGTGGCGCGATCGTCGAGCGAGGGGGGCATAGATGAAACTCTGTATGGACCCGGTGAGTTTAGACGAGGAACCCTGACCAGATCGGAGGAGGTCGCGGGGTGGCGGTGTACCATCCGGGAATGAAGAAACCTCCCAGAAAGGCCGGCGGGAAGCAGCTTCCGCCGTGGATGCCCGATGTTTTCCGATCGAGCGAGGCACCGCGGCCGGGGGGGGGCTCCGGTAAAAAGTCGTCACGCGTTGCCGCGCCGCACCAGACGTCCTCGCCGCGTCGCGCCGGGCCACCGGAGTTCCGTGACCCCCACGCCGGCCGCGAGGCCCAGCGCTACGACAACCCGATCACCAGCCGCGAGGCCATCCTCGCGCATCTCGTCGCCGCGCCCGGCCCGGTGACCGCCGACGAACTGGCCAAGGCCTTCGCCCTCGAGGCGCCCGACCGTTTCGAAGCGCTGTCGAAGCGGCTTGCCGCGATGGTGCGCGACGGCCAGCTGCTGCTGAACCGCCGCGGCGGCTTCGCGCCGGCCGAGCGACTCGACCTCATCCCAGGCCGCGTCATCGCCAACCCGGACGGCTTCGGCTTCCTGAAGCCCGAGGACGGCAGCGACGACCTGTTCCTGCCGCCGAACGAGATGCGCAAGGTGATGCATGGCGATCGCGTGCTCGGCTGCGTCACCGGCGTCGACCGCCGGGGTCGCCGAGAAGGCGCCGTCGTCGAAGTGCTCGAACGCCGCCTCACCCGCGTGATGGGCCGTTTCGAGGAGCGTGCCGGCATCGGCTACGTCGTGCCCGACGACCGCCGCATCCTTGCCGAGGTGCTGATCCCGCCGCTGGCCCGCAACAGCGCGAAGGAAGGCCAGCGCGTGGTCGCCGAGATCACCGCGCCGCCCGAGTCGGGCCGCCCGCCCTTCGGCCGGATCCTCGTCGTGCTGGGTGATCGACTCACCGCCTCGCGCGTGGTCGAAGCCGCCATCCACACCCACAACCTGCCTCACGACTTCCCGCAGGAGACGCTGCACGAGGCCGAGGCGGTGCCGCTCGAGGTGCCGGCCGACGTCGCTGCCAAGCGCGTGGACCTGCGCAGCGTGCCGCTGGTCACCATCGACGGCGAGGACGCGAAGGACTTCGACGACGCCGTGTGGTGCGAGGCGGACGGCAAGGGCTTCCGCCTGATCGTCGCCATCGCCGACGTCTCGGCCTATGTGCGCCCGGGCACGGCGCTCGACGCCGAAGCGGTGCAACGCGGCACGTCGGTGTACTTCCCCGGCTTCGTCGTGCCGATGCTGCCGGAGACGCTCAGCAACGGCATCTGCTCGCTGAATCCGAAGGTCGACCGTCTGTGCTTCGTCTGCGACATGCGCGTCGACTTCGACGGCAAGGTCAGCCGCTCGAAGTTCTACGAGGCGGTGATGCGTTCGCACGCCCGCCTGACGTACACGACCGTCGGTAAGGCGATCGACGGCGACGAGGAGGCCTTGGTCCAGCTCGGCTCGCTGCGCCCGCAGATCGAGGCCCTGCACCAGCTCTTCCGCGTGCTGTCGAAGGCGCGCAGCGAGCGCGGCGCGATCGAGTTCGAATCGGGCGAAGTGCGCTTCGTGCTCGATGCCAAGGGCGAGGTGATCCAGGCCGGCATGCTGGAGCGCAACGACGCCCACAAGCTGATCGAGGAATGCATGATCGCGGCGAACGTCGAGGCCGCGCGCTTCGTCATCCGCAAAAAGATCCCGGCTCCGTTCCGCATCCACGACCGTCCGCCGGAGCGCAAGTACACCGAGTTGTTGGAATTCCTGATGGAATTCGGCCTGCGCCTGCCGCCGTGGCAGAAGGTCGAGCCCAAGGACTTCACCACCCTGCTTCGCAAGGTGCGCAAACGCCCGGACGCCGCCCTGCTGGAAACCGTGCTGCTGCGCTCGCAGAGCCTCGCGCAGTATTCCATCGAGAACATCGGCCACTTCGGCCTCGCGCTGGAAAGCTACGGCCACTTCACCTCGCCGATCCGCCGCTACCCGGACCTGCTGCTGCACCGTTCGATCAAGCACATCCTCAATGGCGGCAGCGCCAGCGATTTCAGCTACACCGAGAAGGAGATGGGCACGCTCTGCCTCGCCTGCTCGGAGAAGGAGCGCCGCGCCGACGAGGCCGAGCGCGAGGTGGACGAGCGCTACCGCAGCGCGTGGATGGAGCAGCACGTCGGCAGCGATTTCGACGGCGTCGTCAGCGGCGTCACCAGCTTCGGCCTGTTCGTCGAACTCATCGAGTCGAAGGTCAACGGGCTCGTGCACGTGACCATGCTGCCCCACGACTACTACCACTTCGACGCCACGCGAAAAACGCTGGCCGGCGAGCGCCGGGGTTTGGCGTGGTCGCTCGGCGACACGGTGCGGGTGAAGGTGTTGCGCGCTTCTGTCGAGGATCGTCGCATCGACTTCAAGCTGGTGCTGCCGGACGAGATCGACACGCCGCGCAAGGGCGGCACGCCGACCGCGCGCCCGCATCCCAACGCCAAGGCGCCGCGCGGTGCGGCAAAGGCTGGCCCCGGCAAGCCTGCCGGCAAAGGCGGCGCGCCCAAATCGAAGGCCGGCAAGTCCCGCCGCTGACGAAAACGATACGGAACCCCTCATGAGCAAGACCAGCTGGATTGTCGGCATCAATGCCGTCGCCTCCGCCCTCGAGCACGACGTCGCCAATGTGCGCGAAGTGCTGATGGAGAATAGCGGCAAGAACCCACGCCTTTCCGAGATCGAGAAGGAAGCCGTCGATTGCGGCATCCCGGTGCGGAAGGTGAACACGCAGGCGCTGGAAGGCATCGCCGGTGGCACGCGCCACCAGGGTGTGGCCGCGCGCTACGAAGCCGCCAAGCTGCTCGACGAGAAGGACCTCAAGGGCCTGATCGAAGCGGCGGAGGGCAAGGCCCTCGTGCTGGTCCTCGACGGCGTGCAGGACCCGCACAACCTCGGCGCCTGCCTGCGCAGCGCGGCCGCCGCGGGCGTCACCTGCGTGATCATCCCGAAGGACAAGGCCGTGGGCGTCACCGCCACCGTGCGCAAGACCGCGGCCGGCGCGGCCGACCGCATCGCGTTGGTGCAGGTGACCAACCTCGCCCGCGCGCTGCGCGAGCTGAAGGATCTCGGTGTGTGGCTCTACGGCTTCGCCGGCGAAGCCAAGGCCTCGTTCTACTCGCTCGACCTCAAGGGCAATGTGGGTCTCGTGCTCGGGGGCGAGGGCGACGGCCTGCGCCGCCTCACTGGCGAGACCTGCGACCAGCTCGTCCGCATCCCGATGCCCGGCGACATGGAGAGCCTCAATGTCTCCGTCGCGACCGGCGTCGCGCTGTTCGAGGCGGTCCGCCAGCGGGGCGCCGCGTGAGCCTGCAGTGGTTCGACTTCATCGGCATGGCCGGCATCGCCTTCGTGCTGCTGGCCTATGCGCTGCTGCAAGCCAGCAAGCTGCAGGGCAGCTCGATCGGCTACCAGGTCGCGAACCTGTTCGGTTCGATCTTCATCCTCGCCTCGATCTTCGGTTCGCCGGCCCCGATCACCGAGGTGCTCACGCCCTTCCTGATGCAGATCGCGTGGATCGCGATCAGCCTCTACGGGCTGTGGCGTGGCTTGGCAGCGCGTGCGGCGGCGTTCCGCGCGCCTAAAGCCCCGGCGTAAGCGCTCAGCGTTTCGGCTGCTTCGGCGCGGCCGGTTTGGCCGCGGCTTTCTTTGCAGCCTTCGGTTTCGGTGGCGGCAGCGCTTTCGCGGTGTCGCGGAGCAGCGCGGCGAGCGCCTCCGGGTCGTCCAGCCATTCGTCGATGAGGGCATGCGGCTTGGCGCCCGGATACGGCGGCGCCATCGTCGCCGTGGCCAGACGCGCGGCCGTGGCCGGCGTCGGTTTCAGGAACAGCTGGTTGTCGCAGGCCAGTGCCACCACGAGGCCGTCCACGTAGACGGCGTACTCGCCGAACATCTTCTTCAGCGCGACCTCGCTCGCCCCTCGGGCCTGCTCACGGACGTACTCGGCGAAATCGACGTCCGTGCCCATGTCGGCTCAGTCCTGCGCGGCGCGCTGAAGATCGAGGTCGTTGAACTGCTTCCAGCGGTTCATCACCGCGCAGAACAGCTGCGCCGTGCGCTCGGTGTCGTAGACGGCCGAATGTGCCTCGTTGCCGTCCCAGGGCAGCCCTGCGGCCTGAACCGCCTTGGCGAGCACCGTCTGGCCATAGGCCATGCCGGCAAGCGTCACCGTGTCCATGGTGCTGAAGGGATGGAAGGGGCTGCGCTTGTGTCCGACGCGCGCGATCGCCGCGTTGAGGAAACCGAGGTCGAAGTGCGCGTTGTGGCCGACGAGGATCGCCCGCTGGCAGCCGTTTCGCTTGGCCGCCGCGCGAATGGGGGTGAAGATGCGGTCCAGTGCGATCTTCTCGGGTTGCGCGTCGCGGAACGGGTGGTCGAGCTGGATGCCGGTGATTTCCAGCGACTTCGGGTCGATGTCGAGGCCCGGTGCCGGCTCCACGTGCACGCTCACCGTCTCGCCGGGGAATAGGAAGCCCTCGTCGTCCATCTCGATTGGCACCGCGGCGATTTCCAGCAGGGCGTGTCGCGCGGACTCGAAGCCGCCGGTTTCGACGTCGACCACGACGGGCAGGAAGCCGCGGAAGCGCGAGGCCATCGGCGGCGCGCCGGTGGCGGCGGGCGTGCCCTGCGGGCCCTGTTCGTCGAAATCGCTCATGCCCGCAGGATACCAGCCACCGCGCGCCGGTCTCCGTTGGTTCGAATCGGCCACCCCAGTCGTCGTGATGCCAGGATGTCCGCCGAGCTCAATCGACCGCGGCGAGCTGCTGGCGAACCCAGGCCTCGGCCGCCTCGAACCGGTCGAATTCGCGGAAGGGACTGAATCCGCTGAACACGCTGGCGAAGATTGGCATCATCAGGCCGCGGCCCTCGATGTCGGATGCCGCGACGTAGGCGTTCGCGATCGGCGCGAGGCCGGAGCTCCGCCACTCGCCGAGCAATTGGTCGAAGGCGTCCAGTGCATCGGGCGTCGCCAGCATGCTCCGGTGGAACGTGCTGACGTGGGCGAAGGGCCCGCCATCGGCGAGGCGCTGGAGCAGCGGTCGATAGGCGCGGATCACCGCCTCCACGATCTCGCCATCGAAGGGCCCCGTCGACTCGAAGAACAGCACCCGATCCGCGATGTGGGCGGTGATGTGGCCGCGCGACGCGTGCGGGACCACGGCCTACGCCCCCATGGACCGCTCGGGCGGGGCCGCCCGGTTCACGACGCTTCGGCCAGCATTCGGGCGATCCACGCCTCGGCCTCGTCCCGGCGTTCGAAGATCTCGAAACAGGCCCCTTCCCAGGCGCGCCGGTAGTGGGACTGCACGATCGTGACGCCCTCCACCTCGGGCCCGACCACGTAGGCGTTCGCCGTCGGCAGGATGCCCGCCGCCTTCCATTCGACGAGCAGGGCCCCGAACGCGGCGAAGGCCTCCGGCGTTGCCAGCATGCTTTCGTGGAACGTGCTGATATGCCCGAACGCGCCATCCTCGGCCATCGACGCCATGATCGGCGTATAGGCCGTGCGCATCACCGCGACCGCCTCTGCGTTGAACGGACCGGTGGCCTCGAAGTAGACCACCCGGCCGTGGGGATGCACCTCGACCCGCCCGTGGGCGGGAAAAAGGTCTCCGTCGGGGTGAGGCGAAGCCATCGGCTTACTCGCTGGTCTTGTCGGCCTTCTCGCGGTCGCCACTCATCGATTCGCCATGCACCAGGAACCAGGTGTTCTCGGCGATGTTGGTGGCATGGTCGCCGATGCGTTCGATGTTCTTGGCCATGAACAGCAGGTGCGTGCAGGGCGTGATCTGCTTGGGATCCTCCGCCATGTAGGTCAGCAGCTCGCGGAACAGGCTCGTGTAGGCGGCATCGAGTTCGGCGTCGCGGTCGCGCATCGCGGCGGCGCGGTCGGCGTCACGGAGGCGGTAGGCCTCGAGGGCTTCCGCCAGCAGCCCGCTGGCCAGCTCGGCCAGCGCCGGCAGGCCGCGGGCCGGGGCGACGGGGGCGCTCTGGTTCAGCACCATCGAGCGCTTGGCCACGTTGGAGGCGTAGTCGCCGATGCGCTCGATGTCGGCGGCGATGCGCAGGGCGGCGTAGACCTCGCGCAGGTCGCGGGCCATCGGTTGGCGCAGGGCGAGCACGCGCAGTACGTCATTGGAGATGACCTGCTCGAGCTCGTCGATGGCGTCGTCGTTGATGGTGACGCGCTCCGCGGCCTTGCTGTCGCGGCGCTGCAGCACGTCGATGGCCGCTTCGATCTGGCCGAGGGCCATCTCGCCCATGCGGGTGATCTCGCCGTTGATCCGCTGGAGCTCGGCGTCGAAGCTCTTGACGATGTGTTCGGTGCCCATGATTCGCTCCTGGCTCAGCCGAACCGGCCGGTGATGTAGTCCTCGGTCTGCTGCTTCGAGGGCTTGGTGAAGATCTGCTGCGTGACGCCGTGCTCGACCAGCTCGCCCAAGTACATGAAGGCGGTGAAGTCGGAGCAGCGGGCGGCCTGCTGCATGTTGTGGGTGACGATCAGGATCGTGAACTGCTGCTTGAGCTCGGCGATCAGCTGCTCGATCTTGCCAGTGGCGATCGGGTCGAGGGCCGAGGTCGGCTCGTCGAACAGGATCACCTCGGGCTTCAGCGCGACGGCGCGGGCGATGCACAAGCGCTGCTGCTGGCCGCCGGAGAGGCCGAGGGCGCTCTGCTTGAGCTTGTCCTTCACCTCCTCCCACAGGGCGCCCTGGCGCAGGGCCTGCTCGACGCGCTCGTCCATGTCGGACTTGTTGAGCTTCTCGTAGTGGCCGATGCCGTAGGCCACGTTGTCGTAGATCGACATCGGGAACGGCACCGGCTTCTGGAACACCATGCCGATCTTGCTGCGCAGGCGGTTGATCGGGTACTTCGGGTCCAGCAGGTTCTGGCCGTCGAGCAGGATCTCGCCCTCGGCGCGCTGGCCCGGGTAGATCGAATAGATCTTGTTGTAGATGCGCAGCAGGGTGGACTTGCCGCAGCCCGACGGGCCGATCAACGCGGTGACGCGCTTCTCGGGGACGGTGAGGTTGATGTCCTTCAGCGCGCGGTAGTCGCCGTAGAAGAAGTTGAGGTTCTTCGCGACCAGCTTGGCCGGCGAAGCCGTGGCGGGCTCGCCGCCGGCGACGGCGGTCTGCAGGGCGATCGGGGCGTTAGTCATTGGCGATCTTCTTGCGCAGCAGGAGGGTGCGGGCGGTGATGCTGACCAGCAGGACGAAGCAGGTGATGAGGAAGGCGCCGGCCCAGGCCAGCAGCTGCCAGTTCTCGAACGGGCTCATCGCGAACTGGTAGACCGTGACCGGCAGGTTGGCCATCGGCTCGCCCAGGTCGAGGTTCCAGAAACTGTTGTTGAAGGCCGTGAACAGCAGCGGCGCCGTCTCGCCGGAGATGCGGGCGAGGCCCAGCATGACGCCGGTGAGGATGCCGGACAGCGCCGCGCGGTAAAGCACGTGCACCGTGACCTTCCATTGCGGGATGCCGAGCGAGAGCGCGGCTTCGCGCATCTGGGCCGGGACGAGGCGCAGCATCTCGTCGGTGGTGCGAACGACCACCGGCAACACGATGAAACCGAGCGCCACCGCGCCGGCGATGGCCGAGAAGCCCGACACGCCGATCAGCCAGTCCGCGATGCCCGCCAGCCAGCCCTGTTGCCCGGCCTCGGTGGACTGGATCGCCGTCGCCACCTGGCGCGGCGTGCCGATCAGCACCATGTAGACGAAGAGGCCGAGCACGATCGACGGCGCCGACAGCAGGATGTCGTTGACGAAGCGGATGACACTGCCGATCTTGCGGAAGTTGGCGTACTCCGCGAGGTAGGTGCCCGCCGCGATGCCGACCGGTGCGGCCATCAGCACCGCGAGCGTGCACATGACGATGCTGCCGACGATGGCGTTGAGCAGGCCGCCCACGCCGACCTCGGCGCCCGGGGGCGGGGTCATCTCGGTGAACATCGCGAGGCTGAGGCCGTCGATGCCCTTCGAGAGCGTGGTGAAGAGGATCCAGACGAGGAAGAACAGGCCGACCATCGCTGCCGTGCCCGAGAGCACGAGGGCGAGCACGTTGACGATGCGGCGGCGCTGGAACAGGCGCTCGGAGACGGCGGCGTCCATCACTTGCCCTCCCGGCGCTTGAGGCCCATCAGCATCAGCTTGGCGATGCTGAGGACGATGAAGGTGACGATGAAGAGCACGAAGCCCAAGGCCAGCAGCGAGCTGCGGTGCAGGTCGGCGAAGGCTTCACCGAACTCATTGGCGATGGTCGCGGCGATCGAGCTGGAGGGCTCGAGCAGGTTGGCGAGGCGGTTGGCGTTGCCGAGCACGAAGGTGACGGCCATCGTCTCGCCCAGTGCGCGGCCGAGGCCGAGGAAGATGCCGCCGATCACCGCCGAGCGGGTGTAGGGCAGCACGATGTCCCAGACCACTTCGAAGGTCGTCGAGCCCAGCGCGTAGGCTGATTCCTTCAGGCGCGTCGGGACGGTCAGGAACACCTCGCGCATCACCGAGGCGATGAACGGGATGATCATGATCGAGAGCACGAGGCCGGCGGTGAGCATGCCGATGCCGATCGGCGGGCCATCAAACCAGGAGCCGATGAGCGGCAGCTGGCTGCCGTACTCGCTCAACGACGGGTAGACGTACTCGGCGAGGAAGGGCACCAGGATGAACAGGCCCCACATGCCGTAGATGATCGACGGGATGCCGGCCAGAAGCTCGATGGCCGTCGCCACGGGGCCGCGCAGCCACGGCGGCGCGACCTCGGTGAGGAACAGGGCGATGCCGAAACTGATCGGAACGGCGATCAGCAGCGCGATACCCGCCGTGATGACGGTACCGACGATCGGGGCGAGGCCGCCGAAGACGAGGTTGCCCGGGTCCCAGTTGTCGGAGCTCAGGAAGCTCCAGCCGAAGGTGCCGAAGGCTTCGCGGCCGCCCCAGGCCATGGTGAGGGCGGCGCCGATCAGGCTGATCAGGACGAAGAAGCCAGCCGCCGCGACGGTCCATCGGAACAGGCGGTCGGCGCGCGCGTCGCCGCGGGCCAGGTGGTCGAGTTGGGACGTGGCGGACGCCATCAGGGTTCGTACCGGAGAGTTCAGATCAGGACGCCCGCGTCAGGCGACGCGGGCGTTGGATCACGCCCGGGCAGGGCGGACGGTGGAGCGGGGATTGTACCCGGCCTTCAGAACGTGAAGTTCTGGGCCCAGTAGCCCTCGACCTGGGTGACCAGGGCGTCGGGCAGCGGCACGTAGCCCAGCTCTTCGGCGCGGGCATCGCCGTTGGCGTAGCCCCACTTGAAGAACTCGAGCGCGGCGCGCGCCTTGGCCGGGTTCGACGGGGACTTGCTGACCAGGATGAAGTTGGTGGCGGCGATCGGCCACGCGTCCGCGCCCGGCGCATTGGTGATGACCAGATGGAAGTCCTGCGCGTTGGCCCAGTCGGCGCTGGCGGCGGCGGCCTGGAAGCTGGCGATGCTCGGGGCGACCCAGGTGCCGGCGGCGTTCTGCAGGCTGACCGTGGTCAGGTTGTTCTGCAGCGCGTAGCTGAGCTCGACATAGCCGATCGCGCCGCTCAGCTGCTTGGTGTAGGCGGCCACGCCCTCGTTGCCCTTGCCGCCCACGCCGGTCGGCCACTTCACCGCCGTCGCGGCCTGGCCCACGCCCTCCGCCCACGCCGGGCTGACCTGGCCGAGGTAGTTGACGAAGTTGAACGTGGTGCCCGAACCGTCCGAACGGTAGACGACCTTGATGTCGGCCTCCGGCAGGGTGACGCCGGGGTTGATCTCGACGATGGCGGGATCGTTCCACTGGGCGATCTTGCCCAGGTAGATGTCGGCCAGCAGGGGGCCGGTCAGCCGCAGCTGGTTGGCCGGCAGGCCTTCGATATTGACGACCGGCACCACGCCGCCAACGACCGACGGGAACTGGCCGAGGTTGGCCGCCGCGAGTTCTTCCGGCTTCAGCGGGGCGTCGGTCGAGCCGAAGTCGACCGTGCCGGCCTTGGCCTGGGCGATGCCGCCGCCCGAGCCGATCGACTGGTAGTTCACCCGGTTGCCCGTGCCGGTGGCGTACTCGCTCGACCACTTCGAGAGCAGCGGGAACACGAAGGAAGCGCCCGCACCGGTGACATCGATCGCCGCCGGCTGCGCCGGGGCCGTCCCGGCCTCGCCGTTCGCCGCGGGGGCGTCGGACGATCCGCCGCAGGCGGCGAGCAGGCTCGCGGCGCCGAGGGCGAGAGTGGTGCGCAGCAGGGTCGAGGTCATGGTGGTGCTCCGTCGTTCGTTTTCGCGGTGGTCATGATGCCGCAGGCGCCGGGGACGCCGGCGCCTGAGGATGGATCGGATTGGTGGGCGATCAGCGCTTCAGCTTGGCCGCCCAGTAGGCCTTGACGCGCTCGACCAGCGGGTCGGGCAGCGGCACGTAGCCGAGCGATTCCGCCGAGGCGTCGCCGTTGGCATACGCCCATTCGAAGTACTTGAGGGTGGCCGCCGCCTTGGCCGGATCGCGCGGCGCCGTCGAGACGAGGATGAAGTTCGTCGCGGCGATCGGCCAGCTGTTCTCGCCCGGGGCGTTGGTGATCACCAGGTTGAAGTCCTGGGCCGATGCCCAGTCGGCGCTGGCGGCGGCGGCACGGAAGCTGGCGATGCTCGGCTGCACCCAGGTGCCGGCGGCGTTCTGCATCGCGGCATAGGTGAGGTTGTTGGTGGTGGCGTAGCTCAGCTCGACGTAGCCGATGGAGCCCTGCAGCTGCTTCACGTAGGCCGAGACGCCCTCGTTGCCGCGGCCGCCGAAGCCGGTCGGCCAGCGAACGGCAGTACCGACACCGACCTTCTGCTTCCACTCGGCGCTGATCTGCGACAGGTAATTGACGAAGTTGAAGGTGGTGCCCGAGCCGTCCGAACGATAGACCACGCGGATGGTCTGGTCGGGCAGCGTCACGCCTGGGTTCAGGGCGGTGATCTTGGCGTCGTTCCACTTGGTGATCTTGCCGAGGTAGATCTCGGCGATGACCGGGCCGGTGAGGCGCAGCTGGCCGGCGGCGACGCCGCGCAGGTTCACCACCGGCACCACGCCGCCGATGACCGACGGGAACTGGGCGAGCTTGTTCTGGGCGAGGTCCGCCGGCGCCAACGGGGCGTCCGTCGAGCCGAAGTCGACCGTGCCGGCCTTGGCCTGGGCGATGCCGCCGCCCGAGCCGATCGACTGGTAGTTCACGCGGCCCTGGCCGGCGGCGGCGTACTCGCTCGACCACTTCGACATGACGGGGAACACGAACGAGGCGCCGGCGCCGGTGATGTTCTGGGCTTGGGCGGCGAACGCCGAGGCGGCGATCAGGCCGGCCGCGGCGATCCGGGAAAACGTCTTCAGGTTCACTGGATTCTCCAAAGGGCCGGCGCCTCGCGGCGGCCGGCCAGCAGTATGTGTCAGCGATGTGACAGTCCGATGACTTGCCGCCGGGTTGGCCCCGGCGGCCCGTGATGGCGGTGTCAGATGGTGATCTGGCCGCGGAGCTCGACGATGTTCGGGTCGTTGTTGATCAGCACGCCCGACTGCACGCGCTCGCTCTCGACCATCACGTAGTTCAGCGACAGGCGGAAGTTCGAACGGATGTACCAGTTGGCACCGACCGTGAAGGCCGACTGGGCGCCGCCGAAGACCGCACCGTCGTTGGCATCGAGGCGGTCGTAGCGGGCGGCCAGCTGCCACAGGCCCTTGACCGGGTCGGTCGGGGTGGCCGTCGTGTAGAGGCCGCCGCGGTAGCCGAACAGGTCGTCGCTCAGGGTGTAAAGGGTCGAAACGTACCAACCGTCGGTGCTGTAGTCCGGCGCGGCGCCGAGGCGATCGGTGTCGGCGCGGAAGTACTCGCCCATCACCTTGAACGGGCCGCGGTAGTACATGCCTTCGAGGCCGAGGATGCGGGTCGAGTCGGCATCCGACAGCGTGGCGGTCACCGTGTTGACGTTGGTGATGTCCGCCTGCGGGCGGGAGCTGAGGCTATAGCGGTTGTTCTCGGCGTCGAACTGGACGGCCGAAATGCCGAAGTGCAGGGCCTCACCGGCCTGGGTGTCCTGGATCGGCGCCCAGGTGAGGCGCGTGCCCCAGCCATCGCCGACGCGCTGGGCGACGTTGATCTCGCGCGTGAACCAGGTGCCGGTGGCCGTGATGGACGGGGTGGCGTACTGGATCTCGGCGCCGACGCGGCGCGAGAGGCCATAGGCGTTGGTGACCATCGCCTTCGAAATGAACTCGTTGTTCTTGGTGCTCGTCAGCTCTTCGAGGCTGTTGGGCTGCTTGAACTGGCCGAGGCGGTACGACCAGTCAGCGTTGATGCGGCCCTTCCAGCTGACGTCCAGCCAGCGGCCGTTGCGGCCGGTACCGCGGCTGCCGACGGTGTCGTAGCCGATCTGCCACTCGGCCGTCGGCGTCTTGCCGCGCAGGATCATCTCGCCGCGGCGGAACTGACCGTTGTTGGTCAGCGTGTTGGCCGTCAGCTGGCCGGCCGTGAGGGCGAGGCCGTCGGCGCGGCTGATGTTCTGGTCGTACTGGTAGGCGTCGAAGTGCAGCAGGGCGTCGAAATAGATTTCGGTGTCGCCGATCACGTCGATGGGCACCTCGGCCAGGGCCGGGGTGGCGAGGGCGGCGGCGAGGGAAGCGGCGAGCAGGGAGCGGGCGAGGCGCATGGCGGCGGACACCGTTGGGAAGGTGGGCGCAGCCTATGGACGGGAGATGACACCAATATTTCAATTGACACGAAATCGCTACCTGCCGGTCATCCGGGGGACATCCCACCGTCACTGGCGCATGACGCCAGCCCTGAGGCTAGACTCGGCCGGTGGGCGATCGGATCGCTCGGGGAGGGCGCCGATGGCAGGGCAGGCAGGCACGACCACGATCCTCGTCGCGGAAGACGACGGCAGCATCCGGGCGGTGTTGAACGCCACCCTGCGTTCGGCCGGCTATCGGGTGCTGGAGGCCGACAACGGCCCTGATGCCTTCGTCCTGGCCCACGAGCACCTGCCGGACTTGGTCCTGTCGGACGTCTTGATGCCCGGCGGCAATGGGCAGGATCTGCTGGCGGCCCTGCGCGCCGACCCGCGCACCGCGGACCTGCCCTTCGTCTTCCTGACCGGCCTCGACGAGCGCGAATCGATCCGTGCCGGCATGAACCTCGGCGCCGACGATTACCTCACCAAGCCGTTCCGGCCGACCGAACTGCTGTCGCTCGTGCAGGCCCAGCTGCGGCGTTCTGCCAAGCGCACCGAGGCGCGCCGGCAACTCGAGGCCGAGGCGCAGAAGCTCCGCGAGTTCGATTCGATCACCGGCCTGCCGAATCGGAGCCACTTCCTCGGCCGCCTCGCCCGGACGAACGACGGCCAGCCCAGCGCCATCCTCGCCAGCATCGCGCTGGGCCAGCTGCCGGTGCTCCGTCAGTCCTTGGGGCAAGGCCCGGCGGACGAGGTGATGCGCGAGGGGGCCAACCGGCTGCTTGAAAGCGTCCGCGCCCGGCTGGGCACCAGCGCCGTGCTGGCGCGCGCCGGCGAGCACCGATTCGCCCTCGCCCTGTCCGGCGTGGAGGATGAGACCCGTATCGAAGCCCTGCTGCGCGACGTGCTGGCGCCGTTGGCGCAGCCGATGGAGATCAGCGGCCGCCGTCTGTTCTTCGATGCTTCGGTCGGCGTGGCGGTGTATCCGCGCGACGGCGACACCCCCGAGCGCCTGCTCGACAACGCCGAAACCGCCGAACCCGCCACCGCGCCCGGCGGCACGGTGGCCTTCTATTCCGCCGAGAACAGCGCCGCCCGCGGCCGCAGCGTGCGCCTGCTGCAGGATCTGCGCTTGGCCATGGAGCGCGGCGAACTCAGCCTCGCGTTCCAGCCGCAGATCGCGCTGGCCGGCGAGCGCCTGGTCGGTTTCGAGGCCCTGCTGCGCTGGTACCACGCCGAACTGGGCCAGGTCGCGCCTTCCGAGTTCATTCCGCTGGCCGAGGAGTCCGGCCTGATCCTTCCCATCGGCAGCTGGGCGCTGCGCGAGGCGGTGCGCCAACTCAAGGGCTGGCGCGAGGAGGGGCTGGAGGTCGAGCGCGTCGCCGTGAATCTCTCGCCGCGGCAGTTCGAAGATCCGGGTCTGGTCGACGGCGTGCGCGCCGTGCTGGCGCAGGCCGGCCTGCCCCACGGTTCGCTCGAACTCGAGATCACCGAGAGCGCCGCGTTGCACGACCCGGAGCGCGCCATCGCGCTGATGTCGACCCTGAGCGAGCTCGGCGTCGCCCTCGCGCTCGACGATTTCGGTACCGGCTACTCCAACTTGTCGCAGCTCAAGCGCCTCCCGATCGACATCTTGAAGATCGACCAGATGTTCGTCCGGCAGATCGTCCGCGACGCCGGCGACGCGGCCATCGTCCGTGCAGTCATCGCGCTGGCGCACGGCTTCGGCCTGAAGGTGGTGGCCGAGGGCGTCGAGGCCCAGGCGCAGGTGATCAAGCTGGCTCAGCTCGACTGCGACATCTGCCAGGGCTACCACTACGGCGCGCCGATGGCCGCCAATGCCGTGGCCGGCTGGATGATGGAGCGCGGTTACGCCTAGGTCGTGGCGTCGGTCTTGTCCTTGAAGCGGCAGAGATCGCGCACCGGGCAGGCGCCGCACAGCGGCTTGCGCGCCTTGCAGACATAGCGGCCGTGCAGGATCAGCCAGTGGTGGGCGTCCTGCTTGAACTCGGCGGTCACGACCTTCAGCAGCTTCTGCTCGACCGCATCCACCGTCTTTCCGGGGGCCAGGCCGGTCCGGTTCGAGACCCGGAAGATGTGGGTGTCGACGGCGATCGTCGGCTCGCCGAAGGCCGTGTTCAGCACGACATTCGCGGTCTTTCGCCCGACGCCGGGCAGGGCTTCGAGCGATTCACGGTCGCGCGGCACCTCGCCGCCGTGCCGTTCGACGAGGATGCGGCACGTCGCGATCAGGTTCGCGGCCTTCGCGTTGTAGAGGCCGATGGTGTTGATGTAGCCCTTCAGGCCGGCCTCGCCGAGCGCGAGCAGGCCCGCCGGCGTGTTGGCCACCGGGAACAGCTTGCGTGTGGCCTTGTTGACCCCGACGTCGGTGGCCTGCGCCGAGAGCAATACGGCGGCCAACAATTCGAAGGGCGAGGTGTATTCGAGCTCGGTCGTCGGGTGCGGGTTGAGCTCGCGCAGGCGGCGGAAGAACTCGATGCGGTCGGCGGGTTTCATCGGGCGCTCCAGCGCTGCCGCGCAGCGATCAGCAGGGCGAGCAGGAAAAAGGCGCCGACGGGCAGCGTGGCGAGCAGGAAGCCGCGGTAGCCGGGCAGCAGCGTCCACTCGAGCTGGGGCAGGCCGAGCAGGGCTCCGGCACCGGCGAACAGCGTGCCGCGGCCGATGGCCTCGCGCAGGCCGCCGAGCAGCAGAAGCACCAGCAGGAAACCCGCGCCCACCGCGAAGCCGTCCAGCGCCGCGCGCAGCGGATCGTTGCGCGACGCGAAGGCTTCGGCGCGGCCGAGCAGGGCGCAGTTGGTGACGATCAGCGGGATGAACAGGCCGAGCACGCCGTGCAGCGCCGGCAGCCAGGCGCGCATCGCCAGTTCGATGGCGGTGACGACGCAGGCGATGACGGTGACGAACACCGGGATGCGCACGTCGCGGCCGGTTACGCGGCGCAGCGCGGCGATGCAGGCGTTGGTGGCCGTCAGCGCGAGCACGGTTGCGAGGCCGAGGCCGAGGGCCGACACCAGCGAGTTGCTCACCGCGAGCAACGGGCACAGGCCGAGCAGCTGCACGAGCGCGACGTTGCCGCTCGACAGGCCGTACTCGAGGATCCTGCGCGGTGGAGTAGGGGCAGTCATCGCCGGGAATCCTCCAGCGGCGGCGCATCGCGGAAGGCCAGCGTGGCGCCGGACGGCGTTTCGGCGAGCGCTTCGCCGTGGGTTTCGACGAACTGAAGCGCGCGCCGAACCGCGCCCACCACCGCGCGCGGCGTGATCGTCGCGCCGGCGAGTTGGTCGAAGGCCCCGCCGTCGCGGCGTACGCGCCACGCGTCCGCCGCGGGGTCGCTCAAGGATCGACCGTCGAAGCCGGTGATCCATGGGCCGCGCTCGATCTCGATGGGATCGCCGAGGCCCGGCGTCTCGCGGTGTTCGACCACGCGCACCCCGATCACCCGGCCCCGCGCATCCACGCCGACGAGCAGGCGGATGTCGCCGTTGTAGCCGTCGGGCGCGACGGCTTCGAGGAGCAGGGCCTCGATCACGCCGTCGCGGCGGGCTCGGCGCACGGTCAACGCGTCCTCGCCGCCGAGCCACGCGGGGGCGACCACCTCGATGCGGTCGGCCTGCGGGTCGTTGTCGAAATCCGCCGGCAGCAGCACGGCCAGTGCGCGCAGCGTGGCGGCGCGCTGCTGTTCGGCGATGCGCTCCGCGGTGAGCGCGCGGAGGGCCAGCAGGCCGCCCAGCCCCAGTGCGCCAACGACGGCCAGGGTCAGCGCGCCGCGTCCGAGGTCGCCGAGGCGGGGGCTCATGGCGCGCCCCTTGGCCGCTCGCCGAGCCAGCGCGGCCTCGCCAGACGATCGATCAGCGGCGCGGCGGCATTCATCAGCAGCACGGCGAACGCCACGCCGTCGGGGAAACCGCCCCAGCGGCGGATCGCCAGCGTCAGCAGCGCCACGCCGGCACCGAAAGCCAGCCGACCGCGCGGCGTCGTGCAGCCCGATACCGGGTCGGTGGCGATGAAGAAGGCGGCGAACACCAGCGCGCCGGAAAAGACGTGGCTCAGCGGGCTCGGGTGCGTGTCGGCGTCCCAGAGCCAGAACGGCAAGGTCACCAGCACCGTGGTGCCCAGCACCGCGACCGGCGTCTGCCAGGGGATCACCCGCTTCCACAGAAGGAACAGCCCGCCCAGCGCCCAGAAACCCGCCACCCACTCCCAGCCGCGGCCGCCGAGCGCGCCGAACACCGGGTTGGCGCGGATCTCGGACAGCGCGTAGCCCTGCGTGGCCTGCTGGCGCAGCAGGTCGAGCGGGGTGGCCTGCGCCAGCGTGTCCCATTGCCCGGGCGCGATCCAGCGCGAGTACTCGAGCGGAAAGGCGAGCACGACGACTGCCACGCCGACCATCGCCGGGTTGAACGGGTTGTGGCCGAGGCCGCCATACAGATGCTTCGCCACGACGATCGCCGCGGTGACACCGACGAGGTTCATCCACCAGGGCGCGGTCGGCGGCAAGCACAGCGCGAACAGCACCGCCGTCAGCGGGGCGGAAAGATCGGTGAGCGCCGGCTTCAGCGCCGCGCCGCGCAGGGCCAGCATCGCCGCTTCGAGCCCCATGGCGAACAGTACGGCGAGCGCGATCTGCACCAGCACGCCGGGGCCGAAGAACAGCGTCATCGCCGCGATGCCGGGCAGCAGCGCCAGCAGCACAAGGCCCATGGTCGCCGGCACGCTGCGGGCGAGGTGCAAGGAGGGTGTGCCGGGATCGCGGAACGCGCGCGGACTCACGACGGGCCACCGTCGGATGGCGCGTCCGCCGGGCCGGGCGCCGGTGCGTCGCCGGCCCGCTTCGCGCGGGCTTTCGCCAAGGCCGCCGCCGCGGCGCCGGACACGCGCTTCACGCGCTGCGCCTGATGGTCGGCGGCCTCTTCGGCCTCGCGCTGCAGTCGTTCGATGCGGCGTTCGAAGCGCTCCTTCGCCGCTTCCGCCTGCACGCGCTGGTGCTGGCCGAGCCTTGCCATCTGCCGGGCCGCGACGAAGCCGGTGGTGAGCGGGATCGCGCTCGGGCACACCGCATCGCAGGCCCCGCATTCAATACACGCGCCGAGGCCGAGGGCCAGGGCGCCGCTCAGGTCGCCGCCGTCGGAGGCCTTGAGGCGCCCGTGCAGCAACTGCGGTTGGAGCCGCGAGGGGCAGGCGTTCGCGCAGTCGCCGCAGCGGATGCAGGGCATGGGCGACCGGGGCGCGGAGGCATCCGCCCCGGCATCGGGGGACACTCGCTCGCACCACGCGGTGAGGGCGATGGTGGTCTTGATCACCGCCACGTCGTCATGCGGCAGCGCCACGCCCATCATCGGGCCACCGGCGCGCAGCACCGTTGCATCGTCGCGCCAGCCGCCCACGGCCTCCGCCACGTGCGACGCCGGGGTGCCGAGCAACACTTCGAAGGTGGCGGCATGGGACACCCCATCGCCACCCACGGTCACCAGGCGCGAGACCTGCGGTTCGCCATGCAAGACGGCCCGCCAAGCCGCCGCGGCGGTGGCGACGTTCTGCACGAGCACGCCGAGGTCGCGCGGCAGGCCGCCGTCCGGGACTTCTTCGCCCGTGAGTGTCTGGATGAGCTGGCGTTCACCGCCGGCGGGGTAACGGTCCGGCAGTAGCGCCAGTTCAACCCTCAGCCCCTCGATGTCACCGTCCACGTACGTGGCGATCGCTGCCTGCACCGCCGGCAGTGCCGAGGCCATGCGTTGCTCCATCGCCAGCACGAGGCGCGTCGCGCCGCAGAGGCGCGCCAGCATGCGTCCGCCAGCCACCACCTCGTCGGCGCGCTCACGCAGCAGTGCTTCGTCGCAGGCCACCACGGGCTCGCACTCGGCGCCGTTGAGGATCAGGAGACGGTGCGCGAGGGAGAGCTTCTCGGCGGTGGGAAAGCCCGCGCCCCCGAGGCCCACCAGGCCGGCCTCGGCCAACCGCTCGCGCAGCGCGTCCAGCGGCGTGGCATTCGAATCCAATGTCGGCATCCGGGCGTCGTCCGACGAATCGCTGGCGCCTGAAGATCCGGCCCCGGCGATGCCAGCATCGACCGCGATCACCACGTGCGTCGCGTCCGGCGTGCCCGGCATCGCGACTGGCCCGCGCTCGATGGCGACCACGACGCCGGCCGCCGGTGCGTGCACGTCCGCGCCAAGCGCGTCCGCCGCGCGGCGACCGATCCGCTGGAACCGGCGAACGCGATCGCCGACCACCACGCAGGCCTCGGCCTCTGCTCCGGCGTGTTGGAGCAGGGGCACGCGCAGCTGGGCCGGCACGGGCAGCCGCCTCACGGCGGCCGGGGCCGGTTTCAGCGCGGGGAGGGCCAAGCCGCCGAAAAAGCGATGCAGGCTCATCGATGCCCGCCCATGCGTGCCGGCCCGTGCGTGCTCAGCGGCCGGTGAAGCTGGGCTTGCGCTTGGCGAGGAAGGCGCCGGTGCCTTCCTTCATGTCCTCGGTCGAGAACGCGATCGCGAAGCCCTGCGTCTCGTAATCGAGGCCGACGTCGATCGGCGACTCGCCGCCGATCAGCACGGCGTCGAGGATGCCGCGAAGGGCTTGCGGGGCCGCGTTCGCGAGCTGTTCGGCGATGGCGAAGGTGGCGGCTTCGAGTTCCGCCGCCGGCACCACGCGGTTGACGACGCCGAGCTGCATCGCGCGCTCCGCGCCGATCGGCGCACCGAGCAGGCAGAGCTCGAGCGTCGCGGCGCGGCCGGCGAGGCGCAGCAGGCGCTGCGTGCCGCCGAAGCCGGGGATCAGGCCGAGGTTGATTTCCGGCTGGCCGATCTTGGCCGTGTCGGCGGCGATGCGCAGGTGGCAGGCCATCGCCAGCTCGAGCCCGCCGCCCAGGGCGAAGCCGTTGAGCATCCCGATGACCGGCTTGCCGAGGCGTTCGATGCGGGTCATCAGCGCCTGGCCGTGGCGCGAGAAATCGCGCGACTGCACCGGGCTCAGGCCGTTCATCTCGGCGATGTCCGCTCCGGCGACGAAGGCCTTGGGGCCGGCGCCGGTCAGCACGACGGTACGGACGCTGTCATCGGCCGCCGCGGCGGCGAAGGCCGCGTGCAGATCGGTCAGCGTCGCGTGGTTCAGCGCGTTGAGCTTGTCGGGGCGGTTGACCGTGATGACGCGAACCGCGCCGCGATCTTCGGTTAGAAGGGTGTTAAAGGTCATGCGCGCTCCGCGCGGGCTGTGGATAAGTGTGCTTCCGGGCCCGGAATGTCAGTGGCGATTCAGGCCCCCGGCCGCTATTCTACGTCGCCCTCGAGGCCGCCCCACGGCCTCGATTCTTTTTCCGCTGGAGACTTTGATGATCGTGCGCGTCCTCGCTGTTGCCCTTGCTGCCGCCGTCGCCACCGCCGCGACCGCCCAGGCCCCCGCTCCGCAGGCCGCCCCGGCCCAGCAGGCGCCGCTGCCCCAGCCCGACAAGAACACCCTGAGCTACGCGCTCGGCTACGACGCCGGCCTGTCGATCGTCAACGCCAAGGCGGACGTCGACATGAACCAGGTCATCCGCGGCCTGCAGGACGCCTACAACAAGCGCCAGGCGGCCTACACCGAAGAGCAGATGGGCCGCGCCGTGGCGTGGCTGCAGCAGAAGCTGCAGACCGAAGCCCGCACGCAGTTCGAGACCGCCGCCCGTGAGAACAAGGCGAAGTCGGATGCCTTCCTGGCCGCCAACCGCGCCAAGCAGGGCGTGACCACGCTGCCCTCGGGCATCCAGTACCGCATCATCGACAGCGGCACCGGTGCGCGCCCGACCGCGACCAGCGAAGTGCAGATGCACTTCCGCTACTCGCTGCACACCGGCCAGGAGCTGGCCAACACCTACGCCTCGCCGAACGCGCAGCCGGCCACCTTCAAGATCGAACAGTTCCCGCTCGTCGGCATCCGCGAAGTGCTGCCGCTGATGCCGGTCGGCTCGCGTTGGGAAATCTACCTGCCGGCCGACAAGGCCTTCGGCAACGACCCGCGTTCGCCGGTCGGCCCGGGCCAGGCCCTCGTGTTCGACCTGAAGCTCGTCAGCGTCAAGTAATCCCGACGCTCGCGGCATCGACAGGGCGTCGCTCCGGCGGCGCCCTGTTTGTTTCCGGAACCCTGAATGTCCACGCCAATCCTCACCCCTTGCATCGGCATCTGCAGCCTCGACGCCACCGGCTTCTGTGAAGGCTGCTTCCGCACCGGCGACGAGATCGCGCGCTGGTCGCTGATGGGCGATGCCGAACGCCAGCGCCTGATGGACGAGGTGCTGCCGGAACGCGAGTCGCGGCTCGCCGGCTGAAGCGTTCGATGCTGTCCCGCCACCTGTTCGAACGCGCGCTGCTTGGGCTGCACCCGGCGCCCGTCGCGTCGCCGTGGAACCTCGAACAGTTGGCGGATCTGTTGCCCGCCGAACCCTTGCGCCCGGCCGCGGTGCTCGTCGGCCTGCGCGAACACGGCAGCGGCACCACGGTGCTCCTGACGCGGCGGCAGGACGCGCTGCGGCACCATGCCGGCCAGATCAGCTTCCCCGGTGGGCGCGTCGATCTCGCCGACGCGGGTCCGCTCGCGGCAGCGATCCGCGAAACCGAGGAGGAAGTCGGTCTGCCGGCGCGCAGCATCGAGCCGCTCGGCTGGCTCGACCCGTACGCGACGATCACCGGCTTTCATGTCTATCCGCTGGTGGCGCGCATTGACCACGAGCATCCCTTGCATCCGAACGCCGACGAAGTGGCCGAAGCCTTCGAAGTGCCGCTCGATTTCCTGCTCGACCCGGCCAGCGCCCGCGACGTGGCCATGGAGTGGCGCGGCCGCACGCGCCTGCTGGTGGAGTTCCAGTGGCGCGAACACCGCATCTGGGGCGCCACCGCGGCCATGCTGGTGAACTTGCGCGAGCGTTTGCAGGCCGCTTCACCGCGCTGAATACTCGGGCTCCCGAACACGGAGCGCCGCGATGACCGCATCGAACGAACCGTCGCCGCTGGTCGATATCGAGACGCTGCGTGCGCGCCTTGGTGCCCCGTCCTTGCGCGTCATCGACGCGCGCTTCGACCTCGCCGATGCCGATGCCGGCCGCCGCGCGTTCGCGGCATCGCGGATTCCCGGCGCGGTGTACGCGCATCTCGATGACGATCTCTCCGACCATGCGAAGCCCGCTTCGGAAGGCCGCCATCCGCTGCCCGACGCCGACCGCTTCGCTGCCACGCTCGCCCGCTGGCGCATCACGCCGGCGACGCCGGTGGTCGTCTACGACGGTGGGAGCGGCGCCATGGCGGCGGCGCGTGCGTGGTGGCTGCTGCGCTGGATGGGGCATGCCGACGTGCGCGTGCTGGATGGCGGCTTCGCCGCATGGACGGCAGCCTCAGCCCCGATGGAAACGGCCCCGGCTGATGTCGCTGGCGCAGCAGACGAGCCATGGGCCCGGCTTGCCGAAGGCGACGGCTGGCGTCCCGGCAGCACGCCGACCGTGGATGCCGATGCCGTGGCCGCGCGCGGTGCGTCGGTCGTCCTCGTCGATGCTCGTGCCCGCGAACGCTTCCGCGGCGACGTCGAACCCCTCGACCCGAAAGCGGGGCACATCCCCGGGGCCATCAACCGCCCCTTCGCCGAGAACCTCGCCGCGGGGCGGTTCAAGCCACGGCCGCAGTTGCAGGCGGAGTGGCGAGCGTTGCTGCCGGAGGACACCGCGCCATGGTTGTCCTGCGGCTCCGGCGTCACGGCCTGTCACAACGCGCTGGCGCTCGTGCACGCCGGTTGGCCAATGCCCACGCTGTTCGCGCCCTCCTGGTCAGGCTGGGTGAGCGATCCCGCGCGGCCCGTCGCCACCGGCGACTGAAACGGTCATCCGCGCGCAACGAACGCGTCACCGCGAATCGCCAACCTGTCGGGCTTTCGGCCAGCGGGGCAAGCGATGCGCGGATCGGCAGTTTGGCGCAGTGTGGCGGTGGGCCTGGTGCTCGCCATGGCGTGGGCCGTGCAGGCGCAGGCGCCTGCGGGCGCGGCGCGGGTCTGTCTTTCCGGTTCGAACACGGTCGGCCAGCGCTTGGCCCCGGAGCTGGCGAAGGCGTGGGCGGCCCAGCAGGGCTGGCGCTTCGACGGCCAGGACACCCCCGCCCTCGATGAGTCGCGGCTGCGCTTCACCACGCCGAAGGGCCCGCTCGTCGTCGACGTGCTCGCGCATGGCACCAGCACCGGCTTCGCTGCGCTTCGCGACGGCGACTGCGATCTGTGGATGGCGTCCCGCGCGGTGCGCGAGGAAGAGGTGCAGGGCGCACGGCTGATCGGCCCGCTGTACGAGAAGGGGCTGGAACACGTCATCGCCCTCGATGGTCTGTCCGTGATCGTGCATCCGGGCAACCGGGTGTCGACCCTGACGGTCGAACAGGTCCGCGCGCTCTTCTCCGGGCGCGTGCGCGACTGGTCGCAGGTCGGCGGTGCGCCCGGCCCCGTGGTGCTGCATGCCCGCGACGACCGCTCCGGCACGTTCGACACCTTCAAATCGCTGGTGATGGGCGAGGCGGCGCTCAGCGCGGCCGCTGCGCGCTACGAATCGACGGAGCAACTCGCCGCGGCGGTCGCGGCGGACCCTCAGGCTATCGGCTTCGTCGGCCTCGCCGGCGTGGGGCGCGCGAAGCCGTTGGCCCTGTCGGAGCGCGGCACCGTGCCAATGGCGCCGACGGCGCTGAGCGTTGCCACCGAGGACTACGTGCTTGCGCGCCGTCTGTTCCTCTACAGCGCGGCGCGACCGCGCGCGGAAGTGCAGGCCCTGATCGATTTCGCGCTGGGCCCTTCGGGCCAGCAGGTCGTCGCCGACGTCGGCTTCGTGCCGCAGGACATCCGTGCCCTCGACCAGCGGGCGCCGGAGCATCAGGACTACCGCGCGCTCGTCGCCGGAGCGCGTCGCTTGAGCCTGAATTTCCGTTTCGGCGAGGGTGCGGCCGTGCTCGACAACAAGGCGGTCGAAGACATCGAGCGCTTGGCCCGCTTCATGGCCGCGCCGCGTCAGGGCGGCCACGAATTGCTGCTGATCGGGTTCGCCGATCGTTCCGAAGCGACGCCCTACCTCGCGCTCTCCTTGAGCAACGACCGCGTCGACCTCGTGGCCGCCGAGCTGAGGACGAAGGGGCTTCGCGTGGCGCGCCAGCGCGGGCTGGGGCAGATCGCGCCGGTGGCCAGCAACGACACGCTGGCCGGGCGTTTGCGCAACCGCCGCGTGGAGGTGTGGATCCGCCCGGTCGGCGCCGCCACCGCCGTCGGTGGGCAGCGCTGAGGGCGCGGCGCCTACTTCTTGAGCTTCGCCACCAGCGCGTGCAGGGCGTCCTGGGTCGCCTTTGCGAACCAGCGGTCGACGAAGCCGTCCAGCTCGTCGTCGGTGAAGCCGTCGAGGGCCGCATGCAAGTCGGCGCGGGCGATCTTCCGCGTGGTCAGCATCGGTTCGCGGGGCAGTGCGGCCAGTTCGCCCAGCCAATGCAGGCCGCGCGTGGCGACGTGGTCGGCGTCGGTGAGTTCGTCGACGAGGCCGATGGCCAGCGCCTGCTCCGACTCGATCATCGCGCCGGCCACCATCAGTCGCTCGGCGCGATGCGTGCCGACGACGCGGCGCATCAGCACCTGTATCGCATCCGGCACCACCAGCCCGACCTGCGTTTCGTTGAGGCCGATGCGGTAGGCGCCGCGCGCCATCACGCGGTAGTCGCAGCACAGCGCCAGCACGCAGCCGCCGGCCGGGCTGTGGCCGCCGATCGCGGCGACGACGGGCACCGGGCAGTGGGCGATGGCACGGGCGGTGGCAAAGAAGCCCGACCACGCGGCGGTGAGGCCGGCACGGTCGAGGCCGAGCAGGTGCGGCACGTCGAGCCCGCCGGAGAACACCTTCGGCCCACCCGAGAGCACGACGCCTTCGACGCCGTGGAGCTGCGCCGGCGCGAAGGCCGTGGCGAGCGCCGCGAGCAGCTCCGGGTTCAGCGCGTTGACGGGCGGCCGCGCGAGGCGGATTTCGAGCACGTTGCCGTGGGCGATGCGTTCCAGCATGGGGGGAGTCTCAGTCGAGGGTGATGTCAGCGGCCCAACGATAGCGCACGGTGTAGCGCAGCACCGTCTCGCCGCCGGCCGGGACGCGCACGTCGGCTTCGATGCGCTGCGCGTCGGTCTTGCGGAAGCGCTCGCCGCCTTCGAGCAACTGCCACTCCGTCCAGCGCGGCAGGCGGTCGCCCAAGCGCACCGTGGCCTCGGCGGCCTTGGCGTTGCGCAGCGTCCACTCGACGGTTTCGGTCATCGTCCGGCCGCTTCGGTCCAGCTGGAAGTCGACGGTCTTGCGTTGGGCCGTCACGTCGAAGGCGCCGCCGAGGTCGAGGTCGAGCTCGCGGCCCGCGGCGGTGTGGCCGATATCGGCTTCACCCAGCAGTTCGCTGCCGTCGAAGGCGCGCAGGCGTCCCGCGGGCAGCGGTACGCCGAGCCCGGCTGCGCGATCGTTCTTGAACACGAGGCGCGAACGCACCGGGATCTCGCCATCGCCGCCGAGTTCGCGGTGAACCATCGGGCGGTCCGGCATCCAGTCGCCGTCGTTGCGCACCGCCACCAGACGGCGCTCGCAGGGCACGTTGGCCGCGGCCTTGAGCAGCGGCAGGCGCTGCAGCGAGCCGTCGGGCAGGTCGCCGGTGCCGGGCAGGGTGTAGCGATGGTTTTCGCCCGAGGCCGACACCGAGGGCGCGCCTTCGTCGGCCATCATCTTGGCCTCCGGCGGCGCAGCGGCCGCGCGCATCATCGTCCCGCTCACCTGGATCACGTCAACGCGGCGGTTAGGCTCGCCGGCCACCAGGTCCAGCGCGACGTCGTTGAAATCGACACCCGAGCGGTTCGCCACCATCGCGTGCCCTTCGAGGGCCATTCGGCAGCCGTTGCCGCTGCCGGCCAGCACGGCGCGGTACTCCGCGCGCCACGCGAGGCCCGCGGTGGCGTAGTCGAGCCGGGCGTCGCGCGCGGCCGGCGCGCCGATCAGGAAACGCAGGGTCGGGCGCGCCACCAGCCCGCTCGGCGGCTCGGCCAGCGTGAAACCGCTGTAGCCAGAGAGCACGCGCAGCTGGCCGTTGGCCTCGCGCAAGGTCAGGCCGTTGCCTGCCGCGATGAGGACGCCGGTGTATTCGCGCACGCCGCTGGCGACGTTCTGTTCGACGGTGATCGTGCGCCCCACCGCGCGCTGCAGCAGCTGCGCATGGTCGGCGGTGGCGAAGTCGTAGCGCTGGCTGCGCACCGCCACGCCATCGCCGCTGAGCTGCACGGTGGACGGATCGAGCGCGAGCGGCAGGTCGTCGATGGACCATTCGCCCGGCGTCACGCGCACGGGCCGCTGCACCAGGGCATAGCCGGCCTGCGCGTTGCCGCCACGGGTCTGGCTGACGGATTCGAAGCCACCGCTGTAGATGGCAAGGCGCTGGGGAACGGAGGCGGAGGCGGTCATCGAGGCAACTCCCAGCGTAAGGGCGACGGCGAGGGCGGCGGGTGCGGGTTGGACGCGCGGGAGGGGCATGGGGGACTCCGTCGTGGGTGGTGGGATCGTGAGCCCATCAACGGACGAGGCCAAGCCCCGGGGTTGGGACTTGGCCTCGTGTTCAGCCCGGGTTGTCGCCGGCCGGCGCCCGTCTACTCGCAGGCCGCCCGGATGCTGGCCGGAAGCGGAATCGACGCGCCGCTGTTGTCGACCCAGACCATCACCGTGGTGCCGTCGGCGTAGAGCACGCCGTCCTGCGTGGCGCTCTCGATGCGGTGGCCGAGCGTGAGGCTCTTGGTGCCCAGCTTTTCGGCGTGTAGCGTCACTCGCAGGCGCTCCGGCCAGCCGATCGGGCGGCGATAGTTCATCGTCGCCGCTGCGAGGATCGGCGCGCAATCGACGGCGGCCCAGTCCGCGGTGAGGCTCTTGAACCAGGCCACGCGCGCCTCCTCGATGAAGCGGAGGTAGCTCGCGTTGTTCACGTGGTTGAAGGCGTCCATGTCGCCCCAGCGCACGTCCATGGCGATTTCGAACACGGTCTTCATGCGTTTTCCTTCGTCTTGGTGGCGGCCTTCGCGGCCTTCTTGGCGGCTTTCTTGGCCGCGACCTTCTCTTCCTCCGTCAATCGCACGGGCGGCGGCGGGGCGGCCTTCATGCGCCGGGGTGCCGGCGCCACCGGCGCGGTCGCCGGGGCAGCCTCCAGCAGCTTGGCGAGGAAGTGCCCGGTGTGCGAATCGGGATGCGCGGCGATCTCCTCCGGCGTGCCGGTCGCGACGATGGTGCCGCCGCGGTGGCCGCCTTCGGGGCCGAGGTCGATCACCCAGTCCGCGGTCTTCACCACGTCGAGGTTGTGTTCGATGACCACCACCGTGTTGCCGTCGTCGCGCAGCTTGTGCAGCACCGCCAGCAGGTGTTCGATGTCGGCGAAGTGCAGGCCCGTGGTGGGCTCGTCGAGGATGTAGAGCGTGCGGCCGGTATCGCGGCGGCTCAGTTCCTTCGAAAGCTTCACGCGCTGCGCCTCGCCGCCCGAGAGCGTCGTCGCGCTCTGCCCGAGCTTGATGTAGCTCAGGCCCACGTCCATCAAGGTTTCGAGCTTGCGCGCGATCGACGGCACAGGCTCGAACAATTTGAGCGCGTCCTCCACGGTCATCTCCAGCACGTCGTGGATGCTGTAACCCTTGTAGAGGATCTCCAGCGTCTCGCGGTTGTAGCGCTTGCCGTGGCAGACGTCGCAGGGCACGTACACATCCGGAAGGAAGTGCATCTCCACCTTGATCAGGCCGTCGCCCTGACAAGCCTCGCAGCGGCCGCCGCGCACGTTGAAGCTGAAGCGGCCCGGCGCGTAGCCGCGAGCGCGTGCTTCCGGCACCTGCGCGTACAGCTCGCGCAGCGGCGTGAACAGGCCGGTGTAGGTCGCTGGGTTCGAGCGCGGCGTCCGGCCGATCGGCGTCTGGTCGATGTCGACCACCTTGTCGAACAGGTCCATGCCGATCACTTCGCGGTGCGGCGCCGCCGTCGCGCCCGAGCCGTTCAGTTCGCGCGAAGCGAGCGCGAACAGCGTGTCGTTGATCAGCGTCGACTTGCCCGAGCCGGAAACACCCGTCACCGCGACGAACAGGCCGGCCGGGATCTCGAGGTCGACGTCCTTCAGGTTGTTGCCGGTCGCACCGAGCAGCTTCAGCCACTCGTTTTTCCGCGGCGCGTGGCGCTTCGTCGGTACGTCGATCCGGCGTTCGCCACTGAGGTATTGGCCGGTGATCGAGCGCGGCGACGCCATGATGTCGGCCACCGAGCCCTGGCCGACGACTTCGCCGCCGTGCACGCCGGCGCCCGGTCCGATATCGACCACGTGGTCGGCGAGGCGGATGGCGTCCTCGTCGTGCTCGACCACGATCACGGTATTGCCGAGGTCGCGCAGGCGCGTCAGCGTGCCGAGCAGGCGCTCGTTGTCGCGCTGGTGCAGGCCGATCGAAGGTTCGTCGAGCACGTACATCACGCCGACGAGGCCGGCGCCGATCTGCGAGGCGAGTCGGATGCGCTGCGCTTCGCCGCCGGAGAGCGAATCCGCCTGGCGGTCGAGCGTGAGGTAGTCGAGGCCGACATCAACGAGGAAGCGCAAGCGCTCGCGGATCTCCTTGACGATCTTCACCGCGATCTCGCCGCGCCAACCGGGCAGGGTGAGGTCGCTGAAGAAGGCCATGCAGGCGTCGACCGGCAGGTGCGCCACGGCCGGGAGATTGCGCCCGTCGATGAACACATGCCGCGCCATCCGGTTCAGGCGCGCGCCGCCGCAGTCGGGGCAGGGCTGGTCGCTGATGTATTTCGCCAGCTCCTCGCGCACCGTCTGCGACTCGGTCTCGCGGTAGCGGCGCTGCAGGTTCGGCAGGATGCCTTCGAAGGGGTGCTTGCGCTGGCTGCGCCCGCCGTTCTCGGTGATGTAGGTGAAGGCGATCGCTTCGCCGCCCGAGCCGTTCAGCACGGCCTCGCGCGCCTTGGTGGGCAGGTCCTGCCAAGGGGTGTCGACGCTGAAGCCATAGTGCTTGGCCAACGCCGCGACGAGCTGGAAGTAGTAGATGTTGCGGCGGTCCCAGCCGCGCACGGCGCCGTTGGCGAGGCTCAGCTCGGGGTGGCCGACAACTTTCGCCGCGTCGAACACCTGGGTAATGCCGAGGCCGTCGCAGGTGGCGCAGGCGCCCATCGGCGAGTTGAAGGAGAACAGTCGCGGCTCGAGTTCCGGCAGCGAGTAGTCGCAATGCGGGCAGCCGTACTTGCTGCTGAACATCTGCGCCGGTGCCTTGTCGTCGTCCATGTCGGCGATGAGCGCGACGCCGTCGGCCAGCTTCAGCGTCGTCTCGAAGCTCTCGGCGAGGCGCTGCTTCAGGTCGGGGCGCGGCTTGAAGCGGTCGACCACGGCTTCGATCGTGTGCTTCACGCGCAGTTCGAGCTTCGGCACGGCGTCGATCTCATGCACCACGCCGTCGACGCGCACGCGTACGTAGCCCTGCGCGCGCAGGGCGTCGAACACCTGCGCGTGCTCGCCCTTGCGGTCGCGGATGACCGGCGCCAAGAGCATCAGGCGCTTGTCCTCCGGCATCGCCAGCACGGTGTCGACCATCTGGCCGATGGTCTGTGCCTCGAGCGGGGCATCGTGGTCGGGGCAGCGCGGCGTGCCCACGCGGGCGTAGAGCAGGCGAAGGTAGTCGTGGATCTCGGTGATCGTGCCGACCGTCGAGCGCGGGTTGTGCGAGGTCGACTTCTGCTCGATCGAGATGGCCGGGGAGAGGCCCTCGATGTGGTCGAGGTCCGGCTTCTCCATCACCGACAGGAACTGCCGGGCGTAAGCCGAGAGCGACTCGACGTAGCGGCGCTGCCCCTCGGCGTAGATGGTGTCGAAGGCCAGCGAGCTCTTCCCGGACCCGGACAGCCCGGTGATCACGATGAGCCGGTCTCGCGGCAGGTCGAGATCCACGTTCTTCAGGTTGTGGGTGCGGGCGCCGCGGATGCGGATCTGGTCCATGGAGGGTCTGGGCGCAGGGGCAATCGGCTAGTCTAGCCCTCCCGCGTCGCCGGGCCGTGACCCCACCCAGGGCCCATGCCGTGGGGTCACCGGTACCCGTCCCCCCGGGGCACCCCGGCGTCTGAACGAACCCCATCCGCGGCTTGCGCCGGGCGGGGGCGCTCCCCCATACTTCCCAACTCCCTGCGTCCAGCCCGGCCCGACCGGCGCAGCGCAGGGGTGGCCGACGGCTTTGCCGGCAGCCGAATCCCTAAGAAGAACTACATAGGAATCGCAACATGTACGCAGTCGTCGTCACCGGCGGTAAGCAGTACCGCGTGATGAAGGGCGAAACCCTCCGCGTCGAGCTGATCGACGCCGAGCCGGGCGCCAACATCGAAATCAATGACGTCCTCCTGGTCGGCGATGGTGAGAAGATCACCGTCGGCGCGCCGAAGGTGGCGGGCGCCAAGGTCACCGCGACCGTCAAGGGTCACGGCCGCCTGGAGAAGGTCCGCATCGTCAAGTTCCGCCGCCGCAAGCACCATCGCAAGCAGATGGGCCACCGGCAGCACTTCACCGAACTCGAGATCACCGGCATTTCGGCCTGATCCGTCCGTCCTAAGGAGAACACGTCATGGCAAGTAAAAAGGGCGTTGGCTCGACCCGTAACGGCCGCGATTCCAACCCGAAGTACCTCGGTGTGAAGATCTTCGGTGGCCAGGCCGTCGAAGCCGGCAACATCATCGTCCGCCAGCGCGGCACCGAGTTCCATCCGGGTGCCGGCGTCGGCATCGGTCGCGACCACACGCTGTACGCGCTGGTCGACGGCAAGGTCGATTTCTCGGTGAAGGGCGCCAACAAGCGCCGCACCGTGAGCGTGGTCGGCGCCGAGTAATCGGCCCGCGACGCGGTCCCGGCCTGCCGGAGTCGCCGCTCGCCACGCAAAGCAATACACGACGCTCCGCCACGGCGGGGCGTCGTCGTTTCTGGCGGCGCCGCCTCCCCGGGGCCGGCCGCCGTCCACTTGGAGTTCCCCATGAAATTCGTCGACGAAGCCGAGATCGCCGTCCACGCCGGTAACGGTGGCAATGGCTGCATCAGTTTCCGCCGCGAGAAGTTCATCCCGCTCGGCGGCCCCGACGGCGGTGATGGCGGCAATGGCGGCAGCGTCTGGCTCGTCGCCGACGAGAACCTCAACACCCTGATCGACTTCCGCCACCAGCGCGTCTACCGCGCGCAGCGCGGGCAGAACGGCATGGGTCGCGACATGTACGGCAAGGCCGGCGAGGACGTCATCATCCGAGTGCCGGTCGGTACGGCCGTCTGCAACGTCGCCACCGACGAGATCATCGGCGACCTCACCGAGCATGGCCAGCGCCTGCTGGTCGCCAAGGGTGGCGACGGCGGCAAGGGCAACATCCACTTCAAGACCTCGGTGAACCGCGCGCCGCGCAAAGCGACGCCGGGATGGCCCGGCGAGGAACGCGAGCTGCGCCTCGAGCTGAAGCTGCTTGCCGACGTTGGCCTGCTCGGCTTCCCGAATGCCGGCAAGAGCACCTTCATCCGCGCCGTCTCGGCGGCGACGCCGAAGGTGGCCGATTACCCGTTCACCACGCTGTACCCGAACCTCGGCGTCGTCAGCGTCGAAGCCTTCAAGAGCTTCGTGATCGCGGACATCCCCGGTCTCATCGAAGGCGCGGCGGATGGCGCCGGCCTTGGCGCGCTGTTCTTGCGCCACGTGCAGCGCACCCGCCTGCTGCTGCACCTCGTGGACATGGCGCCGATGGACGAGGGCGTCGACCCGGTGGAGCAGGTGCGTGCCATCGAAAACGAGCTGCGGAAGTACGACCCGGCGATGCTCGAGAAGCCGCGCTGGCTGGTGCTCAACAAGGCCGACCTGCTCGACGAGGAGGAAACTGCCGAGCGCGTCGCCGACGTCGTTCAGCGGCTCGACTGGAAGGGCCCGCACTTCGTCGTTTCTGCCATCAGCCGCGAAGGCACGCGCCCGATCATGCTCAAGGTCCAGCAGTTCTTCGACGACCTGAAGCACCAGGCGGCGGAAGCGGCCGAGGACGCCGCGTGGGTCGAGCGGAACACGCCGGCGCCGCGGACCGGCGAGGGCGCCTGACGGCGCCCGTTTCCGTCAGCGAGGGGCAACAAAAAAGCCGGCGTAATGCCGGCTTTTTCGTGTTCCATGGGCCTTGCGGGCCACGGAAGGCTGCGCCCGTGATCAGGCGGCCTTGAGGGCCTTGATGTGGCCGTTCAGGCGGGCCTTGTGGCGGGCAGCCTTGTTCTTGTGGATCAGGCCACGCGAGGCGTAGCGGTCGAGGATCGGCTGCGCGATGGCGAACGCGGCCTCGGCGGCGGCGGCATCCTTGGCATCGATGGCCTTGACGACCTTCTTGACGGCGGTACGCAGCATCGAGCGCTGGGCCGAGTTGCGAGCATTGCGAACAGCGGCCTGCTTGGCGCGCTTCTTGGCGGACTTGATGTTGGCCACGGACGGCTCCTGCGTGAAACTGGGTAAGATGGTGCACGAAAGACCGCGGAGTATTGGGGAAAAGCCTTGGTGCGTCAAGAAGTAAGCGGCTTTCCGGCCCTGGTGTTCAGGAAATCGGCGTGAAGAAGCCCGCTTTGCTGCGGTCCACCGCCGTTTTCAGCGCCATGACCCTGTTGTCCCGGCTCGCCGGATTCGCGCGCGACGTGCTGCAGGCCAGCCTGTTCGGCGCCTCGGCGGCCATGGACGCCTTCGTCATCGCCTACCGGATCCCGAACTACCTGCGGCGCATCTTCGCCGAGGGCTCGTTCTCGTCGGCCTTCGTGCCCGCCTACTCGGCCCTGAAGGAGCAGGGTGACCGCGAGGCCGTCCGGGACTTCCTTGACCATGTGGCCGCCGCGCTATGCGCCGTCGTGATCGTCGTGGCCGGGCTCGGCATGCTCGCTGCGCCTTGGATCGCAGCGGTCTTCGCCCCCGGGGCCCTCGACCAGCCGGGCCAGATCGACGCCATCGCGTCGATGCTGAGGATCACCTTCCCCTACCTCGTCTTCATCTCGCTGACGGCGCTCGCCGGCGCGGTGCTGAACAGCCATGGCCGCTTCGGCCTGGCGGCGGTCACCCCGGTGCTGCACAACGTCGCGATGATCGCGGCGATGCTGGCGCTGGCGCCCCTGTTCGAGGTGCCGCCGATGGCCTTGGCCTGGGGCGTGCTGCTGGCAGGCGTGCTGCAGTTCGCCCTGCTGTGGCCGGCGTTGGGTCGGATCGGGGCAAGGCCGCGTTTCCGCCTCGATTTCCGCCATCCGGCGGTGCGCAAGGTCGGGGCCCTGATGCTGCCGACGCTGTTCTCTTCCTCCGTCGCGCAGCTGAACCTGATCGTCGGCACCATCTTCGCCTCGCTGCTCGTCACCGGCAGCCAGACCTGGCTGTACAACGCCGATCGGCTCAGCGAGTTCCCGCTTGGCCTGTTCGGGGTGGCGATCGGCACGGTGATCCTTCCGCACCTCAGCTCCCGCCACGCCGCCGGCGATACCGAGGGCTACGCCAAGGCGATCGACTGGGGGCTGCGGATGGTGCTGCTGGCCGGCGTCCCAGCCGGCGTCGGCCTGCTGATGCTCGCCGAACCCCTGGCCTCGGCGATGTTCCAGCGCGGCGCGTTTTCGGCCGACGACGCGAAGATGACCGGCCTCGCGCTGTCGGCGACGGCGCTCGCCGTGCCGGCCTTCATGCTGACGAAGGTGCTGCTTCCCGCGTTTTTCTCGCGCTCGGACACGAAGACGCCGATGCGCGCGGCCGTCGCCACGGTGTTCATCAACATCGGGCTGACCGCGGCGATCACCACGCCGCTCTGGCAGTACGGTGTCCACGGCGCACACGCGGGCATCGCTCTGGCCACCGCGCTGGCCGGCATCGCGAACGCGGCGCTGCTCTGGGCCTGGTTGCATCGCGATGGCCTCTACCGGACCCAGCCGGGCTGGGGGCGTTACCTGTTGCAGGTGCTGGTGGCCGCCGGACTGATGGCCGCCGCCTTGGGCGCCCTGCGCAGCTGGCTGGGTGATTTCACCGCCATGCCCGAGTGGCCGCGGATCGCCGCCGTGCTGGGCTGCGTGGCCGCCGGTGCCGGTGTGTACGCCCTGTCGCTGCTGGCGCTTGGCGTCCGTCCACGGCAGGTCTGGGCGCACTGAGGCCGCTATACTCGGCGGCTTATGAGCCTGCTGTTCCGTGACATCGGGGGCGCGTCGCCCACCCCCGCCGGCAGCGTGGTCTGCATCGGTGCGTTCGACGGCCTGCATCGGGGTCATCAGGCGCTGATCGGCCGCGCCCGCGCCCGTGCGCGCGAGCTCGGCCTGCCGCTCGTGGTGCTGAGCTTCGAGCCGCTGCCGCGCGAGTTCTTCATGGCCCCGGAGCCGCCGGCGCGCTTGATCCTGCCTGCCGCGAAGATCGCCGGCCTGGAGGCGCTCGAGGTCGATGTCATCGGCCTGCTGCGCTTCAACCCGGCGATGGTGGCGATGGCCGCCGAGGACTTCGTCCGCGCCGTCCTCGTCGCGAAGCTGCACGCCCGCGAGGTGTGGGTGGGGCCCGATTTCCGCTTCGGCCACCGTCGCGGCGGCGATGTCGCGCTGCTGCAGCGGATGGGCGCCGAGCTCGGCTTCGCCACCCATGCGTTGCCGCTGGTGGAGGACGCCGGAGAGCGCGTCTCCAGCACCGCTGTGCGCGCCGCGCTGGCGAATGCGGAACTCGACCGCGCCGCGGTGTTGCTGGGGCGGCCGTACGCCATCCCCGGCCGCGTGGTGCGCGGCAAGCAGCTCGGCCGAACGCTGGGCTACCCGACGGCGAACCTGCGTTTCGGCGGCAAGCGCCCGCCGATGCACGGCATCTTCGCCACTTGGGTGCACGGCGTCGGCGACCAGCCGATGCCGAGCGTCTCCAGCCTCGGCACGCGGCCCACGGTGAATGGCAAGGAGCCGCTGCTTGAAGCGCACCTGTTCGACTTCAACGGCGATCTCTACGGCAAGCGCCTGAGCGTCGAGTTCGTGGCCAAGCTGCGCGACGAGCTGAAGTTCGACGGCCTGCCCGCCCTGATCGAACAGATGGATCGCGATTCGGCGCAAGCGCGCGCGATCCTCGCCGGCCTCCCGAAGGCCGGCCATCCCCATTCCTTGAGCCTGACGACGCCGTGAGCATCGACTACAAGAGCACCATCTCGCTGCCGGACACGGCCTTCCCGATGCGCGGCGACCTGCCGAAGCGCGAGCCCGCCACGCTGCAGCGCTGGCAGGATGGCCGCCTGTACGACCAGGTGCGCGCGAATGCCGCCGGCCGCCCGCGCTTCGTGCTGCACGATGGCCCGCCCTACGCCAACGGCAACATCCACATCGGCCACGCGGTCAACAAGATCCTCAAGGATCTCGTCGTGAAGTCGAAGCTGCTGGCCGGCTTCGACGCGCCCTACGTGCCGGGCTGGGACTGCCACGGCCTGCCGATCGAACTCGCCGTCGAGAAGAAGTTCGGCAAGGTGGGCGACAAGCTCGACGCCGCCGCGTTCCGGCAGAAGTGCCGCGAGTACGCCGCCGAGCAGATCGCCGGCCAGTCGCGCGATTTCCAGCGCCTTGGCGTCCTCGGCGACTGGGACCATCCCTACCGCACGATGGACTTCCGCTTCGAGGCCGACATGGTCCGCGCCTTGGCGAAGATCGTCGATCGCGGCCACCTCGTGCGCGGCGCGAAGCCCGTGCACTGGTGCTTCGACTGCGGTTCGGCGCTGGCCGAAGCCGAGATCGAGTACGCCGACAAGACCTCGCCGATGGTCGACGTCGCCTACGACGCGCGCGATCCGAAGGCGCTGGCCGCCAAGTTCGGCGTTGAATCCGGCGACGCCATCGTCGCCGTGCCGATCTGGACCACCACGCCCTGGACGCTGCCCGCCTCGCTGGCGGTGACGCTGGGCGCGGAGCTCGGCTACGCGCTGGTCGAAGGCCCGGCGCGCAACGGCCGCCGCGTGCTGCTCGTTCTGGCTGAAGCGCTGGTCGAGAAGGCGCTGGCCCGCTACGGCGTGGCTGAGGTGACGGTGTTGGGCCGCGTCGAAGGCCGCGCGCTCGAGGGCCTCGTGCTCGCGCATCCGTTCTACGCGCGCGAGATCCCGCTGATCCTTGGCGACCACGTCACCGCCGACGACGGCACCGGTGCGGTGCACACTGCGCCCGGCCACGGCCAGGAAGACTTCGTGGTCGGCAAGCTCTACGGGCTCACCGACCGTTACACCGCCGCGCAGATCAATCCCGTCGACGGCAAGGGCCTGTACCTGCCGGGCACGCCGCCGATCCCGACGCCGGAAGGCGAGGTCGCGATCGCCGGAACGCATTTGTGGAAGGCGAACGACGTCATCGTCGCGGCGCTGGGTGCCCGCGGCGTGCTGCTGTCCTCGGGCAAGCTGCACCACAGCTACCCGCACTGCTGGCGCCACAAGACGCCGGTGGCCTTCCGCGCCACGCCGCAGTGGTTCATCTCGATGACGCAGGCCAACCTGCGCGCCGACGCGCTGGCCGCCATCAAGGGCGTGCAGTGGTTCCCCGACTGGGGCGAAGCGCGCATCAGCGCCATGGTCGACGGCCGCCCGGACTGGTGCATCTCGCGCCAGCGCACTTGGGGCGTGCCGATCGCGCTGTTCACGCACCGCATCACCGGCGAGATCCACCCGCGCACGGCCGAACTGATGGCCGCGGTGGCTGCGAAGATCGAGCAGGGCGGGGTGGACGCGTGGTTCGCGCTCGACGCCGCCGAACTGCTCGGCGCCGAGGCCGCCGACTACGAGAAGGTCACCGACATCCTCGACGTCTGGTTCGATTCCGGCGTCACCCACGAGGCCGTCCTCGCCGCGCGCGCCGACGAGGGCTTGGGCAAGCCGGCCGATCTCTACCTCGAAGGCTCCGACCAACATCGCGGCTGGTTCCAGAGCTCGCTGCTCACCGGCGTGGCGATCGACGGGGCGGCGCCTTACCGGCAGGTGCTTACGCACGGCTTCACCGTCGATGCGCAGGGCCGGAAAATGTCGAAGTCGATCGGCAACGTCGTCGAACCGCAGAAGGTCATCGACCAGATGGGTGCCGACGTGCTGCGCCTGTGGGTGGCCAGTACCGACTACCGCAACGAGATGTCCGTTTCCGACGACATCCTCAAGCGCACCGCCGACGCCTACCGCCGCATCCGCAACACCGCGCGCTTCCTGCTCGGCAACCTCTCGGGCTTCGACCCGGCCACGCACCTGCTGCCGAACGGCGAACTGCTGTGGCTGGACGCGCAGGCCGTGGCCCGCGCCGGCGAGGTGCAGGCCGAGATCACCGCGGCCTACGCCCGCTACGACTTCGCCGCCGTCGTCGCCGCGCTGCAGAACTACTGCACCAACGACCTCGGTGCGCTGTACCTCGACGTCACCAAGGACCGCCTGTACACCATGCCGGTGGACAGCCGCGGCCGCCGCTCGGCGCAGTCGGCGATGTTCCGCATCGCCCATGCGCTCACGCGCTGGATCGCGCCGATCCTGAGCTTCACCGCCGACGAGCTCTGGCAGCACCTGCCGGGTGCGCGCGAGGCCCACGTGCTGTTCGCCACCTGGCGTACCGACCTCGATGCCCTGCCTGCGGGCGGTGCGCTCTCGAAGGAGACCTTCGCCGCGCTGCTGGCGCTGCGCGAGGCCGTGGCCAAGGTGCTGGAACCGATGCGTGCCGGTGGCGCGATCGGCGCCTCGCTCGAGGCCGAGGTCGACCTTTACGTCGACGACGCGACGCTGGCGCCGGTGGCCGACGAACTCCGCTTCCTGTTCATCACCAGCGAGTTGCGCCTGCACCCGGCGTCCGACAAGCCCACCGACGCGGTGGCGGCCGACGGCGTCGCCGGGGCGTTCATCCGGGCGGTGGCCAGCTCGGCCGCGAAATGCGTGCGCTGCTGGCACTACCGCCACGACGTCGGTACGCACGCCGACCATCCCGAGCTCTGCGGCCGCTGCGTCGACAACGTCGACGGCGCGGGCGAAGACCGCCGCTTCTTCTGATCGCCGCCCTGTGACCGATTCCACCTCCAACGCCCCGATCCGCAACGACGTCGTGACGCCGAACGCCCTCGTTTGGCTCTGGCTTTCCGCCGTGGTCATCGTCCTCGACCAGACCAGCAAGCTCTACTTCCTGTCGATCCTCGAGTACGGCGGCCCCACGATCCCCGTCATTGATGGCTTCTGGGAATGGCAGTTGGCGAAGAACCATGGCGCGGCCTTCAGCTTCCTCGCCGGGGCGTCGGGCTGGCAGCGCTGGTTCTTCAGTGCGCTGGCCGTGGGCATCAGCGGCCTGCTGGTGCACTGGCTCCGCAAGCTGCCGCGCGGCCATTGGCCCGAGGCCCTGCCGTTCGCGCTGATCATCGGCGGTGCACTGGGCAATCTCATCGATCGCGTGCGCTTCGGCTACGTCGTCGACTTCGTCCACTGGTACTGGCGTGAGCACAGCTGGCCCGTGTTCAACGTGGCCGACTCGGCGATCGTTGCCGGCGCGGTGTTGCTCGTGATCGCCAGTTTCTTCAGCGGGGAAAGGAAATGAGCTTCGACGTCCTGCTCGCGAATCCTCGCGGTTTCTGCGCCGGCGTCGACCGCGCGATCGAGATCGTGGACAGGGCGCTCCAGCAGCTCGGTGCGCCGATCTACGTCCGTCACGAAGTGGTGCACAACAAATTCGTGGTTGAGGACCTGCGGGCCAAAGGTGCGGTGTTCATCGAGGACCTCGCCGACGTGCCGTCCGGAGCCACCCTGATCTTCAGTGCCCACGGCGTCTCGCAGGCGGTGCGCAACGAGGCCGCCGAGCGCGGCTTCAAGGTGTTCGACGCGACCTGTCCGCTGGTGACCAAGGTCCACATCGAAGTCACGCGGCATTGCCGCGCGGGTCGCGATGTCGTGCTGATCGGCCATGCCGGCCACGTCGAGGTCGAGGGCACGATGGGGCAGTGGCGCAAGGAAGCCGGTACGGGCTCGATCTACCTGGTCGAGGACGTCGAGCAGGCGGAGCGCATCGCCATCGCCCAGCCCGACAACGTGGCGTTCACCACGCAGACGACGCTGTCGGTCGACGACACCAAGGACATCATCGCCACGCTGCAGCGGCGCTTCCCGGCCATGCAGGGCCCGCGCCACGACGACATTTGTTACGCCACGCAGAATCGCCAGGACGCCGTCCGCGACCTGGCCGCGCGCTGCGACCTGATCCTCGTGGTCGGCAGCCCGAGCAGCTCGAATTCGAACCGCTTGCGGGAGCTGGCCGAGAAGAACGGCGTCGAGGCCTACCTCATCGACGGGGCGGAGCATGTCGATCCGCGCTGGGTCGACGGCAAGCGCTGCGTGGGCGTCACTGCCGGTGCATCCGCACCTGAACTGCTGGTTCAGGGCGTGATCGCGCGACTGGCTGAACTGGGCGGCGGGGCGGCGACGGAGCTTTCCGGCAAGCCCGAGGACGTGGTCTTCGCCCTGCCCAAGGAACTCCGCATCAGCCTGGTCGATTGACCGCGGCCCCACGGCCCCCTAAAATCCCGCGTCTGATGCCGGTGTAGCTCAGTTGGTAGAGCGGCGCATTCGTAATGCGTAGGTCGGGGGTTCGAGTCCCTTCTCCGGCACCATCAGCCCCCCCCTCCAGCGCGTCCAACGGAACCCGATGGGCTTCTTCCGTCGCACGGAACACGCGCTTCCCGCCGCTCTCCTGTTGTCCGCATTGCTGGTTGGCTGTGCGGGCCCCTACGGACCGTCGCCGTCGGCCGATCGCGTGCCGTTCGCGGTGCTGGGCGATTCCGACTCCCACGCTTACCAGGACCGCGTCACGTTCGCCGAGTCGGGTTCCGAGCGTGGCGGCCTCCAGCGTGCGACGACCCTGCAGTGGACCGAAGTCCTCGTCCGGCTTCGTGGCGACGAAATCGACCCCGGTGGATGGGGCGAATGGGGCCTTCGCGGCCGATGGGCCACGCCCCTCGGCTGGCTGGGCATCGAGCGTCGCTCGCCGAAAAAGCAGGACCACGAATTCAACTACGCCTGGTCGGGCGCGCGTTGCGCCGACCTCGTCGAGGGCCCGGGGCGGCAAGCCCCACGCCTTGCCGCGCGCGTGGCGGTGCAGCCCGAAGCATGGCGCACTGGCGTCGTCGTCGTCCGCATCGGCATCAACGACCTCGGTACCGGCGAAGCGCTCGACGCCTTCGCCCGCGATGGTGACAGCGACGCCAATCGTCGCCGCGTCGACGCCTGCCTCGCATCCATCGATCTCGCCCTGCGCCAGCTGGCGGACGTGCAGCCGGAGCTGCGCATCCTGCTGGTGGGCGTGCTCGACAACGTCGACTGGCCGCGCCGAAGCGGCGAGTACACCGATCCCGTCGAGCGGCAACGCATCGCCGCGATGCTCGATCGTTTCGATGCAGGCCTTCGGACGATCGCCGGTGCTTCGCCGAATCGGGCTTTCTTCGATGACCGGGCTTTCTATCGCGGCCTGGTCGGTGCGCGTTCCGACGACGGCCGCCCAGCCTATCGCGGGATCCCCGTGCGCGATGCGGGCGGGACCGTGGCCTGGTCCGCGGCCTTCGGTGAGGGCGATGGTCTCGCGCATCTCTATCTCGCCGATGGCCACGCCGGCACTGTGCTGAACGCGCACTGGGCGCAGGCCTTCGCCGTTGCGATCAAGGATGAATTCGGCGCAGCGCTCACGCCGATCTCCGATGCGGAGCGCGATGCCTTCCTGATGGAACTGTCGAAGGCAGTCCCCTAGGCTTCGCGCGGCGTCTCGTGCCCTGCGACCCGCGCATGGCAAGCTGGCGTTCTGATCCAAGGAGCATCGGCGTGGCGGTTACCGGCAGCAAGTCCAAGGCGAAGACGGCCTACGTCTGCACCGATTGCGGTGCGAGTTACTCGAAGTGGCAGGGGCAGTGCGAAGCCTGCGGCGCGTGGAACACGCTGTCGGAGATCGTCGTCGAGCCGGTATCGGCGAAGTCGAATCCCCGCCACGGGAACTGGGCCGGCGTGCCGGAACAGGCCCGCATCACGCCGCTGGCATCGGTGAAGCACGAGGCCGAATCGCGCGTGTCCACCGGCATCGGCGAGCTTGATCGCGTGCTCGGCGGCGGGCTGGTCGAGGGCTCGGTGGTGCTGGTCGGCGGTGATCCCGGCATCGGCAAATCGACGCTGCTGCTGCAGGCCATTTCCGCCATGGCCGCGCGGGTTCCGGGCCTTTACGTCACCGGTGAAGAGAGCCTCTCGCAGGTCGCGGGTCGCGCGCAGCGCCTCGGCCTTGGCATCGACGGCGTGCAGGCGCTTGCCGAGACCTGCGTCGAGCGCATCCTCTCGCAGGCGGCGCAGGCCAAGCCGCGGCTGATGATCGCCGATTCCATCCAGACCCTGTGGTCGGAACTGCTCACCGCGGCGCCCGGCTCGGTGAGCCAGGTGCGCGAGAGTGCGGCGAAACTGGTGCGCTTCGCGAAGGAAACCGGCACGGCCGTGTTCCTCGTCGGCCACGTCACCAAAGAGGGCGGCATTGCCGGCCCGCGCGTGCTCGAGCACATGGTCGACGCCGTCCTCTATTTCGAAGGCGAAGCCGGCAGCCGCTTCCGCGTGCTCCGCGCCTTCAAGAACCGCTTCGGCGCCGTCAATGAGCTCGGCGTGTTCGCGATGGGCGACAAGGGCCTGCGCGAGGTGTCGAATCCGTCGGCGATCTTCCTCTCCGGCGCGCGCTTGCCGCAGCCGGGCAGCGCGGTGATGGTGACCCGCGAAGGCACGCGGCCGCTGTTGGTCGAGGTGCAGGCCCTCGTCGATCAATCCCCGCTCGCCAATCCGCGCCGCGTCGCGCTTGGCCTCGAGCAGAACCGCTTGGCGATGCTGCTGGCGGTGCTGCATCGCCACGGCGGCGTCGGCGTGTTCGACCAGGATGTGTTCGTCAACGTTGTCGGCGGCATCCGCGTGCAGGAAACCGCCGCGGACCTGCCGGTGCTGCTTGCGGTGCTCAGCTCGTTGCGCGATCGCCCGTTGCCTGAGAAGACCATCGCGTTCGGCGAAGTTGGTCTATCCGGCGAATTGCGGCCGGTGCCGAATGGCGAGGAACGCCTGAAGGAGGCGTCGACGCACGGCTTCAAGCGCGCCGTGGTGCCGAAGGCCAACGCGCCGAAATCCGGCCGCGTCGGCGAGATGGAGGTGATCGGTGTCGAGCGGCTGTCGGAAGCGCTCGAGCAAGCCACGGGCTGAGCAGGAGGGTCGACGATGGGATGGTGGGACGCACTGAAGTCCGCGATGTTCGGGGCGCCACGTCCGGCGCTCGATCCGGACGCCTTCACCGAGGACATGGCCAGCCGCCTGCGCGCCGCGATGCCGGGTCGGACGGTGGCCGTCAGCAGCCGCCTTTCGCTTTCGATCGAGGGCGCGGAAGGCCTGCAGCAGGTGTTCCTCGACAACGCCTACCGCTTCGCGGCCGAGGCGGCCGACGACGCCGGACGCGAGGCCGTCATCGCAGCCTGGTTGGCTTCGAGCACCGGGGCTGCCGCGAGTGACGCGGCCGGCATCGACGACATCGTGCCCGTGTTGAAGTCGCCCGACTGGTTCGATGCGTTGCCGGTGCGCGAGGACGGTCGCCCCGTTGGCCATCGCAGCGAAGCACTCAACGCGCACCTCGCCATCGTCTATGCCATCGACACGCCGCACAACGTCGCCTATGTCGGCGAAGACTGGTTCGTCGATCGCGGCATCGGTGTCGAAGGCCTGCGTCGTCGCGCCGTCGACAACCTGCGCGCGAAGTTGACGCGCCTCGAGGTGCAGCGCGGCGGCGGGCTGAACATGGTCGTCGCTGGCGGCTACTACGAAGCCTCGATCGTGCTTCTTGACGAATTCTGGGTTCGGGAGAGGGAACGCCTCCGCGGCGACCCGGTGATCGCGATTCCCGCGCGCGACGTCCTCGTGTTCGGCGACAGCGCCGACCCCAAGGTCGTCGCCGAGCTTCGCCGATACGCGACCGAAATCCACGCCGATGCGGCCTACGCCCTCTCGCCGGTGCTTTTCCAGCGTTTCGCGGACGGGCGCATCGAGCCCTTCCAGCCCTCGGAGCGCATCGAGGCCTGAGGCGGTGGACGCTCAGCGCGCGAGCAGGAACTCGTAGACGAAGCGGCTGCCGAAGAACGCCAGCCCAAGCAGCAGCATGGCGGCGAGCGTCCAGCGTGCTGCCTTGGCCCCGCGCCAACCCCAGCGCCAATGGCCGAACAGCAGGGTGGCCAGCACCGTCCAGCTGAGCAGCGACAGCACGGTCTTGTGCATCAGGTGCTGGGCGAACAGGTTCTCGACGAACACCAGGCCCATCGCCAATGCCAGCGTCAGCAAGGCGAAGGCCGCGACCAGCGTACGGAACAGTAGGCTCTCCGACTGCGTGAGCGGCGGCAGGATCCGCACGATGCCGGTGATGCGTCGCTGCCGCAGCGCGCGTTCCTGCAGCCACAGGCCGGCTGCGAAAAGCGCGGCCAAGGCAAGGGCTGCGTAGGCCAGCAGGGCCAGCCACGCGTGCATCAGGATCGGCCAGGGGAGGTCGTTGCTGCCGCTGCCGGGCTGCGCGCCGAGGGCGTACGTCAGCACGCAGGCCGCTGCCACGGGGAACACCACCACACCGAGGGCTTCGAGCCGTTCCAGCTTCGCCGCCGCGACGGTCAGGGCCGCCATGCCAAGGCTCACGAGGGAGAGCGCCGCGAAGAAGTGCAGGTCCGGTGCCCCCTTCACGTGCCCGGCCCAAGCGTGAAGGCCGAGCTGCAGCAGGACGCCGTTGCCGGCGAGCAGGAGGGGCCACAGCGCGCCGTGCGCCGATCCGCCGGCCTGCAGGCGACGCACCAGCCCGAAGGCGGCGAGCGCGTAGGCGAGCGCGGCGAAGGCCGCGAGGATCAGGTCGGTGGGCATGGCCGAAGTGTCGCACAGGGCTCCTCGAGACGAGAACGCCTCGCATCGGCCCCGGGGCTATACTTCGCGCCCCGCTTTACCGCGTCCCTGCAGCGCTTTCCGCCATGTTCGAGTCCCTCACCCAGCGCCTTTCCGGCACCCTCCAGCGCCTCCGCGGCCGCGGCCGCCTGAGCGAGGAGAACATCCGCGAGAGCCTGCGCGAGGTCCGTATCGCCCTGCTCGAGGCCGATGTCGCCCTGCCGGTGGTGCAGGCCCTGATCGAGCGCATCAAGGTGCGCGCGGTCGGGCAGGAGGTGTTGCAGTCGCTCACCCCCGGCCAAGCCCTGATCAAGGTCGTCCGCGACGAGATGACGCTGGTGATGGGCGGGCAGGGGGCCGAGCTCTCGCTGGCCCAGCAGCCGCCGGCGGTGATCCTGATGGCCGGCCTGCAGGGTGCCGGCAAGACGACGACGGTTGGCAAGCTCGCCAAGCACCTGAAGGAGCGCCGAAAGAAGAAGGTGATGGTGGTGAGCTGCGACGTCTATCGTCCGGCCGCCATCGCCCAGCTCGAAACGCTCGCCGGCCAGGTCGGCGCGCTGTTCCATCCGTCCGAAGCCGGCCAGAAGCCGGTCGATATCGCCCGCGCGGCCATCGACGCCGCCAAGCGGAATGTCGCCGACGTCCTGATCGTCGACACCGCGGGCCGTTTGGCCATCGATGCGGAAATGATGGCGGAGATCAAGGCGCTGCACGCCGCGGTCGATCCGATCGAGACCCTGTTCGTCGTCGACGCGATGACCGGCCAGGACGCCGCCAACACCGCCAAGGCATTCGCCGAGGCGCTGCCGCTGACCGGCGTCGTGCTCACCAAGACCGACGGCGACGCCCGCGGCGGTGCCGCGCTGTCCGTGCGCTACATCACCGGCAAGCCGATCAAGTTCGTCGGTGTTGGCGAGAAGCCGGACGGCCTCGACGTGTTCCATCCGGATCGCGCCGCCAGCCGCATCCTCGACATGGGCGACGTGCTGTCGCTGGTCGAGGAGGTCGAGCGCAGCGTCGACAAGGACAAGGCTGCGAAGCTCGCCGAGAAGGTCGCCAAGGGCAAGCGCTTCGACCTGAACGACCTGCGCGACCAGATGCTGCAGATGCAGAACATGGGCGGCCTGGCTGGCCTCATGGACAAGCTGCCCGGCATGGGCCAGGTCCCAGACAGCGTGAAGGCGCAGGTCACCGGCAAGGAAGTGCCGCGGATGATCGCGATCATCAACTCGATGACGCCGAAGGAACGCCGCAATCCCGATCTGCTGAACGGCTCCCGCAAGGCCCGCATTGCCAAGGGATCCGGCACCAGCCCGGCCCAGGTGAACCAGGTCTACAAGCAGTGGCAGCAGATGGAGAAGATGATGTCCAAGCTGTCGCGTGGCGGCATGAAGGGCATGCTGCGCGGCATGCAGGGGATGATGGGCGGCCGGGGCTTCCCGGGTGGCGGCTTCCCGCGCTGAGGGCTGGCACGGCGAGCCTGAACGGCGTCCCGGTGTTGCAGCCCGTCCTGATGCTCGGCTTTGCCTTTTGGGGCTGGCCCCGCTAGACTTTCCAATTCCCTGCCCCTGAACGGGCAGGTATGACCCCAAGAACTACAGAGCAAACAGCAATGGTCAAGATCCGCCTGGCTCGCGGTGGCGCCAAGAAGGCCCCCTTCTACCACGTCGTCGTCACCGACGGCCGCAACGCCCGCGATGGCCGCAACATCGAGCGCGTCGGTTACTACAACCCGGTCGCCCGTGGTGGCGAGAAGCGCGTCGAAATCGACTCCGATCGCGTGAAGCATTGGGTGTCGCACGGCGCGCAGATGACCGACAAGGTCGCGCTGCTGGTCAAGGAAGCGGCCAAGGCCGCTTGATCCCGTTGCGCCATCCTTCCGCGATGGCGCACGAGACCTGAATGAGCACCGAGCGCCGCATCCTGTTGGGCAGGGTGGTCGGCGCGTTCGGCGTTCGGGGTGAGCTGAAGCTCGAGTCCTGGACGAGTCCCCGTGACGCGCTGTTCCGCTACAAGCCCTTGATCCTCGTCCATCGTGGCGAGGAAAGCCTCGTGTCCGGGGCGAAGGGCAAAGTGAACCCGAACGGTTCGGTCACCGCCCGCCTCCCCGACGTGGAAACCCGCGACGACGCCGAGGCCATCGTCGGCGCCGAGATCTGGGTGCTGCGCTCGCAGCTGCCGCCCTCGAAGCCCGGCGAGTACTACTGGGTCGACCTCGAGGGCCTGAAGGTCGCGACGGTCGAGGGTGTCGAACTCGGCACCATTGCCCATCTGTTCAACAACGGCGCCAACGACGTCATCGCCATCAAGGGCGAGCGCGAGCGCTATCTGCCTTACACCCCGGACGTCGTGCGCGAGGTCGACCTCGACGGCGGCCGGATGGTCGTCGACTGGGATCCCGAGTTCTGATCGGCGCGCCCATGCGCATCGACGTCCTCACGCTGTTCCCGGATTTCATTGCCCAAGCGGCTGGTGTCGGCGTGGTCGGTCGCGCCGCCGAGCGCGGGCTGATCGCGGTGAAGGGCTGGAACCCGCGCGACTACGCCACCGGCAATTACCGGCGCGTCGACGAGCGGCCGTTCGGCGGTGGCCCGGGCATGTTGATGCTGCCCGAGCCCCTCGAAACCTGCCTGGCCGCAGCACGTGCCGACGGTGCCTCCGGCCCGGTTATCTATCTCTCGCCGCAGGGGCCGCGCTTCACCCAGGCCAAGGCCCGGTCGCTGGCGTCGTTGCCCGGGTTCATGCTGCTGTGCGGCCGCTACGAGGGCGTCGACGAGCGCTTCCTCGACGCGCATGTCGATGAAGAGTTGTCGATCGGCGATTACGTGCTGTCCGGCGGTGAGCTGGGCGCGGCCGTGGTCATCGATGCCGTGGGCCGCCTGCTCGACGGCGCCCTCAACGACGCGGCTTCGGCGGTGCAGGACAGTTTCGAGGACGGCCTGCTGGACTGCCCGCATTACACTCGCTCGGAGACCCTCGGCACCGACGGCGTGCCGGAGGTCCTGCTCTCCGGCGACCACGCGAAGATCGCCCGCTGGCGCCGGCAGCAGTCCCTGGGCCGGACCTGGCTCCGCCGCCCGGACCTTCTGGCCCGGATGGATCTGAGCCGGCAGGACCGGGCCCTGCTCGCCGAATTCATCGCCCGTCAAGTTTCGAGCCCCGACAGCCCCTAGCGCCGGCTGTCAAGACGGGGGTATACTTTCCGACTCGCCCGGGCTACGTGCCTGCGTGGCGCGGCATCTATAAGAACTACACAGGTTTAAAGCCATGAGCCAGCTCAACAAGTCGATCGTCGCCCAGTTCGAGGCCGAGCAGATCCAGCGTCAGCTTCCCGCGTTCAGCCCGGGCGACACCGTGATCGTCAACGTCAAGGTGAAGGAAGGCAACCGCGAGCGCGTGCAGGCCTTCGAAGGCGTGGTCATCGCCAAGAAGAACGGCGGCCTGAACTCCTCGTTCACCGTCCGCAAGATCTCGCACGGCTTCGGCGTCGAGCGCGTGTTCCAGACCCACAGCCCGATCATCGACTCCGTCGAAGTGAAGCGCTACGGCAAGGTCCGCGCCGGCAAGCTGTACTACCTGCGTGATCTCGAAGGCAAGGCGGCGCGCATCAAGGAAGACCTGGCGGCTCGCAAGTCGGCCCAGTAATCCCGGCCGCGCTAGCGCCAACCCCGGACGGCCGCCTCGCGCGGCCGTTCGTGTTTCCGGCCTCCGTCTCCATGATCCTTCCGACACGACGACGCCACCGCCGATTCGAAGCGTCCGCCGGCACGCCTTCGGGGGCTGCGGGTCCTGCTGCCGAAGACGCCTCGGGCGTGCGTCTCGATCTCTGGCTCTGGGCGGCGCGCTTCTTCAAGACCCGCGCGCTCGCGAAGAAGGCCATCGAACTCGGCCAGGTGCGCATCGACGGCCAGACCCTGAAGCCGAGTCGCACGGTACGCCCCGGCGTCGTGCTCGCCGTCGAGCGGGCTGGCGAGCGCTACGAGGTCGAAGTCCGCGGGGTCGCCGAACAGCGCGGCCCGGCCAGCGTGGCGCAGCAGCTGTACGTTGAATCCGAAGCGTCGATCGCCGCCCGCCTTGCGGAGCGCGAGAAACGGCGTTTCGAAGCACAGGGCTACCAGCCGCCCGAGACGCGCCCGAACAAGCGCCAACGCCGCCTGATCCAGGCCTTGGGCGACCTCGACGCGCTGTAACGGCTACAGCATCGCCTTGAGGCGATAGAGCGCTTCCAGCGCCTGCTTCGGCGTGAGTTCGTCCGGATCGACCGCGGCCAAGGCGTCGAGCGCCGGCGGCGGACTGCGGAACAGGGCCATCTGTGCCGGTTGGTCGATGGCGGCCGGCGAGGTGGCGGTCGCCGGCATGTCGCGGCTGCGCTGCTCCAACTCCGCAAGCGTGCGTCGCGCTTCGCCCAGCACCGCGCGCGGCAGGCCCGCGAGGGCCGCCACTTGGAGACCGAAGCTGCGGTTCGCCGGGCCGTCCTTCACCGCGTGCATGAAGACCAGCTTCTCGCCGTGCTCGACAGCGTCGAGGTGCACGTTGGCGATGCCGTTGCTGCCGTCGCCGGCCAGCGCCGTCAGCTCGAAGTAGTGCGTGGCGAACAGCACGAAGCCGCGATTGACGTTGGCGAGGTGCAGCGCGCAGGCCTGCGCCAGCGCGAGGCCGTCGTAGGTCGACGTGCCGCGGCCGATCTCGTCCATCAGCACGAGCGAGTGCGCGGTGGCGTGGTGGAGGATGTAGGCCGTCTCGCTCATCTCGACCATGAAGGTCGACTGGCCCTTGGCGAGGTCGTCGCCGGCGCCAATGCGCGTCAGGATGCGGTCGACGGGCCCGAACACGCAGCGCGAGGCGGGCACGAAGCTTCCGGCGTAGGCCAGCAACACGATCAGCGCCGCCTGCCGCATATAGGTGCTCTTGCCGCCCATGTTCGGGCCGGTGATCACCAGCATCCGCCGTTCGGGCGACAGCGCGAGGTCGTTGGGTTCGAACGGCGCCTCGCGCACCGCCTCCACTACCGGATGGCGGCCGCGCTCGATGCCGATACTGGGCTCGGCCACCAGCTGCGGTTCCACCCAATCCAGCGCCAGCGCGCGCTCCGCGAATGCGGCCAGTACGTCGATCTCGGCCACCGCCTCGGCGGCGGCTTTCAGCGGGTTCAGCACGGCATTGAGGCCGTCGAGCAGGTCTTCCCAGAGCTGCTTCTCGCGCGACAGCGAGCGATCACGCGCCGAGAGCACTTTGTCTTCGAACTGCTTCAGCTCATCGGTGATGTAGCGCTCGGCGCCGGTCAGCGTCTGCCGGCGGCTGTAGTGCAGCGGGGCTTTGTCGGCCTGGCCTTTGCTGATCTCGATGTAGAAGCCATGGACGCGGTTGTAGCCGACCTTCAGCGTGGCGATGCCGGTAGCGGCGCGCTCGCGGGCCTCGAGGTCGAGCAGGAACTGGTCGGCATTCGTCGACAGCACGCGCAGCTCGTCGAGCTCGGCGTCGAAGCCCTCGGCGATGACGCCGCCGTCCACCAGCTTCAACGGCGGCTGCGGCGCGATGGCTTTCTGCAGCCAATCCGAGGTGTCGACGTGCTCGCCGAGCCGGGCGAGCAGGGCGGCGAGGCGGGGCGAATCCAGCGGCGCCAATGCCTCGCGCAGGGCAGGGAAGAGCGCGAGGCCATCGCGCAGGGTGGACAAATCGCGCGGGCGCGCCGAGCGCAGGGCCACGCGCGAGAGGATGCGTTCGAGGTCGCCGACGCGGCGCAGCGCTTCGCGCAGGCCGTCGAAGGCGCGGGAGTCGAGCAGGCTGCGCACGGCGTGGTGGCGCTCGGCGACGACCGCCTGAGTGCGCAGCGGCCGGTGCAGCCAGCGCCGCAGCAGGCGGCCGCCCATCGGCGTGATCGTGCTGTCCACCACGCCCAGCAGGGTGTGCGCCGTGTTGCCGTCGACGCGGGTGTCGATCTCGAGATGCCGCCGCGTCGCGGCGTTCAGGGCGATGGCCTCGTCCGCGGCCTCGACGGCGATGGCCGTCAGGTGCGGCAGTTGCTGCTTCTGCGTCTCCTCGACGTAGCCGAGCAGGGCGCCTGCGGCGGCCGTCGCCAGCGCTTTTCCTTCGAGGCCGAAGGGCGAGAGGTCGTGCAAGTTGAAGAAGCGGAGAAGGGCACGCCGGGCGCTGTCGGCGTCGAACAGCCACGGCGCGCGACGACGCGCACCTTGGCGCTGGGTCACCGCGCTGGGCCAGCCGTCCTCGTCCGGCACGAGCACTTCGGCCGGCTCCAGCCGAGCGAGCTCCGCGGCGAGCGCGTCCTCGTCGGCGACCTCGTTGGCGAGGAAGCGGCCGCCGGCGAGGTCGGCCCAGGCCAGACCGAAGCCGCTCTTCCCGCGCACCACCGCCATCAGCAGCGTGTCGCGGCGCTCCTGCAGCAGGGCCTCGTCGGTGACCGTGCCCGGAGTGACGATGCGGACGACCTTGCGCTCGACCAAGCCTTTGGCCAGCGCTGGATCGCCGATCTGCTCGCATACGGCCACCGATTCACCGAGGGCGACGAGGCGGGCCAGGTAGCCCTCGTAGGCGTGCACCGGCACGCCCGCCATCGGGATCGGTTGCCCGCCCGACTGCCCGCGCTGGGTGAGTGTGATGTCGAGCAGCCGCGCCGCCTTGCGGGCGTCGTCGTAGAACAGCTCGTAGAAGTCGCCCATCCGGAAGAACAGCAGCAAGTCCGGATGCTCCGCCTTGGCGGCGAAGAACTGCTTCATCAGCGGGGTGTGCTGTGGGGCGTCGCTGGCCATTCGGAACGTGCGGGCTGACCGGTCGGGCAAGGGCCGGCTAGTCTAGCGGGATGGACACGCCCTACCTCCCCAACGATGCCGAGTTGGCCGCGCTGGCGCGGCAGCTCGCCGATGCCTTGGTTGCCCAGCGCCTCTTCGTCAGCACCGCCGAGAGCTGCACCGGCGGCTGGATCGCCAAGACCCTCACCGATCTCGCTGGCAGTTCGGGCTGGTTCGACTGCGGCATGGTCGCCTACAGCTACGAGGCCAAGCAGGCCATGCTCGGCGTGCGGCCGCAGACCCTCGAGCGCGAGGGCGCGGTCAGCCGCGAAACGGTGATCGAGATGGTGTCGGGCGCATTGGTGAATTCGGCGGCCTCGGTGGCCGTCGCGGTGACGGGCATCGCCGGCCCCGGCGGCGGGACGGTCGACAAGCCGGTCGGTACCGTCTGGATCGGCTGGAAGCGTCGTGGCGGCTACCCGAAGGCCGAGGTGTTCCACTTCGCCGGCGACCGCGAGGCGGTGCGGCGGCAAACCATTGCGGCGGCCCTGCGAGGGCTGTTGGCCCTGACCTCCGACTGAGGCGGCGTCCCCCCACTCGCGCTTCGGGGGCTTGTGGCAGGGCTTGGTTAGTAGTATTACTACCCACATGCCGCTGACCGACGTCCAAACCGCCATCCTCGAACTGATCGCCGAACGCATCGAGTCGGAGGGCATGCCGCCTTCGCAGACCGAGATCGCCCGTGCTTTCGGCTTCAAGAGCGTGCGCGCCGCGCAGTACCACCTCGAGGCCCTCGAGGCCGCCGGCGCCATCGAGCGCCTGCCGGGCAAGGCCCGCGGCCTGCGCGTGCTGCAGGCGCCGGCCAGGGCACAGTCGGCCCTGCCGCTCGCCTCTGCAGTCGATGACGATGCCGTCCGGCTGCCGGTGCTGGGCCGTGTCGCCGCCGGCCAGCCGATCGGGGCCGACATCGGTAGCGACGCCACCGTGGTGCTCGATCGGCATGTCTTCCACCCGACGCCCGACTACCTGCTTCGCGTCCAGGGCGATTCGATGCGCGACGAAGCCATCCTCGACGGCGACCTCATCGGCGTGCGCCGCACGGCCGATGCCCGCCACGGACAGGTGGTCATCGCCCGGGTGGACGGCGAGATCACTGTGAAGGTGCTGCACTTCGGCGGTGAGGGCCTTCGGCTGATGCCGCGCAATCCCGAACACGCGCCGATTGCCGTCGCCGAGGACCAGGATTTCGCCATCGAAGGCCTGTTCTGCGGCCTGCTGAGGCCGTCGCGGTGAGCGCGGCGTACGCCCCGGGCCTTGATTCTCCGACTCTTCCGCGCGGCACCGGCTTCTGCGACGCCCGGCCGGTTTGCACCACCCTGATCCCACGTTCCGCCGCTGTCTCAGCCTGTGCGAAACGCCTGCCCCAGACTCCTTTCCACACCCTCTGACCCGAGACCCGACATGACCGCGATGGACGAAAACAAGAAGCGCGCCCTGACTGCCGCCCTGACCCAGATCGAACGCCAGTTCGGCAAGGGCACGGTGATGCGCATGGGCGACAAGAACGTGGAAGCCGCCGAAGTCATCGGCACTGGCTCCCTGATGCTCGACATCGCGCTCGGTATCGGCGGCCTGCCGAAGGGCCGCGTCATCGAGATCTACGGGCCGGAGTCGTCCGGCAAGACCACGCTGACCCTGCAAGTCATCGCCGAGTGCCAGAAGGCGGGCGGGACGGCGGCCTTCATCGACGCCGAGCACGCGCTCGACCCGATCTACGCGCAGAAGCTGGGCGTCAAGCTCGACGACCTGCTGGTCAGCCAGCCGGACACGGGTGAGCAGGCACTGGAAATCGCCGACATGCTCGTGCGCTCGAACGCCGTCGACGTGGTGGTGGTCGACTCGGTCGCCGCACTGACCCCGAAGGCGGAAATCGAGGGCGAAATGGGCGAGATGCAGGTCGGCCTGCAGGCCCGCCTGATGAGCCAGGCCCTGCGCAAGCTCACCGGCAACATCAAGCGCAGCAACACGATGGTGATCTTCATCAACCAGTTGCGCATGAAGATCGGCGTGATGATGCCGGGCCAGAATCCCGAGACCACCACCGGCGGCAACGCGCTGAAGTTCTACGCGTCGATCCGTCTCGACATCCGCCGCATCGGTGCCGTCAAGAAGGGCGACGACATCATCGGCAACCAGACCAAGATCAAGGTGGTCAAGAACAAGCTGGCGCCGCCCTTCAAGCAGATCGTCACAGAGATCCTCTACGGCGAGGGCATCAGCCGCGAGGGCGAGCTGATCGACATGGGCGTCGATGCCAAGCTCGTCGAGAAGTCGGGCGCCTGGTACAGCTACGGCACCGAGCGCATCGGCCAAGGCAAGGAGAACGCCCGCGCGTGGCTCAAGGACAATCCGCGCCAGTGCGCCGAGCTCGAGGCCAAGCTGCGTGAGCTCTACGTTCCGGCCGAGAGCCGCAACGAAGAATCCGAAGAGCCGGCTGACGCGTGAGTGGCGAGGGCGCCGACGATCGCGAGCCGACCCCGCGTGGTCGTCGCGAGCGACCGGCGGTCCCTGCCTACCAGCGGGCCCTCGGGCTTCTGGTCCGGCGCGAGCACTCGGCCACCGAGCTAAAGCGCAAGCTGCGCGGGAAGGGCGTCGAGGTCGATGAACTCGACGCCGCCGTTGAGACCCTGCAGCGGCAGGGCTTCCAGGATGATCGTCGCTATGCCGAGGCCTTGGTTCGAAGCCGCGCGTTGGCGGGGCAGGGCCCGATCCGCATCCGCGCCGAGTTGCGCGTGAACGGCGTGCCCGCGGCTGATGTCGACGCGGCGTTCGAGGCGGCGGAAGCCGAGGGCCTCGATTGGGCGGACACCGCGGCTCGCGTCGCGGCCCGGTTCCTCCCCGCGCTGCGAGGTGCCGAGCGGGGGGCGGAGGCGATCAAGCTGCGGCACAAGGCCTTGGGCTTCCTGCTGCGGCGAGGGTTTTCGCAGGACCAGGCCCGGCAGGCCCTGGCCCTGCGTGCCGAAGGCGACGACGAGCCCTGAGCCAATCCCCGCGCGCCCCCTGCTACCCTTGAAGGCTGACTTTCCGCCTCCCATGTCGGCATGACGCGGCCCCGGCCGTGCCCTTCCGACCCGCCTTCAGGTTCCGCATGAAAACCAGCGCCGAGATCCGCCGCGACTTCCTCGAGTTCTTCCAGTCGAAGGGCCACACGATCGTCCCGTCCAGCCCGCTCGTCCCGGGCAATGACGCCACCCTGCTGTTCACGAATGCCGGCATGGTGCAGTTCAAGGACGTATTCCTTGGCGCCGAGAAGCGCAGCTATACCCGCGCTGTGTCCTCGCAGCGCTGCGTGCGCGCCGGCGGTAAGCACAACGACCTCGACCAGGTCGGCTACACCGCCCGTCACCACACGTTCTTCGAGATGCTGGGAAACTTCAGCTTCGGCGACTACTTCAAGAAGGACGCCATCTGCTGGGCGTGGGAGCTGCTGACCGGCGTCTGGAAGCTCCCGAAGGACCGCCTGCTCGTCACGATCTACCACACCGACGACGAAGCGTTCGCCATCTGGAACCAGACCGTCGGCATCCCGGCCGAACGGATCATCCGCATCGGCGACAACAAGGGTGCGCCCTACGCCTCGGACAACTTCTGGCAGATGGCCGACACCGGCCCCTGCGGCCCCTGCACCGAGATCTTCTACGACCAGGGCGCCCACATCGCGGGCGGCCCCCCGGGCTCGCCGGATGAAGACGGCGACCGCTTCATCGAGATCTGGAACAACGTCTTCATGCAGTTCGACCGCCAACCGGACGGCAGCCTGCTGCCGCTGCCGGCACCCTGCGTCGACACCGGCATGGGCCTCGAGCGCCTCGCCGCCGTGCTGCAGCACGTGCACAGCAATTACGAGATCGACCTGTTCCAGCACCTGATCAAGGCCGCCGCGGCCCTGACGGACACCAAGGACCTCGAGCACAAGTCGCTGCGCGTCATCGCCGACCACATCCGTGCCGCCAGCTTCCTCATCGTCGACGGCGTGCTGCCGTCCAACGAAGGCCGCGGCTACGTGCTCCGCCGCATCATCCGTCGCGCTACGCGCCATGTTTGGAAGCTCGGTGCGCTCAAGCCCGAGGGCGTGTTCTGGCGCATGGTGCAGCCGCTGGTCGAGGCCATGGGCGAGGCCTATCCGGAACTCAAGTCGCAGCAAGGCACGGTGGAGGCGGCGTTGAAGGCCGAAGAAGCCGCATTCGCCACCACGCTCGATGCCGGCATGCAGCGCCTGGACGGCACGCTCTCGAAGGCCGGCGCCGTGCTGGACGGCGAGTCCCTCTTCCAGTTGCACGACACCTACGGCTGCCCGCCCGACCTCATCCTCGACATCCTGCGCGAGCGCAGCCTGTCGCCCGCCGTCGACGCGTTGCCCGTCTACGAGCAGCGCATGAACGAGCAGCGCGAGCGCGCCCGCGCCGCCGGCAAGTTCGGCGGCGGCATCGTCATGCCCGCCGAACTCATCGCCAAGCTGAATCCTACGCAGTTCCTCGGCTACGAGTCCGTCGAGACGGAGGACTGCCGCGTCGTCGCGCTTCTGCTTGACGGCAAGCCGGTCGAGCGCATTGCAGCGGGCCAAGAGGGCGTTGTCCTGCTCGACAAGACCAGCTTCTACGCCGAGTCGGGTGGCCAGGTCGGCGACACCGGGCGCCTCATCGATGCGCGCGGCGACGCCTTCGAGGTGCAGGACACGCTGAAGCTCGCCGGCCAGTTCCACGCGCACCTCGGCCGTGTCAGCGCCGGTGGCCTCGCGATCGGTGATCGCGTTTCGGCCCGCGTGGATGATGGGCGCCGCCAGGACGTCGTGCTGAACCATTCGGCCACCCACCTGCTCCATGCGGCCCTGCGCACGGTGCTCGGCGAGCACGTCACGCAGAAGGGCTCGTTGGTTGCGCCGGACCGCCTCCGCTTCGACTTCTCGCATTTCTCGGCCATCACGCCGGATCAGCTCGCCACCATCGAGTCGATGGTGAACGCGGAGATCCGCCGCAACGCCGAGGCGGAAGTGCACCACATGGGCATGCAGGAGGCGCTCGATTTCGGCGCGATGGCGCTGTTCGGCGAGAAGTACGGCGAGCGCGTCCGCGTGCTGCGCATGGGTGAGTTCTCGACCGAGCTCTGCGGTGGCACGCACGTGCACCGCACCGGCGATATCGGTCTGTTCAAGATCGTCTCGGAAGGCGGCGTCGCCGCCGGCGTGCGTCGCATCGAGGCGGTTACCGGACGCGGCGCGCTGGCCGAGATCGCCGCGCAGGACGCGGTGCTGGAGCAGGCCGCCGATCTCGTCGGCGGTCGTGCGTCCGATCTCCTCGACAAGTTGCGCGGCCTGCTCGATCGCCAGAAGAAACTCGAGCGCGAGATCGAATCGTTCAAGGCGAAGGCGGCAGCGGGTGCCAGCGCCGACCTCGCGTCCCAGGCCGTCGACGTCGGGGGCATCAAGGTGGTCGCTGCGCGCCTCGAGGGCTTCGACGCCAAGGGGCTGCGCGACGCTGTCGACAACATCAAGCAGAAGCTCGGCGACGTCGTCGTCATCCTCGCGGCTGCCAACGATGGCAAGGCCAGCCTGATCGCCGGCAGCCATGGCGGCGCGCTCGCCAAGGTCAAGGCCGGCGACCTGCTCTCGCACGTGGCGCAGCAGGTGGGCGGCAAGGGCGGCGGGCGTCCCGACATGGCGCAGGGCGGTGGCAGCGACGGCGACGACCTCGTCGCGGCGCTGGCGGCGGTTCCGGCGTGGGTGGCGGGCAAGCTCGGCGTCTGAGCGCGCGCCGGATGCTGACGAAACTTGCCTTTTCCACGGCACCGGCGCGTTGCGCGTGAAGTCCAGCGCGCCTAGTATCGGCGGTCTGTGCGGTGCGTCGTGCAGAGCCGATCAGGCTGCGGTGGGCTCGGATGCCGCCGCGGTCCGGTGTAGGAAGAACCCCGGACGAGGAACACGCGTATGTTGATTTTGACCAGGCGGGTCGGTGAAACCCTGATGATCGGCGACTCCGTGACCGTGACGGTCCTTGGCGTCAAGGGCAATCAGGTGCGCATCGGCATCACCGCCCCGAAGGAAGTCGCGGTGCATCGCGAAGAGATTTTCCAGCGCATTCAGCGCGACGAAGCCGGCAAAGGGCCGTCCAGGGGCAAAGAAGATTTGCCCGGAGAGGCGTGAGCCGTTACTCTTTGCGCCCGCGCCGATGAGGTGCGGGTCGACGGAGTGATGCCCGAGAGGCCGAAGGGGCTCCCCTGCTAAGGGAGTATAGGGTCAAAAGCTCTATCGAGGGTTCGAATCCCTCTCACTCCGCCACGTCGATGCCGCCCTCGGGCGGCGTCTTCGTCTGGTGGGAATGGATCGCCAGCGCGTTTGCATCAATCGCATGCGTCGCGGTGGTGGTTCAGAAAAGTGGGTTCCGGGGCTTGACGTCCCGACATCCACTCCGCATAATTTCACTTCTACGCGCCCGTAGCTCAGTTGGATAGAGCACCAGGCTACGAACTTGGGGGTCGGAGGTTCGAATCCTTCCGGGCGCGCCATCGATCAAACAAGGTGCTTCGGCACCTTTTTTGTTCGGAGGAGAGACGCGGCATCGCGTCGATCCAGTGGTCCAACACAATTCGCGTGGCAGTCGTTCTTCGCCCGACCGCTTCAAAGCCGGGGTATAGCTCAGTCTGGTAGAGCGCCAGCTTTGGGAGCTGGATGTCGGGGGTTCGAATCCCTCTGCCCCGACCAGTTGCGTGGTCTGGTGGTGTCGATAAGCTGATGCCCCGGCGTCGGGTCCGGTGGGTCCATCCGTTTCTGAGCGCCCGTAGCTCAATCGGATAGAGCACCGGCCTTCTAAGCCGGCGGTTGCAGGTTCGATTCCTGCCGGGCGCGCCAGTTTCAATGTGGTGGATGTAGCTCAGTTGGTTAGAGCACTGGATTGTGATTCCAGGGGTCGCGGGTTCAAATCCCGTCTTCCACCCCAGCCCTTCAGTAGGGCATAATTCGCCTTCGCAGTCGCGTCGGCGACGAGGTTTCCGGGCCGTTAGCTCAGTTGGTAGAGCAGCGGACTCTTAATCCGTAGGTCCTAGGTTCGAATCCTAGACGGCCCACCAAACCTCGAACGCCGCTTCGCCTGCTCCAAAGCCTGCGAGAGTGGCGAAATTGGTAGACGCGCTGGATTTAGGTTCCAGTGGGGCAACCCGTGAGAGTTCGAGTCTCTCCTTTCGCACCAAGCAGCATCCGGTGCGGAGGATTTGAGGCCTGACTCCGCGGGTTTTTTCGTTTCCAGCGCGCGCGACGAGCGCGGCACAACACGCGACATTTCAGGAGTCACCATGCACGTTTCCGTTGAATCCATCGGCAGCCTGGGGCGCAAGCTTTCGGTCAGCGTCCCGGCCGAGCGCCTTGAGAGCGCCGTGGGCAACCGCCTTCGCGAGCTCTCGCGCACGGTGCGCATGAACGGCTTCCGCCCGGGCAAGGTCCCCGCGAAGGTCATCGAGCAGCGTTTCGGCGCGCAGGTGCGTTCGGAGGCGTACTCGGATGTCGTGCGCGACACCTTCGGCGAGGCCTTGCGCCAGCAGAACCTGCAGCCGGTGGGCCAGCCCGAGATCAACGCCGAGGGTGGCGTGGCGGAAGATATCCGCTACACCGCCACCTTCGAGGTGGCGCCGGACTTCGGCGACATCGACATCACCACGCTCCCGATCCAGCGCGCCGCTGCGTCGGTCGAAGACGCCGACATCGACAACATGATCGAGACGCTGCGCCAGCAGCGCCGTTCCTGGAATGTCGTCGAGCGCGCGGCGCAGGCCGGCGACCTCGTCAACGTCGAGAACTTCGCCGTCGTCGATGGCAAGCGCCTGCCTGAAGAAGGTGTCGAGCGCGGCATGACCGTCGTCGGCAGCAACATGCTGTTCCCGGCGATCGAGCAGGCCCTGGTCGGCCTGTCGGCCGGCGAAGAGAAGACCGTCGACGTCAGCTTCCCGGCCGACTGGCGGGTGGCCGAGCTCGCCGGCAAGACCGCGCAGGTGAACGTCAAGGCCGCGAAGGTCTCCGAGCAGCACCTGCCCGCCATCGACGATGCCTTCATCAAGAGCTTCGGCGTCAAGTCCGGCAAGCTCGACAAGTTCCGCGATGAAGTGCGCAGCAACCTGCAGCGCGAGCTGAAGGGCGCGCTGTCGGCCCGCCTGCGCTCGGAAGTGGCTCAGAAGCTGGTGGCCGCCTACACCCACATCGAGCTGCCGCCCCGCCTGATCGAGGCCGAGGCCCGCTCGATGGCCGCCCAGGCCGCCGAAAACGCCCGTCGCCAGGGCCAGAACGTCGGCCAGGTCGACCACGCCCCGTTCATGGAAGCCGCGCGCAACCGCGTTTCGGCCGGCCTGATCGTTGGCGAGGTGGCCAAGCGCAACAACCTTCGCCTTGACCCGAAGCGCGTGAACCAAGCCATCAACCTGATCGCCTCGACCTACGAGGATCCGCAGCAGGTGGTTGATCTTTACCGCAACGACCCCAATCTGATGCAGGGCCTGCAGGCGCGCGTGATGGAAGAGCAGGTGATCGACTGGATCGCCGAGCGTGCGCAGGCGACCGATGTGGCGATGTCCTTCACTGACGCGCTGCGCCCGAACGCCTAAACGAACCGGAGCGTCCCATGGAACCGACCAAGAGCCTCAACCTCGTCCCGATGGTGGTCGAACAGACCGCCCGCGGCGAGCGCGCGTACGACATCTACTCGCGCCTCCTGAAGGAGCGGGTGATCTTCCTGGTGGGTCCCATCGACGACTACATGGCCAACGTGGTGGTGGCCCAGCTGCTGTTCCTCGAGGCCGAGAACCCCGAGAAGGACATCAGCCTGTACATCAACTCGCCGGGCGGTGTCGTCACCGCCGGCCTGGCGATCTACGACACGATGCGCTTCATCAAGCCGGACGTGAGCACCATTTGCGTCGGTCAGGCCTGCTCCATGGGCTCGTTCCTGCTGGCCGCCGGTGCCAAGGGCAAGCGCTACGCCCTGCCGAACTCCCGCGTGATGATCCACCAGCCCTCGGGCGGCGCGCAGGGCCAGGCGACCGATATCGCCATCCAGGCCAAGGAGATCCTGTATCTCCGCGAGAAGCTGGCCCGCGAGTACGCCGCCAACACCGGCAAGTCGGTGGAGCAGATCGAGAAGGACCTCGAGCGCGATCTCTTCATGAACGCGGAAGAATCGAAGACCTACGGCCTGATCGACGCCGTGCTCGAGCGCCGTCCGGACGACACGGTGCAGGCCGGCTGAACGCCGCCGTTTTCCCCTTCACGCCGTACCAGCACCTCGGGGCTTCCGCTCCGGGGTGCCGGTGCTATTCTCGGGCCGAGACCGCTGCCCCCGGGTTTCCCAAGAAATGACCGACGACCGACCCAGCCGCCCCGCCGACAGTTCCAAGATCCTCTACTGCTCCTTCTGCGGAAAGAGCCAGCACGAGGTGCGGAAGCTGATCGCAGGCCCCAGCGTGTTCATCTGCGATGAATGCGTCGAGCTCTGCAACGACATCATCCGCGAGGAGCTCGAGGACAAGTCGCAGGCGGCGCGCAGCCACCTGCCCAAGCCCAAAGAGATCCTCGAGGTGCTCGACCAGTACGTGGTCGGCCAGCCGCGCGCGAAGAAGACCCTCGCCGTCGCGGTCTACAACCACTACAAGCGCATCGAGTCGCGCCAGAAAGGCGATGACGTCGAGTTGGCGAAGTCCAACATCCTGCTGATCGGGCCGACCGGTTCGGGCAAGACGCTGCTGGCCGAAACGCTGGCGCGCCTGCTCAACGTGCCGTTCACGATGGCCGATGCCACGACGTTGACCGAAGCCGGCTATGTCGGCGAGGACGTCGAGAACATCATCCAGAAGCTGCTGCAGAAGTGCGACTACGACGTCGAGAAGGCGCAGCAGGGCATCGTCTACATCGACGAGATCGACAAGATCTCGCGCAAGAGCGAGAACCCGTCGATCACGCGCGACGTGTCGGGTGAAGGCGTTCAGCAGGCCCTGCTGAAGCTGATCGAAGGCACGGTCGCCAGCGTCCCGCCGCAGGGCGGCCGCAAGCAC